>NZ_JAHVIO010000004.1:0-807397 GCF_019801675.1 Halomonas sp. DP8Y7-3
CGTTCAATCTGAGCCATGATCAAACTCTTCAGTTTAAAGTCTGATAGTCCGTTAAGCGGACCAAACTTGGCTCAAGGTTCAAACGTCTCGTTTGACGAGTCGCTTGCCTTGATATTTCAGTGACATTGTCACTGACTCATCGGCAAGCGCCCACATGAATTACCTGATCAATTTTTAAAGAGCGTGCTCTTGGCTCTAGTGAGCTCAATGAGCGTCTCGCTGTTGCCGAGCGCTTTGCTCAGCGCCCTGCGAGGAAGGCGTATTCTACAGAATCGAAGCGTTTCGTCAAGCGCTTTCTTTTGCGTCCTGCAAGCGATGCTCGCAGACTTCAAAAGAGAGCGAAGCGTGCCTCAGCGCATCCAACGATGCCCTGTCGGCGACCCCGATCAAGTGGCGAGCATTTTACCGATTTCTCGTTACTCGTCAAGCAGTGATTTTTCCGAGAAGCTTCAGAAAGCCTTTTCAAATCAACTACTTTTACCACTCTTCACCGCCTGTGACGTTTGCTCGTCGCCGGCAGCGGATGCGTACTTTACGGATCTCGAGGCAGCTTGGCAATAGCCTGACGTAAAAAAAGTGAACAGCCCTCCCTGGCAACTTATCCACACCCAGGTCTTGCTCACTCCCTGTGGATGAACTACCCAGGCGGAAGAACAGCCTAAGCGGAAGAACCACCAGACACTATCTACCGCTACAGGAGCGTTGGTCGAACGTCTTCACTCTGCCTTACGAGACCTTCGGAGCGGTGGCCCCGGCGCCTCGCACTCCGGCCGGCAGGCCGAAATGACATCTGGCCATATCAGGCAGGTCCATAGCGTCGGTGGCGCAAGGCGTACTCTGCAAAAGCTACCAACGCACGACGCTCGCCATCGGCGAGCGTCGTGTACATCCACAGTCACACAGTGTGTGTTCAGCGCGTCAAGTTCACCTTGGCGTAACGCTTCTTGCCAGCCTGAATGACATAGCTCTTGCCGACCGCCAGCATGGTGTCCTTGGCCACCACGTCACCGTCGACTTTGACGCGGCCATTGCCCAGCATGTCCTTCGCCTGGGCACTGTTGTTGGCCAGACCTGAACGGTTCAGTACCGCGGCGATAGGCGCCTGCTCGCTGTCCTCGAAGCTCACCTCGACTTCAGGCAGGTCTTCAGGCAACTCACCTTCTGCCAACTGATTGCCGGCACTTCTGTGCGCGTTGGCAGCGGCTTCTTCGCCGTGATAGCGAGCGATCAGTTCGCGAGCCAGCTCCATCTTGATGTCACGAGGGTTGTCTCCGCGCTCGATACGCTGACGCAAGTCTTCAATCGCAGCGTTGTCCTTGAGCGACAGTAGCTCGAAATAGCGCCACATCAAGCTGTCAGGCATCGACACCAGCTTGTTGAACATCGCCCCGGGAGCCTCATCCACGCCAACATAGTTACCCAGTGACTTGGACATCTTCTGCACACCATCCAGCCCTTCCAGCAGCGGCATGGTGATCACGACTTGAGGCTCAAGTCCAAAATGCTTCTGGACCTCGCGCCCCATCAGCAGGTTGAACTTCTGGTCTGTCCCACCGAGCTCGATATCCGCCTTCAGCGCGACCGAGTCGTAGCCCTGTACCAGCGGATACAGAAACTCGTGCACGGAAATCGCCTGCCCACCCTTGTAGCGCTTCTCGAAGTCGTCTCGCTCGAGCATACGCGCCACCGTGGTCTGCCCGGCCAGCTCGATCATGTCGGCTGCACTCATCTGGGAGAACCACTCGGCATTGAAGCGCACTTCCGTCTTCTCGGGGTCGAGAATCTTGAAGACCTGCTCTTTATAGGTCTGAGCGTTAGCCTTGACCTCATCTTCAGTGAGAGGCTTGCGCGTCACGTTCTTGCCGGTCGGATCACCGATACGTCCAGTGAAGTCACCAATCAGGAAAATGACCTCGTGGCCCAGGTCCTGGAATTGGCGCATCTTGGTCAGCAGCACGCTATGACCAAGGTGAAGGTCAGGCGCAGTAGGATCGAAGCCCGCCTTGATCCGCAACTTGCGACCGGAGGCGAGCTTTTTCTTCAGCTCGTCTTCCAGAAGAATCTCGTGGGTGCCGCGCTGTATCAGCGCCAGGGCCTCGTCCACTTCGCTCATGGTATCCACTCCACTCCTCACTTCAGCTATGTCGGCCACCCCCTTGTGTCAGCGGGGCCCTTCATTCATGACCAAACAGCGGCGCGACGCCAACAGCAGGTTGCGCCAGCACCAGGTTTCAATAGTGGCGGCGATGTTACCATGAACCTTTCCAGCGGTTGAGACGACGACACCATGCAACGCTTCATCGGACTGATGTCAGGTACCAGCATGGACGGTATAGATGCCGCCATGGTGCACATAGATGACCAAGGCGAGCCTTCTCTGGAAGGAAGCCTGGGCCACCCCATGCCAGATGCTTTACGCCGTCAACTGTGGCAATTGGCCCATGCCGACTGCGTCGCCTTCGCCGACCTGGCCGCTGCCGAGGAAGCGTTCTGCCAGTGTCAGGCCGCCGCCGTCAGCGCGCTACTCAAGCAGCAAGGCTTGGTCGCCACCGATATTACCGCAATAGGCAGCCACGGCCAGACGATCGAACACGCACCCTACGGCCACGTTAGCGGCGCCCCGCCCTACACGCTGCAGCTCGACAATCCCAGCCGCCTGGCCGAGCTGACCCAATGTAGTGTTGTCGCCGATTTTCGTCGCCGCGACCTTGCCGCTGGCGGTCAGGCCGCTCCCCTTGCGCCCATCTTTCACCAGCAGGTCTTTCGCCATGACGAGCGCTGGCGCCTGGTGCTGAACCTTGGCGGCATCGCCAACCTGACCCTGCTTCCCCCGCTGACGTTGCAGGACGCCCCCTTGGGCTTTGACACAGGTCCCGCCAACGCCTTGCTCGATGCCTGGCACGAACGCCACCACCAGCAGCCGTTCGACGCCCAAGGATGCTGGGCGGCTGGTGGGACGGTAGACACAGAGCTGCTGGAGCGCTGGCTGGCGGAGCCTTACTTCCATCTGGCGCCTCCCAGAAGCACCGGTCGCGAGCTGTTCCATCTGGACTGGGCCGAGTCTCGTCTCAGCGGCCGTGAAACTGCCCAGGACGTTCAAGCCACGCTGGCTGAACTGACCGCCGCCAGTGTGGCCATGGGCATCGAGATGGCATGCCAGCAGCTCAATGCTCCTCGTGATATCGACCTCATCCCCTGCGGAGGTGGCGCGCGCAACACCGACCTGATGACCAGAATTGAACGGCGTCTACCGCAGGCCAGGGTCCTCGACAGCGACGCCCTGGGATGGCCCGCCGACTGGCTCGAGGCCGCAGCCTTCGCTTGGCTAGCCTATGCCAGGATTGAACACCTGGCCGGTAACTTGCCCTCTGTCACCGGCGCCAGCGGAGCGCGGGTGCTGGGCGGCATCTACTCACGCTGACGTCATACCGCTCCGAGGACGAGGGCATTTCCGCAGCAACAAGGAATGCCTCGTCCCGCCCCTCAGGCGGACTCAGGACCATCCGCCCCGCGGCTCACCCCAACTGCCAGCTGAGTCGCCCTGGGGTGCTAGCGACTCACGCGACAAACGCTGCGCCACCTCCCGAGACACATTGCCCTTCGCCACCAGTGTCGCCAGGTCGGCATCCAGGGTTTGCATGCCGGCCTGTCCGCCGGTCTGCATGGCCGAATACACCTGTGCCAGCTTGCCTTCACGAATCAAATGGCGGATGGCCTGGTTGACCAGCAGGATCTCTCGCGCGGCGACTCGCCCTCCCTGGGTGCCTGGCAACAAGGCTTGGGAAATGACGGCCTGCAATGACTCCGACAGCATGGCACGTACGGCATCCTTTTCGTCGCCTGGAAAGGTGTCGATAAGACGGTCGATCGTCTTCACCGCCGACGCCGTATGCAAGGTGGCAAACACCAAGTGGCCCGTCTCGGCAGCGGTCAGCGCCAGATGCGCTGTTTCTCGGTCGCGAATTTCTCCCACCAGAATCACATCGGGGTCTTCTCTGAGAGCACTGCGCAGCGCCACCGCAAAGCTCTGGGTATGACGGTGTACTTCCCTCTGTGACACCAACGAAAGCTGGCTCTGGTGGATAAACTCGATAGGGTCTTCGATGGTCAGGATGTGGTCGTGGCGATGTCGATTGATGTGATCAATCATGGCCGCCAGGGTCGTGCTCTTGCCGGAGCCGGTGGGGCCTGTCACCAGTACCAGGCCTCGTGGCAGCGCGGCCAATCGCTCGAAGACCTCCCCCATCCCCAGGTCACTCAAGCAGGGAACTCGATCAGGAATCGCCCTCAGTACCGCAGCAGCCCCTCGCTGATGCACAAAAGCGTTAACACGATAGCGCGACAGGCCCGGAATATGATGAGAGAAGTCCGCCTCCTGGGTGCGTGCGAACTGGTCGCGCACGTCGCTTGCCATGACCGCATCCAACAGGGACCTGACCAGCGCATCGTCAAGAGGCGGGCCGGGCAAACGACTCAGGACACCATGGACCCGCATCATGGGCGGCAACCCCGCGGACAGGTGCAGATCCGAGGCGCCCTGCTTTGCCGAGAGTGCCAGCAGTTCGGTAATATCCATGGGCTTACCAGGCTTTACGCCCTGATCCAGGGCAGGGAGCCCCACCATAGGACAGACCCAGGCCGATGACCACGACGATCACTGAATCCTTGATCTCAGCCCAAACACGCATGTTGCGGGCGCTTGAAGCGGCTCAGCGCGGGCCTGACGATGCCCTGTTGCTGGCTGTCAGCAAGACCAAGCCCGCCAGCATGATCCGCGAGGCCTATGAGCAGGGACAGCGCGATTTCGGCGAGAACTATCTGCAGGAAGCGCTGGAGAAGCAGAAGGCGCTGGAAGACTGTGACGCTATCTGCTGGCATTTCATCGGGCCGCTGCAGTCCAACAAGACACGTGACGTTGCCGAGCACTTTGCCTGGGTTCACAGCGTTGACCGCGTCAAGATCGCCAGACGCTTGAGCGAGCAGCGCCCTGCACACCTGCCGCCCCTGAACATCTGCTTGCAGGTCAACGTCAGCAACGAGCCGTCCAAGTCCGGCGTAGGCCTTGAGGATCTTCCCGAGCTGGCGGCGCAGGTCGCCGCCCTGCCCGGCCTACAGCTACGCGGGCTGATGACCATACCGGCCCCCTGCGACGACACCAAGGCCCAGCGCCAGCCCTTTCGACAGCTGGCATCGGCACTCGCTACGTTGCGCGAACAGCTGCCGCAAGCGCCACTTGATACCTTGTCCATGGGAATGAGCGCAGACCTGGAGGCCGCCATCGCAGAAGGCGCCACCATGGTCAGGCTGGGCACAGCCATCTTTGGCTCGCGCCAGTAGCGAACAGCAGCACAGGTCTCAGCCCCTGGACTGCGGCACGGCATCTGCATCGCTCGAGGTGTCGACAGCGGTTCCCACACCGGTTTCAACACCGGCACAAACATCGGCTCAACATCCAAGGAGCACCGCATGGCCCGTAACGTGACCTTCATCGGCGCCGGCAACATGGCAAGCGCGATCTTCGGCGGAATGGTCCACAGCGGCTATCCCGCCGACGCCATCACCGCCACCGCCACACGGGAGAGTACGCTTGCCCCCCTCGCCGACACCCTGGGCATTCGCACCACCACCGATAACATGGCCGCCATCGCGGATGCCGATGTGGTGGTGCTTTCGGTCAAGCCACAGATCATGCGACAGGTATGCGAGACTCTGAAAGACGGCATTCAAGCGAAAAAGCCGCTGATCATGTCGGTCGCCGCTGGCCTCAGCGCCGAGACCTTGGAACAATGGCTGGGTGGCGACCTGCCTGTCGTGCGCTGCATGCCCAACACTCCGTCGCTGGTCGGCAAGGGCGCCTCGGGGCTTTATGCCAACTCGCGCGTCACCGACGAACAACGCGACGCGGTCAGTGACTTGATGAGCGCTGTTGGTATCGTCGAGTGGGTCGATGAGGAGTCGCTACTGGAAGCCGTCACGGCGGTATCTGGCAGCGCTCCTGCGTACTTCTTCCTGATGTTCGAGGCGATGGAAGAAGCGGCCATCAAGCTGGGGCTCAATGCCGATGCTGCACGCCGACTCGCCATGCAGACCGCCTACGGTGCTGCCGCGATGGGCATGAGCAGTGACAAGCCCCCGGGTGAGCTCAAGCGCAACGTGATGTCGCCGGGCGGCACCACAGAAAAGGCCATAGAGCATCTCGAACAGGCAGGACTGCGGCAAGCGGTCGATGGCGCCATGCAGGCCTGCGCCCAGCGTGCCAAGGAAATGTCCGCCGAACTCGGCAAGAGTTAAACCAAGACGGAGGAGCCCACATGGGCAGTCAACTGGGAAATGCCGGCCTGCTGCTGGTCAACACCCTGATCAACATCTTCATGTTCCTGCTGATGCTGCGCTTTCTGCTGCAGGCATCACGGGCCGACTACTACAACCCGCTGAGCCAGTCGGTGGTCAAGATCACCCAGCCCGTCGTCCGCCCCTTTCAAAGCGTTCTTGGGCCGGTGATGGGGCGCTTTGACCTGGCGACGCTGGCGGCAGGCTTTCTGGTCAAGGTGATCAGTATCGTCATTCTGCTGCAGTTGGCTGGCGTGGGCATGCCCAACCTGGACGGACTTGCCATTGCCGGCGTTGCCGCCTTGGCCAGCGCCATTCTGAAGATCTATTTCTTCGCGCTGATCGTGATGATCATTCTAAGCTGGGTCGCGCCTAACGCCAGCCACCCCGGCGCGCTACTGGTGATGCAACTGGTCGAGCCGATCATGTCACCGGTCCGTCGCGTCATTCCGCCACTGGGAATGCTGGACCTGTCACCCATTGTGGTCTTCATCGGCATCAATCTGATCGATGGGATCGTGGTGGGCTCGCTGGTTCGCGCTGCCGGTATTTCCGGCATGCTGGTCGGTCTGTAGTACCGCAGACGTCAGGCCCACGACAACACCAACTTGCACTGGACACATACGACTGATGCCCGAGCCTACTCGCGATTCGGTCGGACTGGTGACGCCGCAAATGGCGCACTTCGACGACCCACTGCCGCTGGTCTGCGGCAAGACGCTCACGACCTATGATCTGATCTACGAGACCTACGGCACGCTCAATGAAGACCGCAGCAATGCGGTCCTCATCTGCCATGCCCTGTCAGGTCACCACCACGCAGCGGGATACCACGACGACAGCGACCGCAAGCCAGGATGGTGGGATGCCCACATTGGCCCCGGCAAGTCCATCGATACCGACCGTTTCTTCGTGATTTCGCTGAACAATCTCGGCGGCTGCCATGGCTCCACCGGTCCTTCCAGCATCAATCCGGAAACCGGTCAACGCTGGGGCCCCGACTTTCCCATGGTCACGGTATGCGACTGGGTCGACAGCCAGGCACGCCTTGCCGACCGCCTCGGTATCACCCGCTTCGCAGCCGTGGTAGGGGGTAGCCTGGGCGGCATGCAGGTACTGCAATGGTCGCTCGCCTATCCAGAGCGTATCGCCAATGCGGTCGTCATCGCCGCTACACCGAAACTGTCGGCACAGAATATCGCCTTCAACGAGGTGGCCCGGCAGGCCATCCGCTCTGACCCGGACTTTCATGACGGCCACTACGCTGATCATGACACGCTGCCACGCCGCGGCTTGAAGCTGGCGCGCATGGTGGGACATATCACCTACCTGTCGGAAGACGCCATGGGCTCGAAGTTCGGTCGAGACCTGCGCAGCGATGATCTCAATTTCGGCTTCGACGTCGAGTTTCAGGTGGAGTCCTACCTGCGCTATCAGGGCGACGCCTTTTCCACCTCGTTTGACGCCAACACCTACCTGCTGATGACCAAGGCCCTGGATTACTTTGATCCCGCCGCCCCCCACCAGGGCGAATTGGCCAAGGCGCTGGCCCCGGCTCAATGTCCCTTTCTGGTGGTCAGCTTCACCACCGACTGGCGCTTCCCGCCGTCGCGGTCGAAGGAGCTGGTCAACGCCCTGATTCGGGCCGGCAAATCGGTCAGCTTTGCCAATATCGACTCACCCCACGGTCACGATGCCTTCCTGATGCCGGAACCCCGCTATCAGGCGGTCTTCGCCGGGTTCATGCAGCGTGTCGCCAACGACCTTGGACTGACCTCCCGCCAGGAGAACGACAATGCGCTCTGACCTGACCTTGATCCACGGCTGGGTCCCCGAAGGGGCTCATGTGCTCGACCTGGCTTGCGGTGATGGCACGCTGCTCCACGCCCTGGCGCGTGACAAAGGCGTCTCCGGCTACGGCCTGGAGATTGACCCGGACGGCATCACCTCCTGCGTCGAGAAGGGCGTCAACGTCATCGAACAGAACCTGGACGATGGCTTGGCCAACTTCGAAGATGATGCCTGCGACCTAGTCATCATGACCCAGGCACTGCAGGCCCTGCGGCGGCCTGACCTGATGCTGGATGAGATGATGCGTGTGGCTCGAGAGTGCATCATTACCTTCCCCAACTTCGCCTACTGGCGCCATCGCGTGCACCTGGGGCTTCGCGGCTACATGCCGGTATCGAAGTCGCTGCCCCACGCCTGGTACGACACGCCCAACATTCACCTGTCCACCTTCAACGACTTCGAAGCGCTGTGCCGGGACAAGGGACTAACCATTATCGATCGCGCGGTCGGCATCAAGGATCACGAGGGTAGACGCCTGTCGCGGCTGTGGCCCAACCTGTTCGGAGAGATTGCCATTTTCCGCGTGACTCGCAACGACTGAGCCATCGCGGTACTGGGCTACTGTGGCACTGGGCTACTGTGGCACTGGGCTCGTGCGGCACTGAGCTAGCGCGACACGGAGCCACTGCGACATAAGGAGGCAAGCATGAAGGGCAGAGGCTGGCGTTACGCGGCAACCCTGGCACTGTTGTTGATCCTGACCACCACGGCAAGCGCTCAGCAGTTCGAGCGTTTTGGCGATGTCGAGGCTCACTACGGGGTGATGGCCAGCAATGCCCTGCCCGAGGAAGTGTCACGGCGTCTCGGTATCCAGCGCTCTCCTCACCAGGGCTTGATTACCCTGAGTGTGAGAGACGCTGATGGCGAGGCGCTGAACGTCGCGACGGAAGGTAGCGTCTCGGTGGTCGGCACCAGCCATGACACCCCTCTGGCCTTTCGTACCCTGCGCGAAGGTAACGGTATCTCGCGCTACGCCACCTTCAGCATCGACACCAGCGCCCCCATGCGTTTTCGCCTGCTGCTCCAGCTGGATCGCAACGCCGCTCCTGAAACCCTGAGCTTTGTACAACGGTTCTATCGTGACCAGTGATACTGACAAGCAACCTGCGCCGCCCGTAACAACAGCGTTAGGCGATGCCCTGAATGAGTGCGCTGCAGGCGCTACGCAGGGCCTCGAGTCCCTGGCGTGCCTGGTCGTTCCTCACCTCAGCGCCGTGTCCCAGCAGTTTCTCGAGACCGCCCAGGACGTGGAAGACGTCATTCATGACACCCTGGTCATTGCCTGGCATAACGTCTGGCGGTTCGAGCCTTCTCTCGAGTCGCCTCACCAGTGGCTGCTCAAGATTTTCGCCTCGCGCCTTGCCAGTCAATGCCAAGCCATCGCGGCGCCACCCACGCTCACCCAATGGCAGCTGGATGTGGATCAAGTGAGCCTGCCGGTGGCCCTGAGCCGGCCGCCATCGCCGTCGCCTGAGAGCCTGCTGGCGCTGTATCAGCAGCTTCCCCCGGTAGCGGTGGATAGCGCACTGAAAGCGCGGCTTTGCACGGCCATCAGCCTGCTGAATGCGGGGCGGGACATGCCTCTTACACCCAGCGGCGAACCGGCAGACCCCAGCCTGTTCGACCCCAGCCTCGGCCCACGCATGAGTCTGTCCAGGCTGGCGCAACGTGCCAAGGTTGTCGTCAACCGCTCGCTGACGCTGCCGATGGAGCAGCTAGCGCTGAGCGCCTGGCTCAACCAGGCACCCGGCAGCCAACGTATAGAGCAGCGGGGCTTGCCCCGTCGCGGCATCGAAGCTCGCTACGCCGATGCCCTGGATGTCAACGTGGATCCTCGCCGGCTGCTGCAGCACGTGCACTATCCGCGGTCCTTCCCCGACCGACGTCAACGCCATCGCATCAGCGACCAGCTGCTATGGGATGGGGACTGGGATATTCCCACCACCCATGCGTTGTCGAGCCGACGCATGCACTTTATCGCCGATATCTGGGAACACCGCCGCGCCCCCAGCGGCAGCCGCAGCTACCACCAATTGGCCGAGCGCCTGGCACGCGGCAAACCGGTCGCCTCTCACTCGGATGGCATGGTGCTGGATCGCCCGGAGAGAATTCTGGCCTACCTGCGCCGCTACCTGCTGTATATGGAGGCCATGGCCTGCTTTGGCTTTGACGCGGGGCTGGGCAAAGACCGGCTGGGGGCGGCCATCAACCGCCACGGGCATCTGGTCAAGATCAACAAGGGCCTGCATCGCATGGCCATGGCGCAGGTCATCGGCATACCTGAGGTACAGGTCAGAATCAGGGGCGTTCACCGTCACTGGTGGCAGCAGGTCACAGGCGATGCCCGCGGGTCCTCTGCGATAGAACGCTTTCTGGCGGCCCTGCCAGAGTGCCAGCCGGCTCCGTCACCATGACGCCAGCGAGACGCCCCAGCGTCGCCTAACGGGATTGCGGGTAGCGACCGTCGACACGCACCGGCAACGACGTGTCCAGCGACAGCGCCAGAGGCCTCCCCTGCTCATCCCGTGAGGCACAGATCCGATAGGCCAGCACTTCGACGCCAGTGCCTGTCACCCGTTGCAGGGTGCTGGCGTAGCCTGGGTCCAGGTGTTGTGCCGGCGCCACGTCATCGATGCCTTCATGGGCCACCAGGAACAGCAGCACCGCCCGTTCTCCCTGGGAGGCCAGCCGCGCCAGGGTCTCAAGGTGCTTGCGTCCGCGCTCGCTGACGGCGTCGGGAAAGTAACCATGCCCATCATCCTCGCGCAGCGTGACCTGCTTGACCTCGACGTAGCAGCGTGGGCGAGCCGGGTCATCCAGCCTGAAATCCAGGCGGGCATCCTCGATCTTGGCCTCACGCTTCAACTGGGCATAGCCCCTCAGCTCGACCACCTTCTCCTCGACCAATGCCTCCTCGACGATCCGGTTGGCGCGCCCGGTATGGACCGAGGCCAGTGACACTCCTGAGCCGCCGTCACCATCAGGCAGTTCGATCAGCTCCCAGGTCCAGGCCAGCTTGCGCGCCGGATTGTCGCTGGCCGACAGCCACACCCGAGCCCCAGGAACGTTCACGGCGCGCATCGACCCGGTGTTGGGACAATGCGCCACCACCTCTCGGCCATCATCGAGACGCACATCGGCCAGAAAACGCTTGTAGCGTCGAAGCAGGGTGCCCCCCACCAGCGGCGGATAGTCCATCAGCCGTGCCTCGCCAGAAAGCGCGACAGCCTCTCGACCGCCTCATGCAGGCGCGGAATCCCCGTGGTGAAAGCGATTCTGACATGATGCTCCCCCCCGCTCAGGGCAAAGTCGGTGCCTGGGGTAATGGCGACATTTTCCTCCTCCAGCAGACGCCGGCAGAAGGCTTCACTGTCGTGACTGTAGGCGGAAATATCCAGCCACAGATAAAACGCCCCCTGGGGAGGCAAAGAGGGTGCCAGCCCAAGCGTCGCCAGTCCCTTGAGCAAGGCATCACGCCGTTCGCCAAGCTCGCGCCGACGCTCCTCGAGCAATGCCAGACAGGACGGTGTGAAGGCCGCCAGCGCAGCATGTTGTGCCGGCGTAGACGCCGCCAGAAAGACATTCTGCGCCAATCGTGTCAGCGGCTCCACGGCCGACTCAGGCGCGACCAACCACCCCAGGCGCCAGCCGGTCATGCCGAAGTACTTGGAGAAGCTGTTGACCACGAAGGCTCGATCCGTCAGCGAGGTCACCGATTGCGGCGCTACGCCATAGTTGAGCCCCTGGTAGATCTCATCGACCAACAGCTCCCCGCCCCGCTCGGCAACGCAGCTCACCACGTCCGCCAGCGCCTGCCGATCAAGCACGTGGCCAGTAGGATTGGAGGGGGATGCCAGCATGGCCAGCCGCGTCGACGTCTGCCAATGGCGCTCTACCAGAGCGGCATTCAGCTGCCACGCGCTATCGGGGCCTACAGGCACCGCATCGACCTCTGCGCCAGCCAACGCCATGAAGTGCCGGTTGCAGGGATAGTTAGGGTCTGCCATCAACACCCGATCTCCAGCCCCCGCCAGCAGCTGACTGGCCAGCAGCAGGGCCCCGGAAGCCCCCGGGGTCACAATGATGCGCTGCGGTGAGACCTCGGCCGCAAACTGCTCGGCATAGTGCTGGGCGATCGCCTCCCGCAGGGCGGGAATGCCGGTGGCAGGGGTGTAGCGGGTATGGCCTTGCTCGAGCGCTCGGGCGCCGGCCTCGCGTATCGGCGCAGGCGTCTCGAAATCCGGCTCACCGACCTCAAGGTGAATCACATCCTCTCCGGCGGCTTCACGCTGCTGTGCCAACTCAAGCAAACGCATCACGCGAAACGGCGCTACACCCTCGACCCGGGCATTCCAGCTCATTATGACGTCTCCAACAAGGGGGTTGCTGGCGAACCTGGGCAACTTCCCATGGTCCAACTCACATATTGAAACATGGAATCACGGCGCCGTCCGTCGCCACCTCCCCACCGCCAAAAAACAGGGCTTCCTTGTCCTGATCGAGAAACCCCTAAGACTTTGGGCACAAAACCGGCGGACAGCGCTCAAAAGTGTTGCACTCAGGCTAAATATCAGCTAAACAACCTTCCCTTTGGCGTGAGATACCTTAGCCTTGCGTGGGGTATTGATCAGCAGTCACTAAAGTAATGAGGCAATCCCATGCCAGTTGCACAGAAGAAGCCGGAAGCGCCCAAGAAGTTCATCCCGTACGAGCCGGCCGCGGGCGAAGAGTACATGAACGAGAAGCAGCTCGAGCACTTCCGACAGATCCTGCTGGGCTGGAAGCAGGAGCTGATGGAAGAGGTTGATCGCACCGTTCGTCATCTGCAGGAAGAAGCCAACAATTACGCCGATCCTGCCGACCGGGCTACCCAGGAGGAAGGCTTCAGCCTTGAACTCCGTACCCGCGACCGCGAGCGCAAGCTGCTGAAGAAAATCAACGAAACCCTCGAAGCGATCGACGAGGACGACTACGGCTTCTGTGAGGCCTGCGGCGTCGAAATCGGCATCCGCCGCCTCGAGGCCCGTCCGACCGCCACCCTGTGCGTCGACTGCAAGACACTGGCCGAGCTCAAGGAAAAACAGCTCGGCGGCTGACCCTACCCGGGCCGGTCCCTTCGCCAAGCGGGCACCTGCGGGTGCCCGCTTGCGTATCTGCCGAACGCGACGTGCCGCGCTCACGCTATCCCTCTCGCCCTTCACTCGACCAGGGTTAATGCTCCATGCCCCACGTCCACGGTCGCTTTGCCCCCACACCTTCAGGCCCACTGCATGCGGGCTCACTCGTCGCAGCCGTCGCCAGCTACCTGGATGCACGTCATCAGGCAGGGCGCTGGAGTCTGCGGATCGAGGACGTTGACCCACCGCGCTGTCCGGCTGGCGCTGCCGACACCATCCTCAGGCAGCTGGAAGCCTTTGGCCTCGAGTGGGACGGCGAGGTTCGCTATCAGAGCCAGCGTGATCACGCCTATGAGGCCGCGCTTGCCAGACTTACCCAGCAGGGCATGGCCTACCGCTGCAGCTGTTCGCGTCGCCAATGGCGAGATTACGGGATCTACCCAGGCTGGTGCCGCCAAGGCACTCGACGCCCCGACATCGCCTGTGCCTGGCGGCTGCGCAGTGATCTGGGCGCGCGCCCTGTCAGCTGGCAGGACCGTGTTCAGGGCTATCAGCGCTTCGACCCCGCAGCGCTGGGCGATGTGGTGCTCAAGCGCAAGGATGGCCTGTGGGCCTACCAGCTCGCGGTGGTAGTGGATGATATCGACCAAGGCATCAGCGACGTGGTGCGCGGCCTGGACCTGCTGGACAACACCCCGTGGCAGCTCCAGCTCTATCTGGCTCTGGGGGTTGAGCCGCCGAGCTATCTTCACCTGCCGCTGGTAATGGGGCAGGATGGGCAGAAGCTGTCCAAACAGAACCTGGCCAAGCCGCTACCTGATACTGAGCGCGAGATTCGCCAGCTGCTGTACGCCACCCTGGCCTGCCTGGGCCAACGCCCTGACCCGGCCTCACGCTCAGCGCCGGTGGCCGAACAGCTCGTCAGCGCCTGCAGGGCATGGCGCCCTGACGCCATGGTGACGCATGCCATATCCGCTGATCTGCTGGGTGTGACAGCGTCCGAGTAACGGTGGCCACGCGCGGGCACGGGGACGGGCACACCCTGGACCTGAAGGCGAGTGCTCAGAGGAGAGTGCTCAGAAGAGAGTGCTCAGGGTTCAGGGCTCGGCGCTATGGGCCTGATCCGTGCAGCGCATCGCCCATTGCCGGGACGGAGAGACTAACGTGTACGTCTATCGCGTCATGCTGTTGCTGGTGTTTTGTGGCTATTTGCTGTCCCCTTTGCTAATGACCGGCTGGGGCCAACAGGGCAGTGCCTGGTACCGCCCGTTTCTCATCTGGGGTGTGCTGATCGCCTTGACCCTGTGGCTGGAGCAGAAACGGGCCCTGGATGAACGCTGAAGCTGCCGCCGTCACGCTACTGGGTCTCGGCTATCTGGTGGTGCTGTTTGCCGTCGCTACCGCAGTAGAACGCCACTGGGTTCCCGCCGGCTGGAGTCGAAGCCCCCTCGTCGGCATTCTCGCCCTGGGGGTCTACGCCAATGCCTGGGCCTTGGCGGGAAGCATCGGTGTCGCCTGGCAGTGGGGCTACGGCTATCTGGCATATTCGCTTGGGGCCGCCGGCAGCTTTCTGCTCGCCCCTGTGCTGCTGGTCCCGCTGCAGCGCCTGGCACGCACCCATCAGTTGTCGTCCCTGGCCGACCTGTTTGCCTTTCGCTTTCGCTCACGCTGGGTCGGTACCAGCGTCACGCTATTAAGCCTGACCGCCGCCATGCCGTTGGTGGCCATGCAGGCGCAGGCCATGGGACAAGCCATCCAGCATGTCACCGCAGCGGCCCCCGCCTGGCTACTCTCACTGTGCTTTTGCGCGATTATCACGCTGTTCGCGATTCTTTTCGGTGCCCGTCACACCCACGCGCACCGCAGATACGATGGTCTCACCGCTGCCATGGCGGTCGAATCGCTGATCAAGCTGGCCGCCTTCCTCGCGCTCGGGGCCTATGCGCTGTATACCATTTTTTCCGGTCCAGGGGAGCTGGAACAGTGGCTATCAGGCCCGGCTGCCGACCTGCAGCAGGCGCACCAGCTGGATGCTGCCCAGTGGCGAACCCTGCTGCTGCTGTTCTTTGGCTCCGCCCTGTTGATGCCCCACATGTTCCATATCAGCTTCGCTCGGCCGCTGAGTCGCCGCACTCTGCTGGCGGCAGGCTGGGGAGTGCCACTGCTGCTACTGCTGCTGGCCCTGCCGGTGCCACTGATCCTGTGGGGCGCACAGCGGCTGGGAGTCGCCGATAGCGCTCAGACCGCCACCTACGCCATCTTCGCACTGTCCACATCACCGAGCGTGCAGGCGATAGCGTTCATTGCATTGCTGGCCGCTACCTGCGGCACGCTGATTCTCACCGCACTGGCCCTGGCCGGAATGATGCTCAACCATCTGGCCTTGATCGCCCACCCCCCGGTGGAACAGCCCGATCTCTACCGTCGCCTGCGATGGTTAAGACGCGCCCTGATTGCCACCGTGATTCTCGCAGGGTGGGGCTTCTCTCAGGCGGTCGATGCCTCCACCGAACTGACACGTCTGGGCCTGGTCTCGGTGATTGGTATGGCCCAATGCCTGCCTGGTCTGCTGGCGCTGCTGTACTGGCCGGGAGCCAACCGCAAGGGTGTGATGACGGGGCTCGGGCTGGGTACCCTGGTATGGTGCCTGGGGCTATGGCTGCCCTTGATTACCCCGCTGCCCCCCTTGCTGGCACCGCTTGACCTCCTGCTGAGTCTGCTGGGTAGCGACAGCCTTGCCCCTCTACCCGATTGGTATCAGGTATCGCTGACCTCGCTGGGGCTCAATGCCCTGAGCCTGATTCTGGTGTCCCTGGCCTCGTCCACGTCCCCACAGGAGCGTGCCGCTGCCGAAGCCTGCTCGGTCGATGCGGTCATTCGCCACAAGCGGCTGCCGCTGTCCATCGCCGATGGTGATGACGCCAAGAAGCGCCTGGCTAGCGCCCTGGGTGAAGACGTCGCCGAGCGCGAGGTCAACCAGGCCCTGGCCAGCCTGCGTCTGTCGGCCAATGACGCCAGGCCCTACGCCCTGAGACGACTGCGCGAGCGGATCCAGGCCAATCTCTCGGGCCTGATGGGGCCATCGATTGCCCAGGATATCGTCGATCACTACCTTCCCTACCGCCATGATGGCCCCCCGGCCCGGGAGGATATCCACTTCGTCGAACACCGGCTGGAGGCCTACCGTTCGCGCCTTACCGGCATGGCCCGTGAGCTGGACGAGCTGCGTCGTCATCACCGCCACATGCTGGCCCGACTTCCGGTTGGTCTGTGCGCCTTCGGCGACGATGACGAGATCCTGATGTGGAACGACGCCCTCAGCGAGCTCACCGGCATTGCAGGAGAAGAGGTGGTCGGGGCGCACCGGGCAGCCCTGCCGACACCCTGGAACACGCTGCTTGGGGACGTGCTGGCAGGACAGCGTGAACGGGTCTATCACCACGCCATGACGCTGCCCCAGGGCGAACGCTACATCAGCCTGCTTCGGGCCCGTCTGGATACCGAGGCTCCCGCGGATAGCGCCGGTGGCACCGTCATTCTGGTAGAAGACCACAGCGAGATGAAATGGCTGGAAAACGAGCTGATCCATGCCGCCCGTCTGGCGTCCATCGGGCAGATGTCCGCGGGGGTCGCCCACGAGATCGGCAATCCAATCACCGGAATTTCCTCACTGGCACAGAATTTGCGCTACGACACCTCGGACCCTCACGTGCTGGAGACGGCCCAACAGATTCAGGTGCTGACCGAACGCGTCTCGCGAATCGTCGGCTCGCTGGTGGGGTTTGCCCACGGCGGCAGACATGTCGGCGGCAACGCATTCACTACGGTGTCAGCCAGGGAGTTGGCCGACCAGGCGCTGCACCTGCTTCGCCTGTCCCGCCCCGACGCCACCCTGGCGCACGCCAATCGTTGCGCCCCGCAC
Organism: Halomonas sp. DP8Y7-3; assembly: GCF_019801675.1. Lineage (NCBI taxonomy): Bacteria > Pseudomonadati > Pseudomonadota > Gammaproteobacteria > Oceanospirillales > Halomonadaceae > Halomonas > Halomonas sp. DP8Y7-3. The sequence continues at coordinate 17,221 of NZ_JAHVIO010000004.1, forward strand.
GTCGAGGTGTATGGCGACCAGCAACGCCTGTTACAGGTATTGGTCAACCTGCTCACCAATGCCTGCGATGCCTGCCCCACCACCGACAGCATCTTCATCGATGCAGGCCAGGGTGAAGAAGGTCCGTGGCTGAGCGTGACCGACGCCGGACCAGGGATCGATCCGAAGATCCGCGCACGCCTGTTCGAACCGTTCGCCACCACCAAGCCTCCCGGCCAGGGGACCGGCCTGGGGCTTGCGCTGGTCGTCAGCATCGTCGCCGAACATGACGGCAAGGTAGAGGTCATATCGCCTCTGCCAGGGCAGGCCAGAGGGACCCGAATTCAGGTATGGTTGTGTTCACCCGTTGTCCATCGATCCGCCCAGGACGCCGCACCCCATGAGCCGAATCCTGATCGTTGAAGACGAAGCCATCATCCGCTCCGCTCTGCATCGCCTGCTGGAGCGACATGACCACCACGTCGAGGAGTCCGACTCGGTCGAACAGGCCCAGCAGCGCGACTTGCAGGCCTATGACCTGATCATCAGCGACCTGCGCCTGCCTGGAGCCCCCGGCACCGAGCTGATTGCCCTGGCCTCGCCATGCCCGGTGCTGATCATGACCAGCTACGCCAGCATGCGCTCCGCCGTGGAGGCCCTGAAACAAGGCGCTGTCGACTACGTGGCCAAGCCGTTCGATCATGATGAGCTGCTGGAAACCGTTGCCCGCATCCTCCACCGCCAGTCCAGCCAGCGCAGCAGTCCGCCCGCGGTTGCCGACGAGGCGGGCCAGCGGCGCACCATGATCGGCAACTGCCCTGCCATGCAGACGGTCTATACCCGTATCCGCAAGACCGCACCAGCGGACGTCACGGTACTGATCCTGGGCGAATCCGGGACCGGCAAGGAATTGGTCGCCCGGGCACTGCACCAGCAGAGCCGGCGTGCCAACGCGCCGCTCATCTGCGTCAACTGCGCAGCGATTCCTGAAACGCTGATCGAGTCGGAGCTGTTTGGCCACGAAAAAGGGGCCTTTACCGGCGCCAGCGCAGCCCGCACCGGCCTGGTTGAAGCCGCCCATGGCGGCACCCTGTTTCTGGACGAGATTGGCGAGCTGCCCCTGGATGCCCAGGCGCGCCTGCTCAGGGTGCTGCAAGAAGGAGAGATTCGCCGCATCGGTTCGGTGGAGACCCGGCACGTGGACGTGCGGCTTGTCGCAGCGACCCATCGCGACCTGCGGGCGCTGTCGCGAAGCGGTGACTTCCGGCTCGACCTGTACTACCGCCTCAATGTGATGCAGATCGACCTTCCTCCGCTGAGGGAGCGCGAGGACGATATCCTCGAGATCGCCGATGCCCTGCTGGCGAAGACCTGCAAGCGTCATGCGAGGGAGGAGCTGAGATTATCGCGTGCCGCACGCCGGGATATCGCGGACTACCCCTGGCCAGGCAATGTCAGGGAACTGGAAAACGCCCTGGAAAGAGGGGTCATCTTGGCCGAGGGCCAGCTGATCCATCCAGATGACCTGGGCCTTGCCATGCCCGTCACACCCCGCTCGCTTGCCGATCCCCTGCCGACGGCGGCCAACCTGGCGGAGCATGACGTCGCGCGCAGCGACGCCCAGAGTGACGCCGACGACCTGTCGCTGGAAAACTACTTTCAGCACTTTGTGCTGGAGCACCAGGACCAGATGAACGAGACCGAGCTCGCCAACAAGCTGGGCATCTCTCGCAAATGCCTGTGGGAAAGGCGTCAACGGCTCGGTATACCTCGAAAGCGCCCTGCTCGACGCCAGTGATGACCAGCGTACGCTCCAGGTGACGCCTTCCTTCAGCGCTGGAGGCAACGCCGTGGCGTTCTCTTCTTGGCGCCCGATGCCGCGCCGCTCTCTTCCTGGCGCCCGACGCCGCGCCGTTCTCTACTTGGCGCCCGATGCTGCGCCTCCCTCTTCCTGGCGCCCGACGCTCTCTACCCGGCGCGCGATGCCGCGCCTAATGGGCTTTCATCGGCGCCAGACACTCCACTGCCAGCATGTCGCTGATCTCCTGTCATGCCCCCTGCTTTGGTTCATTCGACCATGGTGCAAGTGTCTGTAGCGATCAATACAGGCATTGTAGGCCCTGCACGCCAGCTACCTCTTGATGCACCGGTTGTTACCATCCAACCCAAAAGAGTGCGCCAAAATGGGTAGCCCGAGGTAACACAAACAACCCGGCGGCTTGCCTCGAACCAACTACAAAGAGACAAGCCGCTGTTTAAAAAGAAAAAAATCAAAGTAGGCACGACAACTGCAGTAAGTCTGGGCAAGAACAACAAATTCCGGCGATCGTGGACAGCCAACAACAACAATCTGTCAGAACACGATCAGATCCGCCGCCCTAACAACAACAACGCTTCATGATGAAGCAGGCGGATTGGGCACTAGGCGACGCGGCCCCACAACAAGAACAACACGGGACCAGCGCAGCGCACATTCGTCGAACAACAACAATACGACGAAGCCCGGAGTACCAGGACGCGACGCGCCACAGACGACCGACCAACAAAAGCAACAAGGTCGTCAGAGCGCACTCTCGGCAACAATGACAATAAGCCGAGGGGAGGCATCATATGCCGTCGTGGTTGGATTATTGTTTTGAATACGAGGCGGTCGCCGTCAGGAGCGCCAATAACAACAATATCATTGCTTGCCTGAACCTCCTTGGTGACTGTGGTGCGTATTCAAGGCGATGCGCCATCACGAAGAAGAATCAGCAGCACGGACGCTGCATCCTGCTTTGATGGGGAGGCCCTTGGCCTCCCCTTCTGCTATCCGGCAATCACCACCGTCATGCCTGCTGGGCAGCCCACTTCGGCGCCAGCCCCTTATGGCTGACTCATGACGTTGAGGCGACCGCGCTTTGCAAGGCAGAAAGCGTCCGCTACACTCAACACCTTTCAGACCCCCGCGAGTCCATATCGCCGCATGATCAAAGGATTTACCCGCTTTCTGCAGAGCCCAGGAGAACACTTGAAGTCCCTGTTTGGAGCTCAGGAAGCCGTCGCAGGACCGCCGATGCCACGCGTACTCACTCGTGACGAACACCCCGTGTCCCGTCGCCAGTTCAGCGAAGCCTCCCTCAAGGTACTGTACCGGTTGCACAACGCAGGCTATGAAGCCTACCTGGTAGGTGGCTGTCTGCGTGACTCCTTGTTGGGCATCGACCCCAAGGACTTCGACGTCGCCACCGATGCCACTCCCGAGCAGGTGAAGCAGCTGTTTCGCAACTCACGCATCATCGGACGCCGCTTTCGCATCGTGCATGTGCGATTTGGCCGTGAGGTCATCGAAGTCACCACGTTCCGTGGCAAGCCGCGTGATGACCATGGCGACCACCTCGCCTCACAATCCGATGATGGTCTGCTGTTGCGCGATAATGTGTGGGGCAATATCGAGGAAGACGCCCTGCGCCGCGACTTCACCGTGAACGCGCTGTACTACAACATTGCCGACTTCACGCTGCATGACTTTGCCGGCGGCGTCGATGACATCGCCTCGCGCACGCTGCGCCTGATTGGCGACCCCGAAACACGCTACCGTGAAGATCCGGTGCGCATGCTGCGCGCCATTCGCTTCGCGGCAAAGCTCGACTTCGATATCGCGCCGGACACCGAAGCGCCCATCGCCGAGATGGCACCGCTGTTGCTGCAGATTCCGCCCGCGCGCCTGTTCGACGAGATCTTGAAGCTGTTCCTCTCAGGAGAGGGGCTCGCTACCTTCCGGCTACTTCGAGATTACGGCCTGTTCGCCATGCTGTTCCCCGAGGCCGATGAGTGCATGGAAGAGCTGCCTTGGGCTGAGGCGCTGATCGAACAGGCACTGGAAAGTACCGACCGCCGCATTCGCGATGACCGTCCCGTCACGCCCGCCTTCCTGCTCGCTGCCTTTATGTGGGGGCCGGTTCACTGCCGCCAGCGAGACCTTGAAGCCGAAGGCATGCCGCCCGTGCCCGCCTTGCAGGCCGCTGCCCAGCAAGTCATCAGCCGCGAGCTTCAGCATGTGTCCCTGCCCAAGCGCTTCAGCATGCCCATGCGAGACATCTGGGATCTGCAGCAACGGCTGCCCATGCGTCGCGGCAAGCGTGCCTTTCAGACCCGCGACCACCCACGCTTTCGTGCGGCCTACGACTTCCTGCTGCTGCGCGAGGCCGCGGGTGAGATCGCACCGGGCCTGGGTGACTGGTGGACGGCCTTCCAGGAGGCCGACGAGCACGAACAACGCCGACTGCTTGGCAAGGTGGGAGCCGACCCTGCTGGCACCGCAGCACCGCGCAAGCGCAGACGTCGCCGTCGCAAGCCGCGCAGCACCCCGCCTTCTTCGGATGAGTGAGCCCGATGGCAGCACGCTTCATCGCTCATATCGGCCTCGGCAGCAACCTGGAAAACCCGCGCAGGCAGGTTGAGACAGCACTGGCTGAACTCGACGGCCTGCCGCTTACCCGGCGCGTGGCGGCCTCGCGCCTGTACGCCAGCCGGCCTGTCGGCCCCCAGGATCAGCCGGATTTCGTCAACGCCGTTGCTACGCTTGAGACCGCGCTGTCGCCGCTGGCACTGCTGGATCAACTGCAAGCGCTGGAACAGCGCCATCGACGCAGAAGAGAGCGCCACTGGGGGCCTCGCACGCTGGACCTGGATCTATTGTGGATGGCGAACATCACGCTTGCCCTCCCGCGGCTGACATTGCCCCACCCAGAGCTCGCCCACCGTGCCTTTGTCGTCCTGCCGCTGGCCGAACTCGATCCCGCGCTGTCCCTGGCAGATGGGCGGGCCCTCGACAGCCTTGCTCAGCAGATGGAGGAGGCTCTGCACCGCGGCGACCTGCAACTGCTGACGGCTTCACCGGTAGACGGTTGACGCCGGTTCACCAAGACACAGGTGAAGCCGGTTCACAAAGACACAGTTGAAGACTCTCCCCCGCTTGGTCAATGTTACCTATCGACACAGATTCACCCATCGGTAACAATCCGCGGTAATCACTCAGGGGCGGCCACGATGCACGCCCTGTTGCCAACACGAGAACACGCCATGACTTCTGTCACCCTGAGCTCGCTGAAGGCTCGCAAGCGCGCCGGTGAACCCTTCAGCTGCCTGACCGCCTACGATGCGTCCTTCGCCGCCAGCGCCGGCCGCGCCGGTATCGACGTGCTGCTGGTCGGGGATTCCCTGGGCATGGTACTGCAGGGACACGACAGTACCCTGCCCGTCACCATGGACGACATCCTCTACCACACTCGCTGCGTCGCACGCGGCAAGGGTGACAGCCTGCTGATGGTCGACCTACCGTTCATGGGCAATCCGAGCCGCGAGCGCCTGCTCGACAATGCCGCCGCGCTGATGCGCGCCGGTGCAGAGCTGGTCAAGGTCGAGGGCGAGGGTTGGATGGCGGACGATATCCGCGAGCTGACCCGACGTGGCGTGCCGGTATGCGCCCATCTCGGCCTCACTCCGCAAACCGTGCACCAACTGGGCGGGTACAAGGTTCAAGGCCGCGAAGCAGAAGCCGCCACCCGTATTCTGGAAGACGCGCGTCTGTTGGTCGACGCCGGCGCTTCCGTCATTCTGCTCGAATGCGTGCCAGCCAGCCTGGGCCGCGCGGTCAGCGAGGCCCTGGAGGTCCCGGTTATCGGTATAGGCGCGGGCCCAGACACCGACGGCCAGATCCTGGTGATGCACGATATCCTCGGGGTCACTCACGGGCGCACGCCGCGCTTCGTCAAGAACTTCCTGGCCGAGGCTGAAGATATCGAGGGTGCCTTCCGGCGCTACCACGAAGCGGTGCTCAGCCGCGAATTCCCCGCTGCAGAGCACTGTTTCTAGGAGAGTAGCATGCACGTCCACCCCGCCATCGCGGACCTGCGCGAGGCGCTGCGACCTCATCGCTTGGCCGGTGCCAGAATCGGCCTGGTACCGACCATGGGCAACCTGCATCAAGGCCACCTGGCCCTGGTCGAGGCAGCGCGAGAGCGCTGTGACCTGGTCGTCGCCTCGATCTTCGTCAACCCGCTGCAGTTCGGCCCGAGTGAGGACCTGGACAACTACCCGCGCACCATGGAAGCCGATCTGGCCAAGCTGGAAGCGGCGGGCTGCGATATGGTGTTCACCCCGACGCCGGCGATCATGTATCCCGAGGGACTCGAAGGCCAGACGCTGGTTCGCGTACCCGGGGTCAGCGAAGGTCTGTGCGGAGGTTCCCGCCCCGGGCACTTCGACGGCGTATCGACCGTGGTCAGCATGCTGTTTCACATCGTCCAGCCCGATGTCGCCTGCTTCGGCGAGAAGGATTATCAGCAGCTCGCGGTGATCCAGCGCATGGTTAGCGATCTCCACCTGCCCATCGAGATTGTCGCCGTCCCCACCGTACGCGAGGCGTCGGGCCTCGCGATGTCTTCGCGAAATGGTTATCTCAGCGCTGCCGAGCACGCCACCGCGGCTGAGCTGCAGGGCACTCTGGTGCAGCTGAAACAGGCGCTGCAGCAGGGCGAAGACGTCGCTCGCACCCTGCAACACGGCAAGACTCGCCTTGAGTCACTGGGCTTCAGGCCCGACTATCTGGAGCTACGCCGTCGTGATCTGGGTCACGTGGCTGCCGATACCCGCGAGGCCGTTCTGCTGGTGGCCGCTCGGCTCGGCGCCACACGCTTGATCGACAACCTGTTTGTGACACTGCCGCGCTAGGAGTCCATATGCCATCGCTCAAGGACCAACTTGGATCGCTCGTCTATTCCACCGAGCACGGTGATATCTGTCCCCAGTGTCGAGCGCCCAAGGAGGCTTGCCGCTGTGATGAGATCGCTGACCAGGCACGCCTTGAAGAGCTGGACGGGATCGTGCGCATCCGCCGGGAAACCAGCGGTCGCAAGGGCAAGGGCGTCACCACCATCAGCGGTGTGCCACTGGCCGAAAAGGAACTGAAGGCACTGGCCAAGGAGCTGAAGAAGCGCTGCGGTACCGGGGGCGCCCTGAAGGATGGCATCATCGAGATCCAGGGCGATCATCGTCAGGTGCTGAAGGAAGCCCTCGAGAAAAAAGGCTTCAAGGTCAAGCTGGCCGGTGGCTAAGGGCCCCTGGCGCGCGGCGAGAGGTAGCCGCGAGCAGAGGCAGAAAGAGGTGGCAGCCTGGGCGCCCCTCTGACGATGCACCACGCTGCTGGCGACAGCCCTGATAGCCTAAGCCCTGATAGCCTGAGCCCTGGTGACCACAGCCCTGAAAACCAGACCGCGGCTAGCCAGAACCCAGCTGGCTTGCCAATGCCGGCAATACCTGATCGACGGCCCCATCAAGCTTCAGGGTAAACAGGTCATCGGCACGGGTCTTGCCCAGGTTGATGCAGGCGACGGGCTTTCCGGCCTTGACGCTCTCGCGCACGAAGCGAAAACCAGAAAACACCATCAGCGACGACCCCACCACCAGCAAGGCGTCGCTGTCATCGAGCAGGGCACGGGCGTCAGCCACAACAGCCGCAGGCACATTGTCACCGAAGAACACGACGTCTGGCTTCCAGATACCGTCACCGCAGCGCCCACAGGCAGGCACATCGAAGCGTGAAAAGTCGGCTTCCAGATCCGCATCTCCGTCAGGGGCGGCCGCGATCCCGGAGTGGTCGAAGGTCCAGTCAGGGTTACGGCGCGCCAGCTCAGTATGCAGTGCATGCCGCATCTGGCGGGCACCACACTGCATGCAGACTACCTGATCGGCGCGGCCATGCAGGTCGATCACACGCCGGGAGCCACTGCGCTGATGCAGGCCATCGACGTTCTGGGTGATGATGCCGGACACCTTGCCGAGCCGCTCCAGTTCGGCCAGGGCACGATGGGCGAGGTTAGGCTTGGCGTCGTTGAGCACGCGAAAACCGATCAGCGCCCGCGCCCAGTACCGCTGCCTTGCACCATGGTGGGCCATGAAGTCACGATGATCGATCGGCGGGGAGCGTTTCCAGTCCCCCTTGGCATCGCGATAGTCGGGGATCCCGCTGGGCGTGCTGATACCCGCACCACTGAGCACGGCAATGCGCCGATGACGGTGACAGAAGTCGACCAGGGCGCTGGGTGATAAAGCTGCTGGCAGCAATGTCGGGCGGATAGCGTCCGGCATGATGGCTCCTCATCAGAGACAACAAAGGCCGGATCTGCCTGGCTATCCGGCGCCACCAGTTTACATGTCCAAGGGTCGCATGGCCCGGATGCCCCTTCATTGTCTACAATGGACAACATTCTGCTACGGGCAAGGAGTGCCGATGGCCTGGCTGGATTACCTGCTGCCACTGTTCTTTCTGTTTCCACTGGCGGCCGCCGCGACGGTGGTGGTGGCACTGCGCAGCTTGCACGATCCGCGCGTGCATTCCCCGTTTGATGCACACCCCCTGCGAGAGCCAGGGCAGCTGCTGCGCGATCGCCTCGACAGAGCCTTCGCCAGTCTATTCTTGAATGCGGCCCTGGGGCCGGTGCTGGTGCTGACTCCGCTCGTCTACGGCATGGGCCGCATGCTGTTTTCACGCCACCAGAACTGGCTGGAATGGGCCTTCTACGGCGTGCTGTGCACCCTGCTTGCCATCGTATTCAGTTTCCGTTTGATGCGTGACTATCAACGCATTCGCCGGATCAAGCTCGGTCTGGCGTGTGAACTGGCGGTCGGGCAGGAGCTGGAACGCCTTATCCGGCCTGAAGCTCACCCCTTTTTCGTCTTCCATGATGTGCCGGCCGACACCTTTCTGATCGACCATATCGCGATCACTCCCTACGGCGTCTTCGTGGTCGAGACGCGCGCACGTACGCCGGGTATCAGTCCATCGGGCGACGTTCAGGATACCGTCGTGGTAGAGCACGAGCGCCTGCGCTTTCCCGGCTGGCTAGAGCGCCGTCCGCAGCGCAAGGCTCGGCAAGCCACGCGCTGGGTGGCATCCTGGCTGTGCCGTGAGCTGGGACAGCCCGTGCCGGTACAGGGGATCCTGGCGCTGCCAGGCTGGAAGATCGAGCGTGAAGTGAGCGCAGATGACCTCCAGGTCGTCAGCGGCGAAGGCCTGGCAGCCCATCTGACCGACGCCCGCCCCGCTAACACGGCCATGGACCCCGTCCTCCACGACCGGGTGATCGATGTCCTCCAGAAACGTGCCCTGACGCGAGAGCTGAGCCATCTGGAGGGCCCCTCTGTCTAACCGGAGCAACGCTAGCTGTTGCGGCGCAGCTCGATGCGGGTCGGACAGCGCCCGAAGGCCACCGACGCGAGGCTGTGCCGGGCAGGGAAGTCGTCGACGTGCTCGGCTTCGATGCCGACGCGTATTTCCGTCAGCAGGCGATTGCCTGGCCCACCACACACCAGCGCCAGTGCACGGCCGCTCCCCCGACCAAAGCTTTCCTCGAAGGCAGCGATCAGATCGCGGCGTGCCACGGTACGTCCTCGCTGTGCTCGCACGAATGCTCCCAGCGCACTGCCGTTGACGATCTCCACCAGGGCCAGCGAGCCATCAAAGTACTGGTCATCCGTCATCCCCATGCAGGCCCCGTGCTTGGCGTATTCGTAGCGATCCAGACAGCTGGCACTACCAGGCATGGCGGCCGTCAGCTCCTGCTCCAGGGCACTGTCGGACAGTGAAATCGCGGGGCCCGCCTGACAGAAGTCTCCCGCCGGTCTCGGACGCTCGATGAAACACCCTTGCCGCTGCCATTCCTGCGTACTCAATCCCTGGGCGATCCAGCGATCTGGGCGAGACGGCCATAGCCCGTGCAAGACAAAGCCCTCATCGGTACCCGCCAGCAACGCGGGGTCACGACATTCCCGCGGCGGCTGACGACGGCTGCCGCAAAAGCCGGGATGCCAGGTCAAGGCCAGGACATAATGGTCAAAATGCGGTTGCTCCAGATCCAGCAGCGCTGCGCGCTGCTCCTCCGCGTCGTGGGCCTCGACCGTGCTCCCCAACATTGCCAGGGCCAAGGCCAGCGCCATGGCCAGGGACAGCGCCCAACGCTGACCTGGCTTGTCGGCCACCACCGTCGCGTAGGTCATCCGAGCTCCCCGCAGGCGACTTGCAAAGGCGCGCCACAGTTGGCAAGGTGCGCGCCCTCGATATTTCCACTCTGTTGTCTTTCTGGATAACTGTTTCATGAAGCTGATCACCTTTGATCCGTTACGGAGCCTGGGGATCTCGCAGGCGCGCTATATCAAGCCTGACCACATGGACGAGCACCGCCAGGAATTGGCGGAAGCTGACGCCCTGCTGTTCCCCGAGTACTGGCAGATCAACGCCCTGGCCTATGGCCTTGGCCAACGAGTCTTCCCTAGCCTGGCAACCTATCACCTGGGCCATGACAAGATAGAGCAGACGCGCGCCTTCCGCGCCTGCTGTCCGGAAGCGACGCCAGACACTGCCATCCTGGGCGTCAATTCCCAGGCGATACACGACGTGGAGGCACGCTTTGGCTACCCCTTTGTGGCCAAGCGGGTGCGCAGTGCCATGGGGCAGGGTGTGTGTCTGATTCGCTCTCGGCAAGCGCTGATCGACTATCTGTCCAGTGAGAACCTGCTCTACGCCCAACGCTATCTGCCGATCGACCGGGACCTGCGTATCGTGGTGGTAGGGAAGCGTATTCTGGCCGCCTACTGGCGCCAGAGTCCGCTGGATGACTTTCGCACCAATGTGGCGCAAGGTGGAGAAATCCGCCACGACCCAGTGCCCGATGCGGCGCTAGCGCTGGTAAAGCGCCTGTCGTCACGGCTGGGCATCGACCACGCGGGCTTCGACATTGCCATGGTCGAGGGGCGCCCCATGGTACTCGAATTCAACCGACTGTTCGGAAATCAGGGCATCGACGCGCCTGAAACCACCGTCCCAACCGCCATTCTCGAGCATCTGGGCGCCCCCTCACTGCCGCAGGCAGCCTGACGACGACCCTCGCAACAAGGGCCGCCGCGCCGCGTCCACTACAGGCGAGAAGGATGACTGCCGGGGTCACCCTCCACATGGGGACGATCATCATGGCTGACGCCATGATGTTCACCTTCCGGAAGCTCCCAGGTGCCTTCCTCGGTCCAGGGGTCATCCTCCGGGAACTCCTCGATATAGATTTCCTTGTCGGTATAGTCAGGCTGATAGCGCAGGTCGTAGTGCGCCGCTCGCACCGTCGAGATACACAGCAGCAGCGCCACCAGCAGCAACGGCACCCCACCCACGACGGATGCTGTCTGCAGGGTCTCCAGGCCTCCGATGAACATCAGTACCGCGGGCATGAACGACAGCGCGAAGGCCCAGAACAGTCGGTTCCATCGCATCGGCTCTTCATCGACCTCCTTCTGCACCACTGCTGCCAGGATGTAGGAAATGGAGTCGAAGGTGGTGGCCGTGAAGATCAGGGCCAGCAAGGTGAAGGCGAAAATCACCAGATAGCTCAGCGGCAGGGTCGACAGGGTGGCAAAGATGGCCGCCGTGGCGCTCTCTTCGTTGAGGATAGTGACCAGGTCCAGGGTGCCGGACAGGTGCAGGTAGAGGCCGTAGTTGCCCAGCACGATAAAGAACAGGGCACAGCCGAGGGAGCCGAAGAAGATCGATCCCGCTACCATGGAGCGAATGGTCCGCCCACGCGAGATGCGCGCAATGAACAGCCCCACGCTGGGCGCAAACACCAGCCACCAGGCCCAGTAGAAGATGGTCCAGTCCTGGGGGAAGTGAGTGGACTGGAAATTCTCGAATCGCGCAAAGGGCTCGGTCCAGGTGCCCATGTGCACCAGGTTGCTGAGAACCCGCCCCAAGGCGTCCAATCCGGTGCTGGCCATGAACTCGGTGGGCCCCACGACGAAAACGAAGACCAGCAGCCCGGTGGCCAACCAGAAGTTGATGTCGGAGAGCACCTTGATCCCCTTCTTGAGCCCCACAAAGGCGCTGTAGCCAAAGATCGCGGTGCACAGCATCAGCACGAAGATTCGCGCGGCCAGGGTCTTGGGCACACCAAACAGCTCATACAGCCCTTCATTGATCAGCGGGGCCGCCAAGCCCAGCGTGGTGGCCCCGCCGCCGAGCATGCCAAACACGAACAGCACATCGATCAGTTTGCCTGGCCAGCGATGGGCGCGACTCTCACCCAGCACGGGCATCAGGGCCTCGCTGATCTTGAGCACGCTGTGATTACGCACATAGTAGAAGTAGGCGATCGGGATGGCCGGAATCAGATAGATTGACCACGCCACCGGGCCCCAGTGAAAAATGCCGTAGGCCGCCGCCCACCGAGCGGCATCTGGCGACAGAGGCTCGGCGTGAAACGGTGGCGCCTGGTAGTAGTAGATCCACTCGATCATCGACCAGTACAGGATCGAGGCTCCGATCCCTGCACAGAACAGCATCGCTGCCCAGGATACCGTCGAGAACTCGGGTTGTTCTTCAGGGTCCCCGAGCTTGATCTGCCCAATATCGCTGAACACGATAAACAGCATGAAGCCGCTCGCGCCCAGCCCGAGCGCCAGATAGAGCACGCCAAGTTCATTGGTGATGAAGTTCTTGGCTGCCAACACCCAGGTGGCGCCCTGCTCAGGGAAGATCACCAGGGGCACAGTGACGGCAAGAAGAAGAAACAGCGAACCGAAGAAGGTCGGTTTGTCGATCACGTCAAAGCCATGATCGCTCTGGGGGGGCGTCTGCGTTTTCACAAATCAATCCCTTGTTATGTTTTTCCCCCTCAGTATACGAGAAAACCGCGTGGCGCCACCGTGCCGATACTTCCAGTGGCCCACGCTACCTGCGCTTGCGTCAACGCCGCGGTGCCCTGCACCGACAGCAAGCCGCTCCGCAAGTCTGCCTAATCCCCGCGCAGCTTGCCGCCCATCTCCTGGGCCAGGTCTACCGCGTAGTGATCGGTCATGCCGCCGATAAAGTCCAGCATACGACGGTAGCTGTCATACAAGGACCAGGACGGCAGCGGCGTATTCTCGCCGATCAACGCCAGTACCCGCTGATGCTTGAAGCTCGAATGCCCGGTGTGATGCAGCTCATGCGCCGCACCGATAAAGGCCTCCAGCAGGATGCCCAACGTCGTGTAGGCGCCGATTTCCAGCTTGGCCTTGCGCGTGTTCTGGAAAATCCGCTTGCGCGCCAGCTGCTTGGCCAGCTTCACCCCCCAGTCAAGGTCCGGGTGGCACAGCTCCAACAGGTCTTGCTGCAGCGTGCCTGACAGCAGTTCCTGCTCGTGTTCGACGAAGACCTTGCCAACATCGGTGACGGCCCGCTCCATGGCCGCCCCCCGCAGCGCCGCGATACGGCGTCGCTGAGACACGCCATTGCGACACATCTCGGCATAGTCCGCTGGCTCTCCCCCGGCAATCTGGGTGAGAATTTCCGCCACCTCGTCAAAGTCCAGGATGTCCATCTCCACCCCGTCCTCGAGATCCAGCAAGGCGTAGCAGATGTCGTCTGCCGCCTCTACCAGCCAGGCCAGAGGATGACGGCACCAGCGATGCTCGCCCTGGGGGATCAGGCCCAGGTGCTCCGCCACCTGTGCCAGCGCGGGAAGCTCGCTCTGATAGCAGCCGAACTTGCCGGCCTGGCCACCGTGGGTCACTGTCCATGGGTACTTCAACAGCGTGCCCAGGGTCGCCGCGGTAAGGCGCATGCCACCACGAAACTGGTTGTATTCGATCTGGGTCACGATACGAAAGCCCTGAGCATTGCCTTCGTAGGTCAGCAGGTCTTCACGCTCCAGCGGCGTCAGCCCGTCGAGCAAGCCGCTGCCATTGTTCTCGGCACACTTGAACCAGTCACGGATGGCATACTCGCCGGCATGACCGAAGGGCGGGTTGCCGATGTCATGGCCCAGGCACGCCGCCTGGATGATGACGCCGAGATCCGCTGGGGTGATCCATGCAGGCAGGCGATCACGCAGCAGCTCGCCCACGCTCATGCCCAGCGAGCGGCCTACACAGCCAACCTCCAGCGAATGCGTCAGGCGGGTGTGAATATGATCGTTGTCGGTCAACGGGTGCACCTGGGTCTTGCGCCCCAGGCGACGGAAGGAACCCGCAAAGACAATCCGGTCATGGTCCTTGTGAAAGGGACTGCGCCCCACTTCATCGTGGGTGCTGCCACGTGGATCGTGCAATCGGACCGGATCCAGCAGGCGTTCCCAGTTCATGGTTTTCATGGCGGCTCCCTCCTTGTGAACCGCCATTCTGACACCAGCACCCTCATCAAGGCCACGCTCACCGAGAGCTCAGCCAATTTCCCAGGGCATACCGCCGCTCATCAGCCCTGGCGCCTTCCTGGCTTACTTGAGGCGGCGCCGGAGTAACATGGCGTAGACAGCCCCGGCGATGATCAACGTCACCGCGAAGACATAGATGCCGATGGAAATCCCGCTGTTCACCAGGATGCTCCAGTCGCCACCGCTGATCGACATGGCACGCCGCAGGTTGAACTCCATCTGACCGCCCAGCAGCAAGCCCAGCACCACCGGCACGGTCGGTATCTCCAGCTTGCGCAGGACATAGCCGAGCACCCCGAACGCCAGCATCATGTACAGATCGAAGGGACTATTGTTGAGCGAATAGACGCCCACGAAGGCGATCAGCACCACCATCGGCATCAGAAGCCAGCTGGGCGCCTGCAGCACACGAGCAAACAGTCCGACCAGCGGCACATTGAGGATCAGCAGCATGATGTTGCCGATAAACAGCGCCGCCACCAGCCCCCATACCATCTCCGGCTGCTGCGCGAACAGCAGCGGCCCCGGGGTGATGTTCATCGACAGCAGCAGCGCCAGCAGAATCGCCGTGGTGCCGCTTCCAGGAATCCCCAGCGACAGCATCGGAATCAACGCACCACCGGCAGCGGCATTGTTGCCGGCTTCCGGTGCGGCGACGCCGCGAGGGTCGCCGTTGCCGAAATCGCCTTTCGCCCCCAGCCAGCGCTTTTCCAGCATATAGGAGAGAAAGCTACCCAAGGAGGCACCGGCTCCGGGCAACACCCCCGACACGAAGCCGATCAGCGAGCCGCGTCCAATGCTGCCCTTGCAGGACAGCGACGACGTCATGCCCGGCCAAGCGGAACCCAGCTGGACGTGAGGCTTGTCGGCATCGTGGCGTTTTTCCAGAAACACCAGACACTCGGAGATCGCAAACAGGCCGACCAGCGCTACGATGAAATCGATGCCGTCATACAGTTCGAAGGTACCAAAGGTATATCTGGCGACGCTGGACACCGGATCGATGCCCACGGTGCCCAGCAACAGCCCCAGGCACGCAGCAATGAAACTCTTGGTGAAGCTACCGCTGGTCACGCCGCCGATGGTGGCAAACGCCAGCAGGAACAGCGCGAAGTATTCCGCTGGCCCAAACTTGATGGCCAGATCGACCAGCAGCGGGGCGAACAGAGTCAAGCCGATGGTGGCGATGGTTGCCCCTACGAAGGACGCCACCGCCGACAGCCCCAGGGCCTCACCACCGCGGCCTTTCAGCGCCATGGGATAGCCGTCGAGGGTCGTCATCATGGCCGGCTCGTCACCGGGAATATTGAGCACGATGGAGCTGATACGCCCCCCATACATGCAGCCGTAGTAGACGCTGACCAACAGGATCAGGGCCGCCGTGGGCTCCAGTCCGAAGTTGAACGCCAACGGGATCATCAGGGCCACCCCGTTGACCGGCCCGAGTCCCGGCAAGGCGCCGATCAGGGTGCCCACCGCACAACCGATCAGCGCCAGCAGCAGAAATTCCGGCTGAGTCGCGACCGCGAAGCCCTGGGCAAGAAACGCTAAGGTATCCATGTCAGGCAGCTCCCCACCAGGGTACGTTCGGCAACGGCATGCCGAGGCCAAACTCGAACAGCACATAGAGCCCCACCGCCAGTCCGGTCCCGGCCACCATGGCCTGCTGCCAACGGGCACCAAACAGCCGCGTCAGCAGGACGGCACCGACCAGCGTGGCAGGCAGGAAGCCCAGCGCTTCCAGCACGCCCGCATAGGCAGCCAGCAACAGCAACACTGCCAGCTGACGTGCAAGCCCAGCACGGTCCGGCCAGCGCTCGTTAAAGCCCGGCCGAAACAGCAGATACGCCGACAATAGGCCTAGCGGCAGACTGACCAGCCGGGGGAAAGCCCCCGGCCCTACCGGCTGCATGAAGCCAGTGACGAAGCTGTGCGAATGCCACCAGGCGCCCAGCGCCAGCAGCAGCAACACCGCCCCCGCGATACGATCACCGACCGGTGCCGGCCGGCGATCATGATTCAGCTCGAGGTCATCGGTGTGACTCATTGAATAACCCCGATCTCCCGAGAGATCGCCTCGACCCGCTCGATGGACTCGACCACGAAGGAGGAGAACTCATCGCCACCGCGCCACAGCGGAACCAGGCCATTCTGGGCAGCGACCTCTTTCCATTGGTCGCTGGCGTACAGGGTTTCGAGGTCCTCTACCATGCTGGCATAGTCGTCGTCGGAGACGTCGCCACCGGTGTAGAAACCGCGCCAGTTATAGCCGGTCACGTCGTAACCCTGGCTGACGGCGGTGGGCAGCTGGTCGAAGGGCGCCGGCAGCGGATCTTCTGACAGCACCCCCAGCACACGCACGTCACCCGATTCGATGAAACCTGCCACTTCGCCCAGGTCTGTCGACACCACATCCACATGGTTGCCCATCATCTGGGTCACGGCGGGACCGCCACCATCGAACTGCACCCAACGCAGGGCGCCTACCTGGTCCCCAGGCAGCCCCGCTGCCTTGGCCAGCATCAAGGCCCGGATGTGGTCCCATCCACCCGCACCGCTGGAGCCGGCTACCGCCACAGAAGAGGGGTCCGCCACGATGGCCTCGAGCAGTTGTTCGAGGCTTTCGTATTCGCTTTCGTCATCGACCAGGATGACCCCGACATCGGTACCCAGCATCGCCAGCCAGCGCATGGTCTCGGCACCGCCGGGATAGCGGCCCTGGGCAATCTGAGTCATGCCCACCGTGCTGGTCGCCACCATCAAATCACTGTCATCGGCGCGCTTGGCCGCCACATTCGAGAAGGCCACGGCACCGACACCGCCCGGCATGTTGGTGACTTGTACCGTGCCGTCCGTCAGTTCGAGGTCGGTCAGCAACTTGCCGACACTACGACAGGTAAAGTCCCAGCCACCGCCGGGGTCTGCCGGGGCAATGCACTCATCGATGGGCACGGCGTTGACGGTCGAGGACAGACCAAGACCCAGCGCGAGCAGCGGCAGTCCAATACGAGGCTTGAGCGAGAATGGCATGAGCAGGGCTCCTTGCAGCATTTGTTGATTATTGGGGTATGTCGTGTTGTGGTGGCCACCGCCACCGGTGTCAGCGTTGCTTGCGGTGAAGCGACAGGTACCTGGGTCGCTGCTGTCCTCCCATCACCTGGACAGCTGTTGCGGATGACCGCTACCGAGCGGATCGGCATCTTCTACACGGCAGCGTGTTGACTTGCGCGTGTTCTTGCGCGTTTTTCCTATAGCGCCTTTCCTTTTCGCGCTCGCCTGCCGACGGCCCCGATCATGCCGACGGCCCCGATCATGGCGACTCCGTGGCCAGGCTAGACAACGCCACGACGGCGCAGGTCTTCGCACTGTGTTGCGTCAAAACCCAGCTCCGCCAGCACCTCGGCAGTATGCTCGCCCAGTTTAGGGGCCGGGCGCTGCAGCGCGGCCGGAGCCTCACGCATCTTGATCGGGAAGCCGGTCGTTGCGATCGTTCCCGCCTCGCCCTGATCCAGCTCCAGGCGCATCTGCTGATCCAGAATCTGAGGGTCGGAGAAGGTCTCGCGAAGATCTTGAACGCGACCGCAGGGCACTCCTGCAGCATTGAGATGATCAATCCACTCCGCCACGCTGCGCTGTCGCGTGACTTCATTGAGTATCTCGCGAAGGGCGTCGCGATTGGCCATGCGCTGGCGGTTGTCGGCAAAGCGGGGCTGCTCGAGCAGCGCATGCTGTCCCAGGGCTTCCAGCAGCCTGCGCACCATCACTTCACTGCTGGGGGCGATGGCCACCTCGCCATCGGCAGCCTCGAACAGTCCGTAGGGGTAGAGCATCGGGTGATCATTGCCGGTCCGCGTCGGGACCTTGCCCGTGGCAAAGAACTCCGCCGCCAGATACCCCAGCATTGCCACCAGGCCATTGGTCAGCGCCGTTTCCAGAATCTCCCCTTGCCCGGTTCGCTCACGCCTTACCAGTGCGGCGCTGACACCGAAGGCCAAGTTGAGACTGGCGACCATGTCACTGATGGGGGGCGCCGCTCGCATTGGCTCGCCGCCCTCGGCACCATTGACGCCCATGAAGCCACTCATGGCCTGGGCCACAAAGTCATAGGCGGGCCGGTCACGGTAGGGTCCGGTGGAACCAAATCCATTGATACGGCCGACCACCAGCCGAGGAAAACGTGTCCTCAGGGTGTCATCATCAAGCCCCATCTTCGCCAGCACCCCTGGTCGGAAGTTCTCCACCAGGACATCGGCATCCGCGAGCAGGCGGTCAAGCACCTGACGCCCCTCAGCGGTGCGCAGGTTGAGGGTCATGGAGCGCTTGTTGCGGTTGAACTGGGCAAAGTAGGCGCTGAAGCCGTTGACCATGTTGCCCTGCTGGCGCACCACATCACCTTCGCCCGGTGTTTCCACCTTGATCACCTCTGCCCCGTGATCCCCCAGCATCTGGCTGGCAAAAGGGCCGGAGATCACGCGTGTCAGGTCGATGACCCTGATGCCAGCCAGGCTCCCTGACAATCGCGTACTGTCCTGCACGGGTGCTTCCATGACGCTCATCCTGTCCGTTCAGCGAAGGGGCTCTGCCGAGAAACATCGACATTTCGACAATATAGTGGCTGACCCCGCATGTTGGACATACGCCTTTTCGCTGAGATGACAGGGGGTACGCCGCCAGTCAGACCGCCTGGGGTATTTCCCTCGAGGGACGATTTCCCTAAAATTCGCTGCCTTTATGCTGATCTACAGCAATTTCTTACGACTATCGGCACATTATTGTGTCCATTGCTCGCAATCTTCCCGAATGCCCTCTCGACTCGAGGCGCTTGAAGTAGAGGCGTAAGCACGCCTTCCCACCCCGAAAAGGTCTGGTCTCATGCAATCCACCCACTCACCCGGCTCCCACGCCGACAAGGGGTTCTTTGGGCATCCACGCGCCCTTGGCCCGCTGTTTTTCACCGAGATGTGGGAGCGATTTTCGTTCTACGGCATCCGGCCGATGCTGGTACTGTTCATCGCCGCCTCCCTGTTTGACGGCGGTCTAGGCTTCGACGCCAAGACCGCCGCCGCCATCGTGGGCATCTATGGTGGCGCCATCTATCTTGCCGCGCTGCCCGGCGGCTGGCTGGCGGACAACTGGCTCGGCCAGCGCCGTGCCGTCTGGTACGGCTCCATCCTGATCGCCTTCGGCCACCTGTCCATCGCCCTGTCCGCCCTGTTCGGCGCGGTTGCCTTCTTTGTCGGGCTGATCTTCATCGTGCTGGGGACCGGCCTGTTCAAGACCTGCATCTCGGTGATGGTCGGCAGCCTCTATGACGAGAGCGATGTGCGCCGGGATGGAGGCTTTGCCATCTTCTACATGGGCATCAACATCGGCAGCCTGTTTGCCCCGCTGTTCACCGGACTGCTGATGGACTCCATGGGCTGGCATTGGGGCTTTGCCATGGGGGGCGTCGGCATGCTGATTGCCCTGCTGCTGTTTCGCCTGTGGGCGGTGCCCGCCATGCAACGTGCCGATGCCGAGCGTGGCCGGGCCTCCACCTGGGACGCTCCTGCCCAGCGACGCCGGCATGTGGGCGCCATCGTCAGCCTGTGTCTGGCCGCCCTTGCCGCCCTGGTCGCGCTGGTCGCCACTGGGGTGATCAGCATCGATGCCCGCGCCGTGGCAGAAGCCATGACCAGCGTCCTGATCGTGGCTGCGGTAGGGTTCTTTGCATACCTGATGCTGTTCTCCGGCCTTAACCGTGACGAGCGCATCCGTGTGACCATCTGCTTCGTGCTGATCGTGGCCGCGGCCTTCTTCTGGGCGGCCTTCGAGCAGCAGCCCACCTCTTACAACCTGTTCGCCGCTAACTACACCGACCGCAATGTGCTGGGCTGGGACATCCCCACCCTATGGTTCCAGTCCCTCAACCCGGTCTTCATCGTGCTGCTGGGCCCGGTGTTCGGCTGGCTGTGGCCGGCCCTCGGCCGCCGTCACCTTGAACCCGGCAGCCCCATGAAGTTCGTCCTGGGATTGCTGCTGGCAGCCATGGGCTTTGGCCTGATGGTGCTGGCTGCACAGCAGGTACTCAGTGGACCTGGGCTGGTCTCTCCCCTGTGGATCGTCAGCAGCATGCTGCTGTTGACCCTGGGCGAGCTGTGCCTGTCACCGGTGGGGCTGTCGACCATGTCAGGGCTCTCTCCCCAACGCACCCAAGGCCAGCTGATGGGGCTGTGGTTCACCGGTGTGGCGCTGGGCAACCTGGTGGCAGGACTGATCGGCGGCCACGTCAATGCTGAAGAAATCCAGCAGCTACCCGAGCTGTTCGGACGCTCGGCCATCGCCCTCGTCATCTTCGCCGCCGTGCTGCTGTTGCTCGTACCCGTGTTCAAGCGCATGCTGAAGCACCACCGCCTCATCGATCCGGCGTCCGCTCATCGCGCGGACGCTGAAGCTATCGTCAAAACAGGAGTCTGAGCATGTCCTCAACCAGCGCCGAGACCGCTCGCCAACGTCTCAGCGAACTGCGTGACGCGATGCGTCGCCATCAGGTAGACGCCTGGTGGTTACCCTCCAGCGATCCCCATAACAGCGAATACCTGCCCGAGCATTGGGCCGGGCGCGAGTGGCTTTCCGGCTTCGATGGCTCTGTCGGCACCCTGGTGGTGACCCAGGACGAGGCGGGGCTGTGGGTCGATAGCCGCTACTTTGTGCAGGCCGAGGCCCAGCTCGCTGGCAGCGGCATTGCCATGCAGAAGCTGACCCAGGGGCAGGCTGCCGCGCCGATGCAGTGGCTCAGTGAGCGGCTCGCCGCGGGCGACACGCTCGGCTATGACGCCCAGGTGGTATCGCTGGCACACGGCCGCCAGCTGGACGAACTGCTTGGCCAGCAGGGAGTGAACCTGCGTGGCGACAAGGACCTGCTCGACGAGATCTGGGCCGACCGTCCACGCCTGCCGCTGGAGCCCATCGAACCCCACGACCCGCGCTATCTCGATCAGACACGTGGTGAACGGCTGACCCATCTGCGCGAGGCCATGGCCGACCACGCCGCCGACTGGCACTTGATCTCGACCCTCGACGACATCGCCTGGCTGACCACCCTGCGTGGCTCGGACGTGGGCTTCAACCCCGTGTTTCTGGCCCACCTGCTGGTTGGCCGGGCGACAGCCACCCTGTTTGTCGCACCCGGCAAGCTGGACGTCGAACAGACTCAGGCGCTCGCCGAAGACGGTATCGAGGTCGCCGACTATGCTGACTGGGCAGCGCGCCTGGCGGCTCTGCCCCGGGACGAGACGGCACTGATCGATCCGGCTCGCGTGACCCTCGGCACCCGTCAGGCGTTGCCGGCGGAGATGAACGTGGTCGAGGCGTTTCAGCCCAGCACCCTGGCCAAGGGCATCAAGACGGATCATGAACTGGCGTTCGTGCGCCAGACCATGGAAGCAGATGGGGCAGCCCTGTGCCGTTTCTTTGCCTGGCTGGAGGAATGCCTGTCCCGCCAGGAACCGGTCAGCGAGCTCGATGTGGAAACCCGTCTGCGCGAACAGCGTGCCCAGCACGCTGACTTCGTCTGCGAAAGCTTCAACACCATTGCCGCCTTCAATGCCAACGGTGCCCTGCCCCACTACCGCGCCACCGCCGAGGCCTACTCGACGATAGAGGGTGACGGGCTACTGCTGATCGACTCCGGCGGCCAGTACCGTGGCGGCACGACCGACATCACCCGCATGGTACCGGTGGGCGAGGTGTCACGGGCGCAGCGCGAAGACTGCACCCTGGTGCTCAAGGGCATGATTGCGCTGTCCCGAGCGCGTTTTCCAGAGGGTATCGCCGCCTCGCGGCTAGACGCCCTGGCGCGGGCGCCGCTGTGGGCCACCGGGCGTGACTACGGTCACGGCACCGGCCATGGAGTAGGCTACTTCCTCAATGTGCATGAGGGCCCTCAGGTGATCAGTTCCGGCGCGTCCGTCGCCGAGCATACCGCCATGCGTGCGGGCATGATCACGTCCAACGAGCCTGGCGTATATCGGCCTGGCCAGTGGGGCGTGCGGATCGAGAACCTGGTAGCCAACCGCCCCGCTCCCGCGAGTGAGTTCGGTCACTTCCTGGAGTTCGAGACGCTGACCCTGTGTCCCATTGATAGCCGCTGCCTGGCTCCGCTGATGCTTGACCAGGCCGAGCTCGACTGGCTCAACGCCTATCATGCCGAGGTCCGCCGCCGGCTGGCACCTCTGCTCGATGGCCCGGCGCTGGCTTGGCTTGAGGCGCGCACCGAGCCTCTGACGCTGGCCTGATCGCAACCTCGCCGGCGATCACGCCGACAAGCTTAGCGTCAGAGCAAACCAAGAAGGGCTCCGCCATGGCGGAGCCCTTCTGTCGTTTCATGGCAGGCGACAACGTCCTTACAGGAAGGGGTTCTTGACCACCGGGATGAACATGAAGCGCAGATTCCAGTCGGCGTCCCACTCGTCACCGCGAATCACGCTGCGCTGAATCTCGGCGGCCAGGCGAACCGGCGTATTGCCCATGCGGATCACGTTGGAGTACCCCAGGCCAATCGGGAAATTGACCTTCTCTCCACTGTCCGCTTCCCAGTTGATCCGCACGTTGGGGGTCATGCCCACCAATTCGGTGCCACTGAGTCGATAGTTGAGAAAGTACTGAAGGTCGGTCTGGCTGGTGTGCTCCCGATCATCTTCACCGGCATAGGACCACCAATGCTGGGCCAGCAGGCCCATGTTCCAGCCACCAGGATTCGGCGCCAGGCGAGCAATCAGCGCCGCAGGACCGGCCTGGAATTTCCCTTGCCCCAGTACATCGTGCTCTGCGGTCGGGAAAATCTGCGTCATCCCCAGCCCCCAGATCACGCCATCGCTGCGAGCCGGGCCGGCCAAGGTGACCAGCGCCGTGTCACCGAGCCCCTCCGTCCTGCCCCGATGGGGGGCATTGCGACTCCATTCATCTGGGTCGATGTCCAGCGGACTGCCACCACGAGCCAAGGTCCCGAAGCTCTCGTCCATGGGCGAGGAGTTGTACTGGAAGACGGGGCGCACCACCAGGTTCCAGTTATCCTCGGCCAGCTCGAACGGGAAGGACATGACGGGCTGGAACTTGAAGGAGTTCGACCAGCGACCATCGAAGTCATCACCATCGAGATGGGTGTAGTCGTTCTGCATCCACAGCATCCAGGCGGAGCCGACCGGGTTGGTGGTCTCCTTGGCAATGGCGGCGAGGTCATCACCAGCAGCTGGGGCCTGCTCGCTGTGAGCGGGGACCGTGACCGGACGGCCGGAATCCTGGGCGTAAGCGCCCGTCGCCAAGACACAGAAACACAAGCTCAGCAGGCTAAACCTGCCAATACGCGAAAAAGACATGGGAAAGACCCTCTCAGAAGCGCAGCAGCACTGCTGAAGCTGCAAACGTGGTGACAAGAGCGTGGCGGCTCAAACAATGTTTGGAGAGAATATGCTATTCCGCCATCACTCTAGATCACTCATTGGCCGTTTGTGATACGCCCCTTGAGGTAGGTCAATTTCAACAGAGAGGTTATGCCCTTGCTACGGCCACCACGCTCAATCGTGGTCCTCGGCCAGCGAAGGCAGCAGCACCTTCAGCTTGCGCGTCAGCGTGTTGCGACCCCAGCCAAGCAGCTCTGCCGCTTCGCCCTTGCGTCCCGCGGTGTGCTTGAGCGCTGTCTCGATCAGAATGCGCTCGAAATCAGGCACGGCCTCTTCCAGCAAGTGAGTATGGCCAGCGGCCAAGGCACCGTCAGCCCAGGCGCGAAACGCCTCACGCCAGTCCCCTCCGGCAGCCACGTCATCCCCCCCACGCAGCTCCGGCGGCAGGTCTTCGACCAGCACCTCGCGCCCGGAGGCCATCACGGTCAGCCAGCGGCAGGTGTTCTCCAGCTGGCGCACGTTGCCAGGCCAGTCAACCCGGGTCAGAAACTCCTCGGCGTCCTGGGTCAGTACCTTGACGTCGGTGGATAGCTCCTTGGCGGCCTCGGCCAGGAAGTGCCTGGCCAGCCGGGGAATATCCTCGCGCCGCTGGGACAGCCGCGGTAGATGAACGCGGATTACGTTCAAGCGGTGAAACAGGTCCTCACGGAAACGCCCATCGGCCACCAGTGTCTCCAGGTCCTGGTGGGTGGCGGCGATGATCCGCACATCCACCTTGACCGGCGTGTGTCCCCCGACCCGATAGAACTCGCCGTCGGCCAGCACCCGCAGCAGCCGAGTCTGGGTTTCCGACGGCATGTCGCCGATCTCGTCGAGAAACAGGGTGCCGCCGTTGGCTTGTTCGAAGCGCCCCTGGCGACTGGCACTGGCACCGGTAAAGGCTCCCTTTTCGTGACCAAACAGCTCGGATTCGATCAGATCCCGAGGAATGGCGGCCATGTTGAGGGCGATAAAGGGATTGCCCGCGCGCGGGCTATGCTGGTGCAGGGCGCGTGCCACCCGTTCCTTGCCCGTCCCTGACTCGCCGTTGATCAGCACGGTGATGTGCGAGTGGGCGAGTCGGCCGATGGCACGAAAGACCTCCTGCATGGCCGGCGCTTCACCAATGATCTCTGCATCCAGGCCTTCGGGAACGCTGACGGGCCGTTGGCGTTCTCGCACGTGGGCGACCGCTCGGCGCACCAGGGCAAGCGCCTCATCGACATCGAAGGGCTTGGGCAGGTACTCGAAGGCGCCTCCCTGATAGGAGGCTACCGCACTGTCCAGGTCGGAGTGAGCGGTCATGACGATAACCGGAAGATCGGGGTGCACCTCACGCACCTTTGCCATCAGATCCAGTCCATCGATGCCTGGCATACGAATATCGGTGACCAGAACATCCGGGGGTGAGGTGAGCAGACGATCCAGAATCGTATCGGCACGCTCGACCGCTTCCACCTGCAAGTCAGGCTGAGCCAGCGCCCGCTCCAGCACCCAGCGAATGGCGCGATCGTCATCGACGATCATTATACGAGCGGCATCAGTCATGACTCATCTCCAGGGGAATCAGCAAGCGAAATTCTGTGTGTCCGGGGGCGGACTCGCATTCGATCAGCCCGTCGTGCTGATGCAGCACCGACTGGGCAATCGACAGCCCCAGGCCGCTGCCCTCGGCCCGTCCGGATACCATTGGATAGAACAGGGTGTCACGCAGGGTGTCGGGAATACCTGGCCCGTTGTCGATCACACTGACATCGCAGACCAGGCGATGACGCTGGGCCCCCAGGGTGAACTGGCGTCTGGCCCGGGTCCGCAGGCTGATCACGGGGTCTGGGGTGTCCGACTCGACCAGAGCCTGCACTGCATTGCGCGCAACATTGAGCACGGCCTGGATAAGCTGTGCTTCGTCACCGATCAGCTCGGGCAGGCTGGGATCGTAGTCTCGCTCGATGCGGACCTGGGGCTGCTCTACCAGCAGCAGTGCCCGGACACGCTCCAGCACCCGGTGGATGTTCAGAGGCTCCCGGCGGCTCACGCGGTTCGGCCCGAGCATGGAATCGACCAGATCCCTGAGTCGATCCACTTCCTCGATGATGATGCGGGTGTATTCCTTGAGCGCGGGTGTCTGCTCGAGGTCACGCTCCAGCAGCTGTGCGGCGCCACGTATGCCGCCCAGCGGGTTCTTGACCTCGTGAGCCAACCCTCGCGCCAGCACCTTCATGGTCTCCTGGCGCGACTGCAGGGCCTCTTCTCGCGAGATCCGCAACAGCCGGTCCCGCGGCTCCAGCTCTAGCAGCAGGCTATCCCGGGACAACGGCGTCACCGTGTAGTCCACCGTCAAGGGTTCGCCACCGCCGAGGGTCAGCCGCGCCTCACGCTGGGTATAGGGGTGCAAACCGTCTCTGGCACGCGCCAGCACGTCGGCGATATCGTCTTCTCCGCCGACCCAATCTCCCAGCGGTACGCCGATCACTCGGGCAGCGCTGACAGCCAGCAGGGCTTCCGCTGCGGGATTCATCCACGTTGGACGCAAGTCCTCATCAAGCAGTACAACCGCCGTGGTGAGGTGTTCGATGATGCCTGACGCCATGAGCGTATCCTGAGCAGATGAAGTCGTTCAGCCGAGCGTGAGGTGCACCCCCTGCGAGGCGCTGAAGGCGCCATCCCGAAGCAGGCGTCGTCAGCGAGTGCACTTCCTTAATGCAAGCAAGAAGCGGGCCAGACTCGCTTTCACCCAGACGATGACCACCGTGGTGCGCCGTGTACCCGCTGTCGTCCCACGGGGGAGCCTGGACACTCCTCCCCATGGACATGCTACTGCACCAAGCTGGTGCACTGCACTGGTTTAGGGCTTATGCCGAATGGGATTGGGGCCACGCCAGCGCGCCACCCGGGACCGACGTGACTCTGGCCAGATGTCTGAGCTGCCAGGGGGACAGGGGGACCGGGGGGAACGGGAACAAGGGAGACAGGGAGCATTCGCTATCTACGATGACGGCCCATGGCGGGAAGTCGCGGGCACCGCAACGCGGGCTCGCTGCACGTGCAGCACGACAGCGTCGCTGCGCTGGCGAACCTTGCGATCAGGGTCGATCACGACCAGGACGATGCGGTGCTCTCCCCGCTCGAGCTGAGTCAGGGTCAGTGGAGAATCCCCCGTCGTCACCAGCACGCCATCGACCTCAAGCCCCAGCACATAACCGGCGTCAAGAGGCGGGCTGACGGCCGCCGCGACCTCGAGGCTGCCGCCAGCGCCGCTGGGCAGCACGCTGCCAGATGCCGGACGGGCAATGGCCAGTACCTCCCGTGCCAGGTAGCCCGGCGCAGCAGCGCTGATATCCCCCGGCAGCTGGGACAGTGCCGGGGGCAGAGGAGCACTCGGCACATGGGAGAGCGCCCCTGGCACGAAGCGCTCTCCACCTTCCAGCGGCCGATCGCTATAGGTGACGCCGCCATGATGTTCAACGCGACGATAGAGGGCATCGGCGGCACTCCCCTGGGTGCCATACAGCAGCAGTATCGTCAGCAGCAGGCCTCTCGGTACTCGCCAAAGCCATATCCGCTCCCGCCATATCCACCCCCGCCACATCAGCTCCAACCGGCATCGCCGAGCCGGTAGGCGGCCCGACGGCTGTGGCGACATGGCCTGCCGGCAGCGCGGTGGTAGCTTCACGGTGGCTCCTTGCTGGGGGTGTCCTGGCAAGCATGCGATGCCTGTCCTGCCAGGCCAAGGGCATCGCTTGCTCGAGGGCAAGGCCAGGCCAAAAAAATCGGCCCCGCTCAAGGCGGGGCCGATATACGACGGGGTGTCGTCGTCGCTGGATCAGCAGCTGTAGTACATGTCGAACTCGATCGGGTGCGTGGTCATGCGCAGGCGCTCCACGTCTTCGTTCTTGAGCTCGATGTAGGCATCGATCATGTCGTCGGTGAAGACACCACCTTCGGTCAGGAAGCTGCGGTCTTCGTCGAGAGCCGCCAGCGCCTGGTCGAGGCTTTCCGCCACGGTCGGAATGGACTTGCCTTCTTCCGGCGGCAGGTCGTAGAGGTTCTTGTCCATGGCATCGCCAGGATGGATCTTGTTCTTGATGCCATCGATACCCGCCATCAGCATGGCCGCGAAGCACAGGTAGGGGTTGGCGGTCGGGTCAGGGAAACGCGCCTCGACACGCTTGCCCTTGGGGCTGGCGGTGTACGGAATACGGATCGACGCAGAGCGGTTACGGGCACTGTAGGCCAGCATGACCGGTGCTTCGAAGCCCGGCACCAGACGCTTGTAGGAGTTGGTAGAAGCGTTGGTGAAGGCGTTCAGCGCACGTGCGTGCTTGATGATGCCACCGATGTAGAACAGCGCCATTTCAGACAGGCCAGCGTACTGGTCGCCAGCAAACTGGTTCTGACCGTCCTTCCAGAAGGACTGGTGCACGTGCATGCCGCTGCCGTTGTCGCCGACCAGGGGCTTCGGCATGAAGGTGGCGGTCTTGCCGTAGGCGTGGGCCACATTGTGGATCACGTACTTCATTTCCTGAACTTCGTCGGCCTTCTTGACCAGGGTGTTGAAGGCTACGCCAATTTCGTTCTGGCCGGCGTTGGACACCTCATGGTGGTGCACCTCGACCTTCTGGCCGATGGCTTCCAGGGTGTTACACATGGCGCCGCGCATGTCATGGAAGCTGTCCACCGGGGGAACCGGGAAGTAGCCGCCCTTGACCCGAGGACGGTGGCCCAGGTTGCCGCCTTCGACGGCGCGGTCCGTTGACCAGGCACCCTCTTCGGAGGAAATCTTGTACATCGCACCTTCGATGTCGGCCTTCCAGTGCACTTCATCAAAGATGAAGAACTCGGGCTCGGGGCCGAAGAATGCAGTATCACCCAGGCCGGAAGACTGCAGGTAGGCCTCAGCGCGCTTGGCGATGGAACGCGGGTCGCGCTCGTAGCCCTGCATGGTAGCCGGCTCGATGATGTCGCAACGCAGAATCAGGGTCGCGTCTTCGGTGAAGGGGTCGAGGAAGCCGGTGCCGTCTTCCGGACGCAGAATCATGTCGGACTCGTTGATGCCCTTCCAGCCGTTGATGGAGGAGCCATCGAACATCTGGCCGTTCTCGAAGAATTCCTCGTCGACCTCGGAGGCCGGAATAGTGACGTGCTGTTCCTTGCCGCGGGTGTCGGTGAAACGCAGGTCAACCCACTTGACGTCATGTTCGTTGATCAGGGCGAGAGTCTTGTCTGACATGTGGTCCTCCAGAGTGAAACTTGTTCGTGACTCGAGCATTGGGGCGACGGCACCAATCCCATGTCACCGACTTCGAATTGGGGGATGATCCAGGGAGCAAAAGGGGTACCGGGATCCTTTGTAGCACGCTCCCGGGACAGTTCCCATGGTGACGTGCTCGACACGATGACACTGTCAGAAACAATGCAGGTTGCGTGCCATCATTGCACCAGCATTGATCAAAAAAATCTCAACCCAATGTTTTTCATCGATTTTAAGTTCTCGCAACGGCTGCTCCAGCATAGCGCATTGCCTCGCGGAGATCGCGACAAAGACTCACCAATGCACCAGCGTGAAGCACCAAAAACTTTTATGCACCAAAATAGCCCTCAACCATCTCCGCACTGAAGTCTGCCGAGGCGATCGCTAGGGGTAAGGGGTCGCTGGAACCTTCTGCAACGCACGGATACACTTCCTTACGTTTGTCGCCGACCGTCGTGTCACGGTCGTCGTCACCCGCCTCGGAGTGTCGTCGTGAATATCAGCCTGATCATCGATGCCCGCCTGACCGGCAAGGATTTATCCTGTCGGCTGACGCAAGCACGCCAGCAGATTGCCCTGTTCCAGGGACGCAGCGAGATCATAGTCATCGACGATGGTGGCATCACCTCTGAACAGCTCGGTGAACACGCGAAAGACTATCGGCTGGTGCGCGTCCGTCCGGCGCTGATGGGGAGACGCTTCAACCTGGCAGCCTCTCACTGCAATGGGCGAATGCTCGGCTTCTGCCTGGGCCCACTGGACTCTGCCTGGGTAGAACGCATGATGGCCGCGGCTGCCGACGAATCACGCCCTATGGTCAGGCCATCTCGGCCTTGTCCGCTGGCCCTGTTCCAACTGCTGCGACAGACGCCCACACGGGCACTGGGCGTAGAGCGCAACTGGTTTGAGCGCCTGGGAGGCTTTGATCCATCGCTGGACCTGAGCGCCGTAGAAGACCTGGCCACGCGGCTCAAGGCCTGTCGGGCCAATGCGCTGGTGCAGCGCGCCTGAGGGACAGCCTACTCAGCCGCAGCCGAGCAACGGCTGTTATGTCGTAGTTGGCCCATGCCATCCTGAGCATGCCTCTACTGCGGCCCTCATGCCATGGCCCTGATGCAGCGGCCCTGATGCAGCGGCTCCCATGCAGCAGCCCCGTACACTCCTGCCAAACGCCAGCCAGGGGCAGGCCCCTCAGCGACCCGCTGGATGACGCTGATACTCATGTTGATAGAACACCGTCGTGGAGAGCCCTCTCATCAAGGCGTCACAAAGACGTAGTCATATAGACGTTGTCGTGTAGACGTTGTTATGCCGTGGCGTCGAAAAACGCCGTCTCAAACAGGCGGACACACAAGAGATGGCACCTCAAGCCACTCCTTTCTTGTCGCCTTCTCGCGCAAAAACGCCTGAAAATGGGGCCTAACGCGTCAAGTCAGCGTCACGCAGGTGCTTGAAAGTTCAGTATCTTGAGAATTCACGGATAGATTGACCGCAACAATGCTGGTCGTTGTCATCACCCAGGCCCTATAATGCGGCCCCACTTTTTCCAGCAGGATCCCGTCGTGATCGAGAATCTTCGCAACATCGCCATCATCGCTCACGTCGACCACGGCAAAACCACCCTGGTCGACAAGCTGCTCAGCCAGTCCGGCACTCTGGACCGCAAGGCCGAGGGGCAGGAGCGCATCATGGACTCCAATGACCAGGAAAAGGAACGTGGCATCACGATCCTGGCCAAGAACACGGCGATCCGCTGGAGCTCTCCCGAGGGACAGGACTACCACATCAACATCGTGGACACCCCTGGACACGCTGACTTCGGCGGCGAAGTCGAGCGCGTCATGTCCATGGTGGACTCGGTCCTGCTGCTGGTCGATGCCGTTGACGGCCCGATGCCGCAGACTCGCTTCGTCACCCAGAAAGCCTTCGACCAGGGCCTGAAGCCGATCGTTGTCGTCAACAAGATCGACCGCCCCGGCGCACGTCCTGACTGGGTCATCGATCAGATCTTCGATCTGTTCGACAACCTGGGTGCCAGCGACGAGCAGCTCGACTTCCCGATCATCTACTGCTCGGCGCTCAACGGCATTGCCGGTCCGGAACCGGACCAGCTGGCCGAGGACATGACGCCGATGTTCCAGTCCATCGTCAACATCGTCGAGCCGCCCAAGGTTGAACTCGATGGCCCGCTGCAGATGCAGATTTCGGCCCTCGACTACTCCAGCTACGTCGGCGTCATCGGCCTTGGTCGCATCACCCGCGGCGCCATGTCACCGAACCAGCAGGTGGTGGTGATCAACAAGGAAGGCCAGACCCGCAAGGGCAAGATTGGCCAGGTCATGACTCACCTGGGCCTTGAGCGTGTCCAGACCGAGCAGGCCACCGCCGGCGACATCGTCTGCATCACCGGTATCGACGAACTGGCCATCTCCGACACCATCTGTGACGCGGCTGCGGTCGAGGCACTGCCGGCCCTGACGGTCGACGAGCCGACGGTCTCCATGACCTTCCAGGTCAACGACTCACCGTTTGCCGGCAAGGACGGCAAGTTCGTCACCAGCCGCAACATCAAGGATCGCCTGGACCAGGAGCTGATCCACAACGTCGCGCTGCGCGTCGAGCAGGGTGAATCACCGGAGAAGTTCATCGTTTCCGGTCGCGGCGAGCTGCACCTGTCGGTGCTGATCGAGAGCATGCGTCGCGAAGGCTTCGAGCTGGCCGTCGGTCGTCCTGAAGTCATCATCCGCGAGATCGATGGCGAAAAGCAGGAGCCCTACGAAGAAGTCATCATCGACTGCGAAGAGCAGCATCAGGGCGCCATCATGGAAGAGCTCGGCTACCGCAAGGGCGAGCTCAAGAACATGAATCCGGATGGCAAGGGCCGCGTGCGCCTTGACTTCATCATTCCGGCGCGCGGCTTGATCGGTTTCCGCGGTCAATTCCTGACCCTGACGTCAGGCACCGGCATCCTGACCAGCCGCTTCGATCATTACGGCCCGCTCAAGCCCGACGCCTCCATCGAGCGTCGCAACGGCGTGCTGGTGTCCATGGTACCGGGCAAGGCCCTCGCCTATGCCCTGTATGCGCTGCAGGAGCGCGGCAAGCTGATCATCGACCACGGCACCGAGGTCTATGAGGGCATGCTGGTCGGCATCAACAACCGTGCCAACGACATGGTGGTAAACCCGACCAAGGGCAAGAAGCTCGATAACATGCGCGCCTCCGGTAACGACGAGAACATCGTGCTGACTCCGCCGGTGCGCTTCACCCTGGAACAGGCCATCGAATTCCTCGATGACGACGAGCTGGTCGAGATCACCCCGAACCATATCCGTCTGCGCAAGAAGTTCCTGACAGAAAACGAACGCAAGCGCGCCAGCAAGAAGTAATCGCGCCGCTTTCCGTTGCCTCGATGCCCGCCTTCTGGCGGGCATCGTCGTTTGCAGCGGGACATCCGCCATATTGGCCGACTCGCCCCCCATGGAGCATTTATCAGCCTGGGCTTGATAAAGGAACTTCTCCGCCCATAAGCTGCCACAGGAGTATGGCTTCGGAGTAAGGGGTCCGTCGGCGACCCTGCCCCGACAGGTCTATGCTAAGGACAGAACATCATCTTTCGCGAACGAGGAGCCACGCGAATGCACAAGCATGTCGAATGGGATGATCCCGGCGCCGACAGCGTACAACGCTATTTTGCCGACAAGCCTGACGAGTACCCCACCGCCCACATCGGCAGCATCATTGCCGGCCGCTATCACGGATACTCGGTCAGGGTAAAAGTGGAAGCTCGGGTCGATGACGATACCGCGAGCATTGGCGACGTGGTGGCACTTATCTCGGTCAGAACCGGGGAGCGCACTCAGTCCATCGGCGACCTGTCGGTCGGTGATACGGTACGCCTGGGCGACGACCACCGCTCGCTGGCGCCGCGAGTCGGCAGCTAAGGCCCCGACGGCTATCGTCGACAAGATGAAAAGCCCGCCACTATCACGCCCCACCAACGCCTGCTAAACGCACCCCCTCTAGTCAGGCATACGTTTGTATCGCAAAGTTGGCATGTGAGACCGGGCCATCGCCCGGTCAGTCCGACTGACAAGTCTGACATGTCGACGGATGCCCCATGAGCAGCGACAACATCTGGACCCACAAAGGCACCTTCCTGCTGGCCGCGGTTGGCTCAGCAGTGGGGCTTGGCAACCTCTGGCGCTTCCCTTATCTGGTGGGCGAGCATGGCGGTGGTGCCTTCCTGTTGGTGTACGCGCTGTGTGTGTTTGCCATCGGCGTGCCGATTCTGATCGCCGAGATCATGCTGGGCCGCAACAGCCGGCGCTGCCCGATCATGGGCATGCGCTTCCTGACACGCTGTCACAAGACCTCGAGGGCCTGGGAAATCATCGGTTGGCTGGGGGGACTCTCGGCGCTGCTGATCCTCAGCTTCTACTCCGTCATCAGTGGCTGGGCGATCCACTATCTGGGAGAGATGCTGACGGGCTCGCTACGAGGTGCCGACGCAGCCACCCTCGCCAGTGACTTTGCCAGCCTGATCAGCTCACCGGTCAAGCTGACGCTCTATCACACGCTATTCCTGGTGATCTGCGCGTACATCGTGGCGCGCGGCGTCCACCGCGGCCTCGAAAGCGGCCTGCGCCTGCTGATGCCTACCTTGCTGGTGATCCTGCTGGTCGTGCTGTTCTATGCAGCGGCCGCAGGCGACATGCTCGCTGCCAGCGACTTCCTGCTATCGTTCTCGCTCTCCGATCTGAGCCTGGAAGGCTGGCTGGTTGCCCTGGGCCAGTCCTTCTTCACCCTGAGCCTCGGCATGGGGGCGATCATGGCCTACGGCGCCTATATGCCAAGCGAGACGTCGTTGACCCTCACGGCCTTTACCGTGGCCCTGATCGATACCCTGGTCGCCATTCTGGCGGGGCTGGCCATCTTCGCGCTGGTCTTCGGAGCAGGCCTGTCTCCCGATGAAGGCCCTGGACTCATGTTTGTGTCGCTGCCGCTAGCCTTCACGGCCATGCCTTCCGGCGCGCTGATCGGCGCCATCTTCTTCGTGCTGGTGCTGGGGGCTGCCGTCAGCTCTGCCATATCGCTGATCGAGCCGGTAGCGGCATATCTGGTAGAACGCTTTTCGCTGAGCCGGGTGACGGCGGTCCTGGTCGTCGTGGGGGTTGCCTGGGCGCTGGGACTGACGACCGTCGCCAGCTTCAATCTTTGGGCCGAACAGAGCCCCTTCCATGATCTTTTCGGTCGCAGCGCCTTCGAGGTGCTGGAACTGACAACGCATATCACGCTGCCCTTCTGCGGCCTGCTGATTGCGCTCTTTGCCGGTTGGTCACTGACCCAGACCGAATCCATGAAAGAGATGCACACGCGCGCTGGCTGGCTCAGCCTGTGGCGCTTTCTGGTGCGCTTCATCGCGCCCACCGGGGTGGCCTTCGTGTTCCTCCGTGCTCTGCCTTACGTCGAGGGCTACTGGCTACCGGCCATCGTCGCGATCGTCACGGTAGGCGCCTTTGCCGCCTACCGCACGCTGGGCGAGCACGAGGGACATCACGGCGGTTGATCGCCGCCTGGGCGGCGCCCATCACGACAATAACGACAACGAACACAGCAGGTATCAGGATGTCAGCCATCATCGATGTGCGTCACGTCAACAAGGCCTTCGGCGGCCTGCGGGTCATCAACGACTGCTCCATTCAGGTCGAAGAAGGCTCGGTCACGGGCCTGATCGGCCCCAACGGCGCCGGCAAGTCGACGCTGTTCAATATCATTGCCGGCGCGCTGCCGCTGGACTCGGGGCAGATCCTGTTAAGCGGTGAAGACATCACCAATCGGCCTGCCAACGAACTGTTCCACAAGGGGCTCTTGCGCACCTTCCAGATCGCTCACGAGTTTTCCCAGCTGACAGCGCTGGAGAACCTGATGATGGTTCCGCCCGCACAGCCCGGCGAATCTCTGGCCAAGGCCTGGTTCGCGCCGCGCGCGGTGCGCGAGCATGAGGCCGAGATCAAGCGTCGGGCTCAGGAAGTCATCGAGTTCATCGGGCTCAATCACGTGCGCAACGAGCTGGCGGGCAACCTGTCTGGCGGCCAGAAGAAACTGCTGGAACTGGGCCGCACCATGATGACCGACGCCCGCGTGGTACTGCTCGATGAGATCGCCGCCGGGGTCAACCGAACGTTGCTGGGCGACCTGATCGGCAATATCGAACGCATGAACCGTGAGTTCGGCTACACCTTCCTGGTCATCGAGCACGACATGGACATGATTGCCCGACTTTGCGACCCGGTCATCGTACTGGCCCAGGGCTCGGTGATGGTGGAAGGGTCGATCGAAGAGATTCAGAACAATCCGGAGGTCATCGAGGCCTACTTCGGTGCAGGCGCGGCCTGACCTCCTCCTCCTTGCGCGCAAGGGGGGCAATAACAACGACCGAGGCGCACTGAGCGCCCCATGCAGAGAACAGGACTATGCCTCTACTCGACGCACGCCAGGTGCACGGTGGCTACGGCGGGATGAACATCCTCAACGGGGTGGACATGACCATCGAAGCCGATGAAATCGGCGTCATCGTCGGCCCCAACGGCGCCGGCAAATCCACCATGCTCAAGGCCATTTTCGGCCAGCTCAACGTGACTCAGGGCGATATTCTGCTGCGCGGAGAACCTATCCACAACCTGCCGACCAATCGTCTGGTGGAGCTGGGCATGGGCTTTGTACCTCAGGAACACAACGTCTTCCCGAGCCTGACGGTCAAGGAAAACCTCGAAATGGGCGCGTTTCTCAAGCCCGGCAATATCAAGCGCATGCTGGCCAAGGCCTATGAGTTCTTCCCCCCGCTCTATGACAAGCGACACCAGCCCGCCGGCGAGCTGTCAGGAGGACAGCGCCAGATGGTCGCCATGGGCCGGGCACTGATGGCGGAACCCGAACTGCTGCTGCTGGACGAACCCACGGCAGGCCTCTCGCCCAAGTACATGTACGAAATCTTCGACAGGGTAAAGGAGGTCAACGCGGCAGGCGTCGGCATCCTGATGGTGGAACAGAACGCCAAGCAGGCGCTTGCCATCGCCGACAAGGGCTTCGTGCTGGCCGCCGGCCAGAATCGCTTCACCGACTCGGGACAGGCCTTGCTGGCCGATCCCGACGTGGCCAAGAGCTTCCTCGGCGGCTGACGCCAGACACCAGTGCGGAGATATCGCCTTGAACGAATTCGTGTTCTTCATCAACAACGTGCTGATCGCTGGCAGCGTCACCGGGTCGATCTACGCCATTGGCGCGGTTGGGGTGACGCTGGTCTTCAGCATCATGCGCTTTGCCCACTTCGCCCACGCCGACATGATGACCTTCGGTGCCTTCATGGTGCTGTTGCTGGCAACGCTGTTCCCCAATGCCGGCGCGGCACTGGGGGTGCCGACGGCCATCGTCATGCTGCCGCTTGCCATGGTCTTGACCG
Organism: Halomonas sp. DP8Y7-3; assembly: GCF_019801675.1. Lineage (NCBI taxonomy): Bacteria > Pseudomonadati > Pseudomonadota > Gammaproteobacteria > Oceanospirillales > Halomonadaceae > Halomonas > Halomonas sp. DP8Y7-3. Next base: position 53,548 of record NZ_JAHVIO010000004.1, read on the forward strand.
CGGCCCTGGCGGTCGGCATCGACAAGGCCTTTTACAAGCCGCTGCGCGCCCATGGCGTCAAACCCATCGTCATGGTCATTGGCTCCCTGGGCGTGACGCTGATGCTGCAGGGGCTGATTCGCCTGTTTTCCGGCACCGGCGGACAGAGCCTCTACGTCGATGACCGCAAGGAAATCTTCCGCCTGGCCCTGCCGATAGAAGGCGTGCGAGTGCCGGTGGTGATCACCGAACCCCAGATCTACCTGTTTGTGCTGACCCTGGTCGCGGTCATTGGCCTGCAGCTGTTTCTGTCGCGTACTCGCCTGGGCAAGGCCATGCGCGCGATGTCAGACAACCCCGACCTGGCCCGCGCCTCTGGCATCAATACCAACACCATCGTGGCCGTGACCTGGGTCATCGCCGGTGGTCTGGCGGCCATCGCCGGCACGCTTTTGTCGATGGACGTCACCTTCAAGCCTGATCTGAGTTTCCATCTGCTGCTGCCCATCTTTGCCGCAGCCATCGTCGGCGGCGTGGGCCACCCCTTCGGCGCGATCGCAGGCGGTTTCGTGGTGGGGTTCGCCGAAACCCTGGCGGTATTCAACTGGAACGTGCTGCTCAGACCCTTCCGCGACAGCCTTCCCGAGTGGCTGGAGTTGCCGAACAACCTGGCCTTCGTCGGCACTGAATACAAGATCGTGGTGCCCTTCTTCATCCTCGTTGCCATCCTGGTATGGCGTCCTACCGGCATCTTCAAGGGCAAGGTGATCTGATGACGACCAACGACTTTCATCATCGTGATGACACCAATAGCGCGCCCCAGAGCCGCTTTCCGGTACGCGAGCTCAGCCTGCTGGTGGTGCTGGCCATTGCCGTGAGCGCGGTGTTCATGGTCATGGGCTCCGCTTACTCGACACGCATGCTGGTCGAGGCCAGCTGCTATGCCATCCTGGCCCTGGGGCTGACCATTCAGTGGGGCTACGCGGGCCAGTTCAACGCTGGCGTGATGGGTTTCGTGGCTCTTGGCGGCTTCTGCGCAATGACCTTCAGCGTGCCGGTCAATCCCGCCTTCTGGGACAGCTCCCTGCCGGGAGAACTGGCGCGAGTACTGGCCTATGTGGTCGCCGGCATTGCCCTGGTGTTCGGCCTGTCGCGCCTGACCCGACTGGGCTTGCCCTCCTGGCTCAGGACCGTGATCACCCTGGTGGTCGGTGTGGTCGTCTACATGGTGGTCATCAGCGAATTCCGCGAGGTCACCGACGCCATCGAGAGCCAGATGGGCTTTGTCGGCGGACTGGGCCTGCCGGTCTGGGTCGGCTGGATCGTCGGCGGCGCGCTGGCCGGTGGGGTGGGCTATTTCATTGGCCACGTCTGCCTCGGCCTGCGCAGTGACTACCTGGCCATCGCGACGCTAGGGATCGCCGAGATCATCAAGGCATTCCTGAAGAACTCCGACTGGCTGACCCGAGGCACCGCCACTGTGTCGCCGCTGCCCTGGCCGGTGCCAGCCCCAGGCGAGGTCGGCTTCACCCTGGCCAGGGCGATGTACCTGTCGGTCACCGCGGTGATGATCCTGGCCATCTTCTTTCTGCTCAACCGCGCCTACAACGCCCCCTGGGGCCGCATGATCCGCGCCATTCGGGACAACGAGGTATCGTCTGCGGCCATGGGCAAGGACATCAACCGCCGCCGCCTCGAGATCTTCGTGCTCGGCTGTGTGCTGATGGGTATCGGGGGGGCGGCGCTGGGCAGCTTCAACAGCATCTTTGACCCCAACGGCTACCTGCCGCTCAACCATACCTTCCTGGTGCTGGTCATGGTCATTCTTGGTGGGCCGGGCAACAACCTGGGAACGCTGTTTGGGGCGGTGGCGGTCTACATCATCTGGATCATGTCGGAGCCGCTGGCGCTCTACGTGATGGAGCTTGCCGCGCATTTCGGTCAGGCCAGCTTCGGCTGGGAGGTCCCCAGTAGCCTCGAAAGTCGCGCCCTGCAGGCACGAGTGTTCGTCATAGGGCTGCTTATCACCATCGTGCTGCGGGTGGCCCCGAAAGGCCTGCTGCCCGAGAAGGTCAAGCACCACGACTGATAGCACCACGACGACAGCTTCGCGTTACAGCATCTGACAAGGGCGGCCTGCGGGCCGCCCTTGTCGTGTTATCTGTTTCGCTGGCAGGTGACGGTCCCTGAAGGAGGAGGCTCCCACCACACTGCTACAGGAGACCATGCGGGCCCAGGAGGCTAACGCCCCATAATGATAAAGCCCCCAACCAGATGGCCGGGGGCTTTCCTTAAGCGCCTCAGTTGCGAGCATTGGCGCGGTCATAGGGCGGAGGCGACCGCCCGGATGCAGCGTCGTCCGTCGACGACTCGCCTTACTTTACGTCAAGGCGGCTACTGAACAAAGCCCTTGCCGGTGAAAGTCCCGTTTTCCACGGTCATTTCCTGGACCACGCCTGGCACGTCACCGTTATCGTCAAAGTCCTGGGTGCCAGAAGCACCTTCATAGTTGATCTCGGTGCCGGCGGCGATCAGCTCCACCGCTTTCTCCCACTCACCCGGCAGGATGACTTCGCCCGGAGGCGACGACACGCTGCGCAGCGCGGCCGATACGCCCTCGCGCTCGGCGCTGCCATTCTGCTGAATCGCAAGTCCCAGCAGGAAGGCGGCGTCATAGGCCTGGGCGGCAAATACCGCGGTGGGGTCAATGCCGGCGTTATTGGCCAATTCGGTGAAGATCTCGGTGCCAGGCAGGTCAGGACTTCCTGGCCGCGTCGCGATCATGCCGTCGAGTACGTCGGCACCGATGGCCTCGACCAGGCTGTCGCCCACCATGCCGTCGGCCCCGACGTACTGTGTGAACATGCCGCTCTCGTAGGCCTGACGCACCACGGTCTGACCCGACGTATCGGCGTAGGCCAGCACGACCAGAGTCTGTGCACCTGTCGCCGACAGCGTGCCCAGTTCGCTGCGATAGTCTGCCCGGTTGTCTTCATGGGCCAGGTTTTCCAGCACGCTGCCGCCGCCATCTTCAAATGCGGAGCTGAACGCATCGGAAAGACCACGACCGTAGTCGTTGTTGACGTAGGTGACCGCTACTTCCTCGATTCCCTTGTCGAGCAGCAGCTTGGCCAGCATTTCTCCCTGGAAGGCATCGGACGGCACGGTGCGGAACACCAGGTCGTTGTCGTCCAGGTCGGTGACTGCTGGCGCCGTGGAGGCCGGCGACACCATGGTCACCCCGCCGGGGATACCGGCATTATTGGCCGCGGCAATCGTCGCCCCGGTGCACAGAGCACCGACAATGGCGGTCACCTGTTCGGTGTTGACCATGCGGTCCGCTGCGTTGGAGGCGGCCGATGCATCACCACAGGTGGTATCACCGGTCGGCATGACCACTTCCTGGCCATCGAGGATGCCGCCCTGGTTGTTGATGTGGTCCACGGCGAGCTGGGCGCCGTCATAGATGGGGGGCGTCAGACTCTCGATACCGCCGGTGAAACCACCGAGAAATCCGATCTTTACCTCTGCGTGGGCCATGGAACCGACCGCCAGGGTGGTAGCGGCCACCGCGGTCGCCAGTACGCGCTTTTTCATGATTGTTGGTCTCGCTCTGGTTGTCCTGAGATGAAGCTGGAAGCGCAGCGACATGGATTGCACGCCTGGCCCCAGAGTCTTCATACCTCCAATCTGGAAGGAAGGCATTAAAAACTCAAGTCTGCCTTGCCAACGCTGTGGATGGATGACGACCCAGCCAGCGTCACCACACTGGCATCTTGGCGATCACTTCTATACTCATGAGTCGTGCGCCCTAGGCTCGACAGGCACCAAGCACGCAGCCAGGCGCGCTATTCCGACCACAAGGAGTCCGTCATGCCTCGAATTTCCCGTCTCACCCCACCCTTGATCAGCGTTTCCATGCTCCTGGCGGCGACGTCAGTTGTCGCGGGGGAAAACGTTGACTATCAGGTCGACGGAGAGTCCTTTCAGGGGTACTTCGCCCCCGCCAGCCCTGACTCGTCCAGCGCCAAGGGCAGCGTGCTGATCATCCACGACTGGGATGGCCTGACCGACTATGAGAAGCGCCGCGCCGACATGCTGGCCGAGGACGGCTATGACGCCTTCGCCATCGACCTTTACGGCAAGGGCAACCGTCCCGCCGAGATCGACGCCCGCAAGGCCGAGATGGCAGCGCTGTATGACGACCGCGAGCGCATGCGGGGCCTGACCCTGGCGGGGCTGGCCAAGGCGCGGGACGAAGGTGCGGCAACCGATACCGTGGTCATGGGCTACTGCTTCGGTGGTGCCGTGGTGCTCGAGATGGCCCGCGCTAATCCCGATGACGCCATTCACGGTTTTGCCAGCTTTCATGGCGGTCTCGACACCCCCGAGGGCCAGGGCTACTCCGCCGACACCCCGCCGCTGCTGATCGCCCATGGCGGCGCCGATACCTCCATCAGCATGGATCAGGTGGCCGCCCTATCACAGGAACTGGAAGCCGCCGGCGCCCCTTACGAGATTCAGGTGTATTCCGGTGCCCCCCATGCCTTCACCGTGTTCGACAGCGAGCGTTACCAGCAGCGGGCTGACGAGGCATCCTGGGCCGCCTTCCACGACCTGCTCTCGCGGACATTGAGCAATGGCCAAGGCAACAGCGAAGGGTAAGGCGCACACGGTAAGGTTCAGCAGCGAAAAACGGGGCTGCCCAATTCACGTCGCCGAGCGCTTGGGGTCCCAGGGATGAAAACGCGGCAGACGTTTTTTCGATAGAATCCGCATCCATCATGTCGATCGCCTGATAGGAACGGCCCAACGAGACTATCTTGCTAGGCCGTTCCGGGCGCCGATGCTCGATTCACCTTGAGGAGGCAGGCGGGTGTCGCCTCCCCCTTCCCTGGAGACGTTTCATGTCCCACACCAGCAGCTCCCCCGGCCTCTGGCGGCGCATTCCGCTGTGGCAGAAGATCCTTGTTGGTCTCGCCCTGGGCGTCCTCGTCGGCACCCTGATGGGCGAAAGTGCCAGCGTGTTCAAGCCCATCGGCGATATCTTCATCAGCGCCATCAAGATGCTGATCGTTCCGCTGGTGTTCTCCACCCTGGTGGTCGGGATCACCGCCATGCGTGATCCCCAGAAGATGGGACGCATTGGCGCCCGGACCATTGGCCTGTATCTGCTGACGACGGCCTTCGCCATCGCCATCGGACTGGCTGCCTCCTGGCTGTTCGAGCCAGGGGTCGGCCTGGACATGTCCTTCGAGGCGAATCCTGAAGCGGCCAAGGAAGCGCCCAGCCTGATCCAGATTCTGGTCGGTCTGGTGCCCCAGAATCCCGTTGACGCCCTGGCCAGCGGCAATATTCTGCAGATCATCGTATTTGCCATCGGCCTCGGTGTGTCGCTGACCCTGATCGGCGAAAAAGGCGAGCCGGTGGTCAAGGTGTTCGAAAGCTTCGCCGAGGCCATGGTCAAGCTGACCAGCCTGGTGATGGCGCTGGCGCCCTTCGGCGTGTTCGGCCTGATCGCCCACGTCGCCGGCAGCTACGGCGCTGAGGTCCTGCTGCCGCTGGTCAAGGTGATCGGCGTGGCTTACCTTGCCAGCGTGGTCCATGTGCTGGTGGTCTACTCGGGACTGCTGTCGCTGCTGGGCCGTCTCAACCCGATGCGCTATCTGCAGGGCATACTCGACGCCCTGGTGGTGGCCTATTCCTCGGCGTCTTCTTCCGGCACGCTGCCGGTGTCGCTGCGCTGTGCGACCAAGAACCTGGGGGTCTCGGAGGGGGTTGCCGGCTTCGTACTGCCGGTGGGCGCGACCATCAACATGGACGGTACCGCCATCTATCAAGGGGTGGTCGCGGTGTTCATCGCTCAGCTGATCGGCGTGGACTTGAGCCTGGCAGACTACGGCATGATCATCGTCACCGGCACCCTGGCCTCCATTGGCACCGCCGGCGTGCCTGGCGCAGGCCTGGTCATGCTGTCCATCGTCATGGCCCAGATCGGCCTGCCCCTGGAGGCTCTGGCAGTGGTGGCAGGCGTCGACCGAATCCTCGACATGGCCCGTACCAGCGTCAATGTGGCGGGGGACCTGATGGTCACCACCCTGGTCGGCAAGAGCGAAGGCGAGCTCGACGAGGACGTCTACAACGCCGCCAACAAGACCTGAGCGTCGCCATAACCTGCTACGCTGACAGTAACCACACAGCGGCAGGACAGGGACGATGCAGCTCACTCGACTATCCGGCAGTCGGCTCGAGATCGGGCGAGAACATGGCCGTCAGCATCGCGAGGCGATCCTCGCCAGTATCGATGTGTATGATCGCCTGTTCCACGATCTGGCAGGACTGAGATGGCATGAAGCCCGGCGCGATGCCGAGCGCTTCATGCCGATGATCGAGTCACGCTTTCCCGCGATCCTCGAGGAAATGGATGGCATTGCCCAGGGGATCGGGGGAGAGCTGACGGATGTCCTGACCCTCAACTGTCGCAGCGAGATTTCGCTGACCCGTGCCAGCGGCGGCTGTTCGGCCTTCAGCCTGGCCCGGGGGGGACATCAATGGCTGGCCCAGAACTGGGACTGGCGCGCTGACCAACTCGACCACCTGGTCGTGCTGGATGTTCAGGCGCCGGGGGTACCTGCCTTCATCAGCATTGGTGAAGCTGGCATGGTCGCCAAGATCGGTCTCAACACTCAGGGCATCGGCGTCGGCCTCAATGCCATTCGCTCAGCCACCTGTGGCGAGGGACTGCCCATCCACCTGGCGCTGCGCAAGATGCTCGAGAGCGAAGACTTCGACAATGCCCTGGCCGTTGCCCAGGACGGCGTCTGCGCCCCGGCTCACCTGCTGCTGGCCGACGGCGATGGTCGCGCCCTGGGGCTTGAAGTTCATCCGGGCCCGCCGGGGCAGCTGTCCCCTCGCCGCGGTGCCATCACCCACACCAATCACCTGGTCAGCGATGCCGCAACCCACTGGGTCGAGGACTTTCCCAAGCCCGACTCCTGGTCCCGCTTGACCCGTCTTGATCAGCAGATCGATCACCTGGTAGCAGCGCCGCCGTCTGCCGATGACGATGCGACAGGGCTCGATCCCGATCGTCTGTTTGACCTGCTGGGCGACCACTCCCCGGGGGAAGAAAGCCTGTGTCGCCACTTCGACCCCAGCGTGCCCGAGGCCGAGCGAATGGAAACCCTGTTCAGCGTGGTCATGGACCTAACCGACAAGGTGCTGTGGCTTCGTCATGGCAAGCCATGTCAGCCGCTGGCGTCCATGCAGTTGGCACCTCATTCGCACTGAGCCGCTGCGATACTTCGCCGGGCAGACACCTCACGAAACAGACACCTCACTTACCAGATGCCCCCTTGCCAAGCTCCCCCTTCAGATACTGTTCGGTGGTCAGCAGAAACAGTCGCCGAAACAGCTCGTGAATGGCCTCTTCGCGACGCATGGCGGCGAGCTCTGGATCGGTGTCTGCGTTCGCCATCTCCTTGGGGTACTCCCAGGCCATACGCATGGAGCCGGAGCTGACGTCGAAGATTTCCAGCGTCGGATTGGCGCCGTGAAGTGCAGTCTTGATGCGATAGGACATGACGACCTCCTGCAGACGGACAACTCAAAACAATGAGAATCATTACCGTTTGCAATATGGTCGTGTTCTTAAAGACTGTCAAGAAAGCCCTGATCTCCGTCCTGCCCACCGCCAGCAGTGAGCCATCACAACCCCCTTCGCTGCTGATGGCCCCACCATCCAAAGTCAACGCCATCCAAGGACAACGTCATCTAGCGCCGCCATCCTGGATCTCTCCCCGGCTCTGCCATCGCCCACTCCAGCTGTGCTGAACCCGCTGCCAGCTAACAGGCAAGGGAGATAGGCTTGTGCAAGGGAATGAGCATTGATATCTTATGCGAAGAATTATCATTTACAACGAATGAAATGATGAAACACCCCTTGAGACCCAGTACCACGCCCAGCCCCGCCCGGGAGTCTGCCGCCACGTCACGTCAGGTGACCGTGACCGACGACTGTGTCTCGGCTGAACGCCTGCTTGGTGCTGATGGTCGGTTGTTTATCGTTCTGGACGGGCGCCACTACCAGCTCACCAGGACACGTAACAACAAGTTGATCCTGACCTTGTAACGACCGAAGCCGCCAAGGCGGCGTAATACCGTTCACACATCGACTCACCCATTTCTCTATCCGCTATCTGCCAGCCAGGGCCATCGCCCAAGCCAGCAAACTGACCAGGAAAGCCCATGAAACTTGTCTCGACGGGCGCTGGCTGGCTGCCCGTGCTACTGCTGGCACCTACGCTTGCCCTTGCCGACAGCGCCGACTCACCGAAGCCGACCCGATCACCGCTATCGGCTCAGCCTCTCGTTTCCCCTACGGGCGGCAGCGGGGCGGTTCACCCTGCCTTCGATCCCATGGTAGTCACCGGTACGCGCCTGCCTGGCGACGTCCATCGGGCGCCGATGATCATTGACGTGATCGAGCGCGATGACCCGGCACTGTCGACGGCAACCCGCTGGGAAGACGTCATTGCACAGCAGCCGGGCGTTCATGTTGCCGGGAGCGGCCGCCGCAACGGCCAGTTTCTGACCATGCGGGGCTTCGATGAAAACGGCGTGCAGATCCGGCTGGATGGGGTGCGCCAGGACATCGACACCGGCCATATTGGCAACGTCTTTCTCGACCCCGGGCTGATCCAGCAGGTACAGATTGCCCGTGGCTCTCTGTCCAGCCTGTATGGGGGCAACGCCATGGGGGGTGTGGTCAGCGTCACCACCGTCGACGCCGAGGACCTGCTCGCACCAGGGGAGGACAGCGGCGCTCGGCTGTCGGTCTCCGGCGCGACGGCCGCCCATGAGCTGGGCTCTCAGGTAACCCTGTTTGGACGGCAGGGTAGTGGTACAGGAGCGCGTCAGGGGTTGGTGGCCATCGGCTATTCCGACTCTGGCGACATTCGCCGTGCCGGCGGCCAGCAGGCAGAAGAAGATGCCGACTTGACCAGCCTGTTGGCCAAGGGCAGTTGGCAGTTTGCCGACCACCAGGAGCTGTCCGCCAGCTGGCAGCATTACGACGAGGACAGCCGCCAGCCATCGAATCCGCAGGTCATCGATCCTGACCCCAGCAATCCACTGATCGACCGTGAGGTCACCAGTGACAACGCCCAGCTGGCCCACCGCTGGACACCCAGCGAGACAAGCTTCCTCGAAACACGCCTCAGCCTCAGCCGCCAGGACATCGATGACGAAAGTGATCGTACCCTTGAGCGCTATGGCATCCAGAGCGATGGCGTGCACCACCTGAGCCATGGATGGCTCGATCAGACCCTGGCCTTTGGCATCGAGTTCGAGCGCGCCGAACAGGACCCGTCAGGCGGTGCGACGGGCTTCCCCGATGCCGATATCGATACGTCGTCGGTCTATCTCGACGATACCTTGACGGTAGGGCGCTATTTGCACGACGGCGGCATAGGACAGTTCGACCTGGGCCTGGGCCTGCGCTACGACAGCTATGACGCCGAGGATAATGCTGGCCGAGATAGCGACGAAGACGAGCTTTCCCCCAAGGTTCGTCTGTCCTGGCGTCCGACCGACGCCTGGGTGATCTATACCGGCTATGCCGAGGCCTTCCGCGCCCCGACACTCAATGAGCTGTATGCCAACGATCGCCACTTCGCGGGCTTTTGCGGTGGTCCTTTCTTCTGCGTACCCGACAATTTCTGGATTCCCAACCCCGACCTGGACCCTGAAACCAGCGATACCTGGGAGACCGGCTTTGGCTGGCAGCAGGGTGACTGGTCGGTGCGCGGCAGCTATTTCGATATCAAGGCCGACGACTTCATCGATACCAGCGTCGACCTGTTCGCCGGGACTACCCAGGCCGTCAACGTCTCCCGCGCGCACCTGTGGGGCTACGACCTGAGACTGGGCTATCAGCCCAGCGCCCTGCCGCCCCTGGACACCTTTGTGTCGGTATCACGCGTTTCGGGCAAGGACCGTGATAGCGGCGAAGACCTGGAGCGCCAGACGCCGCTGGAGGCCACCCTCGGCGCCGACTGGCACTTTTCCGATGCTGACCTGACGGTCGGCTGGCGAGGGCGCTTTGCCCGCGACTTCGATGACACCGGAGACGGCAGTCGCCTGCCTGGCTATGGGCTCAACGACCTGCAGCTGGCCTGGCAGCCAAGTCACGCGATATCGACCTCGCTGCGTCTGGCCAACGTCGCCGACCAGCAGTGGTATCGCCCCGACGGCAGTCTCGGCGACGGCCGCAGCCTGCTCGCCAATATCAGCTATCAGTGGTAGGAGATGCGCCATGAGTGATGATCAACGCAACGCCATTCTCGATGCCTTCCGCGCACTGCGAGAGACCAACCCACGCACCCCGGCGATCAGTATGGCGGAGTGTATCGGCGTCAGCGAAGGCGCCCTGCAAGCCTCGCGTCTGGGCGAGGACGTCATGACCCTGCCCTACGCTGCGACCACCATCGCCGGGATGCTGCACACCCTGGGCCCGGTCAAGGCGTTGACCCGCTCGCGTCTCGCGGTACTGGAACAGACCGGCGAGTACCCCCGCTTGCAGGGCGGCCCCCATGCGGGGGTGCTGTTGGCGCCGCGTGGCCTCGACCTGCGCTTGATCTTCTCCCGCTGGCACTGGGCCTGCCTGATTCGTGATGAACTTCCGGAGGGTGAGCGCTGGAGCCTGCAGGTATTCGACCAATCCGGCCACGCCGTGCACAAGGCCTTCTCGGTCAGCGAACGTCATCTCTCGCGCTGGCAGGAGATATGGGAAGAAGGCACCAGCGACGCTCCCTGCTTCGTCGACGAAGCGACACCCAGCGCGAGCGAGATCCCGGCGGCCGCGCGCGAGGGCCTCAAGCAGGACTGGGGCAGCATGACCGATGTGCACCAGTTCTTTGCCTTGTTGCGTCGTCACCACCTCAGCCGCCTTGATGCCAACCGCCTGATGGAAGGGGAATTTACCCAGGCGCTGCCAACATCCAGCGTCGCTAGCCTGCTCGACCTGGCAGCGGCTGAAGCGCTGCCGCTCATGCTGTTCGTCAGCAGCCGTGGCTGTGTGCAGATTCGCACCGGGGATATTGTGCCTCCCCAACGCATGCGAGGCTGGCTGAACCTGTTCATGGATGACGCCACCCTGCACCTGAACGACACCTGCATCGACCAGGTCTGGACGGTGCACAAGCCCAACCGGGACGGCGGTGTGACGAGTCTCGAAGCCTTTGACCAGCACGGTGAGCTGGCCCTTCAGATCTACGCCGAGCGCAGTGAAGGTGAGCCCGAATCTCGCCTGTGGCGCACCCTGCTCGATCGCCTTGTCCATCACCAGGCCGCCTGAAGGAGCGCATCATGTTGACGCTTGTCCTGCCCCGGCGATTCTGCACCCTGTTGAGCGCAGCCCTGGTGTGTTGGCTTGGCGCCTTCAGCCAGGCCAAGGCAGAGCCCCCCGCCACCTTGGTGCTGGGAGGTGACGTGGCGGAGATCGTGGCGGCGCTGGGCGCCGAGGCGTCGATCATCGCTCGGGACGACACTGTCAGCTACCCACCCGCCCTCGCCGACCTGCCATCGGTGGGCTACCTGCGCAGGCTATCGGCGGAGAGCGTGCTCGGTCTTGGCGCCCAGCGCATCATCGCGGCACATGCCGCCGGCCCCGAGCAGGCCCTGGCTCAGCTCGACGCCAGCGGTGTCGAACTGATCCGTGTACCCGGCGAGCAGGGACTTGCCGGTATCGCCCACAAGGTAGACACCATCGCCACGGCGCTGTCCCGGGAGGAGCAGGGTCAACAGCTGACCCAGCAACTCGACAAGGACCTTGAACAACTGGCGTCGCTGCCGCCGTTAAGTGGTCTCAAGGTGATGTTTCTACTGCATCACGGCGGCATGACACCCATGGTCGGTGGCCACGATACCCTGGCCCAGCCCCTGATCGAGGCACTCGGCGCCACCAATGCCTTCGCCGCCATGTCCGGCTACAAGCCAGTCTCGGCGGAAGGCATCATCCCTGCCGCGCCGGATGTGGTCATCGTGCCCCAGGCGGGGCTCGATGCGCTGGGCGGCGACGAAGGACTATGGCAACTGCCGGGGCTCGCACAGACACCGGCCGGGCGTCAGCACCACCTCGTCGCCATCGACAGCAGTGCGCTGCTGTCGATGGGGCCGCGCACCCCTGCGGCGCTAGTGCAACTGCACGGCGCGCTTGAGTCACTCACGCCAGACCACCAGCCATGAGATCCATACCCTGGCGTACCGTCACCGGTGGTCATCGCAAGTCAGCGGTGACATCGGCCAGGAGCACCGCTGCCGTCACCCCGGCCCCGGCCGCCAGCGCGCCTCAACCAGGACCCCATAGAAACCCGCACCGGGCCATCACCGGCCTGGCCCTGGCCGTGCTGCTGGCCTTGGTGATCTTCTCCTGTACCGGCCCACTGGGGCTGTCACTGGACCAGCTGACACCTGCCGTCGATCAGCAGGCCCTGACCATCTGGTGGCAGCTACGGCTACCCCGGCTGCTGCTCGGGCTGGGGGTGGGCATGCTGCTGGCGGGAAGCGGCGCGGCGATGCAGGGCCTGTTTCGCAACCCCTTGGCAGATCCGACGTTGCTCGGCATGGCCAGCGGCGCGGGGCTGGCGGTGTCGCTATGGATCGTGTTGCTGGAGGCTGAAGGCTCGCCCTTTGGCCTCTATGGCCATTGCATCGCGGGCTTTGTCGGTGCCTTCACCGTCGGCCTTCTGGTCTTCGCCATCAGTCAGCGTGGGTTGATGGGCGCGGCCTCCAGCAGTGCCCTGTTCACCCTGCTGCTGGCGGGCCTGGCGATCAACACCCTGGCCGCCGCCGGAGGCGGCGTGCTGGCCTTTATCGCCAACGATGAACAGCTTCGGCAGTTGAGCCTGTGGGGCATGGGCAGTCTGGCCAATGCCCTGTGGCCAGCGGTCATTGGCCTGTGGCTGGTGGCGCCGGTCGTCATCATCATACTTCTCAGAAGCGCCCGTGATCTGGACCTGTTGCAGCTGGGGGATATCACCGCCCACGCCGCTGGACTCGACAGTTCGCGCCTGCGTCGGCGGGTGGTGGTGGCCACCGCGCTGGGCGTCGGAGCCAGCGTGGCGCTGGCCGGCATCATCGGCTTCATCGGCCTGTTGATCCCCCACTGCCTGCGGCTGTGGCTGGGCCCAGGCCACCGGCTGTTGATTCCGGCCTCGATGCTGGGGGGCGCGCTGCTGCTTATCGTGTCCGACGGACTCGCGCGGGGACTGGCCAATCCGGCCGAAATTCCGGTAGGCCTGCTGACCAGCCTGATCGGCGGCCCTTACTTTCTCTGGCTACTGATCCGGGAGCGCCCCTCATGCTGACACTGCATGCTGCCAGCCTGACCACACCGCCACTGGTGGAACGCCTCAGTGACAGCGTCGCCAGCGGTGACTTTCTGGCCATTCTTGGGCCCAATGGCGCGGGCAAGAGTACCCTGCTGGGGCTGTTAAGCGGTTTTCGCAAGCCTGCCCAGGGCAGCGTGACACTGGATCAGCGCCCGCTAGATGACTGGCACCCCCACGACTTGGCCCAGCGTCGCGCCCTGGTGGCCCAGCAGGAAAGCCCGGTGTTTGCCTGGCGGGTAGATCAGCTGGCCGGCCTTGGCGCCCAATGTGACGAAGATGAGGTCGCGCGATGGCTCGAACGACTCGAGCTGAGCGACCTGGCACAGCGCAATGTGCAGACGCTGTCTGGCGGGGAGCGGCAGAGAGTGATGATTGCCCGCGCCCTGTGCCAGTTGGCGGGCCCCAGTCAGGGCACTCGCTACCTGCTGCTGGATGAACCCACCAGCGCATTGGACATTGGCCAGAGCCAGGCGCTGATGCGCTGCCTGGAGCGGCTGACGCAACAGCAGGACCTGGCAGTGATCTGCGTGCTGCACGACCTCAACCTGGCCAATGCCTACGCCGACCGGGTGTGGCTGATGGACAGGGGCACTCGCATTGCCAGTGGCGCACCGTCGGAGGTGTTGCGGGCAGACGCCCTGTCAGAGCTCTACCACGCCGAGCTGGATGAACTGGACCATAGTGGGGGCCACTGGCTGGCGCTCAAGCACTGACGTTGCACCCGGCACTCAGGGAGCCAGCAGGGCGCTGATGGCCACCCCGGTATGCATCACGTGATCGTGCATGCGCCGTCGCGCAAGATCCGGATCACGTGCGTGAAGCGCGTCGAGGATCGCGCGGTGCTCGTCGGTGGATTCCTGCCAGCGGCCAAGCTTATCCAGGGCGAGGTAGCGCGCCCGCTCCAGGCGACCGAGCAGGCGCTGATGGGTCTCCACCAGCACCGGGTTACGCGCCGCCGCGACCAGCAGTGCATGGATGCGGGTGTTGGTCGCGAAGTAGCCGTCCCGGTCCCCCTTGGCATGCTGCTTCTCTAGACGCTCCTGCAGGTTGGTCAGGCGCTTGAGCTCGGTCGCCGTCATGCGCAGGGCGGCCAGCTCGACGGCCATGGCTTCAAGCCCGGCTTCGACCTCGAACAGATGACGTAACTCGGCGCCGTCCAGCCGGGTCACCAGCGCATTACGATTACGCCGCAAGGTCACCAGTCCCTCACCGGCCAGCTGGTTCAAGGCATCGCGCAGCGGCGTGCGCGAGATACCCAGGCGACGGCACAGCGCAGGCTCCAGCAGGCGCTCACCCGGCGCCAGCTCGCCCTGAACAATCAGCCCCTTGAGCAGTTCGTAGGCTTCATCCGCCAACGATGGCGCCTGTATCCTGCGCCGGTGAAGCGCGCTTGAGCGTGCTGGCGCGGTGGAGCTGTCATCCTGGGTCGCATCCATTGACCGATGTCCGAAGCAGGTGGAGAGATTGGCCGAGCGAGGAGTATAGCGAGCGACCCGACGCCAAGGCGAATGACGTCAGGACGCCCGAGGGGCTGCTGGAAGGCAGCCGCAGTGCTGCGCGCCCAGTCGGGCTGTCACGTCGGCTGCCGTCCGATCAGAGCCGTCATCGCGTCACCGAGCCCGAGGCTCGCCTTGCTCGGCGGCGGGGCATAGCTACCTGCCTTGGCGACACCACCCTTGCCCCGACCAAGCTCGACCAGCGCCTGGGCCTGGACGATGGCACAGCTCACTCCATCCAGGGCCGGCACAGGCAGTCGGTCGGCGACGTCGCGGGCCAGTCCGGCCAGCGGGGCGCCCGCCAGTATCAGGACATCGGCACCGTCGTCCCTGACCGCCCGTTCTGCCAGCTCGATCAGGCGCGTGCCCTGATCCAGCTGCACGTTGCCGATATCCGGCAGCGGCTGGTCCAGGGCGCGGATGCTGGCCAGCCGCGAAGACAGGCCGTGGCTCTCCACGGTCTCGCGATACCAGGCCTGAATGCGCTGGGAAATGGCGATGATGGAGAAGCGTCCCCCCAGCTGGCAGGCGCTCATCAATGCCGCCTCGGTCAATCCCACCACGGGCACGGGCAGCGCTTCACGCAAGGCGGCAAGCCCCGGATCACCAAAGGCCGCCACCACCACGGCGTCGTGGCCAGGGTAGCGCTCGGCGGCAACTCCCAGGGTCGCATAGCCGCCAATCAAGGCCTCTGCACGGGTTTCGATATAGGCCACGCCAAAGGGCGCGGTGGCCATGCTGAGCTGGGCGCCAGCCCGCAGGCTGAGGCGTGCTTCTCGCTCGATCAGCGTCGTGACGCTCTCGGAGATGTTGGGGTTGATGACCAGCAGTTTCATAGCAGTCTCTTGTTGTTGTCACGCATGGCCATGGCCACAGCGAACACCGGCAAGGGTGACCCAGCGTGGCCCTAGGCCGGTCAATAGCCCAGCGTTCGCGGCAGCCAGGTCACCAGGGAGGGGAAGGCGATGCAGGCCACCAGGACGACGTATTGAAAGACGATGAAAGGCCAGGCGCTCTTCATCAGCTCGTGCAGACTGATCTTGGAAATGCCGCACATCACGAACAGCAGCACGCCCACCGGTGGCGTCATCATGCCTACCACCAGGTTCATCACGAACAGAAAGCCGAACAGCAGCGGGTCGATACCGTAGGACAGGGCGATGGGCGCCAGCAGCGGTACCAGCATGATGTAGGCGGCGTTGGACTCGACGAACATGCCGACCAGGATCAAGAGCCCCATCACCAGCAGCAGGAACATCAGCGGGTCGCTGGTCAGCCCCTGCAGCGCGCTGGTCAGGCGCATCGGCACCAGATCAATGGTGAAGGCGAAGGTCATGGTCGAGGCAAAGGCGATCAGCGCTCCCACCATGGCTGCCGTTACCGCGGCGTTGAACATGGCCTTGGGCAGATGCGACAGGCGTAGCTGTCGGGTGACGAAGAAGCCGATGAGCAGAGCGTAGAGCACCGCAATGCCGGCTCCTTCGGTGGGAGTGAAGGCGCCGGCCACGATGCCGCCCACCACCACGATCGGCATCAACAGGATGGGCAGCGCCCGCCAGGTCTGCACCAGCACATGTCGCAGGCCGATGACTCCCCCCGCCAACGGATAGCCCCGTCGCATCGACAGCCAGCTGGCCAGGCCCATGAACCCCAGCGCCAGCACGACGCCAGGCACGATACCTGCCATGAACAGCCCGCCCACCGAGACGCTGGAGCCCGCCATCAAGGCGTAGACGATCATCGCGTTGCTGGGGGGAATGATGGCGCCGAGATTGGCCGCCGAGGCGACCACCGCACTGCTGTAGCCCGTGTCGTACTGCTGACGCATGGACGGCACCAGCGAGCTGCCCAGGGCGCTGGCACTGGCGACCGCGGCGCCACTGACCGCTGCCAGTACCATACCGGCCACGATGGCCACATGGGCCAGACCGCCGTGCACCCGGCCGATCAGGGAGTTGGCGAAATCGACCAGGCGCTGGAGGATGCCTGCAGCAACCATCAGCTCCCCTGCCAGCATGAACAGCGGAATCGCCATCAGCGGAAAGCTGTCCACCGAATGCATCATGCGCTGGGGCAGCACCGCCAGGTCCATACCGCCCACCAGCAGTCCCACCAGCGAGGCCAGCCCCAGGGCAAAGGCCAGCGGCATCCGCAGTAGTGCGAGCAGCGCAAAACTCACCAGAATCGCTGTCGTCATGGGCGCGTCTCCTGATTCGGATCAGCCGATGAGCGCTGCCCATCGATCACCTGCGAGGGCTGCTCCGGCGACTCCCCTGGCAGCGCCTGCAGGGGCGTCAGTTCCAGTACCTGAGCCAGCAGGTGCAAGGCACAGTGGATCGCCGAGACCAGCACCGCGACGTAGAACACGGCTGCCGTGACCGGCATGGTGGGCATCAGCTGAGGCCACTTGTCGATCACGGCTCCCAGACTGACCACCCCCAGCACCACCATCAGCAGCACGCCGAGGGCGGCCATCAGCCGGCCCAGCCGGCGCTGTGCGCCGGTGGGGAGGTGGCTGACCAGGGCGTCGATGCCGACATGCACGCCGCGCGGGATTCCATGGGGTATGGCCAGAAAGATCGCCCAGACAAAGCACAGTCGCGACAGTTCATCGGCGGAGTCGATACTGGTGCCCAGCAGGTAGCGTGCCACTACCTGGGCACACACCAGGATCGTCATCAGCCCCATGGTCAACAGGATGGCGTAGTAGGAGCCCCGATCCATCCAGGCCAGCAGTTGCAGCAAGTGGCGACGGCCGGATGCATGGGCGTGGGCCTCCGGACGTTGCCAGGCCCGTGTCATGCCCCCAGCTCCTCGATGACCTTGTCGACCAGCTCGGCGCCGATCTTGTCTCTCAACTCGTCGACCACGCCCTGGCTCGCTTCGCGCAATTGCTCACGGGTCTCGTCGCTGATGGGAGTGAACTGCATGCCCCGCTCGATCAAGGTCTCACGGGCCTGGTCGTCTTCTGCCGCGGCGGTTTCACGCTGCCAGGCGACCGCCTCGTCCATGGCGCTCATCAGCATCTCGCGCTGGTCGTCACTGAGGCCCTCGACCTTGTCACGGTTGGCGACCACCACGATGTAGTCATAGAAGTGTCCGGTGTCGGACAGGTAGGACTGGACCTCGTCCAGACGCTTGGTCTCGATAATGCTGTAGGGGTTTTCCTGACCGTCGAGCACGCCCTGCTGCAGGGCACCGTAGACTTCCTTGATGTCCATCGACACCGGGTTGGCCCCGATAGCACGGAAGGTATCCAGATGCGTCTGATTGGGCTGCAGGCGAATCTTCAGCTCGGAAAAGTCATCGATGGAGGTCAGTGGGTGCGCGTTGTTGGTGACATGGCGAAAACCAAGCTCCATGTAACCCAGCGCCACGAATCCCGCCTCAGCCAACTTCTCGTTGAGCAGGTCTCCGACCTCACCGTCGATCAGGGCGAAGGCATCCTCGCGGCTGTCGAAGGCAAAGGGCAGGCTCAGGGCCTCAAGTTCCGGCACCGTCCGCGACAGATACGAGATACCGATCCAGCTGCCCATGATGGCGCCGGAGCTGACCTGATCAAGGTTCTCTCCGGCACCCCCTAGCTGCATGTTGGGAAACAGCTGGGCCGTCAATTCGCCATCGCTCTGCTCAGCCAGGTTTTCGGCAAAGCGCTCCATGGCGCGGCTACTGGAGTGGTCGGTGGCAAAGTTACCGCCGAAACGCAGGTTGTCGGCCTGGGCCAGCAAGGGTGTGCACAGTCCCAGCGCGAGTGCGCCAGCGGTCATCAGGGGGGAGCGGAAGATCATCGACATCAGGCAATCCTTTTTATTGGCGTTATTGGCGTTATTGGCGTCATGCAGAAGCACGCTAGCGAAGCAGAGCCACCAGGCAGGCCCACCATGGAGCCTCCCGAGCGACCATGCTTTGACCTTAGTCGAATGTCTTTGAAAATTCCAAATCTTGAATACTATTTTTTTATATTTCTATATTTTTCAATTAATTACTGTTTTAAAAAATTAACCACTACACAGAACGACCCGGTTCACGGACGCCAAAGGGCCGCCATCCCGCAGACCGAAGAGACCGTCTGCAGGAGGCAGGGAGACACGGAGGGGGCGAACGGAGCTAGCCGTGAGGAGCTAGCCGTGAGGAGCTGGCCGTGAGGAGCAGAAAGAGCCGAGAAAAAAGCGGACGCGCGACGACCGCGCTCAGGGGCTGGCGGGCAGGCCTTGCAGGATGGCCTGGCCTGTCTTGCGCATATGCAGGCTCAGCGCCTCCGACAGTGCCTGGGCGTCCCGCGCTTCAAGGGCCTCGACAAAGTAGGTGTGCTCCCTGGCGGATTCTTCCCAGCGGGCCGAATCCAGATTGGCCACGTAGCGTGCGCGGGTGATGCGCAGCGTCAGCGACTGCTCAAGATCCTTCAGCACGCGGTTACCCGACAGCTCGGCCAGGCGAGCGTGGATCTGCTGGTTCAGGGCAAAGTACTGCGGACGACGGTTGGCGTTGAAGTGTTCCATCATCTCATCATGCAGCGCACGCACCTGTGCGATGTCCATATCGCTGGCGCGCACCACCAGCAGGTTGCCCGCCAGGGATTCCAGCGCCGCCATCACTTCGAACAGGTCCCTCACTTCCTCCCTGTCCACCGTGGTCACCCGGGCGCCTCGATGGGGCAGCATCTCGACCAGTCCTTCACTTGCCAGCACCTTGAGCGCCTGTCGCAGTGGGGTTGGCGACACCCCGAACGCCTCGCACAAGGACTTCTCGGCAATGCGACTGCCCGGCGCCAGCTCGCCTTCCATGACCATGTCACGCAGGCGTTCTGCAACGGCCTCGTACAGGCTGGAACGCTTGAGTGGTGCGGCTCTTGGCGCCGACAGCACCTCCTTTTTCGCGGGCTCGTTCATGCTTACTCCTTGCATTGACAGCGGTCGACGTCACACATCACTTACGCCAGGACATCGCAGTGTACTTGCAAAAACTTGGCGTTGTGCAATGCTGAAAAGGTCGTAGAAATTTGGAATTCCGAATTCCTTAATGACTCTGAGTGTAGCATGTCGCGTCCTGACGGGAGCGCAACGCCAGATGCCAGACCGCATCCGCTGCTGCACGACAATAACAACACCTGGCAATCGCCACTCCCGGCAAGGAACCACCGCCCATGCACCGCACACTCCTGGGGATGCTGACCCCGTCGTCGAATACCGTACTGGAACCCTATACCAGCGCGATTCTTCACGACCTGATGCCCCATGTCAGCGCGCACTTTCAGCGCTTCACGGTCAAGGAAATCTCGCTGAGCGAAGCGGCCCTCGCTCAGTTCGACCCACAGCCGCAGCTGGACGCCGCCCGCCTTCTGCATGACGCCCACATGGACGTCATCGCCTGGAACGGCACGTCATCGAGCTGGCTGGGCTTCGACGCCGATCGTCGGCTATGCGAGGCCATCACCCATGCCACCGGCGTTGCGGCAACGAGCAGCGTGCTGGCACTCAACGAGGTGCTCCAGCGCACCGGCGTCACGCGGCTAGGCCTCGTCACCCCCTACCTGGACGATATCCAGGCGGCGATCGTCGCCAACTATCGGCAGGAAGGCATCGAGGTGGTCGCCGAGCGCCACTTGAACGATCGCGGCAACTTCTCGTTTTCCGAGTACAGCGAAGACACCCTTGCCGACATGGTGCGCGACGTCGCCAGGGCCAAGCCCGATGCCATCACCATTCTCTGCACCAATCTGCGTGGTGCCGGCATTGTCGAAGCGCTGGAGGCCGAGATCGGCATTCCGATCTATGACTCGGTCAGCGTCACGGTATGGAAATGCCTGGCGCTGGCTGGCCGCAACCCCGCCGACATCCGCGGCTGGGGCCAGCTGTTCCACGACCCTCGACTGCGCTGACGCCCGTCCTGCGAACCACCCAACACCCTATCCAACAACAACATTGAGGTGCTCCGATGATGACGTTTCCCCTGGCAACACGAACCGGCCGGTTGGCGCTTGGTGCGCTCGTCGCTGCCCCCCTATGGATCGCCACCAGTCAGGCTCAGGCCGACACCCTGCTGCGTGTCGCCGGCAACTTTTCCGGCAACAAGCTTCACGTCGACAGCGTGGAACGCCCCTTCTTCGCCGAGCTGGACGCGCGTGACGACCTGACGGTCAGCTACAACCCGATGGATGCCATCGGAGTGGAGGCCGCCGACGCCCTGCGCAACATCCGCTCAGGCGCCTTTGACGTGATGTCGGTGCAGATCGGCATGGCCTCACGAGACGAGCCTTTCTTCGAAGGTATCGACCTGGCCGGCGTCACCGCCGATCTGGACCAGCAACGCGAGGCGGTGGACGCCTTCCGTGCCGACTTCGACGCCCGCCTGCAGGAACGCTTCAACGCCAAGCTGATGACATTGTGGCCATTCGGTCCGCAGATGATGTTCTGCAATGGCGACATCGACAGCGCCGACGACCTGGCTGGCAAGAAGGTGCGGGTATTCACCCCGTCGATGTCACGCCTGGTGGAAGGGCTCGGCGCGGTGCCGGTGACGCTGCAATTCAGCGAGGTCTACCTGGCCCTCCAGCGCGGCGTGGCCGACTGTGGCGTCACCGCACCCTCCGCCGGCAGCAACGGCAAATGGCCAGAGGTGACCGACCACTTCGTGCCGCTGCCGCTGTCCTACTCGGTCCAGGGGCACTTCATGAACCTGGATACCTGGAACGGCTTCGACGCCGAGCAGCAGGCTTCCCTGACCGAGGCCTTCGCCCGCCTGGAGGACCAGATGTGGGAGCTGGCCTATAGCGTCAATGACGATGCCATCGCCTGCAACACCGGCCAGCCGAGCTGCGAGAATCACACCGCCTACGACATGACCCTGGTGGAGATCGACGAGGACTCCCGCACGCGTATCGAGCAGATCACCACCGAGGCGGTACTGCCGGTGTGGGCGGACACCTGTGATGCGCGCTACCCCGAATGTACTGCGCTCTGGAACGCAAGCGTTGGCGAGGTCACCGGACTGACCGCTGAAGCCCCCTGACGCCGTCTCGTCATTGTCCTTTCCTGGTGGTGGGGCCGCCTGGCGGCCCCCAAGGAGCTCCCATGCCTCACCTTCGTCATGCTGATGCGCCAGCGTCGGACAGGTCCCAGGGCCTCGATGCACGCCTTGTCCGCCTGTCTCGTGGTGCCGCCCTGGCGGCCGGATACGGTGCCTTGGTGTTATCCGGACTGATCACCTTCGAGGTGCTGGCCCGCAAGTTCTTCGCCTTCTCGCTACAAGGGGTCGATGAGATAGGCGGCTATGTGCTGGCCATCGGCGTCGCCGCCAGTTTCGCCTTTGCCCTGACTCAGCGTGCTCACACCCGGGTCGACGTGCTGTTGACCCGGCTGCCCCAGGGCATGCGGGCGCTGCTCAACGCCGTCGCGCAGCTGCTGTTATGTGGCTTTTCGCTGTTCATGCTGTGGCGCGGGGCCGCTACCCTGGGCGAAACCATCGAGTTCTCGAGCCTCGCCAGTACACCGCTGCAGACGCCGCTGTGGATTCCGCAGTCGCTGTGGCTCATCGGGCTCTCGATCTTCGCCCTGGTCACGCTGCGCGCCGCCGGAAAGGCGCTGTCCCAGCTGTGTCGCGGACGCTTCTCTCAGCTGAATGCGGACTGCGACCCGCCCAGCGCCGATGACGAGCTCGACCAGGCGAAGCGCCACTACGTGGACGCTGGGTCCGCACGCAGTGTCGCCGCAGCAGGACAGGCTCGGCACAAAGGGCATTCCCCCCAGATCCATGACCGGGGGACACCGTCATGATATCCATCACCGAAGTGCTGCTGGGCTTTGCCCTGATGATCACCATGATGGCAGTAGGTATCCATGTCGCCGTGGCCATCTTTGTCACCGCTGCCCTCGGTGCCCTGCTCTACCTGGGCACCCCGTTACTCTATTCCTTCGGCGACCTGCTCTGGGGCACCCTCAACGACTTTATTCTTACCGCGATTCCGCTGTTCATCCTGCTGGGAGAACTGTTGTTGCGTGCGGGCATTACCGAACGCATGTACTCGGCCTTGTCGGTATGGCTCAATCGTCTGCCCGGAGGCCTGCTCCACACCAATATCGGCGCCTCTTCCGTGTTTGCCGCGATGTCCGGCTCGTCGGTGGCCACCGCAGCCACCATCGGCACCGTGGCGCTACCGGCCTTCAATGAGCGCGGCTACAGCGAGCGACTGGCGCTGGGCACCCTGGCGGCCGGGGCAACGCTGGGCATCCTGATTCCTCCCAGCATCAACATGATCATCTACGGGGCCATCACCAATACCTCCATCGGCGCCCTGTTCATTGCTGGTATCGTGCCGGGACTCGCCCTGGCCGCCGCCTTCATGCTGGTGATCATGGCCATCAGCCTGCTGCGTCCTGGCGTGGCAGGCAGCCGCGAAGAACGGGTGCCGCTGGCCCAGCGGCTACGCTCGCTGGTCGACCTACTGCCGCCGGCCTTCGTCTTTGCCATCGTCATCGGCAGCATCTACAGCGGCTGGGCGACCCCCACCGAGGCGGCCGCCCTGGGGGTCATCGCGGCCCTCGTACTGGCAGCGATCAATCGCAAGCTATCGCTCACCATGCTGCACGAGTGCTTTCTCTCGATGGCCCGTACCACCGCCATGATCATGCTGATCATCGCTGCGGCCTTCTTTCTCAACTACATCGTCGGCATCCTGGGCATTCCCTTCGCCCTGACCCAATGGGTGTCTGAGCTAGGTCTGACCTCGCTGGGGCTGATCCTGGCCCTGGTGGTGTTCTACCTGGTACTGGGCTGCTTCCTCGAGACGCTATCGATGATGATCGCCACCGTGCCCATCGTGGTGCCCATGGTGGTGCAGTTCGGGATCGACCCGGTGTGGTTTGGCGTCTTTCTGGTGATCATGATGGAAATCTCGCTGATCACTCCGCCCATCGGCATGAACCTCTACGTGGTGCAGGGAGTACGCGGGCGCGGCTCCATCGTCGACGTGATGCTGGGCAGCCTGCCCTTCCTGGCCGTCATGCTCAGCTTTGTTGCCCTGATCACCGCCTGGCCGGCCATCGTACTGTGGTTGCCAGGGGTAATGGGGTAGCGATTTACACCAACAACAATGACCTTTGCCGACCCCGTCGGCCTCGGGAGAACGCAAGATGCAACGCCTCGATACCTTGATCACCAATGCCAACGTGATCACCGCCGCCGACCGTTTCAGCGCCGATATCGGCATTCGCGACGGACGCATCGTCGCCCTGGGCGAAGGGCTCGCCGCCACCGCTGAGGTGACCGGTGACACCATCGATGCTGCCGGGCTGTGGGTCATGCCTGGCGGCATCGACGCCCACTGCCACCTGGCCCAGCCCCTGGGCGACGGCGCGGTAATGGCCGATGGCTTCGCGTCGGGAACTCGCTCGGCCGCGGCGGGCGGGACCACCACGGTGATTCCCTTCGCCGCCCAGTTCAAGGGCCAGTCGCTGCGTGCCGCGGTGGACGACTATCACCGAGAGAGCGATGGCCAGGCGATGATCGACTACGCCTTTCACATGATCGTCACCGACCCCAGCGAGACAGTACTGCGCGACGAGCTGCCGGCGCTGATCAAGGAAGGCTACAGCTCCTTCAAGATCTACCTGACCTACGATGATCTGAAGCTCAACGACCGCGAAGTGCTGGAAGTGCTGGCGCTGGCCCGTCGCGAGGGCGCCATGGTGATGGTGCATGCCGAGAATGCCGACTGCATCGCCTATCTGACCGAGCTGCTGGAGACCCAGGGCCACACCGCCCCGCGCTATCATGCCGAGGCCCACTCTTCCATTGCCGAGCGTGAGGCCACCCACCGTGCGATTTCCCTGGCGGAGCTGATCGACGTCCCGGTGCTGATCGTGCACGTCTCCGGCCCCCAGGCCATCGAGCAGATCCGCTGGGCCCAGAGCCGAGGCCTCAGGGTCTATGGCGAGACCTGCCCCCAGTATCTGATGTTGACCGCCGACGACCTGGACCAGGATGGCTTCGAGGGCGCCAAGTGCGTGTGCAGCCCACCACCGCGCGACCCAGCCGCACAGCAGGCGGTGTGGGAGGCGCTGGAAAGCGGGGTCTTTCAGGTCTTTTCCTCGGACCACGCGCCCTTCCGCTACGAAGACGACAAAGGCAAGAAGCTGAACGGCGAGGATGCCAGCTTTTCCTGCATCCCCAACGGTATTCCCGGGCTCGAGACGCGCCTGTCTATCCTGTTTTCCGAGGGCGTCATCAAGCAGCGCATCGACGCCACCCGCTTCGTCGCGCTGACCGCCACCAACCCGGCCAAGATCTATGGACTGTATCCGCGCAAGGGCACCATCGCCGTGGGCAGTGACGCCGACCTGACCCTGTGGGATCCCGATGCCCGCGTCACCGTTCGCAACGCCGACCTGCACCACGCCGTGGACTACACCCCTTACGAAGGGCTCGAGCTCACCGGCAAGGTCGTCATGACATTGAACCGAGGCCGGATCGTAGCCCGCGATGGCAAACCCTGCGGCCCACCGGATGGCGGCGAGTTCCTGCGCTGCGACACCCCCACCCCGGCGCGCCCCAGAGGCCAGGCCAAGGGGTTTTGAGGGGGACGCGAAGCAACAGCCCTGGGCGTGTAGATGCGCTCCCGGGGCCTGTCACCGCTGCCGCACGTCGGCACGAGTCATCCGCCTCTTAGCCTAGCGCTTCCTCGACGATGGCGCGGGCTTCGTCGCTCATGGGCAGGCCCAGCGCCAGCTGATGGGCGGCGGGGGACATCTTCTTCCAGGTCATCTGGACGATGCGGATCAGGTGGTCGTGGTCGACCTGGCGGGAAAAGTCTGCGAAGTAATTCTCGAGAAAGACCAGGCAGGCGCAGTCCTCTACTGCCTGGGTACCAGGATCACGTCCCAGCCCCTGCTTGCGGATCATCCGCGCCACTTCGTCGGCATCGGCGTCGCTGTAGCCACTGCTGCGCATAACCTCGGCCGCCAGCAGACCTGCACGCTTGCCCTGGTCGCGGCGCCAGGTCAGGTAGCCGATACGACCTTCTTCGTAGTCGCTGCGCGGGACTTCCCAGCGTTTGAGGTGCTGGTTGCGAACCGCTAGCCGGACCAGCTCGGGGGCTTTGGGATCGAGGCGCTCGAGCCACGCCGACATGCGACCGGCGTGCCACAGCTCCTGCGGCTGCTGCTGACCGTCGACCTCGATGCGGCGAGGATCATCGGCATGCATGGCATCGAGTCTGGAACAGGCTAGGTCAAAGGGTGCAGGGCTCATGGGCTACCTCGGGTGACGTCACGACATTGCCCTATGGTAACGACGATGTGCCGATCTCAGTAGCCCTTGTGGCAGGACTGACCGCGCAAGTGGCGGCAGGCCAGCGCCAGTGGCAGCAGGAAGATGGCAAATACCCACATGACCACGGCTACCATCACCGCCAGCAAGGTCCGTAGCCATGACCGTTCCGTCACCGCCGACGAGATACCCAGGCTCTCCAGCAACAGCCCCAGCACCGCATCCATGCCGAACAGCAGCATGGCATTGCACATCCCTACCCAGATCGCCACATCGACGACCTCTCCATGGGGGATCAGACCGATGATCGCCAGCAGCAAGAGAGCGCCGAGAGCCACCCGCACACAGACGGCGCGCAGCCGAGGCGCCCCAGTAAAGGAAGAGGGTGAGACAAGGAGCAGGCTAGCCATAAGGACACCAAGTGTGACGAGATACACACTGTATACTGAACGCTACCTACCCCTTTTGACTTAGACATTTGTGCGCGATCACCTACGCGGCTGTCAGCTTGATCCAGATCAAGATTTTTTGCTGCTCGCTGCTTCCCCAACGCTCTTGCTACGCCGTACAGGGCCCGCAGTGACGACCAACTACGGCGAAGGGCCGACGCTTTCGCGCCGGCCCTTCGTCAATTTACCGCTCGCCAGGCAGACAAGATGTGTCTGTCAGAACGTGTAGACCACGCTTCCGGTCAGCGTATCCACATGCCCGATACGATCCGCGTCGATGCGTTCCACCTCGAGTCGACCGGTCACATCGAACAGTTGAACCCTGGCGCCAAACCCATACACAGGGTCAGTACCGGAGTAATCCTTGCTCACTCCGCGGCCATTACGGTCGGCATCCCAGTCGGCCATGCCTGCCTTGCCGTAGACGCCGAAGGGGCCAAAGCTGAAGCCTGCGATACCCATGGCCTGCAGGCTTTCAATATCCAACGTGGCGGAGGTGCCATCGACATCGCCGTCGAGCTCGCTGCCGTTCAGGTACGACAGCTCCGCACCAAGGTCCAGGAAAGGCAGCCAGCCAAAGTTGTAGCCCGCAAATACCTTTGCCGCTGACGCTTCATCGTCAAAATCATCGTCGCCCTGAATCTGGCCTGCACCTATCCCCACGTAGAGGCCTGTACTGCCGCCCGCTACACAGTGAGTCGATGCCATCAGTGCCAGTCCCATGACCACCCCTGCCAGCATCATTCGCCGCATGATCCGTGACATGTCATACACTCCCTGGAACCCTCGCCACCCCAGGAGCACAGCGCGTGCGTGCTCGACCAGGTCTGCAGTGCGTCCTTTGTGCGAGGTTTCTCGCACATGACACCTTGTACAAGTTTATCGTGAGACGACATTCTTTGCAGTATCGATTCAGGGAAAGTTCCCTGCGCGGGTGTCGTCTATGTGCCGGCATCCGGCGATCCAACGCGGTGAAGTCATGGAAACCGCGGTAGTGTTATGTTATACCCTCCAGCCGATTCCGCACGCCCGTCACCACTCCGGAGTTCCGCATGTCCCATCGCCATCGTCCCGAGGGGCCTTGCCATTTCTCATTGATGTCGCTGTCCATGAAGCGTCGCCTCGGCCTGGTCGCCATCCCCTTGCTGCCGCTGTGGCTGGCCGTTAGCTGGTCAGCAGGGTGGTGGCACTGATGTCGCGCCTGACCCTCCATGACCTGCAGCTGGCACGCGGCGGCCGAACGGTGCTCGAGCACCTGGAAGGCCGCTTCCAAGACGGTGCCATCACCGCGCTGATAGGCGCCAACGGTGCCGGCAAGAGCACCCTGATTCAGGCCATCATGGGCACACTGACGCCGGTCGCCGGACGAGTGGAATGTGACGTGCCCGCCGCCCGGCGCGCCTGGCTGCCCCAGCAGCTGGCACTGGACCTCAGCTTCCCGATGAGTGTCGAAGAACTGATCATGACCGGCACCTGGCCGAGCCACGGGGCCTTCAAGGGCTACTGTGGTGCGCACTACCGCAGGGGCCGGGACATCATGGAGCGACTGGGCATCTCTCACCTCGCACACCGTCCCCTCGGCGAGCTATCCGGCGGTCAGCGCCAGCGCGCCTTGATCGGGCGCACGCTGATGCAGGAAGCCGAGCTGCTGCTGCTCGACGAGCCGTTTGCCAACGTCGACGTCGACACCGTGGAAATGCTGATGACGGTGCTTCGCGAAATGGCCGACGCGGGAGCCACGCTAGTCATCGTCCTTCACGACATGACGCAGCTATCGCGCCTGGCCGATGACGTGCTGGTGCTGACCGAGGGACATGGCCGCTGGGCCACCCCCGACGCTCTGGTCGAGCGCCACACCGGCCAGCTGACGCGCCCACCGCGCCTGCCCCTGACGTTTCCTGGATCTGTCTGAATGTTTGACGCACTTGTATCGACCCTGCACACCTGGCTGATTGCGCCTTTTGACTATGCCTTTATGGGCCGCGCCTTGGTCGCCAGCCTGGCCCTGTCGCTAGCCGCACCGCCACTGGGGGTCTTCCTGATGCTGCGGGGCATGAGCCTGATCGGCGACGCCATGTCCCACGCCATTCTTCCCGGCGTTGCCCTGGGCTTTCTCTTGGCGGGTTTCTCGCTGCCGATCATGAGCCTTGGCGGCATGCTGTCAGGATTGTTGATAGCACTGCTGGCGGGCAGCGTGTCTCAATTGACCGGCCATCGCGAAGACTCGGCCATGGCCAGTTTCTTCCTTATCTCCCTGGCAGCAGGGGTCATGCTGGTCGCCCTGGGCGGCAGCAGCGTCGACCTCACCCATGTACTGTTCGGCTCCATCCTGGCGGTGGACACCACCGCTCTGGTGCTGATCGCCAGTATCAGCAGCCTGATCGTGATCACCCTGGCCGTCATCTTTCGTGCGCTGGTGGTGGAATGCCTCGACCCGCTGTTTCTACGCAGCCAGGGAGTCAAGGGCGGCCTGGTGCACGGGATCTTCCTGGGCCTGGTGGTGCTCAATCTCACCGCCGGGTTCCAGACCCTGGGCACCCTGATGGCGGTTGGCCTGATGATGCTGCCGGCCACCACGGCGCGCTTCTGGAGCACTCGCCTGGAAGGCCTGATGGGCCTGTCGGTGATCATTGCACTGGGTGCAAGCCTTGGTGGATTGCTGCTGTCGTACCACCTCAGCCTACCTTCAGGCCCTGCCATCATACTACTGGCGGGGGTCGCCTACCTGCTGTCTGCGGTGTTTGGACGCCAGCACAGCCTTGCCGCGCGACTGCGACGCCGCGCCATGCCGCTGGGTGCCGACGAACGCGCCTGACCTGACCACGCCCATCCAACCGCCACCGGAGAACGACACTCATGCCCCTGTCACTGCCTCACGCTCTCATCAAACGCCACGCCTGGATGGCGTTGGCGGGACTCGTCCTCGGCCCCCAGGCCTTGGCGGCCGAACCTACGCAGGTGGTCACCAGCTTCAGTGTACTGGCCGATATGGTTCGCAACGTCGGTGGTGACAGGGTTGAGGTCACCTCCCTGGTCGGGACAGATAGCGACCCCCACGTCTACTCTCCTCGCCCCACCGATGCCAGAGCCCTGGCAGAGGCCGACCTTGTGGTGCTCAACGGCCTGCAGTTCGAGGGTTGGATGACACGCCTGCTGGACGCCAGTGGCTACCAAGGCACGACCGTTGTCGCCACTGAGGGCGTACCAGTGCTGGCCTATGGCGGCCAGTCGCTGCATCAACAGAGCGACCACAGCGAACACCAGGGTCATGACGACCACGCTGAGCATGCAGGCCATGACGAGCATGACCATGCAGAGCACGCTGGCCATGACAGCCACGACGAGCATGACCACGCGGATCACGACGACCACGCTGGCCATGACAGCCACGACGAGCATGATCACGCGGATCACGACGACCACGCTGGCCATGACAGCCACGACGAGCATGATCACGCGGATCATGACGGCCACGCTGGCCACGACCATGGACAGTATGATCCCCACGCCTGGCTCGACTTGTCGGCAGGGCTGATCTACGTCGCCAATATCCGCGATGGCCTGATCGCCGTAGATCCCGACAACAGCGCCCACTACACCGCCAGGGCCGATAGCTACATGGCGGACATCAAGGCGGCTCACCAACAGGTGCTGACGCTGCTGGACGACCTGCCAGACCATGCTCAGGTCATTGTCGGCCACGACGCCTTCGGTCACTTTTCGCGTGCCTACGGGATCGACTTCCTGTCGCCGGTGGGCCTTTCCACCGAAGCGGAACCATCAGCCGCCGATATCGCCCAAATGGTGGACATCATTCGCGAGCGCCAGATCCCCGCGCTGTTCATTGAAAACATGTCCAGTCCGGTGCTGATGGAACAGCTGTCCGAGGAAACGGGGGTGCCCATCGCCGGTACGCTGTATAACGGAGCGCTGTCGGAAAACGGCATGACCTCCCACTACGTGGGGATGATCCTGCACAACGCCGAGGTGCTGCACCAAGGCCTGCTGCACCAGGATGCCTCCGAATCATCAGACCATGACCACGATCATGATCATGATCATGCAGCGCATGACGACCATCAGCACTGATCACTCTTGCGCATCCGCTAGCATGCAAAGGACCGCCCGAGGGCGGTCCTTTAGCGAGGCACTGAACACATCAGCCGGGCTTGCCGAGACGCCAGGCGCCCGCAGTCCAGCCAGCGCTATCAGGCGTCAGGAATCTCCAGCGCCTGCTGAATCACCGGCCAGGCTTCTTCGCCATCTCGCGTGGTCACTCCCTCGACGAACGACCGGGTCTGCTCGGGATGTTGCTGTAGCCACTCCAGCGCCACCTGCTCCGGCTCACGCTCTTCGTAGCTGAATCCACGAATCATCGCGCTCTGGTCATCGGCGCTGAAGACCAGTTGGTCCAGCAGGCGTGTGGCATTGGGATGGCTCTGCGCGAACTCGCGGCGGACCAGTGTCCGCACGTCGCTGCGACCGCCCTCCGGCCCCCACATGTCGTTCGGATCATCGAGGTAGCGAACGTCGAACTCAATGTTCATCCAGTGCGGCGTCCAGCCCGCGAACACAATCCACTCTTCACGATCGATGGCCGCATCCACGGCACTGAGCATGCCGGGGGTGGAGGTTTCCGACAGCTCCCAGTCGCCCAGACCATAGCTGTCGTCGTCCACTGCGGCATTCAGCGAGTCGCTCATGCCGGACCCGACCTCGATAGAGTAGATCGTGCGATCCAGACGCTCGGCAAACTCTTCCTTGTCCAGGTCTTCTGCCGATGTCAGACCCGCGTCGTACACATACGCAGGAACGGCGAACCCCAGCCGGGCGCCATCAACGTTGTTGCCGAGATCCTCAAGGGTGGGCTCGTCGCCCTCGAAGCTGGCGTCGTACATGCCCTGCTGGGCAGGCAGCCAGGCCGCCAGAAAGGCATCCAGCTCGCCTTGGCGCAGGGCCTGGTAGGTAATGGTAGAGCCAAGCTCTTCCTGTACGGGTTGATAGCCGAGCGTCTCCAGCAGGGTGGATGCCAGGGCCGTCTTGACCGTCACTCCCGGCCAGGCGGGAACGGAAAAACGAACCTGGGCATCTTCCTGAGTCGAGCGCTCTGCTTCCGCCTGGGCGGCCAATGGTGTAGCGGCCATCAAGGCAGCCAGCACAGCAGCAGACATCGTGTAGTACGGCATGAAGCACCTGTAGATTGCGATAGAGGTCTCTACCATACCCTCTCAGCGCTGTGCCTCAAGGCGGCGCCTTCAACGGCTCCTTTGCTGGAGTTTGCCAAGAATGCCGGGCTGATCCAGTCTTAAGAGGAAACGGCACACTGGTGAAACGCCCCTCACCAAGAGCCCCTCCGGTCCCCTATATCCCCCCGTGGGAGGAGGCAAGTAGATGGCTGATATCGACTACACTCTCGAGCGCCAGATCACCATCAAGGCGCTAGCCAGGGCGCTGGCCCACGGTTTTTCTCCGATCGTCGAAGTCGAGTCCATGGATGGCATCTACACGGTGCGCTTCCACCATGCCAACGGAGCATCGGAGCTGGCCGACGACAAGGGCCGCACACGCACCTTCCTCGGCACCGGAGAAATTCGTGAGCTGCTGGGCGGCGTCGGCCTTACCCACGGCGTGCTGACCTGGTCGGATCAATGCGGCGATGAAATGATCGGGGTGGAAGGCAAGGCCATGACACCGGATGAGATGCTGGCCAACGGCACTCGTATTGCCTTCCGCTGAGGCGAGGCGTTGTCCGAGACGTCGAAGAGCGATGGTGAGGCAAGGCAAAAATCGTTGAGAAATAGCAGCTTACGCTAGGCTAATGAGCACGTTAAGCCGATATTAAACGCCGTATCACCAGGCGCAGGCCCTTTTCAGACCAGCCCTGGACTATTGGCCTGCACGTCATGACAGAGTACCGTAAGCCTCATCATGTCTGTGCAGAGCACGCCGCAATGAGCACATTGACGCCTTACCTGGCCAGATGGTCCCTGATGTGCACGCTGCTATTGATACTGGCCGGCTGTGCGTCGCCACAGCTGGATACCAGCGGCGGCAACAAGGGGCTGTCCATGGAGCGTGCCCTGATCCTGTCGGAAGCCAGGGGCTCCCTGGGCACCCCCTATCGCTTTGGCGGCAATGACCCACGCGGACTCGACTGTTCCGGCCTGGTGCAGATGGCTTACTCCCGGGCCGGCATCAGTGTCCCCCGGTCCTCACGGGAGCAATATCACCAATTGCCGGCGATTGACCAGCCACGCCCGGGCGACCTGCTGTTCTTCGCCACCGGCAAGGGCTCCGAGGTCAGCCATGTCGGCATCTTCGCCGGTAACGACGTCATGATTCATGCACCGGGCCGGGGCCGCCAGGTCACCACGACATCGCTGACCCTCGACTACTGGCAAGAGCGTTTCGTCGGCGCCGCCGCCGCCGCGCCTTGAACGGGGCTCAGCGCTGACCTCTCTCTTTCTCTCTTTCTCTCTTTCTCTCTTTCTCTCTTTCTCTCTTTCTCTCCTTCTCGCGTTCTTGCGTTCTTGCGTTCTTGCGTTCTTGCGTTCTTGCGTTCTGCGCCGTCCGCCGCCCTGTTGCATGCGCCACCATCCGACTTTATCGACCAAGGTCGCATCAAGACGAATGAACGCTATGCTGTTTCGAGCATCAGAAGATGTCACATAGTCGTCAACAAAGCTTAAGCACTCGTTAAGGTGGCGCCGCTACGATGGCATCGACCCTTTACCCAGCAACGATAAGGAACCGTCTTCATGCCTTTCCTGCAACAGGTCAGCAGATCCCACGCCCGTCTCTCCCTGCGCGGATGGCTGTCGGTCAGCGTTGCCATACTCGGCGGCATGGCCCTGATGGCATTCTGGTCGCCGATCAGCCTGTCGCTTGGCACGCTCAGCCTGATTCTGGGCAGCATGGCGCTGTGGCCGCGTTCCAGCGCCGCCCACACAGAGGCAGACCTGGATCGTGAGGCTCACGTTGCCGAGACAGCCCACGCCAAGACAGCATTCTCGCTGACGCACCTGGCCCTCGCGGCGGTGGGTGTACTGGTCGCCCTGCAACTGCTGGCCTGATGACGCTCCATCCAGCGGCGTAAGAACATCGTGGCTTTACAGCTGCGCGCCATGCCCGGATCATGAGGCCCTGGTTATCTGATTGCCGCAGCATGCCCTGCATCCGCTGCGCAGCCGAGACAAAGGCCTCACATGACATCCGCCCTTGCCGGCGCCGATATTGGCGCCACGCTGACGCGACTGCGCCAGTCCACGCCACTGGTACATAGCATTACCAACTACGTGGCCATGAACCCCGCCGCCAATGTGCTGCTGGCCCTGGGCGCATCGCCCGCCATGGTGCACGCCGCCGAGGAGGCGGCCGAGTTCGCGGCGCTCGCCGATGCTCTGGTCATCAACATCGGTACCCTTTCTGCCCCCTGGGTCGATGCCATGTTGAGCGCTGCCGAGTCCGCTCAACAACAACAGACCCCCTGGGTGCTGGATCCTGTGGCGATTGGCGCTACACGCTTTCGACGTGACGCCTGTGCCCGCCTGCTCGAGTTTTCTCCGACCATCATCCGCGGCAACGCCTCAGAGATCATCGCCCTCGCCGGCGACGCCCTGGGCGGCCGAGGCGTCGATTCCACCGCAGCCAGTGACGAGGCGCTCACGGCGGCGGTGGCCCTGGCCAGACGTCAGCAGACAGTGGTCGCCGTCACCGGCGAGGTCGACCTGGTCACGGATGGCCGGCGATGTGTCCGCATTGCAGGAGGTCATGCCCTGATGCCGCGAGTCACGGCCCTTGGCTGCGCTCTTTCCGGAGTGGTAGCGGCCTTCGCGGCCTGTGAGAAGGACCCACTATTGGCTACGGCCTGCGCCCTCACCTGCTACGCTGAGGCGGGTGCTCAGGCCGGGCAGACGCCGTCGGGGCCTGGTAGTTTTGCGGTGGCCTTCATTGACGCGCTGCACCAGCTGTCTGCCGATGCTCTGGCCAACCGCACGCCCCTGGAGATCAGCACTCTCCCATGACCCGCTGTTCCCGCCTGCCACTTCACTCTTTTCAAGGATGCTGCACGTGACGCGATCTCCCCGCCGATTCGACCGACAGGCCCTGCGCCTCTATCTGGTGACAGACCCCGAGCTGTGCGCTGAGAGGGGAATCGAGGACACCGTGATCCAGGCTGTCAACGGCGGCGTGACCCTGGTCCAGCTTCGCGACAAGGGGGCCAGCGATGAGGAACTGGTAGCCCTGGCACTGCGCTTGAAACCGCTGCTTGCCGAGCACCGCATCCCCCTGGTCATCAATGATCGGGTTCAGGTCGCCGTGGCCGCCAAGGTCGACGGCGTACACCTTGGCCAGGACGATGGCGACGTGAGCGAGGCTCGCCGCCTGCTGGGCGACGAGGCGATCATTGGGCTGTCGGTTCAGCGTCCCGAACAGCTGACACAGCTGGACGTGCGGGCGCTGGACTATCTCGGCCTGGGCCCGGTATTCGCTACCTCCACAAAGCGCGACCACGCGACCCCGCTAGGCGTTGATGGCCTGTCCTCGCTGGTGGCGGCCAGCCCGCTGCCCAGCGTGGCGATTGGCGGGCTGAAGCGAGAACATGCCGCCGCCATACGGGCAAGCGGTGCCGATGGCATGGCCGTGGTCTCCGCCATCTGCGGCCAACCCGACCCGAGCCAGGCCGCCCAGGACCTGCTGGCGGCCTGGGAAGGGTAAGTCGCCCAGGGATCCGGCACGCCGCAACCACTAAGGTTGCGGTCGCCGACGCCCATGGACCATCGCCGCGATCAGGTTATCGCCTTGTTTGCGGCCTTCCAGCACCGCACCAAGCACATGCACGGGCACCAGGCAGAGAACGGCGGTCGCCAGCCCTTCATGCAGCTCCTCCATCCAATGCAGGTCGTGGAAGCGTTCGGTGTGCACCATCAGCATGCCCGTCGTTCCTAGCCCCAGCAGCAAGGCGAGCAGGCTGATCATCATCAGCGCCCCCAGCGGCGTGTGGGTGATGCGACCGCCTTCTGCCGCGTGACCGCGAATCGCTGCCTTGAGTCGCGCTGGCGTCGGCCAGAAACTCGTCCAGCGCACTGACCAGGGGCCCACCAGGCCCCACAGGATACGAAGGCCGATCAACCCCACCAGGGTATAGCCGATATAGCGGTGAGGGCCTATCTCTGCGTAGTTGAGCGCAAATCCGAGCACCAGCGCCCAATGAAAGACTCGCACCAGCGGATCCCACACCATGATGCGCTGTGGGGTCGGGGTCCTTGCTGCCGTTGTCATCTCGCTACTCCCGTCGAAGGTACGCGACATCGCGCGGAAGTAGGCTGGCATTCAACCCTTAAGCCTCGCTTACGCGGTGCGCCCTCGCGCGAGTGGGAGCAGACGAGTCGCTACCGATCGTTTTATGCCGTTGGGCGGCGCTTGAGGCTGGTGCGCCCTTCCTGGTAGGCAATCGCCAGGCCGCTGGCGATGATCAAGGTGCCGCCGACCCATACGCCCCAATCCGGCAGCTCTCCCCAGAACAGCCAGCCCAGCAGCACCGCCCATAGCATGGCGGTGTAGTCGAAGGGCGCGGCGATGGCCGCAGGGGCGTGACGAAATGCCAGCGTGATGAACGCCGTGGCACCCACCCCAAGCACACCCGCCATCAGAAAGGCCGGCCAGTGCGCCGCTTCCGGCGCCTGCCAAACCAACGGCAACGCGAGCCCGGTGATCACAAAAGGCACCAGGGTCATGTAGAACACCATCGCCCAGAGATGCTCACGAGCGCCGTAGCGACGTGCGGTGATCATCATCAGGGCGTAGAACACCGCTGCCCCCAACATGGCCAGCGCGCCCAGAGAGATGCCGTCGCTACCTGGCCGGACCACCACCAGAACGCCGACAAAACCCACCAGAGAGGCACACAATACGGGCATGCTGACCTTCTCACCCAGCAGCGGCACCGACAGTAGACTCACGAACAGCGGAGCCGCGAAGGCAATGGCGGTACCTTCCGCCAGCGGCATCAGGGTCAGCCCCAGCACAAAGCAACCCATCGTGCCGGTATAGATCAGCCCTCGCACCAGGTGCACACCAGGGCGACGGGTGGCCAGCGTGCGAAGTCCGCTTCCCCTCCACGCCAGCAGCATGATCATCGGCAGCGATACCAGGGTTCGGAAGAAGATGATCTGGACCGGCGAATGCACCTCTCCCAACCACTTCGAGATGGCATCCCCCAATGCCAGGCACAATACCCCCAGGCACATGAACCCGATTCCCTTCACTGACGATGCCATTCGACCTCCCTGCTGGACTGAAAATGCGACGCTTGGATACCCGCCTGGATAGCACCCGTCACTCGTCACAAGCCGCCGGTCAGTCATCGCCAGTCACTCGCTGTCCGTCACCCACTGTCCGGTGCTCACTTTCCGGTGCTGACTTTCCGGTACTGACTTTCCGGTACTAGCTTTCCGGTGCTGACTTTCCGGTGCTGACTTTCCGGTACTGGCTTTCCGGTACTACGGCGGCCCCCGACCCGGTGGCCGGCGGAGTGCTTATGGAAGAACGGGTAGAAGAACGGACAACAGTACGTAACGCCGTTCAGGCAGTGCTCAATAACGTTAGGGGGATAACGCTTTTGAGGCAAGCATCTTGCACCATGACTGTGCAAGTACGTAGACACCGGGGTCACGCGCCATGCAAAAGGCCCGCCGAAGCGGGCCTCACAGGACAGGCGGGGCTGGCACCAAGGTGCTTACAGACTCGCCTGCACCACCATACAG
The DNA here is from genome assembly GCF_019801675.1 of Halomonas sp. DP8Y7-3. NCBI lineage: Bacteria > Pseudomonadati > Pseudomonadota > Gammaproteobacteria > Oceanospirillales > Halomonadaceae > Halomonas > Halomonas sp. DP8Y7-3. The sequence goes on from NZ_JAHVIO010000004.1 coordinate 90,891, forward strand.
TCCATGCCCTGCTCCATCAGGCGACGGCAGGCCGAACGCGCCTGCCCCTCCTGAAGGTCCAGGACCTGCGCGCGATAGATGTTGGCGTTATCCGCCCTGGCGACAGCCACGCGAGCATGGGACATCTCGCTTGCCAGGCGATTGGCCGCCTGGCTGGCCTGGCTGCGGGCGCTGTCCATGTCGCTGAACGCGCCCACCTGAACCCCCCAGTCGCCGGTCTGCGCAACGCTGGGTGCCGACGACGCCGTCGCCCTGGGCTCTGGGCGAGTCGCGGTCGGCACCGAGGCGGCGACAGGAATGGACGCCACCGCAGGGGCCGAGCTAGGGGCATCATCCATCAGTCGACGCAGCGGGTCCGTCTGGGGCCGGGTGCCAGAGATCACCGGCGTCGACGACTCGAAGCGCACGGGCGTCCCTGCACTCTGGCGACTGGCAACCTGGGCAGGCGGCACGATGGTCTCGACCCGCGACGGCTGCACCACATTGGACGAGGTCTGGGCCAGGCGTGATGACGTTGGCACAGGGGCTGAGATCAATCCGCGCTGACGTGGTGCCATCAACTCGCCGCCAGATACATCGGTGCTGGCAAGAAAGCCGCGGCCATCCGACAGGGAAGCGCGCAGAAAGCCACGATCCAGCACACTCATCATCTGTTCATCCCGGGACGCGGCGGTATACCCCCCCATGACTACGGCCACCATGCGGCGTCCGTTGCGGGTCGCCGACGTCGCCACATTGAAGCCTGACGCACGGATGAAACCGGTCTTCAGGCCATCGGTTCCGGGGTACTTGGTCAACAGCCGGTTATGGCCGGTATGCCGTGTGCCGCGCCAGGTAAATTCCGTCAGCGAGAAGTAGGGGTAGTACTGGGGGAAGTCCAGCATCAAGCGCCGGGCCAGGATCACCATGTCCCGGGCGGTAGTCACCTGCCCTGAATCCGGCAGGCCCGAGGCGTTGCGGAAGGTGGTGTTGTTCATCCCGAGACTACGCGCCTTGCGCGTCATCATTTCCGCAAAGTGGGACTCGGTGCCGCCCAGCGACTCCGCCACCACCACGGCCACGTCATTGGCCGAGCGCACGATCAGCGCCTGGATGGCCTTTTCCACGGGAATGGTATCCCCGGGCTTGAGCCATAGCTTGGTCGCTGGCATTGACGCCGCATGGGACGACACGGGCAGCGGTTGCCCCAGACTCATGGACCGCCCCTCGAGCGACTCGAACAGCATGTAGAGCGTCATCATCTTGGTCAGCGAGGCGGGGTAACGCGACTCGTCGGCATGTTCTGCATAGAGGATCTCATGCGTCTCGGCGTCTACCACGATACCGGCGTAGCGCGGATTGCCGGCGTGAGCCGACTGTACCATCAGGCACGTCACCACCAGCGCTATCAGCATGGTCAGCGACCGCCACACGGAATACCTTGTGGTCACCATTATCCAAAACCCCTGCGATTTATCCGACTGCACTGACGGCATTATGACCCACTTACACCGACTGTACAGGCCCAATTAACGTGGCTTTGCCATCAATAGCGGTATGACATTGCCTATTTTGTGCAGGCGCCTTCGCCAGCCCTCAATCCGCAGCGTCTCCCTCGAGGCCCGCGCGCACCAGCAGCGCCTGTGGATCCACCTTGTCCCACTGCCCCGGCTTGAGGAAACGCTTGGCAAAATCCCGATAGACTCGCTGCTCCAGCAGCAGCCGGTACAGGTCGGGGTCCAGATGGCCATCGCGCACCATGTCCGCCAGCAGCGCCAACGCCCGCGACAGCGTCATGGCGGCCTTGTAGGGACGGTCTGCAGCGGTCAGCGCCTCGAACACATCGGCCATCACCATCACTTTTTCCTCGAGGCTCGCTTCCTTCAGCTTCAGGCGCCGAGGATACCCCGTACCATCCATGCGCTCATGATGATTGCCGGCAATCGAGGGCACCTGGCGCAGATGCGCCGGCCATGGCAGCGCCTCGAGCATCATGATCGTCTGGATCACATGCTCCTGAATGCGAAAGCGTTCGACATCATTGAGCGTACCGCGGCGAACCGACAGGTTGTAAAGCTCGCCGTGATGACCCGCCAGCGGACAGGGTGACATGTCAAACTGCCAACGATTGTCCGGATCGCCGCGTTCCACCGCGGGCCGCGAGCGATGCCAGGGAATCTCGTGGCGCGGCAGATCAGCGAGCAAGCGCTCCTCAGCGGGCAGACGACGTACAGGCTCCCGCGCCATGCGTGCCAGCTCATCCCGAGACAGCCCCAGGCGATCGTCAAAGTGGCGCCACCAGCGCCACTCGGCGATCGTGGCCAGTTGCTCGAGCAAGGCGTCACTGATGGCTTCGCCGCCACGATTGGCCTCGGCTACGCACTCGAAGGCGGCGGTGAGCTCTTGCTGGCGGGCATGCCGCCGCCGTTCGAGAATGACCGGATCACCACCGTGAGCCCGGCCCTGCCAATAGGCCACGTCGGCATCTCGCCACAACACGTCGAAGCGAGTGCGGATTTCATGAATGCGATCATGTCGGGCTTCCAGCTTGGTGGCCTTTTCCATCACCTCGTCGGGAATGGCCAGCTTGCCGCAATCATGCAGCCATGCGGCCAGATGAAAGGCACTGCGCTGGCGCTGATCAAAGTGGACCTCGGCAAAGGCCCCCGAATCCGCTCGCTCTATGGCATTGACGATCAACTCCGCCAGGGCGGGGACCCGCGAGCAATGACTGCCGGTATGCGGTGACTTGGCATCGATGGCACGGGCCACCAGCTTGACGATGCCGTCCAGCAGACGCGCCTCGCCCTGGAGCAACCTGCGCAGGTCGATGGCCACCGCCGCCGCGGACGACACCTCCTTCACAAAGGCACGCCAGTGCAGGTCATCGTCGTCGGTCGAACGCAAGGCCACCGCCAGCAGTCCCAGAATCGCCCCCTCTCGATTGCACAGCGGCTGCAGCAGATAGCCGTGCTGATCAAAGTCAGCCTCAAGCCGCGCCAGGGCACCTTCGGGAGACCCTTCAAGTGCCAGCGCAGGTGCCCTGGGGTCGCTGTCCGGGTCACGGGCCTCACCCGACTGCGCCACGCGCTCAAAGCGCCTCTCGTTATGTTCATCGGCCAGATAGATGGCGCCGGAGCGGCTGCCAGCACCCTGCAGCAAGTCTTCGAGGATACTGGTCAGCATCGGTGCCAGCTGCGGCTCGCTGTTGAGTACGCGGGTGATGCGCCCAAACCCTTCCACGCCCCGGGACAAGCGCCCCAGGGCCAGACTCAGCCCCCTGACCTCCGACACTCGCGAGCTCACTCCGTGGCAACCGGCGAAGTCGTAGCGGCCCAGCGCTTCCACCTGCTCGGACAACCGCTGCAGCGGCCGCCCAAGACGCCGTCCCAGGACCAGCCCCAGCGGCAGTAGCGCTAGCGTCACCATGCCGGCCAGTACCGAGCTTTCGATGATCATCTGCCCCGCACCGGCGGAGAGCTCATCCTCAGGCACCACCGCCAATAGCTGGGTGGGCTGGTCCCCCAGACGCGCAAACGGCAGCACCAGCCCCCACCAATGACGCCCTTCGTGCTCTAGTCGCACAGGGCTTTGCTCGCCCGACGGTAGGTGCTCTCTCGTGTGTTCCAGCGCTCTCAACTTTCGTAGCACGGGAAAATTCAGCTCGTCGATCGATGCCAGGCGGCCATCCGTGACCGCCCTGCTCGACCCTGGCTGATCGAGCAGGGCAATGCCAGGCGTCGCGTTCAAGGGCGAGCTGGAGGTCGTGGATGCGCTGGAGGAGGAGTTGGCTGGGTTGCTGGCAGGGTTGCTGGCTGAGGCACTGAGAGTGTCGTCTTCAGCGCTGTTGGTGGTGGTCGCCAGCGCCTGCCCCGTGTCCGTCACGATCGCCATGCGGGTGCCCGGAGTCAGCCGCAGGCTGTCCATTCCCAGGCCGAGGTCCTGGGAGGCCACATCGAGCCCCACCACCACCTCGGCATGACGTCGTGCCATGCTGATGCCGATCTCGCCGGTGTAGTAGAACGCGTAGGGCGCCGTCAGGTAAGACGTACCTTCCCTGCTGGCCCGCTGAAACCAGGGACGTGTACGCGGATCAAAGAAGTACTGAGCCAGAGGCTCTCGCCCAAGCGGACTCAGCCGCTGATCGTACAGTCGCCATTCGCTGGCGTCCGCGGCGCTGGCATCCCCCGGCACGACCAACGCCAGGTAAGCGGCGTCGGGGTGATGGGCAAGCTCCGGCCGCACGCTCTCCATCATCCGCTCCACGGACCGAAACATCACGAAATCGCCGTCACCATTGGCCATGTAGACGGCGTCAATCAGGCGGTGGGCGGCCAGCGCAGACGCCATCAGCGGACGTTGCTCCAGCCAGTCGCTGGCGCTACCGGTGGTACCACTTGCCAGCATGTCGATGGCGACCTGGGACGGCCTGACCAGCGCCTGGGTATGTGCCTCCAGGGTGCTGACCAGCTGATGCGACGTTTCTTCCAGGGTCGCGCCCAGGGTGCGCTGGGACTGATGCCAGGAAAACCACAGCAGCGCGACCGCCATGACCGTCATGACGGCCGCGATGACGACGCCGATCAGCCACTGCATCGAGACGACGAAACGCTGACGGTGCATGATCGAGCCTCGTATGTACGCCGGGGCGGCTGCCTAGGGGGAATCCTCGCGCGCAAGGGCGCAACGGGCTCCTACAACTATATGCAGCATCGATACTTTTTGCCTGCTTACACCGCCATGAAGGGGAGGCTAGGGGGTCAGCACCCCAGGTGGGAGGACGCCGACCGTGTGGCACGCGCCTTGATCGCCGCCAGATCGACATCATCGCGCTGTCGGCTGGCGACAAAGCTGTCGGCGTAGCGACGCCATACGCCGCTATCCAGCAGCAGCAGGAAGAGCTGGGCATCCAGGTGTCCCTCGCTGACCATGTCCGCCAGGATCTCCAGCGCGCGGGACAGGGAAAGCCCGACCTTGTAGGGACGATCAGAGGCGGTCAGCGCCTCGAACACGTCGGCCAGCGCCATGACGCGCTCTTCAATGCTGGCCTCGCTGAGCTTGACCTGGCGCGGGTAGCCGCGGCCGTCCATGCGCTCATGATGATTGCCGGCGATTTCCGGCACCCGCCGCAGGTGGGCCGGCCACGGCAGCGACTCGAGCATGATGATGGTCTGGATCACATGCTCCTGCATGCGAAAGCGTTCGACATCATTGAGGGTGCCGCGAGGCACGCTCAGGTTGTATAACTCGCCCTGGTGCTCGGCCAGGGCTGGGGGCTGCATGGCAAAGCCCCAGCGGTTGAGGGGATCTTCCGGGTGCACCGGCGGACAGGCGCGCTGCCAGGCCAGGCGATGACGAGGCTGATCAGCGAGCAGCTGCTCCTGGGCTGGCAGCGGGTGCACCGGCTCATCGACCAGCTGGGCCAGCTCGGCCTTGGACAGCCCCAGTCGATCATCGAAATGCCGCTGCCAGCACCAGCTGCCGATCTCCACCAGGCGCTGCTGCAGCGCTTCTCCCATCGTCTCGCCGCCCTGGTTGGCCCTGGCGACACAGGCGAAGGCATCGCTAAGCTCCTGGCGGCGCTGTAAACGCGTCGCTGCCAGGGTTGTCGCATCACGGCCCTCGGCCAGCCCCCGCCAATAGTCCACATCGGCGTCCCGCCACAGCACTTCAAAGCGGGTCCGCACTTCATGAATCCGGTTATAGCGGGTCTCCAGCTTGGTGGCTTTTTCCATGATGTGGTCAGGGGTGGTCAGCTTGCCACAGTCATGCAGCCAGGCGGCCAGATGAAAGGTCGCCCGCTGGTCATCGCTCAGACTGATGGCGGCGAAAGGCCCCTGGGTAGCCTTGTCCACCTCGTCGATCAGCATCTCGGCCAGCTGCGGCACTCGTGAACAGTGGCCTCCCGTATGGGGAGACTTGGCATCCGTGGCCTTGGCCACCAGCTGGATCATCGCATCCAACAGGCGAGCCTCAGCTTCCAGCAGGCGCCGCATATCGATCGCCACCGCCGCAACCGAGGAGACTTCGGCGACAAAGTTGCGCCAGCGACCATCATTGTGATCGCGCCGTGGGCGAGCCAGCAACAGCACGCCCAGGCGCTTGTCGGCACGATCACGCAGCGACTGCACCAGATACCCTCTCGCCTCCAGCTGTTCGCGCACCTCGGCCAGTGGGCCACTGGCCGTGGCAATCTCGAGGACCTCGGGCAGCGGCTCCGATGCGTCAGCGCATCCTGCTTCGGCGGTAGCCACGAAGCGATCAGCCCGTACCTCGTCGGCCAGATAGATCATGCCATGGTGACTACCGGTCACGCTGAGCAGCTCCCCGAGTATCGCCTCGAGCATGGCATCAAGGCCTTGCTCGCGCCCCAGTATCCGGTTGATCTGCTGAAACTTGCCGGCCCGGTGCACCAGGGTGTCCAGAGCCCGGGACAGGTGCGATACCTCACTCACCCATGACTCCACGCCACGATAGGCCTCCAGGTTGAAATCCGAGATAGTGCGCACCTGCTGGGCCAGGGCCCGTAGCGGTCGTCCCAGGCGATGGGCCAACAGGATGCCCATCGGCACCATCAGCGAGACCAGACCGAGTGACAGCAACAGTCGATGCCACAGTGATTCCCGCATGCTGGCCATCAACTCGGCCTCTGGAGTGGCCACCAGCAGCCAGGCCAGGCGACTGCCCAGCATGTCGAATGACAGCGCCAGCCCCCACCACTGCTGGTCGCCGTGAGCAAAGCGCACTGGCCGCTCAATGACATTCAGCGCTCTCAGCGTCACCAGCGGGGTATCGCCAAGATCGCTGAGCGTGGTACCCGGCAGCGGCGCCTGGCCCTGGTCGATGTCATGCGCCAACAAGAGCCCATCCGGCGTGGTGATGGCCAGACGAGACCCGGGCTCGGTGGAAAATCGCTGAATCTCGCGGCCCAGGTCCTCTGAGGTCATGTCGATACCCAGCACGGCCCGGCCACTGTGGGAACGTTGCGACAGGGTGACTCCCTGCTCGCCGTTGGTGAAGAAGGTATAAGGGTCCGACAGGTGCGGCAGAAAATCGGTTTCCGCGTCGCGATACCAGGGGCGCGTCCTCGGGTCGAAGCCGTAGTCGACCACCGGATACCGACGCATCTCGCGCAGCTGGCCATCCAGCACCTGCCAGTAGCCCTCCTCCTGCCGGCGACTGGCCAAGCCCTGCGGGGCCCCGGAGTCGCCGTGCAGGACCAGGGTCAGGTAGATACCGCCGGTCAGGTCAACCTCGGCAGGAATGGCCGTGGGAGAAATACGCTCGATCAGCCGCACCATCAGGAAGTCGCCGGTGTCGCTGCCGATGTAGGCGCTGCCAAGTACCTCCTGGGCCCCTACCGCGGCCGCCAGCAGCTGCAGCATATTGGCGCCGCTGGTGCTGTGGAACTTGTCCACGTCCGCTTCGCTGACCAGCACCCCGAGCATGGCGCGAGCGGGCTCCAGCAGAGCCTGGGTTCGCACTTCCACCATCGTCGACAGCTGCTGACTGGTCCGCTCCAGCGACTGCACCAGCGAGGCTCTCGCCTGGTACCACGACTGCCACAGCAACAGCCCCGCCAGCACCAGCATCATGCCGACGATGGAGGCAGCGATCAGTAGCTGTATGGGCTGTTCTCGATGGAAAGGCAGGCGCATCAAGACGACTCGAAAGAGGCTGTGGCTGGGTGACAGGAATCTATCACTCTATGCCAATTCGCCGTCCTGGGGGCCTGGAGAGACTACCTACTCGGCGGTATATCGCTCGCTTCTTTTGTCCTTGCAGGCACTGGGACAGAGCGCCCCAAGGGCCCCTGGGCGCCTTCATCGCTCACGCCAGCAGGCGTGACAGACCTAACCACACCAGGCGCAGAGACAGCGCCGTCAGCACCAGTCGAAAGCCATGATCGAAGCGATGCTCAGAGAGGCGGTTGAGCAGGCGCAGTCCCAGCCAGGTACCGACCACGCCCATGGCAACCATCGCGACGATCAACGCCAGCCAATCGGCAAACAGAAAGCCGGCCGCCCCGAAGACGAATGCCTTGGTGAGATGCTGGAAGGTCATGCAGGCCGCAAAGGTGGCCACGGTGGTCTGGCGAGGATTGCCATGCTGCTTGATGAAGGCCGCCACCATGGGGCCGCTGGCGCCGACAAAGCTGGACAACAAGGTCGTAACAGCGCCAGCGATGCCGGTACCCCAGCGCCCTAGCGCCCGCTTGGGCAGGCCGGGCCCCCACAGGGTGTAAAGGACGAAGGCGGCGATGGTCAGTTCCAGCAGGCCTGTCGGCAAGCGAATCAGCAGCCAGCTCGCGACCAGGGCCCCCACCACCGCACCCGGGAGAAACGCCAGCAGCAGCGGCCAGTGGAGGTGACGCCAGCTCATGACCAGGCGCCCCCCATTGGAACCGAGCTGGACCATGCCGTGGACGGGAATCAGCGCATCTGCCGGCATCACCTGCGCCATGGTCACGATCAGCAGCGTGCCTCCGCCTACCCCGAGGGAGGCGCTGATCAGCGAAGTGAACCCTGACAGCAGAATCAGCCCCAGGCTGACGAGCGGCGGCAAGGGCGACAGGACGGCAAGCCAATCCATGGCAAGGGACTCCAGCAAGATGAGGCAGGGTCCCTTAGCCTACCTTATATCGCAGGGTCGTGGCGCAAGCCTCGCGAGTCAGCTCACGGCACGCCCATACATCGAACAGACATCGTGCAGGCACATCAAACGGCCAGATATCGATCGCTCAGGCATCAACGCCCAGGGCAGCCAAGGACGCACGCTCCCGGCGAGCATACTGGTCGAGCTCATCGATGACCGATGCCCCCAGCGCCAACTCGAACGCCTCGCGATTGGCATTGCCCTGGGTCACGGCGCTAGCTTCACCGCCCAGGTTGGACTGGAAGATGCCGGCCGCCGACACCGGCAGGAAGTCCTCGTAGGTCAAGGGGTCGGCCATGACCTTGCCGGCAGCGATCCACTGCTCGAGACCGGCTCCGTCGTCAAGCTCCGCCACGGCACGGTAGTGAAAGTAGGCCAGCCCCTCCCGGCGCAGCACGCTGTCATCGTCGGGGAAGTCCGCAAAGACCTCGGCAAGGCGACGCTGGTGGGCCTCGTTGTCCAATCCCTTTGTGGCCTCGCGAGACTCGGCCAACAGCCGGTCGTAGAGCGCCCTGCCCTTTGGCGTCAGGGCAATGCCTCGCTGCTCGATCTCGCCAAACCGCGCCGTATGCGCCCCTTGATCAGCGCCGAGAAAGTGCGTGGTTTCCTCCAGCGCCTTGAAACTGGTCTGGCGCAGCAGGATCGGCACCTGGCGCCGAGGCGGTCCCTCGATCACCGCCTTGGGTGTCATGCCATGGGCGGGCATCCGCCGCTGCGCCTCATCGATATCCAGGGTGCGGGGCGTCAGATGGTTGATGTGCGGGCCGCGGAAACACACCACGTCTGCGATCAGACGATGTGCCGCGTGCAGGCGATCATAGGTAGCGCGATCCACCGTCGCGTCATGATGCCAACGAAACGTCTCCAGCGCCTCAGCCACGAAGCGGTCAGCCTGGGCATCGGTCAGCCCGCCCTCGGCCTCGTGGATGGCGATCAGCTCACGCACGCCAGGGGTGAAGATATCTCGCTGGCTCAGGATATCGCTGGCCAAGTCCCTCAGTTCGGCGTCTTCGATCAGATCCAGGCGCAGCAGCGAGGTGAACAAGCGAAACGGGTTGTGGCTCAGGGCGGATTCGTCAATCGGCCGGAAAGCGGTGGAATGTACCGGCACCCCGGCCTCGGACAGATCGTAGTAGCCCACCGGGAACATGCCCATCACCGCGAAAAGCCGCCTCAACGTTGCCAGTTCCTCGGCGGTACCCACCCGAATGGCGCCATGCCGCTCCACGTCCAGGCGCGACAGCTCACCGCTGGCCTCAAGTCTTGCGGCCAGTGCCGGGTCGGCGGCCAGGGTGTCCCGGTTCACCTCGGCCACCAGGGTCAGCAGGGCGCCATACTGTGGTACCTCTGCCTGATACATGTCCGACATGGCGCTGGCAAAGCGCTGGCGAATCTCGTTGGCGGTCACGATATCGGCTGACATTCCGGCAAGTCTCCTGACTAGAGCGATGGACCCTGCGATGAGACCAGAGACAAATAGCCGCGACAAACGAAAAAAAACGCTGCTAGCATGAAAAAAAGGAATGCGAAAAACCGCGCCGAACCCCTGACAGGGCAGTTGGCGGGCCATATCGACCGCGGCCATCGTCATGCTCGGCCTTGTCAGTCCAGAAACTTATGAAACCCAGACACCTTCCCTCTACCACGACCCTGCTGTGCTTTGAAGCGGCGGCCCGCCATCTGAGCTTTACCCGGGCAGCCCAGGAGCTGGCGATGACCCAGAGCGCCGTGAGCAAACAGGTCGCCCAGCTGGAAACCCTGTTACAGCACGCCCTGTTCCGCCGTCTGCGACGTCAGCTGGTGCTGACGCCGGAGGGCTCGCTGTACCTCTCAGAGGTGCGCAAGATCCTGGCGCAGATGGAAATGTCGACCAACACCATCCTGACCTACCACGGTGCCGGTGACGTGCTGAAAGTCGCGACCCTGCCCACCTTCGGCAGTCGCTGGCTGGCGCCGAGATTACCTGACTTTCTACAGGCTCATCCCGACATCACCCTGCATCTGAGCGACCGTAGCGAAGCCTTCGACCTGACCGGCGACGGTATCGATGTGGCCGTGTTTCACGGCCACGGGCGCTGGCCGGGGCTGGACTGCCACTGGCTCTGCGATGAGGAGGTGGTAGCGGTTGGGGCACCATCGCGCTTGCCGCGTACCCCACAGCTGGATCAGGCTCGGCTGTTGCACCTGACGACGCGGCCTGACGCCTGGCATCGCTGGTTCGCTGACCAGGGCATCCACCGTCAGCGCAGCTACCACGGCGTACGCGTCGACACCTTTCATACCTTGATTCGGTTGGCCATCGAGGGCGCGGGCCTGGCGCTTATTCCACGCCTCTTGATCGAGCCGGAGCTCGCCGATGGACGCCTCGCCCTCGCCTCGCCACGGGTCATGAGCAGTGCCGACGCCTACTACCTGGTGACGCCGGAACCACTGGGCGAACTGGCCCGCGTTCGGTGCTTCATCGAGCACCTGACGACCGCCGCCGGCGGCCGCCAGGACCACGCGGTGGGCGACCCCGTCAGTGACCCAGAATCTGGCTGAGAAACAGCTGGGTGCGCTCCGACCGGGGGTTGTTGAAGAACTCCTCGGGAGGTGCCTGTTCGATGATCTGCCCCTGATCCATGAAGATGACCCGATCCGCCACGGTCTTGGCGAATCCCATCTCGTGGGTCACGCAGAGCATGGTCATGCCCTCCCGGGCCAGCTCGATCATCACATCCAGCACTTCCTTGATCATCTCCGGGTCCAGCGCCGAGGTGGGCTCATCAAACAGCATCACCTCCGGGCGCAGGCACAGGGCACGGGCGATGGCAACGCGCTGCTGCTGGCCGCCGGACAGCTGACCGGGATACTTGTGGGCCTGGTTGGCGATCTGCACCCGTTCGAGAAACTCCATCGCGGTCGCCTCGGCCTCGCGCCGGGGTTTCTTCTGTACCCAGGTCTGAGCGATGCAGCAGTTGTCGAGCACCGACAAATGGGGAAACAGATTGAAGTGCTGGAACACCATGCCCACGTGGCGGCGAATCTGCTCGATACGCTTGACGTCCTGGGTCATGTGAACCCCACCCACCGTGATGCTGCCCTGCTGGTGCTCCTCCAGATGATTGATGCAGCGAATCAACGTCGACTTGCCGGACCCGGAAGGGCCGCAGATCACGATGCGCTCACCGGGTTTGACGCTCAGGTCGATATCCCTGAGCACGTGAAAATCTCCATACCACTTGTTGAGTCCGCTGATCTCGATCATCGGCGCATCGTTGGTGGCTGCACTGGTCGCTTGGGCCGTCATGGCGGCGTCCCCCTGTCACTTGTCTTGGTATCGGCCAGGAGACACCCCACACGGTGCCTCCGGCCCGCTGTTGTCAGTGCCCGGTATGCAGGCGACGTTCGATGTACTGGCTGTACCTGGACATGCCGAAGCAGAAGATCCAGAACATCAACGCAGCGAACACATAGCCTTCGGTGGCAAAACCCAGCCAGTTGGTATCGGTGAGCCCGGCGCGAATGATCGCGAGCAGGTCGAACAAACCGATGATCAACACCAGGGACGTGTCCTTGAACAGGGCGATGAAGGTGTTGACGATGCCGGGAATCACCAGCTTCAGCGCCTGGGGCAGGATGATCAGCCCCATCCGCCGCCAGTAGCCAAGCCCCAGCGCCTTGGCCGCCTCTTCCTGGCCGCGTGGAATGGCCTGCAGGCCACCTCGCACCACCTCGGCCATGTAGGCGCTCCAGAAGAACATGATGCCGATCAGCGCCCGCAGCAGCTTGTCGAACTCCACCTCGCTGGGCACGAACAGCGGCAACATCACCGAGGCCATGAACAGTACGGTGATCAACGGCACGCCTCGCCAGAACTCGATGAACACCACCGACAGGCTGCGCACCAGAGGCATCTGCGAGCGACGCCCAAGCGCCAGGATCACGCCCAGGGGCAAGGAGCCGACAATCCCCACGATGGCCACCGTCAGGGTCAGCATCAGGCCGCCCCACTGCCGGGTAGGGACGGCAGGCAGACCGAAGCTGCCGCCCAGCAGCAGCACCCAGGCGACCAACGGAAAGCCGACCAGGGCAAAGATCACGACCCAGCGCTTGGCCGGCATCCGCGGGATCACAAGCCAAGCAATGGTCGCCACCAGCAGCGCCAGGGTGATATCCACCCGATAACGTTCCGCCACGGGATAGAACCCATAGACGATGGTCTCGAAGCGAGCGCTGATGAAGACCCAGCAGGCGCCCTCACCGGTACAGGCGTCGCGGGTAGTGCCGATCCAGTCGGCGTCGATGATGGCCCACTGCACCAGCGGCGCCAGTGCCCACAGCATCACCACCAGGGTGATCAGCGAGACGACGGAATTCAGCGGCGTGGAGAACAGCCGACTGCGCAGCCAACCGCTGACACCGTGCCGCGACACGGGGGCTGGCCGGGCCGCGATCATGGTGTGCTCGGTGGAGAGCGCTCCCGGCACGAGCGAATCGTCGCTCGGCGGATGGATCGGCGACTGGGAAGGAGGCTTGGGGTGGTCCGTCATCTTAGCGCTCCTTCAACAGGGTGCGGGCGTTGTAGACGTTCATCAACGCCGACACCACCAGGCTGATGGTCAGGTAGACCGCCATGGTCATGGCAATGATCTCGATGGCCTGGCCGGTCTGGTTCAGGCTGGTCCCGGCGAACACTGCCACCAGGTCGGGATAGCCGATGGCGGTGGCCAGCGACGAGTTCTTGATCAGGTTCAGGTACTGACTGGTCAACTGCGGCACGATCACCCGCATGGCCTGGGGAATCACCACCTTGCGCAGGGTGATATTGCCTGGCAGGCCGATGGCCCGGGACGCCTCGACCTGCCCCTTGGGTACCGACTGGATGCCGGAACGCACGATTTCCGCGATGAACGATGCGGTGTAGATCGATAGTGCCAGCCACAGCGCCATCAACTCAGGAATGATGGTGACACCACCGGCGAAGTTGAAGCCCTTGAGAGCAGGCGTCTCCCAGCCGAGCGGCATACCGCTGGCGACAAATACCACCAGAGGCAGGCCGATGATCAACCCGGCACCGAGCCAGTAGACGGGCAGAGCCTTGCCGGTGCGCTGCTGCAGGCGTTTGGCGTAGCGTCCCAGCACCACGACCGCAACCACTGCCACCAGCACAGCCAGCTGGGTCAGTCCAAAGCCCGGCTCCGGCACCGGTGCCGGCACGATCAGCCCTCTCACGTTGAGAAAGAAGGCCTCGAACAGCGACAGGCTTTGACGTGGGCTGGGCAAGGCCTGAAGCACCGCGAAGTACCAGAACAGGATCTGTACCAGCAGGGGGATGTTACGAAAGATCTCGACAAAGGCAGCGGCCAGACGGGCCAAAAGCCAATTGGGCGACAGCCTGGCGATGCCCACGGCAAAGCCGATAAGGGTGGCCGCAATGATCCCGAGCGCCGACACCAGCAGCGTATTCAAAAGCCCCACCACGAAGGTACGGGCATAGCTGCTGTCGCCGGAATAGTCGATCAGCGTCTGGGGAATCGAGAAGCCGGAGCGCTCGCCAAGAAACGCAAAGCCAGTGGTGATACCCCTGGCCTCCAGATTGGTCAGGGCGTTGCCAATCATCATCGCGATCAGTGCCACAAGGCCTGCCAGCAGCAGCGCCTGAATGATCAGCGCACGAAAGGCGGGGCGCCGCCACAGCGGCGTCCGTTCAATAGGGGGGGTGGACATGGTGGCATCACTCGATCCGCAGGAACTCGGACGGCCCCGGCACTCGCCAGGGCCGCGTCGTACGGGGGGCTGAGCGAGGCCGTTCACCGCCCTCGCTCAGGGCGCTAGCAACCCCGCTGGGTCAAGACGGGCCTGGTCAGGCCCGCCCTGGTCTCAGCGGATCGGCGGCGCGTAGAGGATGCCACCCTCGTTCCACAGCGCATTCATGCCACGGCTGATGCCCAACGGAGAGTTCTCGCCGACGGTATCGGCAAACACTTCACCGTAGTTCCCGACCTGAGACACGATGTTGTAGGCCCAGTCATTGGACAGGCCAAGCTGCTCACCGTAGGTGCCATCAACGCCGAGCAGACGCGCCACCTGGGGGTTGGGCGGATCATTTTTCATTTGCTCGACGTTGTCGCGGGTGATCCCCAGCTCCTCGGCATTGACCATGGCGAAGACCGTCCACTTGACGATATCGAACCACTGATCGTCACCCTGGGCGACAACCGGGCCCAGCGGTTCCTTGGAGATCAGCTCGGTCAGAATTTCGACGCTGTCAGGCTCCGGCAGCTGCAGGCGCAGGGCGCTGAGCTGAGAGGTGTCCGAAGTGAGCACGTCACAGCGGCCGCTGGCAAAGCCCGACGCGGTCTGGTCCGGGGTATCGAAGGTCACGGTGTTGATGTCGATGCCCTTGGCCGGGAAGTAATCCGCCAGGTTGAGCTCGTGGGTGGTGCCGGACTGGATGCAGATAGAGGCGCCGTTCAGGTCCTCGAGGCTGCTGATACCCAGATCCTTGGCCACCATGAAGCCCTGACCGTCATAGAAGGTGGTGGTGGTGAAATTGAGTCCCAGCGAGTTGTCACGGGTCGCGGTCCAGGTGGTATTGCGCGAGAGCACATCGATTTCGCCGGACTGCAGCGCGGTAAAGCGCTCCTTGGCAGTCAGCGGGGTGTAGACCACCTTGTCGGCGTCACCGAATACCGCAGCGGAAATCGCTCGGCAGGTTTCTACGTCGAGACCCTGCCACTTGCCGTTTTCATCCGGCGAGGAAAAACCCGACAGGCCCACGTTGACGCCACAGTGCAGCTCACCGCGAGAGGACACGTCGTCCAGGGTGGCCGCAGAGGCACTGCTGGCAGCGCCAAGCGCCATTGCAGCAGCTGCAGCAAGAGAGAGGTTCAGCAACGTCTTGTTATTGTGTCGCATGGATTCAGCTCCAGAGGTGTATGGAAGCCCGGCGTGAGCCGATGCACTGGTCACGCGGGGTCTCCGTGTGGGCGTAATGCACCTTTCCACTATCCGAGCCCGACCCTGGCGGGTCAATCCTGACTGCGACGATTGTTTTAAACGTTGGATTGAAGCAGGCGCCTTTCGGCCAAGCCTGTCAGCCATCCGATCGCCGGCCCAGCGGCGCCGCCTGGCGCCGGCGGAGGGCCTGGCCAGTCAATGCGAGGTGCCCTCTTCGTAGTGGGTCTTGTTCCACACGTTGTACTTGCCCGATGGCTTGTCCATGGGAATGCGGGTGATTTCCTCCAGGGTGTCGGCGTCGTAGGCGATCACCGCGCCATCGCGCTCCCACAGGCTCAGCAGCAGCGTCTCGCCGTTGCGGTCGAATTCCACGTGGGCAGAGGTCTTGCCGGGCTCAGGGATCAGCGTCTCGACGATCTCGAGGCGATCCTTGTCGATCACGTGGACGCGGTCCCGGTTCGGGCCAAAGAAGACATCGGTCCAGGCGTAGCGGGAGTTGGCGTGACTGCGCATGAAAAAGCCGGGGCCGTCGGTATGCAGCGTCTTCACCAGGGAGTAGTCGTCCATATCAATGATCGACACTTCTGCCTTGGCCAGGTGGGGAATCGCCATCACCCGGCGACCGCCGGTCTCCCAGGTAATCCCGGAGCCCAGGTGCGGCATCCCTGACAGCGGCAGGTCGGCGAGCTTGGCGCCACTGTTCAGATCGATGACCATGGCGCCGCTGCCGCCCCGGGAGGCACCAATCAGGCGCCGATACTCAGGGTCAAAGAAGAAGTCGTCCAGGTAGTCCGGCACGGGAATCCGGCGCACCTCGAAGCTGTCCGTCTCGGGTAGGCCAGCATCACTGAGCGGTTCGGCCATATGGCCGGTAGCCACCACCGGCTCCGGAGCGACCGGCCAGGGGATTTCCCAGGCTTCCTTCACGTCCTTGAGCGCGGCGATGAAACTATGACGAGGCGGTGCAGCGTAGACGGCGCTGACCCGGGAGCCATGACCCTCGCTATCGACGGCGGGATAGACCCGCAACGGGTCAAGCTCGTGGGCATCGAACAGCACCAGATTGCCCGGCAGGGTGTTGGCGGCCATCACATAAAGGCCGTCGGCAGATACCGCGATATTGCGCATATTGATGCCTGCGCGCACTTCTGCCACCACCTCAAAGTGGTAGAGGTCGAACTTGGTGATCCAGCCATCGCGAGAGCCGAAATAGACATAGCGACCATCCGGGCTGTACTTGGGGCCGCCGTGCAGGGCAAAGCGGGTAGGAAAGCGGGCCAGACGTTCAAAGCTGTCACCGTCCAGCACGCTGGCATGGTGATCGCCGGTCTCCACCACCACAAACAGATTCTGGGGATCAGCATCGAACTCGGGGCTGTCGTCGAGGCTCCCCAAGGGCTGCGTCACCACCTGACTGGCACGGATGTCGTCCAGCGTCCAGTCCGGCGTTACCGGCGGATCACTGAGTACCCAGTCGCTCAGGGTATCGACCTGTACGGCGTCCAGAACATCGGCAAACCCCGGCATCTGGGTGGCCGGGCGTCCATCGGCAATCACCTGCCGCACTTCCTCGGGCTTGATCCGCCCCAGGTTCTGAGGCAATAGCGCCGGCCCCATGGCACCCAGGCGGTCGGCCCCATGGCAACTGGCACAGTGTTCCTGATAGAGCGGCGACGGTGCCACACTGCCGGCGGTGGTCGCCGCCATGGCCAGCCCAGGCATCACACCCATGAGCGCCACACCGAGCAACCCGGCAAGCTTCATGCCACCGCCTCCGTCAGACAGCCTGCGTCGAGGCGTGCAGCCAGTGACACCACTTCACCCACCACGATCAGCGTAGGCGGCGTCAGCGACTCGTCGCGGATAGTATCCGGCAGGCGGTCCAGGGTCGTGATGATCCGTCGCTGCTGGGGCGTGGTGCCGCGTTCGATCAACGCCACCGGGAGCCGTGACGGCATGCCGTTGGCCAGCAGCTCTTGGCGAATCAGCTCGGCATTGGTCAGCCCCATATAGAACACCAGGGTATGCCGACGCCTGGCCAGCGCGGGCCAGTCCAGGTGCAGGCTGCCATCGGCACGGGCATGCCCAGTGACAAAGGTCACACCCTGCGCGTAGTCGCGATGGGTCAATGGAAAGCCCGCGTAGGCACTGCAGCCCTGGGCCGAAGTGATGCCCGGCACGACGCGAAACGGAATACCGTTGTCCACCAGCATCTCGGCCTCTTCACCGCCGCGACCGAAGATGAAGGGGTCGCCACCCTTGAGACGCACCACGCGCTTGCCGGTCACCGCCAGGCGTACCAGCAGCTGGTTGGTCTCGTCCTGGGTCAGGGCATGACAGCGCGACGCCTTGCCGACATAGAAGCGCTGGGCCGCCTGCGGCGCCAAGGTCATGATGTCGGGTGACACCAGGCGGTCGTAGACCAGGCAGTCGGCCTGGTTGAGCAGGCAAAGAGCTCGCAGGGTGAGAAGCCCAGGGTCGCCGGGGCCTGCGCCCACGATAGCGACTTCTCCCGGGGAGAGTGACGCTTCACCGAGTTGCTCCTTGAGGGCTTGGATAAACATGGTGGTCTCCCGTTCAGGCGGACGTCAGAATCATCGAGGAAGAGGCGTCAGCCACGCCGATCTCTTCGTTGCTGAGGTAGCAGCCCGGATCCTCGGCCCAGGCATCCCCCTGGGTCTTGAAGGCACGTACCCGCGTGTTGCCATTGCAGATCGCCAGGTAACGGCAAGCACCGCAACGTCCCTTGAGCGGCCTTGGTCGGGTGCGGAACCCCAGCATCAAGGGGTCGTCGGCCTGGCGCCATATCTCGGAGAAGGGACGGCTGCGGACATTGCCGAGGTGGTGATCCCACCAGAAGGAGTCAGGATGAACATTGCCGAGGTTGTCGATATTGGCGATGTATTCACCACTGGCATTGCCGCCCCAGGCGCGCAGACGCGCCTCGAGATCGGCCACTCGGTCCGGGTAGTGCTGGCTGGCCCAGCGCAGCAGGAAGGGCCCATCGGCATCGTTGTTGCCAGTGACGTACTCGCGGGTGATACCGGCGACCAGCTCATCCCGGCAGCGCTCGAACAGCCGCGTCATGGCATCCCGGGTCATGTCGTGCCAGGCATCGTGCTTGCGATGACGATGCCCGCGGCCCCCGTAGTTGAGGTGGGACAGGTAGAACTTGTCCACATCGTGATCGGCGGTCAGCGCCAGAATGTCATCGAACTGGGCATGGTTGTCCCGGGTCAGGGTGAAGCGCAGCCCCACCTTGATGCCGCGATCCTTGCACAGCCGCACCGCGGCCAGGGAATCGCGGAAGGCGCCCTTGCGCTGGCGAATCTGGTCGTGGGTCGCCTCAAGCCCATCGATGCTGATGCCGACGTAGTCGTAGCCGGCATCCTGGATGGCGTCGATATTGTCTTGGGTGATCAGGGTGCCGTTGGTGGATAGCCCGATATAGAGCCCCAACGCCTTGGCATGGCGGGACAGGGTGAAGATATCCGGCCGCATCAACGGCTCGCCCCCGGACAGAATCAGCGCGGGCACATGGAACGCCTTGAGGTCATCGAGCACCCCCAGCGCCTCGTCGGTGGTCAGCTCGCCGGCGAAGTCGATATCCGCCGACACGGTGTAGCAGTGGCGACAGGTCAGGTTGCAGCGGCGAATCAGATTCCAGATCACCACCGGCCCCGGCGGCTTGCGCGCGGGAGGCAACGGTGCCGGATGCAGCAGGCTGTCGATGTAGCGGGTTACTCGGAACATGATGCCTCCCGCTGCCGACGCGTCAGCCTCAGTCCCGTCTTCTTGAGAATGCGGGTGCTGAACAGGATCTGATGGTCACGGCAGGCATCTCCCATCAGCTCGCGCAGTTGCTCGGCCTGGCGCTCGACCTCTTCACGCTGATGGCCATGCAGCATCACGAACAGGTTGTAGGGCCAGTCGGGGCCGCGGCGGGGTCGACGGTAGCAGTGGCTGACGCCGGGCCACTGCGCCAGACGACGACCGATATCACCGATCCGCGCGTCATCGATGTCCCACACCGTCATGCCGTTGGCCAGGTAGCCCAGTCGGTAGTGGTTGGGCACCGCCGCCATGCGCCGCAGCACTCCCGTGAGCAGCAGTCGCTGGAAGCGCGCCAGCACTTCCTCGCCACACATGCCGATACGCTCGCCGACTGCGGTCCAGGGATCCGCCACCAGGGGCAAGCCGTCCTGGGTCGCCTCGATCAGAGCAAGGTCAGCATCGTCCAGACGCCGGCCTGTGCTGGCCGCCGTGCGATCCTCAGACCGGTAGATGGAGATGGACATGGAACTCCTCCTCCTTGGGCAGATGAATGACCTCGTAACCGCTGGCACCTTCGATCTCCGTGATCACCTCGGCGGTACGCCTGGGCTCATCACTGGCGATCACGAACCACAGGTTGAAGCGGTGTTCGCGCTGGTAGTTGTGCGCCACCTCGGGGCAGGCATTGACGATCGCTGCCACCCGCTCGACATCGTGCTCGGGCACCGCCATGGCGGCCAAGCTCAGCGCGCCGCCCATGCGTTCAGCCTGAAACATCGGCCCGAAACGACTGAGCACGCCGCGTTCGAGCAAGTCGCGCAGGCTGTCAAGCAGTTGCCGAGAGGTGATGCCAAGCTCCTGGGCCAGGTCACCGTAGGGGTCTGGCGTCAGCGGTACGCCCCGCTGCAGGCGGTTGATGATGTCGCGCTCTTGCTGGGTCAGCTTGGCTACCACATCAACGTGGGCACTGGTGGTTCCGTCCGTGGAGCCGTGATTCGAGGCAGTCATCTTCATGGCTCCTCCGGTAGTGGATGGGGCGATACCGCTCAGGGCATCTCGGGGGTAAAGCGACCGCCACGCTGACAATAGGCACGGCGGCTAAAAAGTACCTGGTGTTCGACGTGCTCGAGCGCGTGGCGCTGGATCAGAGCTGAAATCTGGGCCTCGACGCGCTCGCGACGGACCCCGTGAAGCATGCAGTACAGGTTGTAGGGCCAGTCGGGACGGCGCAGGCGCTGGTAACACAGCGTGACCTGGGGCTCACTGGCCAGGCGGCGACCTACCTCATTGACGCGCTCGTCCGGCAGATTCCACACCACCATGGCATTGGCGGTGAGGCCCAGGCTGCGGTGGCGCACCACCAGGCCGACACGCTTGATCAGGCCACTGTGCTGCCAATAGCCGATCAGCGCGCGCACTTCCCCGACGCTCAGCCCCGTTTCCTCGGCCAGCGCCTTGAACGGCTCAGGCACCAGCGGCAGGCCCTGCTCCAGACAGGCTCGCAGCCTGGTGTGACGCCAGTCCTGCTCGTGTGGCGCCCCCGCCAGGGCATGTTCGCTTAGCCCTTCCAGCAGTTCTCGGGACAGCCCTTGGGATAGCCCTTGGGATAGCCCTTGAGACAGCCCCTGGAATCGCCCTGCGGTGACCTCCGTCATGCGTCCTCCAGTTCTGTCCAGGGCAGAGCAAACGCCAGATCGATATGAAAGCTCTGCACCATGGGTAAGCGCAGCAGCGGCGTGTGCAGCTGGGCCTCGAGCCGCGTCAGTCTGAGCTCGAGGCTGGTGTCATCCGGTGCGGTGACCACGAACCACAGGTTGTAGCGGTGCTCGCGCCAGTAGTTGTGGTTGACCCCGGGGCAGGCGCTGATGATGGCGGCCACCGCCTCGCGGCGATGGTCTGGCACGGCCACGGCCACCAGCTCACTGGCACCGGCCTGACGGTGATTGAATACCGCTCCTACGCGTCCGATGATGCCCATCTCGGTCAGCCGGGCCAGACGCTCGATCAGCGCCTGTTCCGTCACCCCCAGGGACTCGGCCATGGCCGCATAGGGTCGCTCCACCAGGGGCAGCCCGCGTTGATAACGATCAAGCAGTCGGCGATCGACGTCGTCCAGACATGCCACCAGGCCGTCGGATGTCATGGTCACCTCCCGAGCTAGGCTCAATGACAGGCGGGCCGCCATCACGGCGGCCCACCCTGACGTCAGTAGACGTCGTGCTGGGTGTTGTAGACGTTGAACTTGCCGGTCGGCGTGACCAGTCGCTCGTCCTTGATGACCGCCTCAAGCTCAAGCGTTTCATCGTCCACCACCACCAGGGCGGAGGTCTGATCGGCGGTGTTCCACACCGAGAACCAGACCTCGTCGCCAGCGCGGTTGTATTCCGGCTGAACTACCCGCTTGGGCCCCTCACCCAGATCGGCCCATTCGGCGATGGGCAGCACGCTAAAGCCCTCCTCCAGCGCATTGACGTCATACACGGCAACGCTCTGGCTGATCGCTTCGGCCGGGTTCAGCGCGGTGTCCACATACAGATGCTCGGACTCAGGATGGGTCTTGATGAACAGTGAACCACCGCCCTGTCCTTCCAGGGTGCGCACCACCTGCCAGGCCTGATCAGGGTGACCCTCCGGGTCGGTGCCGATCAGCGAGATGGTGTTGTCGCCCAGGTGGCTGGTCGCCCACACCGGCCCGAACTCGGGGTCGACAAAGTTGGCACCGCGTCCTGGATGCGGGGTCTTGCCCACGTCGACGATGGCTTCAAGCTCGCGCTCCTTGGCGTCGATCACCACGATCTGGTTGGATTGGTTGGCGGCGGTCAGGAAGTAACGACCGGTGCTGTCCCAGCCCCCATCGTGCAGGAAGCGAGAGGTCTCGATCTCGACACTGGAAAGGGCGTCCAGATTCTCGTAGTTGACCAGGCGAACCTTGCCGGTTTCCTTGACGTTGACGATGAACTCCGGGTGCTGATGGGAGGCGACGATGGCGGCAACACGAGGCTCCGGATGGTACTCCTGGGTACCCACGGTCATGCCCCGGGTACTGACGATCTTCATCGGTTCCAGGGTCTCGCCGTCCATGATCACGTACTGGGGCGGCCAGTAGGTGCCGGCGATGGCGTAGCGGTCTTCGAAGCCTTCGAACTTGGAGGTCTCCACCGACCGGGCTTCCAGGCCCACCTTGATTTCGGCAACGGTGGTGGGCTCTTCCATCCACAGGTCGATCATGTCGACCTTGGCATCCCGGCCGATCACGAACAGGTAGCGCCCCGAGGCAGAGATCCTGGAAATGTGCACCGCATAGCCGGTATCGATGACCTTGACGATCTCCTTGCTGTCACCGTCGATCAGGGCGATCTGGCCGGCATCACGCAGGGTGACCGAGAACAGATTTTCGAGGTTCAGGTCGTTCAGCTGCTCGGTGGGACGATCTTCCGGTGCGACTAATACCGTCCAGGTGTCCTTCATGTCCTGCAGGCCATACTCCGGGGGCACTGGTGGCTCGTGCATGACATAGCGGGCCATCATGTCGATCTCGCCGTCGCTGAGCTCGCCTGACGTGCCCCAGTTGGGCATGCCGGCGGGCGAGCCGTAGGTGATGAAGGTCTTGAGATAGTCGACGCCCCGTTCCCGGGTGATATCCGTCGTCAGCGGCTTGCCCGTGGCCCCCTTACGCAAGACACCATGGCAACCGGCACAACGCTCGAAGTAGATCTCCTTGGCGTGTTCGAATTCCTCCCGCGACATGGCGGGGGCGCCCTCCTCATCGGGCATCATCACCGCAGCAGGGTCGATACCCGATGGGCTGCCCTGATAAGCGGACTCTTCCGGGGACAGGGTCTTGTCGGCGCCGTAGGCGCTGCCCAGGCCGGCGATCACTATGGCGATCGCTGCGGCCAGGGGCTTGAGAGTCGTGACGCTGCTGGTCATCGTTTCACCTCGAGTCATGATCCACGTGTCTTTCACCCGGGGCCTCGGCTGAGCCACAAGGTGAAAATGTCGCCAGGTGTTTGCCACTCTTTTTGTGCGCGCTATTGCTCTTTTCTCGCAAAACTCTTGTCATCATTTGGCGCTATCAACACGCCGGACGATAGCCCTAAGGGCATCCGCCATCGGCGATGTTTCTCCTTGCCATTATGGAAACGCGCATTCCCGACAATTTCACTTGGTCTCTTGCTGACTCTTGATCCTCATCAACTATTTCCACCCCTTCTGGCAATCAGCCATATTTATATTTATTTTCAAATGCTTATCGAAAACAAACCTCTCTATTTACTGTCGCAAAAAGATAGTTTCATGCCATTTCAAGCAAGATATTGACGCGTATCATCTAACCGTTTTCCTGGACATCGACAGATCTTTAAAACTGGACTACTCAATACAACTTCTTTCCATCACTAACGCTTTCAATGGAAAAACAACGATCCATATCAATAAATATTCTTGATGAATCAAGGACACTGGCGAACGCAACAGGTCCATCGCTGGAGGCAGTGTTTCCATGGCATTGCGATATGTTTTTCGCCACTTCACCCGGTTAGCGCCAGCTCGGTGCGGGGGGTGGGTAGTGCGACCCTATCCACATCGACGGTTGGTGAAGCACTGGGCGGCGGCAAGTCGGATGCCAGCCCGCTTGGCGACAGCCGGTCTGATGACCGCTGGCCTGATGGCAGCAGGCCTACTGCTGAGCCCAACCTCCATGGTCGCGGCGGCGACGCCTGCGGCCGACGGTGTCGACTCCGCGGCCCTCGATAACCTGCTGCACCAGGACTGCGGGTCCTGCCACGGCATGACCTTGAAGGGAGGGCTTGGCCCACCCCTCACCAGCGAGCGACTGTCTGCCTATGACACCGACACCCTGACCACGCTTATCCTCGATGGCCTGCCCGGCACCGCCATGCCGCCATGGCGTGGCGTGCTGTCCCCTCAGCAGGCCCACTGGATCGCTGACGCCCTGAAGCATCAGCCTGCTGCTCCCCAGGAGTCTCCATGACCACCACGCTTTCCCGTTCCGGGCACGGCTCCCAACGTGACGCGAGCCCCGTGACAGGGTCACCGGCGCCCACGTCACCCACCGCCCTGTCGCCCGCCTTATCCATCGCATGGCGACATTGCCGTGCCATGCTGTCGCTTGGTCTGATGCTTGGTCTGGTGCTGGGCTCAGGATTTGCCATGGGACAGGATCGTTCCGAGGACACCACGACGATCCGCACGACCGACTCGCTTGGCACGTCACCTTCCCCCGCTGCACTGCCAGAAGACACCGACGCCTGCCAGCTGCGTGCCACCGGAGGACTCGGCGTAGTGGTGGAGCGGGCAGATGGCCGACTGGCGCTGGTGGACCGCCGCGCACACAAGGTGATTGGTCGCATCGAGGGGCTTGGGGATCTGTCCCATGCCTCGGTGAAGTTCTCCAGTGACGAGCGCTACGCCTATGTGTTCGGGCGTGATGGCGGGCTGACCAAGGTGGACCTGCTGTGCGCACGTATCGCCGCCCGGGTCATTCAGTCAGGCAACAGCATCGGCGGTGCGATATCCCAGGACGGGCGCATCGTGGCGGTGGCGAATTATGAGCCCGGCGGGGTCAAGCTGTTCGACTCGGATAGTCTGACGCTGCTGGCCGAGGTCCCGGCACGCTATCCATCAGGCGGTCAGTACAACGGTCAGCACAACAGCGTTCAGCACAACAGCGGTCATGAAGCCCTGTCGAAGGTGGTCGGCCTGGTGGATGCGCCTGGCCACCGCTTCGTCTACAGCCTGTGGGAGGCAGACGAGATTCAGATACTCGACACGACGCCCCTGGCCAGCGGAGACGCGCCCACCGTCACCCGCTTTACGCAGATCGGTGACCGACCCTACGACGCCTTGATCGACCCTATCGGCCGCTACTATGTGGCGGGACTGTTCGGCGAGGACCACCTGGCCCGACTCGACCTGTGGCACCCGGAGCGCGGGGTCGAGCCGGTGCTTTCCGGCTACCGTCAGGGCGACGAGTCACTGCCGGTCTACAAGATGCCGCACCTGGAAGGCTGGACCATCGCCAACGATCACGCCTGGTGGCCGGCGGTAGGCCGCCATGAGGTGCTGATGGCCAGTCTCGATGACTGGCAGCTCGAACGCCGTATCGCGGTACACGGTCAGCCAGTGTTTGTCATGAGTCGCCCGGACCAGCGACAGCTGTGGGTCAACTTCGCCTATCCGGATAACGACATGGTCCAGGTCCTCGACAGCGAGAGCGGAGATGTCATCAGGTCGCTGACGCCAGGCCAGGCCGTGCTGCATATGGAGTTCAGTCCTCGCGGCGAAGAGGTATGGATCTCGGCCCGTGACTCCGACCAGGTGGTGGTCTATGACACCGCCACCTTCGAGCTTCTGGCGACTCTCGATATCGCCTCACCGAGCGGCATCTTCTTCACCGACCGCGCCCATCGCATCGGCCTGTAGGCCCAGGAGACAAGGCATGCCGAGTCGCCCCCTGTCACTGGACAGCAACGATCACCACCCGCCGTCCGCCTCTCACTCGCAACAGCGTCGGGTTCTGCTGCTGTATGCCCTGATGCTGGGCAGCGTCATGGCGGTGGTGACGGCCCCTGTCTGTGCCCTCGTGGCGCATCTGTGGCTGCTGCTGCGACGTCCCGCCACTGCCCTGCTGGTCAGTCATCTGCGCTTTCAGCTGGCGACCTTCTGGTATGGCGTCGCGGCTGGCCTGGTGGGGCTTGGCCTGTGGCAGCTGATCGGTACTGCCAGTGAAGCCCTGGCGCTGAACGGACGTGTCGGCTGGGCCTATGGCTATACAGGTATTACCCTGGCGCTGATCTGGATGGTGGGACGCTGCGCCCTCGGCATTCGTAGACTGTTGGCGCAGCAAGCGATTCCGTGCCCATGGTCGCCATGGCTTGGGGGCTGTCGCATTTGCTTCACCGACGCGCCGCCACACTGATACGTCATGGCGAACCTCAAGCGACGGCGTGATATCGAAGGCCCCAGCGATAAGCGTCCCAGCGCTATGCCCAGCGCTATGCCCAGCCCTGTGCCCAATCCGGGCTGGGGCCCGCTGTCGGGCCTGCCTGGCAACCCGCTGATGTGGGTGTTGATCCTCAGCGAGCTGCTGGTCTTCGCGGCCTTCTTCGGTGTGTTTGCCTGGCACCGTGCGAACGCACCGCAGTCCTTCTTGCTCGGCCAACAGCATCTCGCGCCGCTGATCGGCGGTCTCAATACCCTGGTATTGCTCACCAGCGGCCTGGCCGCAGCGCTGGCCGTCGATGCCTCCCGACAACCACCTTCTGCGCGACAGCGACGCCGCACCCGTCAGCGGCTCTGGATCGCCATGGCGCTGGGTATCCTGTTCTGCGTGATCAAGGCTTTCGAATATCACCTCGAGTTCTTTACCAGCCCAATACCCAATAGCGTCACCTTCTTCACTTTCTATATCGGTCTGACCGGTTTTCATGCGGCACACGTCATGTTTGGTCTATGCCTGCTGGCCATCGCCGCCTGGCGCCCACACCCCCATACGGTGGAGACCGTCGCTGCCTTCTGGCACATGGTGGACCTGGTCTGGGTGCTGCTTTATCCGCTGCTGTACCTGGTGAGATGACGCCAACGACACCCGTATCGAAGGGACCACGACCATGCACCACGACCTGCAACGACGCCGCTGGCGAACCTGGGCGCTACTGATGCTGATGACGCTGCTGGCCATGGCCAGTAGCGCCCTGCATCGGGGCGAGTTGCCCTGGTGGGGCCTGACGCTGGTGATCGGCGCCAGCCTGATCAAGGCGCAACAGATCCTGGCGAACTACCTCGACCTGCGTATTGCCCCTTCCGCCTGGCGCGGCGGACTCTTGATCATGGTCGGCGTGATGGGACTTTGCCTCGCGGCGGCGGGCTTGCTGCCGCGCTGGCTGGCAATGGGCTGATGCGGCCTCGCTGCCAAGCCCCCCGCCAAAAACAGCCCCGACTGAAACAGACCCGCCCGAAACAGACCCGCCCGAAACAGACAAGACACGACCAACACCCAAGGAGCCATGATGAACAAGGCCGTGGAAGTTGACATGACCTTCGAGGATGACCCGAGCGAGACCATCCGCCTGATCGCGGTGATCGACGAACACGGCGACCTGACCTCCGAGCAGGTCTACGGCTACGCTCGCGACCACGCAGAAGAAGCGCTGGTCACCTACCCCTTCGTGCTGGATCGCCAGAGCGATGACCACTACCAGATCCAGTGGGGTTACGGTGACTGCACCCAGAGTGCACTGAACTTTTCCTCCCCGGCGGTGCTGCTGGGACAGCGCGTGCTGAGAACCGACATCTATCGCCACGACAGCGCCCAGTTTGCCTACGAAATAGTGGGTATCCGGGACCTCGTCCGCTAGCCAGGGAATCGCTGCTCCAGATAACGCCACACTTTAAGGGTCCACCAGATCACCACGGGGACCAGCGGCATCAGCAGGACTCCCCAGTCTCGGTGATGGATCAGCCAGGCCAGCGGCGTCAGCAACGCCACTGCCAGTGCCAGGCCGGCTACCAACGCCAGCCGATGGCGTGGTGCATTCCCTCTGCGCTGGTTCCTGTCGTGGTGGCTGGCATCGCTGCGAACGTCCCTCATTGCGCCACCAGCTGGCGATAGATGCCCGGCAGCGCAAGCGCCAGATGTTCCGGCCGCGGCACGATAGCGTAGCCCGAACGGCCGAAGATACGGCTCAGGTAGCGGCTCGCCTCGCGATCGATGGTCACCGCGAACACCCGCACCCCGTCGCGCATGGCCTCGCGCACGGCATGGCGGGTGTCCTCGATGGCGTATCGTCCCTCGTAATAGTCGGTATCGTTCGGCTTGCCGTCGGTCAGCACCAGCACCAGGCGGTGTCGACGAGGATGGTCCACCAGCCCCTTCGCCAGATGGCGGATTGCCGGTCCCATGCGGGTATAGTGACCCGGCGTCAGCGCCGAAATGCGGCGTTCGACACGCTCTCCCATGGGCTCATCAAAGCCCTTGAGCTGGCGCACCCAGACCCTGTGGCGGCGCTGGGAAGTAAAACTATGAATACTGACATCGTCGCCACAGTCGGCGATGCCATGTCCCAGCACAATCAGTGCTTCCTGGGCCACGTCGATGACCCGGCGGCTATCGAGCCAGGCATCGGTGGAGAGCGATACGTCGATCAGGATCGACACCGCCAGATCCCGCCCCTGGGGCCTGGCATCGACGAACAGCCGATCGCTGGCCTGGCTCCCTGCCGCCAGGTCGCAGCGACACCGCACCAGTGCATCAAGATCCAGCTCGTCGCCCTCCGCCTGGCCTCTCAGCCACTCACGCCGCGGCCTGAGCGCCTCGAACTGTCGGCGCACCTTGCGCACCCGTCGAGACGCCTGCAGATCCCCTTGCCAGGGCTCGGCCTCGTCGGTGGCGGGCTCGACGATCACCCGGCAGTGGTCCGCTAGCAGGCACCCCTTGCGGTAGTTCCACTCGGGGTACAGCACCTCATCAGGCTGGCTCGCCACCAGCGCCTTGTCGGCAATGGCGTGGGGCGCCAGCTCAAGCGACATGTTCAAGCGTGACGCAGCGCGCCGCTGGTGGCGACTCAAGGTGATCTCGTCGAGCTGGTCGGCGGCTTCCCGCGCGGCCTCTTCGTCCTCATCCTCCAGCTGACGGTTGACGTTGACCATCTCCGCCCAGGACAGCATCTTCTCCGAGGCATTCAGCATCAGCGGATCGTCCCTCTCCGACTGGTCCTGATAATGTCGCTCGGCCTTGCGCTTGGCACCTTCCACCTCGACCGCCTTGGGCAAGGCTGACGCATCGTCAATGTCCTCGTCGTCATCACTCGCCCCCCACAGGGTCATGGGGCTCAGTGCCTCGCCCCACAACGGCAGTGGCAGGTAGTGACGATAGCCCTTGGGTGCCCGCACCTCAGGGCATGTCCTTGCAGCGCCATGCTGGAGCCAGTCCCACCAGGGCGACGCCTCACCAGCGTCATCCCCCAGCAGGCGGCGAACCAGCGCCTCCACGGCGGCCTCTGCCGGTGGCAATCCACGGCGCTGAGGACGCGCCTTGAGCAGCGCCCGACAGAGTCGCGCGTGACGGGCGGCGAACCCCGGATAGCGCGCCAGGGTGGCCTCGGTACAGCGCCGGGCCTCAGCCAGCGACGCCAGGTCACGAACCAGAGGGTCGCTCGCGGCAGCGATGGGGCGGGCCTCAGCCAGAAACATCACCAACCAGCGATACAGGTCCAGGTTCAAGGCACATTCGGGCAGCAGCGCCAGGCGCGGCGGCAGCAGCAGGTGTTCGCGATCTCGCCGCGCCACCACCAGCGCCTCTTCATCGAAACCCAGCCGCTGTCGCCACGACAGCCGGTGGCGAGAGGCACGCTTGCCGATGGCCTCGATGGTCAGGCCCGGGTCTCCCCCGCTGGCGCGAAACAGCACCCCCAGCGGGCGAGACAGCTCATCGAGGTGAACCGCCGCCTCGGCATACTCCGGGTAGCTCGCCGCGCGGGACGCCCAGCGGTGCCAGCGACGGCCCACGAACTCCTCGACCTCAAGAAACTCCAGCATGACAGTGGCTACCCGAACGTGGCGGTGACGACATCCTCGATGCCCTTCAGCACATCAGGATCGTCACTGAGAGGTTCCAGCAGCGCTGCCCGGGCGGCGTCCAGCACCGGCATGCCGGCCTGGATCAAGCTGGCGCAGTAGATCAACAGGCGTGTCGAGACGCCCTCCTCCAGATCCTGGCCCTTCATCGTCCTGAGCCGGGCGGCCAGGCTGACCAGCGCCTCGCAGCGCTGACGGGGCAGGCCGCTCTCCCGGGCTACGATGTCGACTTCGACCGATGCCGCGGGAAAGTCCAGCGAGATGGCCACGAAGCGCTGGCGCGTGCTGGGCTTGAGGGTCTTGAGAATATGTTGGTAGCCCGGGTTGTAGGACACCACCAGCATGAAATCATCCGGGGCCAAAAGCTGCTCGCCGGTGCGCTCCAGCGGCAGCAGGCGCCGGTCATCGGTCAGCGGATGCAGCACCACGGTCACGTCCTTGCGTGCTTCCACCACCTCATCCAGATAGCAGATCCCACCGTCGCGAACCGCCCGGGTCAGGGGGCCATCGGACCACTCGGTTTGCCCACCCTTGAGCAGATAGCGCCCGGTCAGATCTGACGCCGTCAGATCATCATGACAGGCCACCGTATGCAGCGGCAGGCCAAGCCGCGCTGCCATGTGAC
Organism: Halomonas sp. DP8Y7-3; assembly: GCF_019801675.1. Classification (NCBI taxonomy): domain Bacteria; kingdom Pseudomonadati; phylum Pseudomonadota; class Gammaproteobacteria; order Oceanospirillales; family Halomonadaceae; genus Halomonas; species Halomonas sp. DP8Y7-3. The sequence continues at coordinate 121,462 of NZ_JAHVIO010000004.1, forward strand.
GCACGAAACGCGTCTTGCCGCAGCCCGTGGGCCCCTTGAGCATCAGCGGCAGCCGCTGGCGATAGGCATGCTCGAACAGCGCGACTTCGTTACCCTGAGGTTGGTAGAACGGTACGCTGTCAGCGGCCAGGCTGCGCGGCAGTGGTGAGAGTAGTGGTGAGAGTAGTGGTGAGAGTGAAGCGTGAGTCTTCAAGGGGGTCCTCCAGACAGTCGAGGCCGCCCTAAGACGGCCTCGATGCGGGTCAGGCAGCAGACAGTGTCGAGCCCGCCGCCGTGCCTCGGCGAATCGGCCCGAACAAGGCATAGAGCAGTAGCGCCGCGCCCACCACCACAGCGATACCGGTGCCCAGGCGCATGGCGTAGAACAGGCCGAGCTGGTCCTGCACCTCCATGTAGTTCATTCCCAGCACCCGCTGCAGATGGGTCTGCACCGCACCAGCAAAGGTCAGGGTGAAGGTCATGAAGCACATGGCCGACGTCAGAATCCAGAAGCCCCACATATTGAGCACCTGGTTGAAGGGCTGAGTCCGGCGCAGCTGCGGCATGGCATAGCTGATCACCCCGAGGATCAGCATCACGTAGGCGCCATAGAAGGCCAGATGGCCATGGGCTGCCGTCACCTGAGTGCCGTGGGAGTAGTAGTTGATGAAGGACAGGGTATGCATGAAGCCCCACACCCCGGCGCCGAAGAAGGCCACCGTCGGGCATCCCATGGTCCACAGCATGGCCGCCTTGTTGGGGTGATTGCGCGAGCCCTTCCAGAACATCACAAAGGAGAACACCACCATGGCGAAGAACGGAATCACCTCAAGGGTCGAGAAGATGCTGCCGATGGGCTGCCAGTAGCTGGGGGTGCCGATCCAGTAGTAGTGGTGTCCGGTGCCGAGTAGCCCCGAGAACAGCGACAGACCGACGATGACGTACAGCCACTTCTCGATCACCTCGCGGTCCACCCCGGACATCTTGATCAGCAGATATCCCAGCAGCGACGCCATGATCAGCTCCCACACGCCTTCCACCCAGAGATGCACCACCCACCACCAGTAGACCTTGTCCACCGACAGGTTGCCCGGGTTGTAGAATGCGAACAGCCAGAACACCGCGGCCAGCCACAGGCCGAGCATCAACACCAGGTTGATGGTGGTCTTGCGGCCCTTGAGCAAGGTCATGCTGGTGTTATAGAGAAAGATCAGGAAGGACACCGTGATCAGCACCTTGACGAAGAACGGCTGCTCGAGAAATTCACGCCCCTCATGGATCCCCAGCTGGTAGCACGCCAGGGCGGCGACGCCCGCGACCACGAAGATGCCCAGCTGAAGATAGGCCAGCATCGGACTATGGATCTCCCGTTCAGCCTCTTCCGGCATCAGGTAGTAGGTACAGCCCATAAAGCCGATCAACAGCCACACAATCAGCAGGTTGGTATGGCTAACCCGGATCACGTTAAACGGCATGAGCTGGGCCAGAAAATCAGGAAACACATAGACCACTGCGGCCATGATGCCAAACACGACCTGCAGGGCAAACAGCCCCATGGCGACCAGAAAGAAGGCGTAGGCCACCTTCTGCGTTTCATATTTCATGTTGCATATCCCTCCAGGATTATCCCTCTCTCGACCCCATCTCGTGACTGCCGACCACTGGCTGGCATAGCCAGAGGCTGCTACCCGGACTCATGGGGTGGCCAGTTCTGGTCATCGATGGCATCGGTCCATTGAAGGAAGTCGATCAACGACGTCATTTCTTCGTCGCTAATGTCAAAGTGCGGCATCTTTCGACGACCGGGGATCGCTAGCGGCTGTGCGCGCATCCAGGCGGCCAGGCCTGCTCTAGCAGCCTCTGGGTTGTCACGTCCCTTGTAGCGTGTCCATACATTGGAAAGCTCTGGTGCGAAATAGGCCCCCTCACCCATGATGCTGTGGCAGTTGATACACATGTTTTTCTCCCAGACATGCTTGCCTGCCCTCACCGAATCGGTGAGAGGGAGGGCACTGGTAGACTCCTTCACGATGTACCAGTGACTATGCGCCGTCAGAGCTACAAAGATCAGGAAGAAAAACAGTGAGCCACCATAGAAGATGTTGCGTGCTGCAGATTTTGTCAGACCCTCGGCCATGACGACGCCTCCTCATTGTTTTGGCCCATGGCGCCGAAAAGACAGACCTCCATGGCGCCGATATTCATTGTATGAAGAGGAGAGGCTTTATACCTGACAAAAACACTCGGAATATGACGTGCATCACCCATTTTATCGATTGATTCGCCCTATCAACCACTTAATGGAGTGACGTTATTCACCCTTTTTTGGCAGAGAGATACGCCTACTTAATGGAGACAATGCCGTCACCATAAACACTGAAAGAAAAGCATTGATACAGCTCAAAGACGAGCCGCCATCGGGTCATGAAAATGACGAAAACCAGGAGAGCATACTGTGGCGATGAGCCGCCCCCAGCATGTAGAGAAACACCACAAGAGCCAGTGAGGCAGCGACGCTGCGTATCCAGAAAGGCAAGGTTGGCCGCATGGCCAGCATTCCAAGTCCGATATAGGCCAGCAAGGCCGTCAGCTTGGCGGCAAGCCAGGGTGTCTGGTGAGGCCACTGGGAAGTCGACACCATCAGCGCTACCCCTGCCGCCAGCAACAGGCTGTCCAGAACATGAGGGAGCTTTCTCATCGTGGGGGAGCCAACCGCTGGACCGGCCTGCATCGCACGACACCAGCGCCAGGCGAAGAACAGCACGCTGAACACGGCCAGCGTCACATGCAGCGATTTTATGAACAGATAGAGGCTTGCTGACATGCTGCTAGCCCATCTGACCGTCGAGGCGAGGTGCGCTCAGTATCGGCAGGTAGTGCAGCAGGAACAGTCCGTAGCCGGCGCACCAGCACACAATACTGGCGCTGTAGACCCAGTGGGTTACCGAAGGCCATAGCGCCAACAGCAGCGAGCGTGACAGTCCGGCGATGACCAGAAGACCCAGGGCCACGCCAACCCCTGGCAGGCAGCGCATGGGACGGCCGGTATGTCCCAGCGACACGCGGCACATCATCGACAGCATCATGGTCCCCATGGCGCCCACCGTGATGGCGTGAATGCCCAGCTCCACGCGGCCGACACCGAACAGCCCGAACGCCCACAGCAGCAGTCCCAATGGGACAAAGGCATAGCTCAGGTGCAGACTCCACAACAGCGGCTCCCGCGCGGTGGCCACCCCTTGCCAGCGGATCAGACGCAGCGGGTGAAGCACTGCCGCCAACAGCAGAATACTGGCCAGCAGGGCATCAGGCAGCTCAATGCCAAACGTCCGGGCCAGCTGCAGCAGCACCGCCACGGCCAGACTGCCCAGTGCCGCACCTTCCAGCCATCCCAGCGCCGGTCGTCGCTTGAGTCCCATGCGGTTGGCGGTGAACATCGGGATGACCCTCCCCCCCAGCACGGCCATGATCAACGTGACCAGCATGACCGCCAGGTAGGAGGACTGACGTACCAGCTCCGGGTCTCCCCGAGCAACGCCCAGGTGACTGCCCAGATTGGCCCCGGCCAGAATCGCCAGCACCGGGATAAAGACCAGATTACGCCAGCGCCTGGCTTGGATGACCATCACCGCCATCACCGCACAGACCAGCACAAGAAAGCCGACGTCCAGCGCCACTACCAGGGGCTCGGGCAAGCCGGGAAACGCCAGCCCTAGCCTCGCCGCCAGCCACAGCGCTACAAGCCCGAGCAGTGGACCACCGTGCAGGCCACGCAGTCCCGTCCAGGTCTGCACCGCGGTCAAAAGAAAACCCGAGACCACCGCGGCCACCACGCCAAACAGCATTTCGTGCTGGTGCCACCACAGCATGCCCGCCCGGGGCGACAGCAGGAACACACCGTGCCAGTAGCCCAGCCACAGCAGCAGCGACAGCAGACTGAATGCCGCCGCCAGCAAGAAGAAGGGGCGAAAGGCAAGGCGTGCCAGCGGCAGGCGATCGGCAATGGAGGACATGACAAGTACCCGAGTAAAGCCGTTGGTCTTGTCCAGTCTGGCCCGCTTTGGCTATCGCCACCATGATGCACATCAAAGGCACTGCTGATGCCAGGCCGACCGTCCTCCTGCTGGCCGTCTCCAGATAGCAGCCTCGCTAGTGCCTCCGGGCGCCCCTCAGGCCTTCATTCCCAGCCGCTTGGCCAAACGGTGCAGGTTGCCCGGGTCCATGCCCAGCCGACGCGCCGTTCCGGCCCAGCTCTGCTCCATGGCCAGAGCCTGGCTGATGCAATCGCGCTGGAACTCGTCCGTCGCCTGCCTGAGCGGCAATAGGTCATGTGCCGTCCCACGTTGAGCACTCACCTGCTCATCGAGGTGGGCGGCTGAGCGCGTCAGAGGAGGTGTCTTCAGTCCAAGGTGGACGGTATCGATACGCAGGCTTCTGCGTCGTGCATCCGGTGACGCCAGCCGGTCGACCTCGGCCATCGCCAGCAGCGACGCCCTGGCCAGCAGGGACTCCAGCTCACGCACGTTGCCCGGCCAGTGCCATGCGAGCAGTGCTGCCCGCGCCTGGTCGCTAAGACGCAGATTGCCGACGCCAAGTCGCACCCGGTTTTGCTCGAGAAAATGTCCGGCCAGCAACATCACGTCATCCAGGCGCTGGCGTAGCGGCGGGACCTCAAGGGGAAAGGCGCTGAGCCGATGATAGAGGTCTTCACGAAAGCGTCCCTGGGTCACCTCCTGGGCCAGATCCCGGTTGGTCACCGCCACCACCCTGACGTCGACATGGCGCAGCTGATCGCTGCCCAGGGGCTGAATCTCCCCTTCCTGCAGCACCCGCAGCAGCTTCGGCTGCAGCTCCAGTGGCAGTTCTCCCACTTCATCCAGCACGAGGGTGCCACCGTCGGCCATCTGGAAGTGGCCTTTGTGGTCGCTCACCGCCCCGGAGAAGGCGCCGCGCCGGTGGCCGAACAGGGTACTTTCGATCAGTGATGCCGGTAACGCCGCACAGTTCACCACCACCAGGGCCCCCCCGTCGCGGCGCGAACCATGATGCAGGGCGTGAGCAATACGCTCCTTGCCGACACCGGTTTCCCCGTGCACCAGCACGCTCATGTCGGTAGCTGCCACCAGTTCGACCGACGCCATCAGCTTGCGCATGGTGGCGCTGCGCCAGCCCACCAGGCGCTGGTTGCGATGGCCCTCAGGAGCATGGTTCAGGGCCAGCTGCAAACGCGCACTGTCCAGACGCTGCGACAGGCGCAGGCAGGTGCCCAGTAGCTCGGCAGCAGCCAGCAGACCCTCGTCATCCAAGTCGGCGAGGGCTCCCGGGGTCAGCGCGTCCAGGGTCAGCATGCCGATCAGCTCGCCACCATCGCGCAGCGGGACACCCAGGCAGTCATGCACCGGAGTCAGGCCGTCATCCAGCAGGCCATCATAGGGATCGGGTAACCCACAGTCGGCAGCAAAGCGACAGACCCCGGGCGCCTTGGCGATAGCGTCCAGGCGAGGATGGTCCTGGAGCACAAAGGTTCTGCCCGCGACCCCATCAGGCAGGCCCTGAATCGCCACGGGTCGAAGCCCTGGCCCGTGTACGACCAGCAAGGCACTGGCGTCCGCCGACGTTCTCGCCACCAGCGAGCGCAGCACGCCCTGCCAGGCCTCGGCGAGCTCAGGCCCCTGTTGGTCACCCAGCCGCTGCAACAGTCCGCGCAGCTGTTGAAGAAAGTCGACCACCCGCATTGTCCTTTTGACATGACCAGTGTCAAAAAGATAGCAACAACCTTGTCGATATGACACTAGGCAACATTCGCTTGCCCCTCGATCGCGCTCGTCCTGCCCGCCCCAGCCTGCCCTAGCCCGCCCCAGCCCGCATTCTCGCTGGCGATCCTGCCAGGGCCGCGGCAAGTTGGCGCACCCATGACGCCTGGGCACGGCCCTTGCTCCTGAGACATCAGGCAGAGGGAGCCTGACGCGTCACCACGTTCTTGATCTTGAAACGCGCAGCGCTTCAGCACGGGCGCGAACGGCCACCCTCCGACCCGCTGCGCCGGCCTGGCTGACCACCTCGCCAGGACTGCGACTAGTCCGCAGCGAGCCAAGCCTCCGATACGACAGCGCCAAGACGCCAAGATGAAGGATGCACGGCACCTTCGTCACCACCTTTCCCTGACAGGACCTACCATGACCACAGCTGCCCAAGACGCCATCATCGATGCTACCGCCCCGCTGGTCGCCGAGCATCTGGACGCCATTACTGCCCGCTTCTACCCGCTGATGTTCGAGCGCTACCCAGAGGTCAAGGCGGTGTTCAACCAGGCCCATCAGGCCGACGGCGGCCAGCCCAAGGCCCTGGCACGGGGAGTGCTCGCCTACGTGGGGCTGCGCCAGCAGCCCGAGGCGGTACGCCAGCAGATGCAATCCGTCATCAGCAAGCATGTCTCGCTGGGCATCCAGCCCGAGCAGTACCCCATCGTTGGTGAGTGCCTGATGGCCGCCATCGGCGACGTCCTGGGCGATGCCGTCACCGCCGAGATCGCTGACGCCTGGGGAGCCCTGTATGGCGACCTGGCCGAGCTGCTGATCGCGGCAGAGGCCGAGCGCTATCAGGCCTTCGCTGGCCGCCCCGGTGGCTGGCAGGGCCTGCGCGAGTTTCGCATTGCCCATATCCAGCGCGAGTGTGAGGTCATTCGCTCCTTCATCCTGGCACCTTGCGATGGTCAGCCGGTCGCCGATGCGCTGCCGGGTCAGTACATCGGACTGCAACTGCGCATCGACGGCGAGACCGTCCACCGCCATTACAGCCTGTCCGGCAGCCCCAACGGCTGCGATTACCGCATCTCGGTCAAGCAGGAGCCAGGCGGACGGGTCAGCAACTATTTGCACCAGCAGATGCAGGTTGGCGACACCCTGGCGCTGTTGCCTCCCGCCGGAGAGTTGACGCTGGACAATAGTGATAGGCCGGTGATGCTGATCAGCGGTGGCGTGGGCCAGACGCCGATGCTGCCGCTGGCACGCCAGGCGCTCAGCCAGGGCCGCCGGCTGTGCTATGTCCATGCGGCAAGGGACATCCACCACCACGCCTTTCGCAGCGAAGTGGACGCCCTGGTGAGGGAGTACCCGACGCTGATGACGCGGATCTGTGCCTATGATCATGGAGACGACGGTGATATCACGGGACGCCTTGAACAGTCTCTGCTCGCCCGACTGCTGCCCGGTGCCGATACCCAGTGCTATTTTGTCGGCCCTGGGCCCTTCATGAGTGCCATCGACAGCCACCTGGCCGCCCTGGGTATTGCCCCTGAGCAGCGCCACTACGAGCACTTTGGTCCCTCGCGTCCACTGCACGCAGCCTGATCCCTGTTGATCTTCGTCACCGTCGCTTGAGCACCGTTGCTTTAGCGCCAAAGCGCTATCAACAAAGCTTCCTCTGCGACGCCGTCATCCGTAAAAAAGCCGCGCTCTGGGATCAGAGCGCGGCCTGCTGGCAGATGCAAGATGGCGATGGTGGCTGGACCAGCGCCTCAAGCGTGCTGACGAGCTTCCGGCTTTCTTATCACCATGAAGTAATAGAACACGCCGGTCAGTGCCAGGAAGAACAGACTGTCTGGACTGGTGAGGAAGATCAGCGGATTGCCGTCGGACAGCGACAGTGAGCGCCGACAATATTCCTCCAGGCTCGGCCCCAGCACAAAGCCCAGCAACAGGCAGGCCACCGGGTAGCCCTGGCGCCGCAGCAGGAACGCCAGCACGCCGAATACCAGGGCAAGGCCCATCTGGAACACCGAATAGGTCGCCACATAGCAGCCCACCAAGGCCACCACGGCAATACTGGCGTACAGCACATCGCGCCGGATGGAGACGATGCGCACGAAATACGGCCCCAGCACGTACAGGGTCAGGGGCACCAGCACCAGCGCAGATACCAGCAGGGCCATGAACATCGGTGCCACCAGCGCTAGCTGGCTGTCGAGGAACTGTGGCCCCGGCTGCAGGCCGTTGACCACCAGTACCCCCAGCACAATGGCGGTGGTTGGGTCACCGGGAATACCGAACGACAGCATCGGCACGAAGGCCCCGCTGCACATCGCATTATTGGCCCCTTCCGCGGCGGCGATACCTTCTACCGAGCCCTTGCCATACTTCTCCGGGTGGCGTGAGCTGCGCATGGACTCTGCGTAAGCCACGAAGGCCGCCATGGAGCCGCCCGCACCGGGCAATACACCGACGCTATAGCCGATCATGGCCGACTTGAGATAGCGATAGAGTCCGATCTCGCGCACCTCTTTCCACGGTGGAATAAAGTCGCGGCGGCGAATGGCGCTGGCCTTGATCGCATCCCGCTCGACGGTACGCTTGGCACGATTCTGCGACTGCACCAACAGCTCGCTGACGGCAAAGGCACCGATGACCAGCGGCATGATGTCGATGCCCTGCATCAGTACCCCAGTACCAAAGGTGAAGCGGGTAATCGGCTGCATCACGTCGATGCCGACAGTGGCCACCATCACCCCCAGGGTGGTCGCGACAAGCCCCTTGGAGATGGCCCCGCGCTGAGAGATCACGATCACGATCAGCGCAAAGGCAATCAGCGAGAACTTGCCGGGGGTACGAATCAGCAGCGCGGCATCCGTTGCCAGGGGTGCCATGACCATCAGCAGCAGGGCCCCGATGGCGCCACCGATCATCGACGCCAGCGCCGCGTGCCCCAGCGCCTTGGCGCCCTGGCCGCGCTGCTGCAACGGATAGCCCTCGATCGCCGTCATCATCGAGGCCGGGGCGCCGGGAATATTGATGGTCGTCGCGGTGATGCTGCCGCTGCACATCCCGGCCATGAAGATGCCCGCACAGGCCACCAGCGCGGCGGTGATGTCGAGGCTATAGGTCAACGGCAGCAGCAGCGCGATGGCCAGCATCGAGGTCAGCCCCGGCACCGCACCAAAGAAGGTACCGATCAGGTAGCCACCGATCAGATAGGGCAGGATATCCGGCTGCATCAGCACCGCGAAGCCCTTGGACAGTTCGATCAGGTAATCCATGCCGTCACCTCCACAGCGTCGGCAGACGCACCTGGAACACCAATTCGAACAGGGCGTATCCCAGTAACGCGATGACCGCCGCCACCAGCGCCTTGAAGCCCAGGCTGCGAAGCGCAGGACGGCCCGCGCCAAAGATCAGCATCATGGCGAAGGCGTAAGCAAAGGTAGAAAGAAAGTAGCCGACGCTGGCAAACAGACTGATATAGAGACCGGTCGCCAGGGTCACCGCCAGGGCGCCCTGCCAGATTGATGCCGGTGCCGGCTCGCCCGAAGTCGCCGCTTGAGTCGCCTCCTGGTCAGACTCGCTCATCGGGGCCTCGTCCTTTACGCCATCGGCTCTCGTATCCCGGCGATCGGCCCTGATCACGAAGGCCAGCGCCACCAGCATGACAACGCCCAGAAGCACCGGAAAGAAGGACGCGGTCAGCGCACCATCGTGCAGTGGTGGCGCAATCTTGAAGGCTTCGACCAGGTAGATCAGGGTCGCTGTCAGCAGGCAGGCGACAACGCCTCGCCGCCCACCCAGCCAACCTCCCGCCCGTAGCAGCAGTTTCATGGCAACATCCTCACAAGGGTTGCCGCCGGCGCCCGACGGCAACCGAGACTCACTGGCCAATCAGGCCGGCTTCCTTGAGCTCATCCATCCGCGCGAACAGCTCTGCCTGGGTATCTTCTGCCCAGGCCTCGACCTCGTCGGCACCCAGCCAGTTGGGGGTGACCCCTACGTCGACCAGCCAGGTCTGAAATTCTTCACTGTCGTAGGCCTGCTGATAGGCCGCTTCCAGGGCCGTCAGGGCGTCTTCCGGCGTGTTGGCCGGCGCGGCCAGAATGACAAAGCTGCCCATCTGGATGTCGTAGCCCAGCTCGCTGGCAGGGGGCACATCAGGGAAGCTCTCGCTCTGGACGTCGGTGAACTCCACCAGGCCCTTGGCGTTGCCGGCTGAAATCAACGACTCAAAATCGCCTAGGCTGGTCAGCGCAAAGTCCACCTCGCCGTTGAGCAGGGCTTCCTTCTGGGGCGCGGCACCGCCGGGATAGGACACGATCTTGAATGACACGTCGGCCTGGTCCTGCAGTTGCAGCAGGGTCAGGTGGGTACGCGAACCCATGTTCTGAATACCCGCGCGCACCTCTCCGGGGGCCGCCTTGGCAGCGTCGATCAACGCCTCCAGGCTGGTATAGTCCGAGTCTGCGGGCACCACGATGGCATCGGGTTCACTGGTAATACGCGCAATCAGGTCGAGCTTGTCGATATCAAAGCCGGCCAGCATCCCCTGCCAGGGAATCGTCACCACGCTGTCGTAGGTCAGCGCCACCAGGGTATAGCCGTCGGGACGGGCTCCCAGCGTCTGGACCAGACCATTGGCACTCATCCCACCCTCGATGTTCTCGACATAGATGGTGCCATCGAGGGACGCTTCGGCAAGATTGGAGATCTTGCGGACGATGCCATCGGTGCCGCCGCCGGCGCCCCAGGGCACGATCATGCGGATATCACGCTGGGGATAGTCGGCCTGCGCGCTGGCACTGGCGACAACGATCAGGCCTCCCAGGGCCACGCTCATCAACTTGCGCATCTTATTCACTCCTTGCCATTGTTGTTGGCGATTTGGGTCTGTTGGCATTGTGATTGCTGGCGGTGCGACTGCTGGCGTCACACTGATGGCCCTGCACCGAGGGCCGGTGGAAGCGGATACTGGCCTGCCCTGACAACATTGCCGCTTGGCGACGGCCGACTCATTGACCTCTTCTCAAGGCTCTTTATCTAGGAAGGGCGAGAACGGCCTGCCACAGGTCGTCGGGCACGTCGAGCAGGCTGTCGGTGTCTGCGTGGCGCCTATTTCCGGTGGATTGTCCCGGCCAGCGGGGCGGCCGGCCCGCGTCCACCGGCACGGCGTCGGCCAGGTGGCTGGCAAGCCCTTCGACCAGCGCATTGCAGGCCTCGAGGCCGGCCAGCTTGCGCGGGTCGAAGACCAGAAAAACCTGGGAGGCGCCGCCACCGCTGCCGCGTCCCAAGGTATCGATATGATGGGTGGGGTTGCCCTGGGACAACAGCGCCGCCATCACGTCCAACAGCATCGCCAGGCCGGATCCCTTCCAGTAGCCCGCAGGCAGCAGGCGCCGCGACTCAGCGATGGCGCCAGGATCGCGACTGAGCTGTCCCGCCTGGTCGAAGCCACCGTCCACCGGCAAGGACTCGCCGGCCAGGGCCAGGCTGTTCAGCTTGCCGTAGGAGAACTGGGACATGGCCATGTCCAGCACCATGGGGCCCTGCTCGGCTGGCACCGCCATGACCAACGGGTTGTTGCCGATACTCTGGCTGGCGGCCCCCCAGGCGGGCATGCAGGATTCGGTGTTGGTCCACATGATCGCAGCATATCCCCGCTCGACCGCATGCCAGCCATAGCTGCCGCCGCGCATCCAGTGGGTGGTATTGCGCACGGCGACCAGCCCCATGCCATGCTCGGAGGCCAACTCCATGGCGCGCTTAGTGGCGTCGAGTGCGTGGCGAACGCCAATCCCAAAGTGGCCATCGAAGACTTCCAGGGCACCCAATCGTTGCACCAGGCTCAGCCGAGCAGCCGGATCGACCCACCCCTTGTTCAGGTAATCGACAAAACGCGGAATGCGGCCAATACCGTGGGAGACCACCCCGTCACGAGTACTTTCAGCATGAATGCGCGCGCACAGCTCGGCATCTTCCGGCGCCAGGCCCGCCGCATTCAGCACTGCGGCCAAACGCGAGCGCAGCTCGTCAAAGGTGACCTGAGTCATCGAACCTCTCCTTGAGGGTGGTGCCTCGCCGCTCAGGGCCAGCACCGCCGGCGAAGATTAAGTACTACATCATACAAAGTTGCTGTATGAGCAACATAGACGGGGCCACCGCACAACGAAATGCGACTTTAGTGAAGCAGCGACCAGCAACGACGTCCCTTCGGCAACCCCGCGTCCCGACCGGGCGGCGCTATTACCCCCCTATCGCTACCAGATCGCTACCTTAACTCTGCTTTATCGCTAGCTTATCGCTGCTACGAAACACCCTTTCCTACCTTCGCTGCCTCCACCTTCCACCATGGTCGTACTCGCGCGAATTAATCATATGTACTACAAATATTGACAAATGAATGCCTCACCCATCGTGCCCCACCAGGAGATCCCATGATCGTCGACCACCGCACCTACACCATGGTCCCCGGCCGCTTGAACGCCTTTCTCGAGCTCTACGAACGCGAGGGTTTGCCCATCCAGCAGCGCCATTTGGGCAATCTGATTGGCTACTTCGTCACCGAGACCGGACCACAGAATCAGGTGGTGCACCTGTGGGGGTATGCCTCCGCGGCGGACCGGGAGCGCCGTCGCACGGCCATGGAACAGGACCCCGAATGGATCGCCTATCGCAAGAAAAGCGCCGAGGCCGGTAACGTCCAGCATCAGACCAACAAGCTGTTGCGCTCCACCCGATTCTCACCGCTCTGAGCCAGGAGGTTTCATGACCCATCCTCACGGTGGACTTGCTCTGGTCAAGGCGCTGCAGCAGCAGCGGGTCGAGCGGGTATTCTGCGTGCCCGGCGAAAGCTATCTGGCAGCGCTGGATGCCCTCCACGAGGCCGAGATCGAGACCATTGTCGCCCGCCAGGAAGGTGGGGCTGCGATGATGGCAGAGGCCGATGGCAAGTTGAGCGGGCGCCCTGGCGTCGCCTTTGTGACCCGCGGCCCGGGCGCCACCAACGCCGCCAGCGGCGTGCACGTGGCCTATCAGGATTCCACGCCCATGGTGCTGTTCGTCGGCCAGGTGGCAAGCGACCAGCGCGATCGCGAGGCCTTTCAGGAGGTCGACCTGGTCGCCATGTTCTCGCCCCTGGCCAAGTGGGTCGCCAATATCGATCGGGTCGACCGCCTGCCGGAATACATCAGTCACGCCTTCCACGTGGCCCAGAGCGGGAGGCCTGGCCCGGTGGTGCTGGGCCTGCCGGAAGACATGCTGTCGTCAGACTGTGATGCGGCGTCGGTGCCTGCCGCCACCCTGCCTAGCGGGCTCGCCGCGCAGCACGACGTGCAGGCAGTGATGCGCGCCATTGGCAGTGCCGAACGCCCACTGGTCATCGTCGGAGGCGGCGGCTGGTCGGCTCGCGCCGCCGAAGCGCTCGGTCACTTTGCACGCCTGTGCGAACTCCCCGTCGGCGCCTCCTTTCGCTGCCAGGACTACCTGGACAATCGCCATCCGAACTACGTCGGCGATGTGGGCATCGGCATCAACCCGGCGCTGGCCCAGCGGGTCCGTGATGCCGACCTGATCCTGGCCCTTGGGGCGCGCCTGGGCGAGATGACCACCAGCGGCTACACCCTGCTGACGCCACCGCTGCCACGTCAGCGGCTGATCCACGTGCATGCCGATCCCAACGAACTTGGGCGGGTCTACCGTCCTGAGCTGGCGGTGGTCGCGTGTGCGGGGGCGATGATCGAGCAGCTGGCGGCAGCGGCCGAGGCGCCCAGCGTCGAGCGCGGCGCCTGGGTCCGCGCCGCCCGCGACGACTACGCCAGCTGGCAACAGCCGGAGCCCACGCCAGGCGCGCTACATATGGAGAACGTCATTGCACGGCTCAATGAGGTGCTGGGTGATGACGCCATCCTGACCAATGGCGCCGGCAACTACTCCGCCTGGCTACACCGCTACTACCGCTATCGCGGCTTTCGCACCCAGCTTGCCCCTACCTCGGGCTCCATGGGCTATGGCTTGCCCGCCGCCATTGCCGCCAAGTTGCGCCATCCCGAGCGGGATGCCATCTGCCTGGCCGGCGACGGCTGTTTCCAGATGGTCTCCCAGGAGCTGGGCACCGCCTGCCAGTATGGCGCTGCGGTGGTGATTCTGGTGATCAACAACGGCATGTACGGCACCATTCGCATGCATCAGCAGAAGCGCTACCCACGGCGGCCGTCCGCCACCGATCTGGTCAATCCAGACTTTGCTGCCCTGGCCCGCGCCTATGGCGCCTTCGGCGAAACCGTGGACCACGATGACGCCTTCGCGGACGCCCTGTCACGTGCCCTGGAACATACCCGGCGCAGTGCCTCCCCGGCTCTGCTGGAGCTGCGCCAGGATCGCCAGGCCCTGTCTCCCCGGCTGACCCTGGAACAGCTCAATCCCTGAGGCGAGCGTGCTGGCAAAGCCGACCGACCCGCTGCGCACCAACGGCTGGACAACTAAGACCAAAGGCCCGGCCGTCGATCAGACGGCCGGGCCTTTGGCGTGCAAGGGACCCATCCAGCGCCGCCAACGCCCTGGAGGAAAAGGCGGTGGCTGAGGCAGGTCAAGCTCAATACCTGGATAAAGGCCTGGGTCAGGGACGCGGCGGTGTCAGGCGTGGCAGACGTGATTCCAGCAGCGCCGCCACCTGCATCACTCGGTCATCAGCGAACTTCGGTCCGACCAGGTGCAGCCCCATCGGCAGTCCCTGCTCGTCCAGCCCGCAGGGCAAGGAGGCGGCGGGCTGTTGGGTGAGGTTGAAGGGATAGGTGAAGGGGGTCCAGTCCATCCACTCCCGGTAAGGCCCGCCCGGGGGTACGTTGTGGCCGGCGGCAAACGGCGAGATCGGCATGGTCGGAGTCACCAGCAGGTCATAGCGTTGATGGAACTCCCCCATGGCGGCGGTCAGCTCGCTGCGATGACGACGGGCGGCCAGATACTGCGACAGGGAAATTCCGGTGCCGCGTCGGGCGATCTCGAGGAAACCGGGATCCAGCATGGCCTGCTGCGACTCATCGAGTCTCTCCAGCACCTGGGAAGCCCCGGCAAACCACAGGGTATTGAAGGTCTCGATGGGATCGGCGAACCCCGGATCGACCCACTCGACACTGGCGCCCAGGTCCTGCAGCAGCGCTGCGGCGCGGATGACGCCCTGGCGAATGTCCGGCGCTACCTCGACATAGCCAAGGTCGAGACTGATCGCGACCCGAACGCCGCGCAGGTGATCAGGCCGCGGCGCCTGCCAGTCGATGGGGCAACGCGGCCCCGCATAGCCATCGCGGCTGTCCGGCTGTGCCAGCAAGCGCATCATCAGGGCACTGTCTTCCACAGAGCGAGTCATGGGCCCCAGGTGGGACAGGGTGCTCATGGCGCTGGAGGGCCACTGGGGCACCCAGCCAAAGGTGGGTTTGATGCCAAAGGTGCCGGTAAAGCTGCAGGGAATACGGATCGAGCCACCGGCATCGCTCCCCTGATGCAGCATGCCAAGGTTGAGTGCCGCCGCCGCCCCGGCTCCTCCCGACGAGCCCCCTGGGGTCAGACGGGTATCCCAGGGATTGCGACAGATGCCATGCAGCGGGTTATCGGTCACCCCCTTCCAGCCAAATTCCGGCGACAAGGTCTTGCCGACGATGATGGCGCCGGCCTCGCGCAGAAAGCGCGATACCGGGGCATCGACAGCGGCAGGAGCATGGGCATCGCTGGTACGTGAGCCCAGCCGCGTCGGCATGCCCTGGGTCAACGTAAGGTCCTTGATGGTCACCGGCACGCCGTCCAATGGCCCGCACGGTCTGCCCTGTTGCCAGCGCAGGGTCGACGCCTCGGCGGCCGCCAGGGCATCGTCCCCAGCCACATGGGAGAAAGCGTTGACCCGTGGGTTGTCGCGGGCGATGCGCGACAGGCAATCTGCGATGACCTGGGTGGGCGTGCACTCGCCGCGGCGATAGGCCTCAAGCGCCTGGGTCGCTCCCAGATCAGCAAGCTCCGCCGCCTGGCCGGTCGTCACTGCAGCCTCATGGCTCATGCCTGGCCTCCCTGGTCAGCGGCAGCACTGCCATCACCGGCGCTCTCGAGCATGGCGTGCAACAGCACATCGCAGCCGGCCTTTAGCTCCTCCGGCTTGGCATACTCGCTTTCGTTGTGACTGATACCATCCTTGCAGGGCACAAAAATCATCGCCGCCGGCGCCACCCGTCCCACGAAGATGGCGTCGTGGCCCGCGCCACTGACGATGTCCATATGGCTGAGCCCGTGGGCCTTGGCACCGGCACGCACGGCCTCGATGCAGCTATCGTCGAAGGCCTCCGGCGGAAAATCGGCGGTGGGCGTCAGTTCTGCCGCCAGACCATGACGCTGGCTGACCTCCTGCACCACCTCAGCCAGCTGGGTCGCCATCGTCTCAAGGGTCAGCGGGTCCAGGTGTCGCAGGTCGACGGTCATCTTGACCTGCCCAGGAATGACGTTGCGCGACCCGGGATGGGGCTGCATCACACCGACCGTACCGCGCCCGTGGGGGGCCGCGTCGCGCGCCATGCGGTTGATCGCGACGGTAATCTCGGCGGCACCCACCAGCGCATCCTTGCGCAGATGCATGGGCGTCGGTCCGGCGTGGGCTTCAACGCCGGTCAGGGTCAGATCAAACCATTTCTGGCCAAGTGCACCGATGACCACTCCCAGGGTGGTGTCGGTATCCTCGAGCAGGGGCCCTTGCTCGATATGCGCCTCGAAGTAGGCCTTGACCGCAGAAGGGTCCAGCCGATCGCTGCCGCGATAGCCGATGGCATCCAGGGCCTCGCCCACACTGACGCCAGCGTCGTCCTGGCGAGACAGCATGTCGTCCAGACCCAGCTGGCCGGCATAGACTCCCGAACCCATCATGCAGGGCGGAAAGCGACAGCCTTCTTCGTTGGTCCAGGCGACCACGTCGATGGGCGCACGGGTGGTGATGGCATGCTGATTGAGGGTACGGACCACCTCAAGTCCCGCCAGCACGCCGAAGCAGCCATCGAACTTGCCACCGGTGGGCTGGGTATCAATATGGCTGCCGGTCATGACCGCCGGCAGGTCAGGTTCACTGCCCTCGCGACGCGCCACGATGTTGCCGATGGCGTCGATACGCACGCTCATGCCTTCCGCTTGGCACCAGCCGATAAACAGGTCACGGGCCTGGCGGTCGAGCTCGGTCAGGGCCTGGCGATTGACGCCGCCCTTGGGAGTGGCGCCCAGCTCTGCCAGGGACATCAGTGAGGCCCACAGGCGCTCGCCATCGCAGGCCAGGGTGGCAGTCGCTGCGGCTGCCGGGGAAGTGACGGTTGCTGTCATCAGAGTATCCTTGTCATTGTGCTGTTTCTGCGCCCCAGGGGAGCGGTGACGCTGGGTCCTGAGGGCGTAGCGTGGCCCCAGCCGAACGCAGCAGCCGGGGCGTCGCCAGGTCAGGCGCTGAGGGCCAGATAACGGTCACGTACCGCGGGATCGTCACGAAAATCATCGGCGCTGCCGGTGTAGACGATCTGGCCCTGTTCGAGGATGTAGTGGCGATCGGCCACCTCTTCGCAGACCCGCAGGTTCTGTTCGACCAGCAGTACCGACAGTCCCTCGCCGCGAATGGCTTTGAGGATCTTGACGATCTCGTCGACGATGACTGGCGCCAGGCCCTCGGTGGGCTCGTCCAGCAGCAGGATCTGGGGATCGTTGAGCAGCGCCCGGGCAATCGCCAGCATCTGCTGCTCGCCGCCGGACAGAGCGTTGCCGCGATTGCGTCGCCGCTCCTCGAGGCGGGGGAACCAGCGAAAGATATCTTCCATCTGCCAGCGACTGCCGCGGCGAACGGCGATCTGCAGGTTCTCTTCGACGCTGAGAATGCTGAAGATGCCACGATGCTCCGGCACCAGCGCCACGCCCTGGCGAGCAATCTGGAACGGTGCCTGGCCAAGCAGCGGCGTGCCTCGCAGGCTGATGCTGCCGGTCGGCGTATCGACCAGGCCCATGATGCTTTTCAAGGTCGTGGTCTTGCCCGCACCGTTACGTCCCAGCAGCGTCACCAGCTCGCCTTCACCGACCGTAAGCGATACCCCTTCCAGGACGTGGCTCTTGCCGTAATAGCTGTGAATATCCGTCAACTCGAGCATCAGGCGGCTTCTCCCAGATAGGCGTCTCTGACACGGGCATCATTGCGCACGCTGTGGGGGTCGCCCTCCACCAGCACCTGCCCCCGGTTCATGACGGTGATGGTGTCGCTGATCGACATCACGATGCTCATGTTGTGTTCGATCAACAGAATGCTGTGGTCTCGGCCCAGCTCGCCGATCAGCGTGGTCATGCTGGGGATATCGTCGATGCCCATCCCTGAGGTCGGCTCATCGAGCAAGAGCAGGCGCGGTCGCGGGCAGATCGCCATGCCGACCTCGAGAATGCGCTGCTGGCCATGGGACAGCTCGCCCGCGGCCACCCCGGCACGGCCTGACAGACCAATGCGTTCGAGAATCTCGTCCGCTCGAGCCAGGTGCTCGCGACGCTTGTTCAGGCGTTGCCAGAAATTGAGGGCGCGCCGACCGTCTACCCCCTGGGCCGCCAGCCGCAGGTTCTCGTGCACGCTCAGCTCCTGAAACAGGCTGGTCACCTGAAACGAGCGCGACATGCCAAGCCCCACTCGGCCATGGGCTGGCTCGCGGGTGATGTCTCTCCCCTCCAGCAGGATCTTGCCAGCGCTGGGACGGCGCTCGCCGGTCAGGCAGTGGAACAGGCTGGTCTTGCCTGCCCCGTTGGGCCCGATCACGGTATGGATCTTGCCCTTGCCGATACGCAGGTTGACACCATCCACGGCGTGGAAGGCCCCGTAGGCGAGCACCAGGTCACGGGTTTCCAGCAGAGTGTCGGCGCCGGGACGCGAGGTTTGCGTGGTCATTGGTCGCCCTCCTTGCCATCGGTGCGCTTGCTACGACGTTCCAGCAGGCTGGACAGGCCGCCCCACAGACCACCTCGCATAAAGATCACCACCGCGATCAGGGCCACCCCGAGCAGCAGCATCCAGCGCGGCCAGATCGATGACAGCAGATCACCCAGCAAGACGATCGCGCCGGCGCCCAGCAGTGAGCCGAACAGCGAGCCGGTGCCGCCGATGATGGTCATGATCAGGATCTGTTCGGACATCAACAGCTCGATGTTCGACAGCGGCACGAAGTTCAGCAGCATGCCGTAAAGGGCACCGGCGAGGGCGGTGATTCCCCCGGACAGCACGAACACCATGACCTTGAACAGTCGGGTGTCATACCCCAGCGCCGAGGCGCGCTGTTCGTTCTCGCGGATCGCCAGCAGGGTGCTGCCGAAGGGTGAGTCGGTGATGCGTCGTGCCACCACGTAGATGACCGCAAACAGCACCGCGACCAGCGCATAGAAGGCCAGCGGTGAGTCGAAGCTGATCAGGGTGGTGTCGCCCACTGCCAGGGGCGGACGTGGCACGTCGAGCAGGCCGTTGTCGCCACCGGTCCAGTCACTCAAGGTGTAGGCCAGGAAGTAGGCCATCTGGGTCAGGGCCAGGGTGAGCATCACAAAGTAGATGCCTTTACGGCGGATGCACAGCATGCCGACACCCAGCGCCAGCACGGCGCCCACCACTACCGCAATCAACAGGGCACCGACCAGCCCGGCATTGAGGTGGATCATCGCCAGGGCACTGATATAGGCCCCCGCACCGAAGAAGATGGCCTGGCCAAAGGACAGCAGACCGGTGAAGCCGAGCAGCAGATTGCAGGCCAGTGCGGCCATGGCAAAGATCAGAATCTCGGTCGCCAGGGTCGCCGACGGCAGCACCACCGGCAGCAGCACCATCACCGCCAGCATGGCCAACGTCGTCCCCGCTCCCAGGCGGCCCTTGAACCGACTTGGGCGCGCGGAGGTGCTGGTAGGTTCCAGAGTCTTGGTCATCATCTCATGCTCTCCCGAACAGTCCGTGGGGACGCAGCAGAATCACCACCGCCATGGCGGCGTAGATCATCAGGCTTGCGCCTTGTGGCCACAGCGAGGTCATCAGGCTCTGCACCACGCCCACGATCAATCCCGCCACCAGGGCACCACTGAAGGAGCCCATGCCGCCAATCACCACCACCACGAACGCCAGCCCCAGAACCTCTGGGCCGATGAACGGATGGGCCCCGCGCAGGGGAGCCGACAGCACCCCGGCCAATCCCGCCAGGCCCACTCCGAGGGCAAAGGTGACCGAGAACAGACGAAAGATGTTGGAGCCCAACAGCGACACCATCTCGGTGGACTCGCTGCCGGCCCGGACCAGGGCGCCGAAACGGGTCCGCTCCAGCAGCAGCCACAGCACGACGGCGACCAGGGCACTGAAGCCGATCAGGAACAGTCGGTAGTAGGGGTAGGCAAAGTTGCCGATGCGCACCACGCCCTGCAGGGCTTCCGGGGTGGGAATGCTCTTGCCCACCGGCCCCCAGATCATGATCGACAGTTCCTGAATGATCAGGGCGATGCCTAGCGTCACCAGGATCTGAAAGGTATGCGGCAAGTGGTAGATACGCTGGATCAGGCTACGCTCCAGCGCCCAGGCCAGCAGCGCAACCAACAGCGGTCCCGCCACCAGGGCCAGCCAGAAGTTGCCGGTCAGGCTGACCAGGGTGTAGCAGAGGTAGGAGCCGACCAGGAAGAAGGCTCCATGGGCGAAGTTGACGAAGTTCAACAGGCCGAAGATCAGCGTCAATCCCACCGAAATCAGAAAATAGATCATCCCGAGCCCCAGGCCGTTAAGGACCTGGAACAGATAGACATTAAGCATGGTCGCGGCTCCTGGAATGCCGAGGGCGGCGCCCCCGGCAGACGGACGAGGGCTGCCTTACAGCTGGCAGGGCGAATCTTCGGGGGCGACAAAGGACTGGCCGGCGCTGATCACGTCGGCATAGTCATCGTCATCGTCCATCTCGTCCTGAGCCTTGCCCTGGAGCAGGTAGTAATCCTTGATGACCTGATGGTCAGACGCTCGGATGGTTTCTTCGCCGGTCGGCCCTTGATAGGTGTACCCCTCCAGGGCTTCGATCAGCGCCGGACCTGTGCTGGCCCCGCTCTGATCGGCGACCTCCAGCATCACCCGCGTCATGGTGTAGTCCGCTGCCAGCGGATAGGTGGGCGTGATGTCATAGGCGTCGCGCACCGCTGCCACCAGCTCGTTGTTGAAGGGTGTATCCACCTCGTGCCAGTACTGGGCGCCGAAGTAGATGCCTTCGACGTTGGCGGCACCCAGCTCTTCGAACTGGTCCAGGCCCGCCGACCACACCATCAGAATATCCATCTGATCATTGAGACCGAAGTTGCGTGCCTGGCGCAGGGCGTTGGAGGACTGGGCGCCAAAGTTGAGCAGCACCAGTACATCAGGAGAGGCCGCCATGGCGTTGGTCAGGTAGCCGGAGAATTCCTGCTCCTGCAGCGAGTGATAGCTGTTCCCCACGTGCTCGACACCGGCTTCCTCGAAGACGGCCTTGGCGTTGTCGAGCAGTGCCTCGCCGAACACATATTCCGGGGTGATGGTATAGAACCGCTTGGCCTCGGGCAGCGCTTCCATCAACGGCACCAGGGTTTCGCGAATGGCGCCGTAGGTCGGCACCGACCAGCGGAAGGTGGAGGCGTTGCACTCGGTGCCGGTCAGTTCGTCGGCGCCGGCAGGCGTCATGAACACCCCCTCGACGCCAGCCACTTCCTTGCCTACCGCCAATGCGGTGGAGGAAAGAGTGGCGCCGTTGAACAAGCGGGCCCCATCCTGGTTGATGGCTTCCTGCACCTTGCGGATGGCCCGGCCGGCATTGCCTTCGGTGTCCAGGCTGACGTAGTCGATATCACGTCCCAGGGACGTTCTGGCTTCTTCCACCGCCAGGCGAGACCCCATTTCGGCGTACTTGCCATAACTGGCGAAGGCGCCAGACAGCGACTTCACGCCGTAGAAGGTCAGTGGTTCCTGATCCTGGGCCAGCAGCGGCTGGGCCACGAGTCCAAGGGCCAGGGCGGAAAGCAGAAGGGGTGTCTTGCGCACTGTCATTGTTATTCCTCTTGTCGACGTCATCGGAGTGGATGAGGGGTCGCTGACGTGGGTGGCTTGGTTGTTGTTATAAGGGACGCTGTTGTTGTTATAGGTCGCTGTGGGCCGTCGCCGGATCGGGCTAAACGGGATCAGCCGCTTTCGCCCAGCACCTCGGGCGACACCAGAAACTGGTTGGCCATCTCGCCTTCCAGGGCCGACATATGGTGCTCGGCATCACACATGTGCTCGAACATAAGACGGCGCACCGCTTCACGGTCACCGTTGTCAAAGGCTTCCATCAGGGCGATGTGGTAGCGAATGTTGGACTCATCAAAGGCATGACGTTCCGGCCGATAGGCCTTCTTGATCACCACCAGGTCGCGCAGTAGATCGTTGAGAAAGGTGCTCATGAAACGCAGCAGCGGATTGGGACAGTACTCCGCCAGAATGTTGTGGAACTCGAGCTCCAGCATGCGGTGCTGGCGCTGGCTCAGTTCATCTTCATGGGGCCGCTGGCAGTGGGCGATGTTGTCACGCAGCCGCTCACGTCCGGCCTCATCGAGATGATCCATGGCCGCTACCGCGACCTCCACCTCTACCATCCGACGCAGCTGATAGACCTGGCTGCCATCCACGTGCTGAAAGTGCAGAAAGTTGCGCAGGGCGCGGCAGGCCGGGTCGATGGTCACTTCTCGGATGATCGCGCCACCGCCTGGCCCCGTCTTCAGCACTACCAGCCCCTCTACCTCAAGCACCCTGAGGGCCTCACGAATCGTGCCCTTGGCGCATTCATAGCGCTCCATCAGGGCTTTTTCGTTGGGCAGCCGGTCCCCTGGCGACAGGTTCTCCATCACGATCTTCTGCTTGATGTCCTCGCAGATCAGGTCGGCGAGCTTCTGACGGCGCTGGGGAAAAGAAGTCGGCACGGGCATCTCGGTCATTTATTCGAATAAATATAAGGATTAGTCCCAATGCGCGAATTGGTCAAGTCAATTTATGCCAACGCCAGCAGACCCAATTACGTTTAGATTTACTTACCTAAGCGAAAACAGAGTGGTGTTTTATCAACTTTCTACAGACGCCATGCTGCCGTTATGTCACGACCATCCGGCTATCACCGCTCGGCGCTTAGCCTGACCTAGACAGCCCGGACAAGACAGACCAGATAAGACAGCTAGACCACGACAACGACAGGCCATGACCACCAGGCCCCGGCCCCAGGCGGCTGACAGGAGACCCACCATGCTGACCTTCGACACTCTGGAGAATCGCCCCGACGCCACCGCAGGGACAGCGGATAACAGCGACCTGAACCATCACTACTGGATGCCGTTCACCGCCAACCGGGACTTCCACGCTCACCCACGGCTGATCCACGGGGCCGAGGGTCGCTACTTCATCGACGATCGCGGGCGTCGGCTGTTTGATTCCCTGTCAGGCCTCTGGACCTGCGGCGCAGGTCACAACCGGGTCGAGATTCAACAGGCGGTGGCCCAGCAGCTCGGCAGCCTCGACTATGCGCCGAGCTTCCAGGTGTCCCACCCGCTGGCCTTCAAGCTGGCGGAAAAGGTCGCCAGCCTGACCCCCAAGGGGCTCGACCATGTGTTCTTCACTGACTCTGGCTCCGAGTCCGCCGATACCGCGTTGAAGATGGCCAAGGCCTACTGGCGCCTCAAGGGACGCCCGGAAAAGACCCGCATGATTGGCCGCGCCAAGGGCTACCACGGGGTCAATGTCGGCGGCACCAGCCTTGGCGGGATCGGCGGCAACCGCAAGCACTACGGCCAGCTGATGGACGCCAGCCACCTGCCCCATACCCTGCAACCGTCACTGGCCTTTACCCGCGGCCAGGCCGACACCGGGGCAGAGCTGGCCGACGCCCTGCTCGAGCAGATCGCCCTGCACGACGCCTCCAACATCGCGGCGGTGATCGTCGAACCGATGTCAGGCTCGGCCGGCGTCATCGTTCCGCCGAAGGGCTACCTGGATCGTCTGCGCGAGATCTGCTCGGCCCACGATATCCTGCTGATCTTCGATGAGGTCATTACCGCCTTCGGGCGCAGCGGTGCCCGCACCGGAGCCGAGGCCTTCGGGGTGACGCCAGACCTGATGACGGTGGCCAAGCAGATCACCAACGGTACGGTGCCCATGGGCGCGGTGATTGCGTCCAGCGAGATCTTCGACACCTTCATGCACGCAGGCGGTGCCGAGCACGCCATCGAATTCACCCATGGCTACACCTACAGCGGACATCCGGTGGCCTGTGCCGCGGCCCTGGCGTCGCTGGAGCTGTTGGAGCGGGAAGACTTTCCCGGCCAGGTCAGGGCCATCGCCCCCGCATTCGAGGACCGTCTGCATGCCTTGAAGGGTCGCCCCCATGTGGTCGATATCCGCAACTATGGCCTGGCCGGAGCGATTCAGCTGGCACCAAGGGACGGAGACCCGAGCATTCGCCCAAGGGACGCACATCTGGCCCTGTGGGAAGCGGGTTTCTACGTGCGCTTTGGCGGCGATACCCTGCAGTTTGGTCCTCCTTTCGGCACCACAGAGGCGGAGCTCGAGCGACTGTTCGACGCCGTGGCCACCACCCTCGACCGCCTGGCGTAAGCACATTGAGCGCCCCAGGGGCCAAACATCAGCGCTGACGGGTGAGTAGCAAGAACGGTTATCCACGCCACATCGACAGCCTGTGGACAACCTTTACACCCATCATTCACAGCATTATCCACAGGCAGGTGTCATGCCTGCCTGTGGCCACTGTTCACACCGATATCGTCGCTGGACCCACCGTCCAGACATCACCCTTAAAGACAAGAGGTCTTCAATGGAATACGTCAGTCACTGGATCAATGGCCAGGACCTGGAGTCCAGCCGCACCTTGCCGGTCACCAATCCCGCCACCGGCGCTACCATCCGCCAGGTGGCCGAGGGCGATGCCACCACCGTGCAGGCCGCCATCGAGGCAGCCAAGGCCGCCTTCCCGGCCTGGCGCGACACCCCGCCAGCCAAGCGCGCTCAGGTGATGTACCGGTTCAAGGCGCTGCTGGAGCGTGACGCCGAGCGTCTGGTCCAGCTGATCAGCGAGGAACACGGCAAGACCGTCGAAGACGCCATGGGCGAGCTCAAGCGCGGTATCGAGAACGTGGAATACGCCTGCGGCGTACCGGAACTGCTCAAGGGCGAATACTCCCACAACGTGGGCCCCTCCATTGACGCGTTCTCCAACTTCCAGCCGCTGGGGGTCGTCGCGGGCATCACTCCGTTCAACTTCCCGGCCATGGTGCCGCTGTGGATGTACCCGATGGCGATTGCCTGCGGCAACGCCTTTATCCTCAAGCCTTCCGAAAAGGACCCCTCCGCGGCGGTCGCGGTCGCCAAGCTGCTGGAAGAGGCGGGCCTGCCCCAGGGCATCATGAGCGTCGTACAAGGTGGCCGTGAGACCGTGGAGGCGCTGCTGGATGCCCCCGACGTCAAGGCCATTTCCTTTGTTGGCTCCACTCCCATCGCCGAAACCATCTACCGCCGTGGCGCCGAAAGCGGCAAGCGCGTGCAGGCCCTCGGTGGCGCCAAGAACCACGCCATCGTGCTGCCCGACGCTGACATCGACAATGCCGCCAACACCCTGATGGGGGCTGCCTTCGGCAGCGCTGGCGAACGCTGCATGGCCATTTCGGTGGCGGTGTGTGTCGGCGATGACACCGCTGATCGCTTGATCGAGGCGATGACGCCGAAGATCGCCGCGCTGAAGATCGGCCCCGGCACCGACAAGGGCCTGGACATGGGTGCCCTGGTCACCGCCCAGCATCGTGACAAGGTGCTCGGCTATATCGAGAAGGGCATTCAGGAAGGCGCCGACCTGGTCGCCGATGGGCGCGACCTGGTGGTGCAAGGCCATGAAGACGGCTTCTTCGTCGGCGGCTGCCTGTTCGACCGGGTTACCCCGCAGATGACCATCTATGCAGAAGAAATCTTCGGCCCGGTGCTGTGCGTGGTGCGGGTATCGAGCCTGGATGAAGCCATCGACCTGACCAACGCCCACGAGTACGGCAACGGCACCTGCCTGTTCACCCGTGACGGTGAAGCTGCTCGCCGCTTCACCGATGCCATCGAGGTTGGCATGGTCGGCATCAACGTGCCGCTGCCGGTACCGGTGGCAAGCCACAGCTTCGGTGGCTGGAAGCGCTCGCTGTTTGGTGACCTACATGCCTACGGCCCTGACGCGGTGCGCTTCTATACTCGCCGCAAGGCCGTGTCCCAGCGCTGGCCATCCTCCTTCGAGACCGCCAAGGCAGAGTTCAACTTCCCTTCCGGCGGACAGTAACCCCTGCATTCGATACAACAACGGGCCCCCAGGGGCCCGTTTTCTTTTGCCGTCACACGCTATTGTCACTCCAGGCCGAGCGGCGAACAGATCCCTTGCACAGCCCATCCACCGATTACCACACGCTTATTCACAGTCAAACCGCATACTTATCCACACCCTATTGCAGCAACGTGCCCCTCCTCCCATCGACCTTGCTCTCACCCGCGCCATCACATGGGCACTCCCGCCCTCCCCGTGCACTGATATGCATCAAGCCGGGTGGGCAGCACCGGGGCTAGCATGGCGCCACTGTTCACGCAGAGCCCACTGCCGAGGATTCACATGGAACTGGTCTGTCCCGCGGGTAGCCTGCCCGCCCTGAAGCGCGCCGTGGACGAGGGCGCCAATGCGGTCTACTTCGGTTTTCAGAATGCCACCAATGCCCGCCAGTTCGCCGGGCTCAACTTCACCGACAAGCGCGCGAAGGAAGGTATCGCCTATGCCCACGCCCGCGGCTGTCGGGTGTTCTGCGCCATCAATACCTATCCCCAGCAAGCAAGCCTTGAGCAGTGGTGCGAGGCGGTGGACCAGGCCGCCGCGCTCGGGGTCGATGCCCTGATCCTGGCCGACCCTGGACTGCTGGCCTACGCCGCCGAGCGTCACCCGGAGCTCCCCCGGCACCTGTCGGTGCAGGGGTCCGCCACCAGCCACGAGGCGCTGTCGTTCTATCACCGAGAGTTCGGTATCCGCCGCGCGGTGCTGCCTCGGGTACTGTCGGTCCAGCAGGTGAGAGCCCTGGCCCGCCATAGCCCGGTGGAGCTGGAGGTGTTCGCCTTCGGCAGCCTGTGCATCATGGCCGAGGGCCGCTGCTACCTCTCCTCCTACCTGACCGGCGAGTCCCCCAATACCCACGGCGTGTGCTCGCCCGCGGCCCATGTGCGCTGGGAAGAGACCGCAAGCGGCCGCGAATCACGCCTGAACGGCGTCCTGATCGATCGCTACCGCGCCGATGAGCAGGCCGGCTACCCAACCCTGTGCAAGGGGCGCTTCAACGTCGAGGGCGAGATCGGCCACGCCATCGAAGCGCCGACCAGCCTCAATACCCTGGACCTGCTGCCGCAACTGGCCGACCTCGGTATCAAGGCGATCAAGATCGAAGGACGCCAACGCAGCCCGGCCTACGTGGGCAGCGTCACCCGGGTGTGGCGCCAGGCGCTGGATCATCTGGCAAGCCACGGCGACGACTATCGTCCGCAGCCCCAATGGGATGCCGCCCTGGCGCCGCTGGCCGAAGGCTCCACCCACACCCTAGGCGCTTACGAGCGCAACTGGAAATAGGCGCTTACGAGCGCAACTGGAAATAGGCGCTTACGAGCGCAACTGGAAATGACAGGAGGCGAGATGACTGCTGCTTCACTGGAGTTGAGCCTTGGCCCGGTATCCTTCTACTGGACCCGTGAGCGCTACTTCGCTTTCTATGAACGGGCCTGCCACTGGCCGCTCTCTGCTGTGACCCTGGGCGAAACCGTGTGCTCGCGCCGACGAGACATGAAGCTTGCCGACTGGCTGGAGATCGGCCACCAGCTCGCCGCCGCCGGCAAGCAGGTGATGCTCGGCTCCCAGACCCTGATCGAGTCCAACGCCGACCTGCGCGACCTGGCCAAGCTGTGTGATAACGGTGATTTTCTCATTGAGGCCAACGACATGGGAGCAGTACACCGACTATCGGAAGCAGGACTGCCGTTTGTCGGCGGCGCCGCCCTCAATCTCTACAACGTGCCAAGCCTCAGGGTGCTCAAGGACTGCGGCATGTTCCGTTTCGTCGCCCCGGTGGAGATGCCCGGCAAGGACCTCGCCCGGTTGCTGGCCGATACCCGCGGCGCGGGGCTGGCGCTGGACTGCGAGGTGCTGGCCTACGGCCACCTTCCGCTGGCCTGGTCGTCGCGCTGCTTCACCGCGCGCCACCACCAGCATCCCAAGGATCGCTGCCAGTTCGTCTGTCAGAACTATCCGGAGGGCCTGCCCCTGACTACCCAGGACGACAGCCGTCGGCTGTTCACCTTGAACGGCATCCAGACCCTGTCCGGCGCCTGTCAGGATTTGCGCCACGAACTGGGTGACATGGCCGATATGGGGGTCGCCATGGCCCGCCTGAGCCCCCGCACCGAAGGCATGGCCGAGGTGGTGGCAGACTTCGACCAGGCCCGCCAGGGCCGCTGCCCGGCACCCTCGCCGCTGACGCTGGTCGACGCCGAGCTGTGCAACGGCTATTGGCATGGTAAAGCGGGCATGGATCTGGCAGTGCTGGAAGACTGACCGGGACAGCGGGAAGCCGATATCTCGGCTTCCCGCGCATTGGCTCAGCGCGAAAGCCAGCGCTGAAGTGTGCCGAGGGCCTCGGCCAGATAAGGATGCAGCAGTGCCATTTCCTGGCCATCGAGCAGGTTCTTCACGGTCAGCCCCAGTTCGGTATCACCCTCCAGGCAAAGCCGTCGCTGGAAGAACAGGCTGTCCGGGTCTTCCTCGCGCTGGGCAAGACACACAAACTCCCGCCAACCACCCTTGATGCTGACCTCCCAAGGCAGGTCCGTGGCCCTGAGCCGGCCATCCTCGAGGGTCATCGTCACCGCAATGGCCAGGTCCTCAATCTCGAGCGCCACCCGACGGCCTTCCAGCACGTCGAACTCACCTTCTGCCAGCGGCTCGGCCAGGGTGCGATTGAGCCAGGGCTCGAGACTTGAGCGCAACAGCGGCAAGGGCAAGGGGCCGACCCGACGCATCAGTGCCAGATGCAGACAATGGGGCACGCGAACCAGCGTTCCGGACGATAGCGGTGGCAGTGAGGGCAAGGCGGGTAGCGAGAGCGAGGGTAGCGACAGTGAACCCAGCGGCGACAGCGACATGACGATTTCCTGATCAGGCGGCACGACGCCGCCGGGTCATGCTAGCGATACACCCGGCCTGTGTTCGTGATATGTATCAATACCGACCCACGCACCAACGCTTCTCGCGACAGCAACCGCGCAACGGCTGCCGCCGAGTCGCAGCGAGTAGCGACCGACAAAAAAAGAGCGCCGCAGTGGCGCCCTTTTGTACATCTGGCAAGGCTCTCAACCGCACTTCGACCAGCCGCAGCCGGCGTAGCAGGTGGGGCAACCGTCCATCATGATCAGCTCGCCGCGACACTCGGGGCAGTGGCCAACCACCGCGGGGCCGGCGCCTTCACCTGCGCCATCCACGACGGGCTTGTCTTGCAGTGGCTCGACGGCGCCAGCAGCGACATCTTCGTCGACCTCGGCAGGGAACCAGCCGTGGCCAGAGGCCTGACGCTTGGCATAGCGGCTGACCAGCTCCTCCACCGGCACCTGGTTGCCGTCGATGTCGAGAAAGCCGCGGCGATAGAGGATCTGCTGGATCGACCAGGCAATCGCGGCAACCTCGGAGTCGTGGAACATCGGCTTGTTCCAGCGGTTCATGCCGCAACGCACCAGGCCCTTGTCCCAGGCCACCTTGCGCAGATCGGCCACCGCCTGGGTGACGTAGCCGCCGCGGGCGGCCAGCGACAGGCTGCGCATGGTGGCGGTGATCCACTGGTGTTCGCTGGACAGCTGACCGGAGGGAAAGAAGAACTCCACCGGGCGCTCGATGATCACGCGCTGTCCGTTCAGCACCCCTTCCACCGGCATAAAGGACACCAGCAGGTAGACCTTTTTGCGGCCTTCGGCGCCGACGTAGGAAATCTTCTCGGACACCGCCTCAAGCGTCCCCTCGGGGCGCGAGGGAATGCGCATGGTCAGCGGGTTTTCTTCGGGCAGAGGGGGCGGCACCGGGGCCGCAGGGGCCTCTTCGCTCTTGACCCGGTAGCCCACGATCTTGGATGTGATTTCGACAGCCATCAGCAGGCTCCTCCACAAAGATGATTCAGACGCGATGCCCACAGGCGCCGGCCACCACGCAACGACCTTTCGCCCCGGGCGTTACCACTTGCCATAGGTCCCCTCCTTCAAGGCGTCGTAGAGGTTGGCGGCATTGTGCTCCTCGCCGTCGTAGATCACCGTCTCGTCGCCCTTGAGTTCGAGGGTCTCGCCGTTCTCCAGCTCGAACACGTAGGTGGTGTTCTTGAGGTCATCCTCGCGCACCAGCACGCCCTGGAAGGCCTCCGGATTGAAGCGGAAGGTGGTACAGCCCTTGAGGCGGCTCTGGTAGGCGTCCAGATACAGGTCCTTGAACGCCTCGAAGGCAAAGTCGGTGGGCACGTTGACCGTCTTGGAGATCGCCGAGTCGACCCAGGCCTGGGCGGCGGCCTGCACCGCCACGTGCTGCTTGGGGATCACCGCATCGGCGGTGATGAAGTAATCCGGCAGGTCGCTCTCTACCGCCTCGGCGTGCATGAAGTGACGATAGGCGGCCAGCTCGAAGGACACCACCTCGACCTGCTCCTTGGTCTTCTTGCCCGCCTGGATGACGTTACGGAAGTAGCGATGAGAGAATGACGGCTCGATACCGTTGGAGGCATTATTGCCCAGCGACAGGCTGATGGTGCCAGTGGGGGCAATCGAGGAGTGATGGGTGAAGCGCGCCCCATGCTCGGCCAGCTGCGCCACCAGTTCAGGCTCGACCTCGGCGATCTTCTGCATATAGCGGCTGTAACGGGCATGCAGGATGCGGCCTGGCACCTTGTCGCCGGCCTCGTAACCATCGCGGCTCAATTCTGGACGTTCACGCAGCATCCTGGGGGTCAGCTCGAACTCCTGTTCGAGAATCGGTGCCATGCCCTTCTCGCGGGACAGCTCCAGCGCCTGCTTCCAGCCCTCCACGGCCAACACCCGACTGACTTCCTCGGTAAAGACCAGCGATTCCGCGCTGCCATAGGGCATCTTGAGCATGGTCATGGTCGATCCCAGCCCCAGAAAGCCCATGCCATGGCGGCGCTTGGCCTCGATCTCACGACGCTGGCCGGACAGCGGCAGGCCGCTGATCTCGACCACGTTGTCGAGCATGCGGGTGAAAACGGCGACCACCTGTCGGTACTTGTCCCAGTCAAACCGCGGCGCCTCACCAAACGGGTCGATCACGAAGCGAGTCAGGTTGATCGAGCCCAGCAGGCAGGCCCCTTCCGGTGGCAACGGCTGCTCCCCACAGGGGTTGGTGGCGCGGATCTCTTCGCAGAACCAGTTGTTGTTCATGCGATTGACCTGGTCGATCAGGATGAAGCCAGGTTCGGCGTAGTCGTAGGTGGAACGCATGATGGTGTCCCACAGCTCGCGCGCCTTGATCACCTCGACCACGCGGCAGGCCACGCGCCCTTCGGCGTCCACCGTATAGCCGTCCTCGATCACCGGCCAGTCACGATAGATCAGGTCCTTGTCCTCGACATCGCCCTTCTCGCCTGAGTGCAGGGGGAAGGCCAGCGGCCAGTCGGCGTCCTCTTTCACCGCCTCCATGAACTCGTCGGTAATCAGCAGGCTGAGGTTGAACTGGCGCAGTCGACCGGCTTCACGCTTGGCCTCGATAAACTCGCGCACATCGGGATGGCCAACGTCGAAGGTGCCCATCTGAGCGCCGCGGCGTCCCCCGGCGGAGGCTACGGTGAAACACATCTTGTCGTAGATATCCATGAACGCCAGGGGGCCATTGGTGCCAGCGCCGGCACCGAACACGAAGGCTCCCTTGTGGCGCAGGGTGGAAAACTCGTAGCCGATGCCGCAGCCGGCCTTGAGGGTCATGCCTGCGTCCACCACGCTGTCGAGGATGTCGTGCATGGAGTCGCGGATGGTGCGGGACACGGTGCAGTTGATCAGGCTGACAGCGGGCTTGTAGCCCTCGGCGCCGGCGTTGGAGGTGATCCGGCCTGCCGGTACGGCACCGTTTTCCAAGGCCCAGCGAAACTTCGGTAACCAGGTGTCAGCGGCCTCGCCCTCTACAGCAGCCAGCGCCTTGGCCACGCGCTCCCAGGTGGCCTGAAGATCGCCATCCACGGGCTGGCCGTGACGATCCTTCAAGCGGTACTTGGCATCCCAGATATCATACGAGGGACCCTGCATGGGGACCTCCTGCGACAGGGCCGCGGCCTTGGCGGATGTGGTCATGAACACATGTCTCCGATGAAATTGCCGGCAAAGAAACGAGGTAACAAGGGCGTCGACGCGCGTTACGGCCAAGGTCGATCGCTATACTAGATATAGTTAAATTTTTGGCCGGCGGCACAATATAAACGAAAAAACCGGACACGGAAGGCCCGGTTTTTAAATTGCCTTTGGCGCATAAACGGTCACGCCGGGACCGGCGAGGACCTGGCGGGGACGCCAACCGTCCGGCGCATCCTAGACGGTGCGGGAGAAGCGCCCACTTTCCGCCACCAGGTAGGCATCGAAGGCCATGGCCAGATTGCGCATCATCAGCCGGCCTGCCGGGCGCACCCTGAGTGCGTCCTGCTTGATCTCGATCAAGTCGTCTTCGCGCATCTCTTCCAGCTGGTTCAGCGCCGCCGCGAAGTGCTGCTGAAAGTGGATACCATGACGATCTTCAAACTCGGCAAAGCGCACCTCGCCGTGGCACATCAGGGCAGCAATCAGCTCTGCGCGCAGCTGGTCCTCCGCGGTCAAGCGGTACCCACGCAGCACCGGCAGCCGCCCGGCCTCAAGGTGCTCGGCGTATTCGGCGGTGGTCTTGACGTTCTGGCTGTAGGCATCGCCCACCTTGCCGATGGATGTCACCCCCAGGCCAATCATGTCGCACTGGGCATGGGTCGAGTAGCCCTGGAAATTGCGCTGCAGGGTGCCATTCTCACGGGCCAGGCTGAGCTCATCCTCGGGCAAGGCAAAGTGATCCATGCCGATATAGACGTAGCCCGCCTGGGTCAGCCGCTCGATGGTCAGCTCGAGCAGTTCTAGTTTACGCCCAGGCGGCGGCATGTCCTCGTCACGGATCAGCCGCTGCGCCTTGAACAGCGATGGCAGGTGGGCGTAGCTGTAGGCGGCGATACGATCGGGCCTGAGCGCCACCACCTTGGCCAGCGTGGTATCGAAGCTGTCGCGGGTCTGCAGCGGCAGCCCGTAGATCAGATCCACCGACACCGAGGCGAAGCCCGCCTCCCGGGCGGCATCCATCAGCGCCGCTACCTGGGCCTCGCTCTGCAGCCGATTCACCGCCTTCTGTACCAGGGGGTCGAAGTCCTGAATGCCGAAGCTCAACCGATTGAAGCCCATGGCCCGCAATTCATGTATCTGCTGGGGCGTTACCGTGCGCGGGTCCACTTCCAGCGAAAATTCACGACGGGACACTGGGGCGAAGGAAAAGTGTTGCGCCAGGCTGTCGATCAGCCCGGCCAACTGAGCGTTGGTCAGAAAGGTGGGGGTGCCTCCGCCCAGGTGCAGCTGAGTCAATTCGCGGTCGTTATCGAACAGTTCGGCCTGCAGGGCGATCTCGCGCTTGAGCAGGTTCAGATACTCGGCGGCACGCTCGCGATTGTGGGTAATGATCTTGGAGCAGGCGCAGTAGTAGCAAAGGCTCTCGCAGAAGGGCACGTGCACGTACACCGACAGCGGCTTTGGCTCTCCTTGCTGGCTGCGTTGTACCGCCTGTCGATAGTCATCGACGCCGAAGCCCTCATGGAAATTCGGCGCGGTGGGGTAGGAAGTGTAGCGCGGGCCGGGGCGATCATACTTTTCGACCAGGCTGCGCTGAAACGGCAATACATCGGATGACATCGACAAGGCCTCTCGTGACACGACCGCCCGACGGCGGCATCTGTCGGCATTGTCTCACGTCATCTCGGCTTGGCTCCGATAGACGAAGCCAGACATGATCTGCATCAAATCAGTACCAGGACGTCACCCTCAAGCAGGTCGGTCTCTGGTGCTAGCGCGTGACGGCCGCCACCGCAATGATGCCTGTCTGATTCCCTTGATCCCCATCAAGCATAGTGCGTAGCGACTACCTCTCCCTAGCGAAAGTTGACCAGCGTCATAGGGTATTGTGGCTGAGCGCTCCAATACTCGAGAGTCCCAAGGGTTTCCGGCAGCTCTGGCGTGCCGACACAACGACCCCGGACAGACTCGGCTAGCGGCGTGGCATGCCTTGCCCACGCTGCCCGTCCGCAGACACAATCCCGAGGAGCGCTCATCATGAAATGGTTCCCCCTGGCCGCGCTTGGCGCCGCCTGCCTGTTCAGTCTTACTGCCCAAGCCGCTGGCGACGCCGCCGCCGGTGAAACCAAGGTCGGGGCCTGCGCCGCCTGCCATGGCACCGATGGCAAGGCCACTGGCCCCATCTATCCCAACCTGGCAGGACAGAATGCGCCCTACCTGGAAGGCGCGCTGAAGGCCTACCGCGACGGCCAGCGCAGCGGCGGCATGTCCGCCATCATGGCCCCCCAGGCGGCAGCACTGTCCGATCAAGACATCGCCGATATTGCCGCCTACTACTCCTCACTGACGCCCTGACACCAGGTCTCTAGGCTGCTAGGCCACCACGCGAAGCGTTCTCTCTAGCTTCCGGTGTCCTGCAGTACCAGCAACCCTCAGCCAGGCCGGGCTCTCGTGCCAGCACATGACGACCACCACCGCCATGATGCCTGCCTCACAATGGCGGCTATCACCCACGGCCTGCTGGCACATGGGCCTTTCGGGAGGCACGAGGCGGATAGCCATGCGGCGCAAGCCGCTGATGACCGTGTCGGGTGTCACAAAGAGACGTCATGACGCACGTGACATACCCCCTGGCGCGCTATCTCCCCTGCTATGCCCGCGACGCTAACGACATGCTTCTGCGCCATTTATCAAGAGCCACGACTATCCAGACATACTTCAGCGAGATTTGCTCCATGGCGGCACGCCCGTCGATCCGTTTCCCAGGAGAGAGGCTTCCTTAAGCACTTTGCTAAAACACGCATTTCTGACCACACAATCATTTCTTAATATTCCAGAAAAATCATACATTTTTCTCGCTCCCGAGGTACCCGCATCACATCCTGAAAATATTACCTCGCTATCCCAATCTACCCCCTTTGCTAGACACATTGCCGTCACGGTGGGTCAGTCTGATGTCGCGATTTAGTCATTTATCGACACCTAGACGCTGAAAAAATAGTGACGATTCACGCTGAATGGTAGTGAAATCCATCTGGAAAAGGCGGGAACACTGCGCCACAAGTGACTCCTTCCTTTACCGACACCCCCCCTTCGCACGGCGCCTCCAGCCCCTACCTGTCCGGCTTTTTCTCTGCTCACTCGCTGATAGCCCAGTAGATTGTCCGGCCGAATACTTTCTCAATCGTGGTAGCCACATCAGCAGACTTTCTTCCAAATACCCCGAACGAGGTATGAAAACTAAACCAATGCGGTCATTCGAACTCATTAATCCATGTTTCATCTATTTCAAGAAAAGTTCCATGCTACATTCAAATTATAGTGAGGCTTTGATGACATCAAAGATGATGAGAAATCTGCTCACACTCGAGTAATTGATATAGGTCATGTGCTGTAGGTTTTTCCACACATTACTTCACTTTCATGCTCCATACCTGCGTTAGTATTGCCCTCCCCTGATAGAGTCGAACCCGATAAAGATCTTCCTCTATCGCTTTCTAACTGCCGCCCTAGGGCGCCGGGACACGACCCATGCACCTCACACGTTTTACTGACTACTCTCTTCGCGTTCTCATGTATCTGGCAGAATCAGGTAATGAGCGCACTACCATCGCCGAAATTGCCTCGCGCTTTGAGGTATCGCGCAACCATCTGATGAAGGTCGTCCAGGAGCTCAGCCGCCTGGGCTATGTGTCTGCAGTGAGAGGCAAGCACGGTGGGCTATCGCTCAAGCGTACCCCTGCCAGCATCCACCTGGGCACCTTGGTAAAGGACACGGAGCACAGCCTGGCCTTGGTAGAGTGCGATGGGGACGACAGCGCCTGCTATATGGCACCGATTTGTCGCTTCAAGCAGATCGCCAACGAGGCCTTGGCAGCGTTTCTGGAAGTGCTCGACCGCTACACGCTGGATGATCTGATGACCTCCGACTGCCGCCAGCGCCTGCACACTCTGAAACTGATCTCGCTGACAGCGGAAGCCGAAAGCGCCTGATCGGGACCGGCTAAGGCCGGGACAGCGACGCCCGTGAGTGCTAGCCTCCTGAGCTCTGTCTCGAGCACTGCCAGGAGCTGTCATGCCGCTTTTGCTGTCCCATGCCTTTTGCGTTCACCGGGGTATTCGCCGTGGTGCCAGTCGTCTGCTTGGCATGGCGATCCTGGTAGGCGCGCTGACCAGCTCCCAAGCCGTATTCGCCACCAGCTTCAATGTCGCCGACGGACAACGTCACCAACGTTGGCAGTCGCTGACGGCCTCTCTGGGTGGGGAGCGACATGTACGCGCCCTCGAAGACACCAGCTACAGCGATACGCTGCTCAGCATCAATGCCACGGCAGGGCACTGCGCCACCCATTGGCTTGAGCTGAGAAGCCGCCTGGGGGAACGTCAGTCGCGCAGTGAAGTGGTCAACCGCGTGCCCGTCGATATTCTGGTGGATGAGCAGACCGCCCAGACCGGGACGGCAGTGCTCTCTACGCAGCGGGGCGATGACGGTCTGTATGTCCACGTCGAAGATCTGGACATGCCGCTGCTGGAGTCACGCCTGAGCACCGGCAGTACGTTGCATCTCCGGCTGCGCATGACCGAGAAGGAAAGTGACTATTGGTTTCTCAGTTTCTCACTGGCAGGCGCCGATGAGGCGCTGTCGCGCTTGAACCGGTTGTGCACTCAGGAGGCCGGCGACTCCTCCGACTCGCCCTCTATCTCGCCATGACGACCTAGCCTGTACGATCTAGCCAGGACGATACCCTTCGGCGGACTCGGTCTCTGCCATGGGTCCTCTGCTGGTCTCACCCATCAACCACTGCTGGGCGAACTCTTCGCTGCTCAGTGGACGTGACAGCAGGTAACCCTGGCCATGGTCGCACCCCAGCTCGCGCAGGGCCTTTAGCTGAGCAGCGGTCTCGATGCCTTCGGCGACCACGGTCAATCCCAACTGCCGTGCCATGGCGATGATGGTCGCCACAATGGCGTGATCGTTACTGTCCGTCAGCATATCGCTGACAAAGGACATGTCGATCTTGACCGCCTCCACCGCAAAACGCTTCAGGTAGGCAAGGGACGAATAGCCGGTGCCGAAGTCATCGATAGACAGCGAGAAGCCTCGCTGGCGGAGATCGTCGGTGATTCGCACGGCTTGCTCAGGGTCCTTCATGAAGCCGCTCTCCGTGATCTCAAGCCCAAGCTGTTGCGGCGAGATCCCATAGCGACTGGCAATGTCGGTCAACTGCTTGGCCAGGTCTGGGTCCTCAAACTGTGCGGCAGCCAAATTGACGTGCAGGCGATGCGGCAAGCGCGTCAGCGAAGCGTCCTGCCACTCTTTCAGCTGGCGACAGGCGCGCTCCATCACCCAGCTGCCCAAGGCCTCGATCATGCCACGCTCTTCGGCGATCGTGACGAACTCTGACGGGCTCACCCAACCCAGCTCGGCATCGAACCAGCGGCACAACACCTCGGCCCCAACGAGAGCCCCACTACCCAACGCCACGCAGGGCTGAAAACACAGTTCCAGCCGCTCTCCGGCCAGCGCATCATCGAGGCGCGCAGCCAGCACCAGGCGACGACGCAGGTCACGACCCATTTCCGGCGCGTAGAAACGGTAACCGCTGCGGCTTTCCTTGGCGTGATACATGGCAATATCGGTGTGTTTCAGCAGCTCTCTGGGCCCATCCCCATCCTCTGGGAAGAAGGCAACGCCGATACTCACCTCCACGTTGAAGCGATGACGGTCATGCACCACCGGAGCATTCAGCGCACTGAGCAGACGCCCCACGACCTGAGCCGTGCCGATTTCGTCAGCCCGCTCGACCATGACCACGAACTCATCGCCGCCCAGGCGAGCGAGGGTTCCCTGCTTGCCCAGGCAGGCGCTGAACCGCGCAGCCACTTCCTTGAGCACCTGGTCACCTACATCGTGGCCCTGACTGTCGTTGATTTCCTTGAACCGATTGAGGTCCAGAAACATCAGCGCGACCCGGTATTGCTCGGTGCGCGCCAGGGCGATGGCACTCTGCAGACACTCCATGAAGTTAGCGCGATTGGGCAATCCGGTACCGGGGTCAAAGAACGCCAGTCGGCGGATATGGGCGTCGCTACGTCGCCGCTCCAGCTCCGCCGACGCGCCTGCGGCAAAGATGCGCAACAGGTGCGACACGGGCTCTGGGTCGTGCAAAGGCTCACGAAACAGCACGAATAATGTGCCAATGGCATCCCCGCTGGCGTCTTCCAGGCGGCGCCCTACGTAGGCCTCCACACGGAACCCGATCATCTCCTGGGCACGTGGGTAGCGGTCGCTTACCCCTCGCGCAATCACGTGCTCCAGATCACGAAAGGCATCGTCGCAAGGCAAGCCTTCAAAGCAGTAGTGAAACGGTGCCACCGGCTGACCATCCACCAATCCAGCCAACAAGGTAGCCTGTAGCGGGACACTTTCTTCCACCCGGGACACAAAGACACCGTCTGCTCCCAGAGCCTTGGCCAGCCGACGCACAAACTGAGAAAAAAAGGCGTCATCACTGCGGGCCGTGACCACTTCCGCCATATCCAGCACCGCCTGCTGTGTATGGCGTTGATGCTGGTGCGCACGCATGGCCTGCAGCCCAAACGACAGATTGCCCGCCAGCTCCCTCAATAGCGCCAGCTCACCGTCGCTGGCACGATAGGGCGTGTCCATCAACAGCACCATCACCCCCCGGCGCCCACTCCCCAGATGCAGTGGCAAGGCGATTTCAGCCCTCACCCCGAAGCGCTGGACCCAGTCGGGGCGGTCTTCCATGTCGGCGTAATCGGCCACCAGGTGCTCCACGTCCTCACGAAGGGCTCTCCCGCTCGGCCCCTGTCCGTGGAGTCCGTCAGCATCCCAGCTGAAGCTGGCATGGCGCAGCAGCTCATCGGCACCGCCGGCACTGGCCAGCGGCAGAATACGATAGTCGGGTGCGTCCTGGGCCAACCCTGCCCAGGCATAGCGATAGCTCCCCTGATCAACAGCCAGTCGACAGACCTCTTCAAGTACGGCCATTTCGTCCGTCAACCGGATCACGGCACGGTTGACCAGACGCAGCAGTGTCAGGGCGCGATGGGTTCGCTGCAGCTGACGGTTGGTGGCTTCCAGTTGAATCGCGGTAGATGCCAGCTTGCGCTCGGTGCGTTGATGGGAGAGTTCAGCGCCGCAGCGGGCACCGGCAATTCGCAGCACCTCCTCCACCAGATGTTGCTGGCGCAGAGGATGGCGGTACAGCGCCACCAGCACCCCGTGCAACTCTCCATCCGGCCCATGCATGGGAACGCCGGAGTAGGCCTGGGCCTTGAACTCACGCAACCATTGGTCGTCGGGAAAGGCGTGACAGACGTCTTCGGTGTAGCTGCAGGCGCCACTGACCATGGCACCATGGCAGGGAGTCCCCGCCGACACGTATTCGATATTCGGCAGGCATTCACCATCCACATACAACACCAGCGTGCGCAGCCTCGTGCCGTCCCCGACGGGTACCGCCACCACCAGTGCATCTGCGTTAAGAATCACCGCCAGGCGTTCTACCAGGTGAACAAAGAAGTCTCCCCCCACTTCGCGAGAGAGGCTGTCGGCAAGGCGCTGAAAGGCTCGGCGGGCGTCCATCTTCATCGGCTGAGCGACCCATCCCTGAATCAGGCATTCGATGTATCGAGAATAGCTGAATTGGGGCAGACATCGCAGTGGGGGTTTCCACGCTAAGGGCCACGCTGATGAAAGCTGACGATGCAGCCTGTTCTACCAGCGCCTATGCTGTTGGGTGACACGGCGATGTCACAGACGCTCGCCTACCGCACGCCGTTTCGAGGCAACGCCTCTTGCAGCGGGAGCTACGCTCATGGCAGACGCCACTACAGTGGCTCTTCCTCACTGCCACAACCACTATCTGGTGATGCGCCATGGACATAGCCAGGCCAATGCCAGAGGACTGATCGTGTCTTCCCCCACCCACGGCTGCGAGGGCTATGGCCTGTCTGCCAAGGGCGAGGAGCAGCTGCAGCACCGACTCGACAGCTGGCATCTAGCGACACCGACACATATCGTGCACTCCGACTTT
Organism: Halomonas sp. DP8Y7-3; assembly: GCF_019801675.1. NCBI lineage: Bacteria > Pseudomonadati > Pseudomonadota > Gammaproteobacteria > Oceanospirillales > Halomonadaceae > Halomonas > Halomonas sp. DP8Y7-3. The sequence continues at coordinate 161,691 of NZ_JAHVIO010000004.1, forward strand.
CTGCGTACCACCCAGACCGCCGAGCACGTCGGCGCGTATTTCTCGCTCACGCCCACGCCCGACCAACGGCTTAGAGAGCGTTTTTTCGGTGATCTCGACCAGGGTCCGGATAGCGCCTACGCCTCTATCTGGAGCCACGATGCCGAGAACCCCCATCACCACCTTCAAGGCTGCGAGAGTGTCGCGGACGTTGTCCAGCGTATGTTCGCGCTGATCATCGACCTGGAGGCCCGCTTGCACCACCAGACCATCCTGCTTGTCAGCCACGGCGATCCACTGCACATCCTGCTGACAGCCGCCAGCGGGCAGCCACTGTCGGCACATCGTGACCAGCCGCCGCTGGCCCCGGCAGATATCCGTCCTCTGATAGTGGGCGCCGATGCCGCTGGCACCGCCTCCTCCTGATGCCCTTTCTACGGGTCCCTGACGGGCGGTCGGCCCTCGCCGGTATGTCTCCCACGTAACCAGCACCTTCCCCGACCGGCAGCCCTGTCAGGCTCCTGGCTGTGCACAACACTGTGGACGACACAGAGATGTCCTGTGGAAAAGTCGCAGAAGCACGATCAACGCCTATCCAGGCCGACAAAAGTTGTGCAGCCATCGGATAGAAGCAGCGACTGTCATGGATCTCGTACTTTTAGCGCCCGATTCTGCGAAGTTCGTACCAAATCGTCACTCGCCCGCATGATATGTTGCGAACCACACCTCTATCTCTCAGAGGCATCGCTCTCAGAGGCATCGCTCTCAGATGCCTCAGCCTCGGCGCAGCCAGCCAAGGCGTTGTGGTCGCTGCCAGGCGTTTCACTGACACAGGACTTTATTGGCTCGCATGATGGAACCCACGTCTCAGCACCGCGGCTTAGCGGTGGATGGCCAATCATCGCGCGCCTTGCTGTTGTCGACGAGTCACTGCCAGGACACGAGCGATCATCTCGCCCTCGGGCTGCGCCACCGATTAGAGCGGCCTAGCAGGTTAGGGGTGCCCAACCAATGACGCTGCTCAGGACTCGCCAGTTCCTGCTGCTACAGGGCCCCTGCTCACCGTTCTTCACACAGCTCAGTCGTGAACTGCTGGAACGTGGTCACGGCGTGCATCTGATAGACCTGTGCGGAGGTGACCTGATCTACCGCTGGCGGCTGGGCAGTCGTCGGTTTCGCGGCGGGCTAACGGACTTCACGTCACAGATAGCCACCTGGATGAGCCAATGGCGGATCACCGACCTTGTGGTTTTTGGTGATCAGCGCCCACATCATCGAATAGCGATCCAGGCTGCCCGGCAGCTTGCACTGCGCGTCCAGGTGTTTGAAGAAGGCTACCTTAGACCCCACTGGATCACCTTGGAGCCGGATGGCGTCAACGGCTGCTCCCAACTCCCCAAGGACCCAGACTGGTTTGTGGAAGCCGCCGCCAGGCTTGGCCCACCGCCCCCTGCACAACACAGCCTCAGTCCCTTCAGGGTGCGTGCCACCCATGACGTTCTCTACCACCTGGCCGGGCTCTCCAATCCACTGCTGTTTCCCGGCTACCGCGGCCACGCTCCCGTCAGCGCACCGCGCGAATACGCCGGCTATCTACGGCAACTGACGCGCAAGCGTCTTGAGCGCGCCAGCGAAGCTCATCGCCTAAGGGCGTTTCTTGGCCATCCTGGGCCTTATTTTGTGTTGCTGCTGCAGCTGGACAGCGATGCGCAGATTCGCTGTCACTCAGACTATCCCGACATGGTCAGGGTACTGCGCGAGGTACTGCTGTCCTTTGCTCAGTTTGCTCCTCCCGACGCTCGTTTGCTGGTCAAGAATCATCCCCTCGATCCGGGATTGAGCGGCCTTCGTCGGCATACCCAGAACATGGCGAGGGAGTGGCAGATCGATCATCGCCTGCTGTTCATCGAGGGCGGGGACCTCAATCACCTGCTGCCCGCCGCCCAGGGAGCCATTACCGTCAACAGCACCTCGGGCTTTGTGGCGCTGGAAAATAACTGCCCTCTACTTTCCCTCGGGAATGCCATCTACAACCTGCCGGGCCTGACGCTATCTCGACGTCGGGTACCAGCGGACTTCTGGCATGCACCGCCCCGCCCAGACGGCAAGCTATTCCAGGCACTGAAAACAACATTGCTCCATACCGTTCAGCTCAACGGCAGTTTCTACTGCCGCCCAGGCATCGCACTGGCGGTCCACCACAGCACCCGTCGCCTCTGTACCGAACGCTCTCGACTAGAGGAGTTGCTGTCATGCGTGCCATGCGCTGCGTAAGCCTTGGGTCAGCCGCGAGGAGCCGAGGGCTCGGCCAGGATGTCCTGTCATGATGACCTCCGGGCTGGATACACAGATAGCGAGAACAGCACTGTGCCTGGGGCTGCTTGGTCTTCCCCTCGGCACGCTGCTCAGCCTCGCCCTGGAGGCTTCCGATGAACGCGCGCCATGGCGCCAACGCCCTGCGTCCGCCTGGCTGGTCCACATGGGCTCATGGGGTCTTGTCTATCTGCTCTGGCTGGCCTTGGTACAGCGCGGCATGCTGGCCATGGTCATCACCCTTACCCTGCAGTGGGTCGTTCATCGCAGCCACCAGGCCAAATGGCAGAGCCTGAAGGAACCCTTCCTGCTGCAGGATTTCGAGTACTTCCTGGACGCGGTGCGTCATCCGCGACTGTATTTGCCCTTCTTCGGCATCACGCTGGCCATATCAGCGACCCTGGCAGGCCTCTTGGCCATCGCGGCGTTCTGGTGGCTGGAGCCCAGCCTGATGTCCATGCTTGGCCCTCAGCAGAGCGTGCTGTGGTGGCTTTTCCTGGCCCTGGCGCCGTCAGCCGCCTTGGCGCTGGGCCTGTCGCGTTTGCCTGGGGCCAGCCTGGATCCTGTGGCCCATCACCGCAGACTGGGGCTATGGGCAGGCTTCTGGGCCTTCGCGCGCTATCCAGACACCCCGATCGATGTCTCCCGCGCCCCCATCTCATTGCGCCAACCTCGACGGATGCACTTCAATCAGCCGTCGATCCCGCTGTCTCAGCACACGCCCCCCTTCAGGCCGTCGGTGGACAACCTGCCTCACCTGGTCATCGTCCAAGGGGAGTCGCTGTTCGACCCTCGTCCCTGGTATTCCCAGGTTCCTGCTGAGGTGCTCTCCCACTGGGACCATCTTTGCGCCAGCGCATTGGCCCATGGGCGCCTTAGCGTGCCCGCCTGGGGCGCCAATACCGTGCGCAGCGAGACCGCCTTTCTCTGCGGGCTGAGCGCTGACGCCCTTGGCATGCATCGCTTCAATCCTTACCACCAGCTGGCTCGCCAACAGGTCCCCAGCCTGGCCAGCGCCTGCTCTCAGCTCGGCTACCGGACCCTGGTGCTTCACCCCTATCCGGCCAGCTTCTATCAGCGGGACAAGGTGATGCCGAGGCTAGGCTTTGATGTCTTTGAAGATCTCGACAGCTTCCGGCACGAGCGTCGCGACGGCCCCTACGTGGCCGATGCAGTACTGGCTGAGCGTGTCGAACGGGCGCTCCAGGATCCCGATCCCCGGCCATTGATGGTGTTGGTGATCACCATGGAAAGTCATGGGCCCTTTCTGCTCGAACCTATGCCATCGCCGCTACGTTGGCTGACTCCAGACAGCAGGCGTCCGGACAAGGTAAGTCACGAGCTGGACATCTATCTGCACCATCTGGCGAATATCGACGCCATGATCGGCCACCTCGCCGAGGCACTGACAGGCCAGTCGCGACCAGGACTGCTCTGTGCCTACGGTGATCACGTGCCTATCTTGAGCGCCAGCTATGAATGGCTCGGTGATCCAGATGGCAGAACCCCCTTTCTGCTATGGAGCCCCCAGGGCGCCAGTATTGACCCACAGCCACCGGTGACGGAGCTCACCGAGCTGGCCGATGGCGTGCTGGATGCCGCCTCGGCCCTGGCATATCAAGATGCCGAACGACGATCGTCCGCATCGCCGCACTTCTCGCACGGCATTTCTCCCAACGTGTCTGGCCGCGTACGTCGGCAGAAGGAGTCGCCATGACCCGGCGTGTCGCCATTATCGGAAACGCAGTCCGCTTTCCCCAACAGCCCGGCGAGTCTCTATGGCAGAGCCTGCTGGCCGGGCGAGACCTGGTCACGCAGGTGCATCCCTCGCGCTGGGATGCTCGTCGTTTCTATCATCCGCAGCGAGGCTCGCTGGGGACCAGCGTCAGCATGGCCGCCGGGTCGCTCGGGGACATCAGCGGCTTTGATGCCGACTTCTTCGGCATTTCCCCCAGAGAGGCTGCCACCATGGACCCGCAGCAGCGTGTGCTGCTGGAATTGACCTGGGAAGCCCTTGAGCACGCCGCTATTCCGGTATCGACACTGAAAGGAACGCGCTGCGGGGTTTACGTGGGGATTTCCAGCCCCGACTTCGCCTATCGGCACGCCGGTGACCTGGCGTCACTGGACAGCCTGTCCGCTACCGGCAATACCTTCAGCATCGCCGCCAATCGGCTGTCTTACCTGCTGGACGTCACGGGCCCCAGCATGGCCATCGACACCGCCTGTTCGTCATCACTGGTGGCGTTTCACCAGGCGTGCCAGGCCATCCGCAGCGGTGAGTGTGACTCCGCCTTGGCCGGCGGAGTCTGTCTGCATCTCCATCCCTTCGGTTTCATCGCCTTCTCGCGTGCAGGCATGCTGTCCCCTCGCGGCCGTTGCCGCGTCTTCAGTGACGAGGCGGACGGCTATGTGCGCGCGGAAGGCGCCGGGGTCGTCGTGCTCAAGGCGCTCGACCGGGCGCTGGCCGACGGCGACCCGATCCTGGCAGAGGTGGCGGCGACCGGCGTCAATACCGATGGCCACAAGAGCGCACTTACAGTGCCGAGCGCCGACGCTCAGTCGCGTCTGCTGACCCAGGTCTATGCGCGCGCCGGAATCGCGCCGGACCAACTCGACTACCTGGAAGCGCATGGCACCGGCACCCCCGTGGGCGACCCCATCGAGGTGTCCGCTATCGGCGAGGCACTCGGCAGGCATCGCTCAATGCCCCTTCCTATCGGCTCGATCAAGAGCAACATTGGTCATGCCGAGACCGCCGCGGGCATGGCCGGACTCTACAAGGCCCTGGGCTGCCTGAACGCCCGCCGCGTTCCGGCCACGATCGGCATTGAACGCTTGAATCCTGCCTTGCGCCTGGATGACCACAATCTGGAGGTCGTTCGTCATACCCGAACGCTGGCTGCCAGTGGCCCGCTGACCATCGGCATCAACAGCTTCGGCTTTGGCGGAGCCAACGCCCACGTCGTGCTGACCTCACCACCACGCCAGACAGCGCCTACCCAGGTTGCCGTGGCAACTCATCCAATGCCCAACGCACAGCGCTGGCCGCTGGTACTGTCCGCCCATGACGAGCAGGCCCTGGCGGCGCGGGCCGCTCAGCTTGCCGACCACCTTGAGCACCATCAACCAGCGCTGGAGGCCCTGGCCTGGACCCTCACCCAGCATCGTGAACGGCTAAGCCACCAGGCCATCGCGTTGGTCAGTGATCACGAGCAGGCCATGACGGCGCTGCGCCAGCTGGCGGCTACGCCAGCATCAGGGGGCGACGACTCCCCCGATGTAGCGCACAGCGCTGCCGGCCAGCCGCCAGCGGTGTGGCGGCAGCCGCGTCTCGCGGCCCCCCTCGGGCCCGTCTTTGTCTACACCGGCAACGGCTGCCAATGGTTAGGCATGGGGCGAGAGCTTTTTAGCAGCAGTAGCGTCTTCCGGGACGCCATCGCCAAGGTCAGTGACTGCTTTGCACCCCGCGGTGGGTTTTCGCTGCTCACCTTGCTGGCCGAAGGCGACGATGCTGAGCTGCTGGACGACACCCTGGTGGCACAGCCGGCTCTCTTTGCGCTACAGGTCGGCGTGACCGAGTGGCTGCGTGCAGCGGGCATCGCACCGACGGCGGTGACCGGCCACAGCGTAGGCGAAGTGGCCGCGGCCTGGGCCTGTGGTGCCCTGTCACTCAGCGATGCGGTAGAGGTGGTATTCCAGCGCAGTCGCCTGCAGAGTCTGCTTCGCTACCGGGGCGGCATGACGGCCATCGCTTGTCAGTTGGACGATATAGCGCCCTGGTTGGAACAGCCTCGCTTCGCTCCCCTTGATCTGGCGGGGGACAATAGCCACGGCAATATCACTCTGGCAGGACCGCTGGCAGCGCTGACGGAGCTGGAACATGAGCTCTCCGCCGCCGGTATTCGTCATCTTCGCCTGCCGCTGGACTATCCGTTTCACAGTGCCTTACTGGACGAACTGGAACCCTCGCTGCGTGATGCACTGGGAGACCTGGCCCCTACCCCACCCCAGTTGCCGATGATCTCGAGTGTCAGCGGAACGCTGATCGACGCTCCGCTGGATGCTGGCTACTGGTGGCATAATCTGCGCGCCCCGGTAAGGTTTCGCGAGGTCCTCGATGTCCTTGTGGAGCGCGGCGACTCGGTGCTGCTGGAAGTCGGTGGGCATCCGCTGTTGAAACGCTATATCGAGGCCCAGTACCGGCTGCACGGTCAACCGGTACTGCATGTCACTACCCTGGCGCGCACCAAAGATGCCTCGGCGACACTCGAAGAAGCCTCCGCTAGGCTGTGGCTCAGTGGCGTGCAGGGCAGCTTCGCCGCCTGGTTTGGCCGACGCTATGCTCCCGTGGAGCTGCCACCCTACCCCTGGCAACGTCGCCACCACTGGCCCCGCCCAAGCGGCTGGGGCGACCACTCGCTGATCGCTCGAGAAGAGCATGTGCTGCTGGGCTACCGCCCAGATCCTACACTGGCCGTGTGGCATCAACGCCTGAGCACTGCCACGGTGCCGTCGCTCGCAGACCACCGTGTCGGTGGCACGCCGGTACTCGCTGCCGCGGCTCAGGTCGAGATGGTGCTGGCCGCCGCTGCCGCACTCGAGGATTCCGCCTGTATCGAGATCAACGATCTGGAGATCCTCGCACCGCTGGTACTGGAGGACCCATTGGGACGTCTGACCCGGCTGGACGTGGATGCCCAGCGTCGTGTCAGCCTGCAGACCCGAGGACTCGACGAGGCAGATCGGTGGACGCCACAACTGACGGCACGCCTGGCACCAAGCTGCCTGGGGCGCACGCTGCAGGAGCCAACTCCCGAGCTACCCGACTCCCCTTCCCAGCTTAGCGGCGAGCAGCATACCGAGCTCACCCAGACCATGGGACTGGACTACCACGGTGACTATCGCTGCCTCGAGCATATCTGGTGTCAAGGTGAGGAGGCCGTGGCCACGCTGGCCATGGTAGAGGACGACACCAACTGGGAGTTGCCTCCCGGTCTACTCGACGGCGCCCTGCAGCTGTGTCTTCCCTTGCTGGGAGAACCCCAGAAACGTGGATATCTACCCGTGCGACTGTCGCGCCTTCAGTTTCGTCGCGGCTCAGGCCAGCCGACACTGGCCAGAGCCGTCATACGTCGGCGCTCCCCCCATTCCTTCACCGCCGACCTATGGCTCTACAACGCCGGTGGCTGTGTTGCCGCCCTTGAGGCGGTGCGTTTTGCCGCCACGCCCTTGCCACGAGGAGTCTCTTCTAACGACACAGTCAGTGTGGAACGACTGACATCGACCCTGGTCCCCGCGCCACTCTCGCCGCAACCGATCGGCCAGCACGGCAGCCGTCTAGCCGCTCAGCTCGAGGAGCTGATCAACGGCCGCTACGGACTTGTGCTGGAGGAACTCAGCGTGTTGCTGAATCACCTCTGCGATCGCTGGCTTGCACAGGCCGCCGGCCAGGCTGTAGCCAGCGAGCCGAGGACAGAGCAAAGCGTCGGTATCACAGAAGACAGCGTGGCACACCGGCTCGAGGCCTTGCTCCCGACCACGCGCCCCGTCTCAGGGGATGACTCGCCAGAGCCCCCGTGCCAGCACGAAGCGCAGCTTTCGGCCGCCGCGTCCGGCGAAGATGAGCAACCTGCGCCCGTCGCGCTGTGGCGACTACTGCTGGCGGAATATCCTCAGCAACTGGCGTTGCTAGGCCCGCTTGGACGCCTTGGCCAGCACCTGCCGTCGCTGCTGGCCGGGACGCGAGAGGTCATCGACGACCTGACTCTGGAACAGCTCCAGCCTGCCGCGGCCAGTCTGATGGATGACGCTCTATGGGAGGTACTGCATCAGCAGGTCCGTGCGCTGGTCGACACGCTGCACCAGGAGCTTCCCTCGTCTCAGCCTGTACGCCTGGTGGAGGCGGGGATGGCGGCCCCACGCCTGGCGGAGGCGCTGCTGCCTGTGCTTCAGCCTAGCCGCATCACGCTGCAGATCTGCGTCTCGGACGAGCTTTCGCGCCAGCGCGCCCAACGCCTGATCGACTCCAACAGCGCCATATCGTTGGCGACATCCACGGCCGGGCCTCCGGCTCAACTGGCTTGGGTGGTCACCACACCCCTCGATCTCGATGCCAGCTTGAAGGCCATCGATCAGGCCAGGGCCCGTCTGGCCGAACAGGGACAGCTGATCATCCTGGCGCCCCCTCCCACCCGCTGGTGGCAAGCCCTGGGTGTACTGTACCCAACCGCTCGTCCGGCCCGACACGACGCCATATGTCGGTATCTCATCGACCATGGCTTTGACATTCTCAGCCCACCCTCACGTACGGGTGCTCATCAACCGGCGATCATTCACGCCGTACTGACAGAGCCCAACACGGCAGAGGCCGCTGCCAACTCCTCACCGGCACTCTGGCTCATCACCGATCAGCGTAGCCAACAAGCAGCGCAGCGCCTGCTGCCGCAGCTAGGGCAAGGAGAAGGGAAAGGGGAAGGGGAAGGAGCAAACCAAGCACACTGCCTGATGCCACGTTGCCTAATGGATAGTGACCTGGCGGCTGAGCTTGAACATCTGACCAGTGACGAGCGCGCACGGGTTCATCTCGTCGACCTGCGCGGCCTGGCCACAGGCGATCACCCGGCGCCTCTTACGCCTGCTCCAGCCATCAGTGCTGAGCAAGAGCCCTGTCTCCCCCTCGAGACCCACCGTCGCTGTCTCGATCGGTTGGAACAGCTTAGCCAGCTCGCTCGATTGCCTGAGGTCGCAGCCATGACGCTGGTCACCTGCCAGCTGGCACCGCTGCTGAACGGCGCCACGCCAAGGTCGGCAGACGCGATGGGGTGCACGGCGGCTGACGAGATTGAGCAGGCCGCCGCCTGGGGACTGTGGCGCAGCCTGGCAAATGAACGACCGAAGGTTCGCTGTCGCGCCGTCGATATTGTCCTGACCGATGAAGCGCTGGAGACGCTTGGCCGGGCACTTGAGCAGGACGATGGCGAAGAGGAAACCGTGATCACTGCCCAGGGAGATCGCTACGCGGTTCGCGTGCGCCGATGGCCAGAGCTCCCCCCGGCTTGCGACAGGCCAGTGTCCGCGCCTGTGACGACCAGCGCGAACGACCAGCGCCTGACCATCAGCCATCCGGGACAGCTATCACGTCTGACCTGGCAGCCAGCGCTCACCAGCGGCCATGCGTCTGAGGCCCTCGACGCCGATCAGGTCAGGGTCAAGGTGCTGGCCACGGGACTGAATTTCCGCGATGTCATGTATGCCCTCGGCATGCTGAGCGACGAGGCCCTGGAACAAGGGTTCTCGGGCGCAGGCCTGGGGCTGGAGTTCTCAGGCATCGTTGAAGCCGCGGGCAGCGGTGTCGAGGAACTGGCGCCGGGAGACCTCGTCATGGGGCTCGGCTCAAACGCTTTCTCCTCCCGCCTGGTCACTGGTGCTAGCGCGTTGACGCGGATTCCTCCTGGCGTCGACCCCATCGCTGCCGCCGGAGTACCCACCGCCTTTCTGACCGCGTTCTACGCGCTGGAACATCTGGCTCGGCTCTCTCCGGGCGAGCGAATACTGATCCATGGTGCCGCCGGAGGCGTCGGCCTTGCTGCCATACAGATCGCCCAGTGGAAGGGAGCAGAGGTCTTTGCGACGGTAGGCAGCCCGGCGAAGCACGATATGCTAAGCCTGCTTGGCGTCACCCACCTGTACGATTCGCGCAGCCTGCATTTCGCTGAACAGATCCTCGACGATACCCAAGGTGATGGCGTTGATGTTGTGCTCAACTCCCTGTCTGGCGAGGCGATTCACCAAAGCCTGCGGGTACTGGCGCCGTTCGGTCGTTTCCTGGAACTCGGCAAACGCGACTTCTACCAGGATACGCCGATGGGGCTGAGACCCTTTCGCCAAAATCTGAGCTACTTCGGCATCGACTCCGACCAGCTGTTGTCCCATCGACCCGCTCTCGCCGGAAAGCTGTTGGGGCAACTGATGGAAGGCTTCCATTCGGGTGCTTTTCACGCCTTGCCATGTACCGTCTTCACTGCAGATCGCGTGGTCGATGCTTTTCGCCACATGCAGAAGGCCGCACATATCGGCAAGATCATCGTGACCGCCCCTGACACGGCCCACCAGAGCGAGCTACCGGACAGCGCTGTCGCCACCGCTCCCGCCTCTCACGTGATCAGGACAGGCGTTGAGCACAGCGACCACGAGCCGGGCTCACTGGCAGAGGATGAGGTCAGTTCTGGAGAACCTTGGCTCGATGCAGCCGGCTGCTACCTGATCACCGGAGGGCTATCGGGGCTGGGGCTGGTGACTGCCCAGCGACTGGTGGACTGCGGTGCCCGCCACCTGCTGCTGTTAAGTCGATCAGGCGCCAGCAGCGCCGAAGCCAAGGCGGCAGTCGATCGCTGGCATCGCCAGGGCATTACCGTGGAGACTCCCTGCGTGGACCTTGCCGATGGCACAGCGCTCGCGGCGCTGATCAAGGCCCCGCAACAGCAGCGCCCTCCCCTGCGAGGGGTCATCCATGCGGCGGCCGCCATCGATGACGCCTTGGTGCACCATCTGGAGCGCTCCCACCTGGAGACAACGCTAGGAGCCAAGCTGCTGGGGGCACTGCATTTGGATCACCTGACCCGCGACTGCCCGCTGCAGCTGTTCGTGCTGTATGCCTCCGCCACCACCGTTTTCGGCAGCCCTGGGCAGTCCGCCTACGTTGCCGCCAATACGGCGCTGGAAGCCCTTGCCGTGAGACGACGTCGGGCGGGCCTGCCCGCTACCTGCCTGAGCTGGGGCATCATCGAGGACACCGGCTTTCTCGCGCGCCATCCCTCCCTTCAACAGTCACTGGCCAAGCGCATGGGAGGCAGTCAGCTGCGTGCCAGCCAGGCGCTGGACCATCTGCAACAGGCCATCAACGAGGATATCGGGGTCGGCGCGGTGATTGGCCCCGTCGATGGCTTGCCCGCCCAGCGCCGCTTTGACGACCTGCGCCAGCAGTGGCAACGAACGGATAGCTCGGAAGCGCCTCTCCCCCACATCGACCTGGCGACCCTGGACGAAAACGAGAGGGTGGAGATCGTGGAAAGCGTGGTACGTCAGCAGCTCGCCAGCATCCTGATGCTCGAGCCGGAGCGGATCGACGGCCACAAGCGTCTCTCTGAACTGGGGTTCGACTCCCTAATGGGGGTCGAGCTGGTGACGGCTATCGATCACCAGCTGGGTGTAACACTGTCTCCCATGGCCCTGGCAGACGCTGCAACGTTCAAGCGCACCGTCAACCTGATCTGCGAACAGGCGATGGGCCCATCCGACACGGTACACGACGAGCAGACCCACCTGGCCCACCGTCACGGTGCCAGCGCGGAGGCCGAGAAGGAGGGGTCATGACGCCTGACGAACGCAAGGCATTCAAGGGACAATGGCTCGATCAGGCCAGGCGGCAGGATGCGAGCCACAGCGAGCGGCCTGGCCGCCAGGATGCCCACCCAGACCTCACCGACTTCAGCACGCTGGAAGGTTACCGCCAGATCAGCATGATGCGCTCACTCGCCAGCGGGGCAGGTGTCGCCAGCCCCTTCTTCCGCTGTCATGACGCCAGAGCGGGGGCCATTAGTCAGCTACAGGGCCGCGATGTCATCAACTTTGCCAGCTATGACTACCTGGGACTGGCAGGAGACTCCAGGGTCATCGCCGCGACGCGTCACGCTATCGAACGCTATGGGACCTCCGTTTCCGCCAGTCGCATCGTGGCCGGCGAACGGCCGTTCCACCAAAAACTGGAGAGCGCGCTGGCCCAGCACTATCAGAGCGACGATGCCCTGGCCTTCGTCAGTGGCCACGCGACTAATGTGTCCACCATTGCCATGTTGGTCGGGCCACGCGATCTCATCGTTCACGATAGCCTGATCCATAACAGCGTGCTCGTCGGCGCCAAGCTATCCGGGGCCACGCGCATGAGCTTTCCTCACAATGATCCCGACGCCCTGGATCAGCTGCTTCGACGCCACCGCCAACGTTTCGAGCGGGTACTGGTGGTGATCGAAGGGCTCTACGGGATGGATGGTGATACGCCGGACCTAACCCGATTCATTGCCGTCAAGCGTCACCATCAGTGCTGGCTCATGGTGGATGAAGCGCACTCACTAGGGGTGTTGGGAGCGACCGGAAAAGGGCTGTACCAGCATTGCGACGTACCTGCCGCCGAGGTCGATATCTGGATGGGCACGCTCAGCAAGGCACTGGCATCGAGCGGTGGTTACATTGCCGGCTGCCAACCGCTGATCGACACCCTGCGCTATCTGGCGCCAGGATTCCTTTACAGTGTTGGCCTGGCGCCACAGCTCGGGGCCCCAGCGATTCGCGCGCTTGAGCTTCTTGAGCAGGAGCCGTGGCGCGTCACCGCCCTGCAGCACAACGCTCAGCGTCTACTGGCAGGTTGCAGAGCGCTAGGACTGGAGACAGGACATTGCCAAGGCCATGCCATCATTCCCGTTATTCTGGGAGATTCGGCCAAGGCTACCCAGCTCTCTCACCGACTGCTGGAGGCTGGCATCAATGTCCAGCCAATTCTCTATCCCGCCGTGCCAGAGCGAAGCGCTCGCCTGCGCTTCTTTGTCAGTAGCGAACATACACACGAGCAGATCGACGTCACCCTGCAAACGCTGGGTGGATTGATGGCGACATCGTCATGAAATGGTAGTGATTGAAGGATCCTGACCTTTGTCCCAGCAACGGAAAACCAAAATGATCCAACAAAGAAGCCACCCAAGCCTGTGAGCAGCAACAGCGTGAATGGGGAACCATCAACGTAGGGAGAAGCAGTAGAGGAGAGAGAAGAAAGGGGGAGAAAGCGAGGGGAGGGAAAAAGAGAGAAGAGAGAAGAGAGAAGAGAGAAGAGAGAAGAGAGAAGAGAGAAGAGAGATTGAAGTGAGCTTCCTAGGCTTTGTCCGAAAAGTCGACGAGCGAAGGTTAGACAAGGCAAAAATTGGTGAGAAAGCGCAGTTTACGAGGTGTAAATGAGCATTTTGACCGGGCTGGCGTACCAGCCGATTTTTAACGCCGTATCACCAAGCGCAGGCACTTTTCGTACAAGCCCTAGTCAGGCAAGCCTTGAGTATTGCAAACACTTTCCTAGCATTGTCGCTCGCGCCAAAAGGCTTCGTGCCTCGCCGGGTTACCTATATCCGCGGCCTTTTCCACGGCACGTCTGGCCATGACCTGCATCTGTTCCGGAGACGTCAGCAACCGCTCCAGGGCTTCCTGCCAGGCGAGACCATCATCATCTACCAGCACACCATCCACGCCATCATCGACGATCTCTTGATATGGCGAACGGCGGCTGTAGACACCGACCCCTCCCATGCGAGCAATCTCGAGAAACTTGAGGTGTGACTTGGCGCTGTTAAAGGCTGATGGCCACAGCGGAGCAAGCCCTACGTGCAGGCGCGTCTGGCCGAGCCGTCGCCGATAGGCATGCCATCCCATGGGTGCAAGGATCATGACCTGCTTATGGTCGCGCAGCGGTTCAGGGGTAAATGCCCCCATCGCCACCTCCAGCGAGGCGCTGTCAAACGACGACAAGACATTGACGAGGGCTGGGCTGATCTTTGCAAGGTCCTCTCGGTGGGCTCGCGTACCGTGATATCCCAGCCGCCACTGCCCGTCACCTGGCAGCGGAGTCGCCGCGCCAGGCAATGAGCCTAGAGCCGGCGTCAACACCGTCACCGTCCCGTGGTGGCTACTGAGACGACGGGCCAAGCGTTCACTCGCCACCACGACTTCATCAGCCAGGGCCAATAGCCGTGGCACGCAATAGCGGGACAGCAAGGCCATACGCTCGCGATAGGGCGGCGGTAGGCTGGCATCCTCCGCGGCTGCCCCGATGTCATCGTCCAGCAGATAATGCAGACTCGCCAAAAGGCCACGCTGCGACTCGAGCAGCTCAAGCCAGGGGCGAGGCAGACTTCTGCAGACAATGACCTGTGCCCCGGACAACAGGCGCCCGAGCCAAGGCCAACATAGTCTGGGGGTCACCCATCGTCGAGTATTCAATCGAGTCACGTTGGCGCCGGCCTTGCGCAACCCGGGCGCCGCCGTCGCCATAAAGTAGATATCCTCAGTGGGCAGCGCACCATCGCTAAGCAATAGCCATCTTGCTCGGGCGGCGCTCAGGCTTCCCGTTGCATGGCGCCGCCCGACTGCGCCTGTCAGATCATCAGCTTTCACACGCTGGGTTCCCCCCCAGAAGAGCTCCAGCAGGAAATGCCACAACAGCCAACGTGCCCAGTGTCTCGCCTGGCATCGCCAAGCGCCCCGATACGGCCACTATCAGCGTAAAGAGAAGTCTTCATGAACCAGGGTCAGGTTGGGGTTATAGGCGGGATCATGATCGAGCTGCTCTTTCCAGGTGCTGCGCATATACAGCACCTCACCACTGGCTCTGGCCCGCTTGCTGGCGTTGTCATCGGCACCACGAGACTCAGACTCGTGGTGGTACAGCTCGGCATACGGCGTCCATACATTGCGATAACCGGCAGCGCGGACTCGCAAACAAAAGTCGACATCATTGAAGGCGATAGGCAAGTGGCGCTCATCCAGTCCGCCTACCTGATCAAACAGCGACTTTCGAACGAGCAGGCAGGCCCCCGTCACCGCAGAATAGTTCTGAGCCAGCATCAACCGCGAAAAGTAACCGTTAGCGTGACGACTGAAATACTTGTGGGCATGCCCAGCCACTCCCCCTATGCCAAGTACAACGCCCGCATGCTGGATCGTGTCGTTGGGATAGTAGAGCTTGGCACCGACACAGCCGATGTCTGGCCTCACCGCGTGACGTACCATTTCATCTAGCCAATCTTCGTTGATCGGCTCGATATCGTTATTGAGTAGACCGAGCAACTCGCCCCGAGCATGGCGGGCGCCAAAGTTATTGATTCCCGAATAATTGAACGGGTGGTTCCACGCCACTACTCTGACACGCTTATCCGCCGCAGCGACGGTTTTGAGGTATGCCAGCGTTTCTGGACAGCGAGTGTCATTATCGAGAATCAGCAGTTCGAAGTGCGGATAACGGGTGCGCGAGAGAATCGCTTCAACGCAGGGCGCCAACAGATCGATACGATCCTTGGTGGGAACCAGCAGGCTGACCAATGGTAGAGGGTCAGGCAACGGCCAGCGAACTCGGTAGGTATGGGGCAACGGCCCTGGTTCTACCTCAGCCCCGCTGCGGGCCTGTTGCAAATGGTCTGCCACGGCGCGCAGTCCGGCATCGAAGGCGTACTGCTTGGCGTCGCTGCACAAGGCCGTAGAGCCGGGAGAAGCACGCCAGTGATAAAGCACGCGTGGGATATGGACGACGCGATCAGGATCCGCCGCAGCACACACCCTCAACGCAAGATCATGATCCTGACTACCCTCGAAGCCAGGGCGGAAGCCCCCAAGTTGACGTACCAGTTCGATATCAAACACACACAAGTGAGCGATGTAGTTCTGTGCCAACAGCAGGTCTGGGTTATACCCTGGTTTGAAGTGTGGTTCGCAGCGATAGCCACGGGAGTCGATCTTGTCTTCATCGCTATACATGAGCAGTGGCGCGGGAAACAGGCTGGTAGCCTCAAGCACATAGCTCAAGGCGCACGGCGATAGCATGTCATCATGGTCTAACAAGGCGATGTACTGCCCGTTGGCCATGGATAGCGCCTTGTTGCTGGCTGCGCATACGTGCCCATGCTGCTCGAGGCGTGCGAGCTCGATTCTGTTGTCCCTTGCAGCAAACTCCTCAAGCAGGGCAATCACCTGAGGGTCCTGGGAAGCATCATCTACCAGGCACAGTTGCCAATGGGGGCTGTCCTGCCCCAGTACCGATTCAAGGCATTGACGCAGATGAGCCGGCACGGGGTCGTGGACGGGAACCAGAATCGACACCTGCGGTGTCGTAGGGTGACAGACTCTATGGGCGTCGGCTGCCTGGGCCGCACCAGGCACGTCCCGAGCGGAGAACCTGGGGCCGGCCTGTGAACGGACCAACCGCGACTCCCCCTGAACATCCATACGCCCAAACGATCTCTTGTGCTCCAGCATCACCCGCTGTCGACTGCGACTGTCATCGCGAGATCGCGCCCCCCCCGCCTTCCTTTTCGACTGACGGGTTCTTGAACGATCACGTGCGCGGGAGCCACGGAGCCCCTCGGTACCGGCGCGAATTTCCCCAAAATCGGCCTGTCGGCTGGTCGTCCGCCAATTCTGGCGATAGATGACCTCTCCAGCCTTTACCGCCTCACGCGCTGGCAGTGGAGGATGGGCATCTTGCTGCCTGACCGTCTCTTCATCCCGTCTTTCCGCCCGTCCATCCACCCTTTCGAGGTCATATAGGTTGCCCTCACCCATTAGCGTGGCGGACCGAGCCACAACACGATGAACAGGAGAAATCACTGGCCCAACAGGCCAAGAAGATACGCTAGTATCCTGCTCGTCTAGACGCTCCCACGCCTCCTCCCAGCCACGTTCGCGTAACCACTGGGGATAGCTTTGACCCGAACACATCCACTCAAACGTCTCTTCGTAGTCAGCCAAAGCCAATTCACGCCAGTGCCGCCGCTCCAACCTGGCGCGCTGACGACAGCCTTGTATCACACTTGCCCGTGGGACATTTCGCCAACGATGATGCATGTTCACCAGTCGCTGACTCAGACGATCATGGGCAAACCAGGGTGTCAGCCAGACGATACGAAAATGTCTGACGGCAAAGCGACCAGGCGAATCAAGAGGATCAAAGCGTAGGCGTTTCAGCCATCCTTTGACATACACGAGACGCTTACTGATGCGCCCGTTTCGCAAGGGCACTACGAGTGACTCCTCTTCACTGAAGCCACTACCAGTATCAAAATACAGACGTACTAGCGCGTGCCGCTGATCATGGTCCAGGTCGAGTTCAACCATATGCCACCCGGGAAGGGGCAAGTGCCTGCGCTGAAGAAACTGGGGATCATCATCCAAAGCCTCCCATTGCCAGTCGAGACGACCGTTCCCGAGCTTTCCCAAACCACTCCAAGGCCGCCAATACCGCTGAGGATGAACGATAAAGTTCGCTCGCTCAAGAAGTCGTAACACCACCGAAGACGTACTATCCTCACTCATGCTGCGTGCTCAAGTCTGCAGATAGTCTTATGCTCCACGTCAATGTGGTGCCGCTATTCGGTAAGGTTCGATGGGGAAACATTGACCGGTATCTGCGACTCGACACTGCACTTCATCACCCGCTGATAACTTGATCGCCACCTTGAACCCTACACAACCGCTTCTCGGTGCTCGCCAGCTTTGAACATCACTACAGGACTGCGTCGCCGGAACCGTTACCATTCGCTCGCCATTGACTAATACTTCAACAACGACCTGATCATCGGACTCTGTCTCCCACCACGCCCATCCAGAAACACCCTGCATATCACAACGGGTCATCTTGCAGTGAGAAAATCGCAGATTCCTCCGATAGAGTTGCATTCGCACGTCAAAGAGCTTGCAGCAATGCTGATATAGCTCCACTTCCCTAGCATTCAGCTCAAGGAAGTCTCGCTCATCATCTGGATCTATATCGTAGCGTGCACCTAGTCGAGGCGCTGCAAGATTTTCCTGACGCTGAGGAACATCGATGTCATAGCGAGTATTAATAATCTCCAAACTCTCCGAGTAGCGTTCAGTCAGTCCGATGACACCGATAGCTTCAGGCTCGACACCACGAAGCACGGCAAGCTGGCGATTCAAAAAACCCTCGAGCCGGATAAATTCAGCAAAGCTCATTTTGTAACGGTCATGACGTTGATGATGCCAATATTCAGAGGCTGCCCGTTGAAGAGGATCACGAAGAAACGTCAAGGTTTGAGTTGCGCCGCAGACAGGCAAGTATCTGACAGCATTAACGTGCCCGGCCACCATCTTTGCCTGCATGGCAACACAACTGCGGTAAAACTGCCATACATTATCACGCCCCTCGTACATATACTGCCGTACTAAAGCATGAGTGCCCTGAGCCTCAAGCCCATAGTCATACACGATATGTTGGTTACCTAAAGCCTGCTGAACCCCTAAACGAAAGCTTGTACCAGCCGTTTTAGGTATGTGAATAAAAAACAAAGGACCCACGGTCACTTCACTTGATACAGGACATTCTTCTTCATGCAGCTGCATACCCCACACCCTTTTCTATAAGGAGAACCAACGTCCCACAACCCGACAATGAGCTTCTTGGCATTACACTATCGTAGAGATCCAAAAAAGAGTGTGCGCCTGTCACATAATATAGCAACAGTCTCCACCACGAATCCTGATATCTCTCAAGCGCTAAGTTACTATTTTTCTAATAAAAAACTGGAATATCAATCTTCGCCGATAATGGTATTACTATGGCCGCCCAAATTAGATGCATTGGCGTGGGGTGTCACCGTTACCCTGTCGCCACGCTTCAACGGAAGAGAGTGCGTCCAACGAAAACCACAGTATCCGTCCACTGACCTCCCTGAATGTAGAAGATCTGGACGATACATGTCAGCCGAAACACGCCCCACATGCACGCCATTGACAAATATGTTCACAAATAGACCACCCGCCTCACCTTGCAAGTCCGTGATCCAGCCCATCACCGTGGTAGCATTAGATACAATCACGATCCCCCTCAGAGGGCGGCCTAATGGGGTCTCACTGGCTAAGCGCTGATCCAACCCCGCCATTTCTCGTTCAAGGCGACTTAGCTTCCCTGGGTCAAAGAAAAATTGCTCGCCATGGACATCAAGATGCTTGAAATAATTTTCACCTCGCGTAAGGCTAGTGCTAGCTGCACTTCCGCGTCGACATTTAGCGGCGAACTCCTCCTTTGTCTTTACGGCATAGTGATGCACTCGCAAAGGCCCCTTGCGAACATCACCTGTCAAACCACATAATGGGCCAGGCTTAACAGTCTGGCCAGCCCGTTGCGAAAAGTCTAAGATTTCCTTCCCCATGCAATCAACATATTTAAGGTCAGAAATCAACAAGCTGGCGTGAATTCCTAAACTCTTAACATGATCGACTTTGACCAGACTTTTCACATGACGATCTCCTTCAAAGTTAGGGTCGCCCGAGCAGTGAGTAAACCGCTGAAGGACAGGCTCCGGAGTCTTCTTGATTAGGCCTCCGGAACCAAAACATCGCCAGTTAACACAGACACTGCCGACATCACCCGCACCAACTAGCTGTTCAAGGCAGCGCCGCTCCTCCCCATGACGTTGACTTTCGTGCACCAGAAACTCGTCAGCGTCAAGAAACATCACAAATTCAAACTTGCCGAGAGCAATTTCTAACACCCGGTTGTAACAATGCGCTTGAGTATTTTTGGCCAAAGTCGGCTGATATATTAGTTTGAGGCACCCAATTAGCTCCATCGCCTCAAGCAATGATCTCGTGCCATCGTTCGACATGTTGTCAGCTACGATGATATTGTCAAAACCGGCGAGGTGATGCCAGGCCACCCATTCCACCATGTAGTCAACTTCATTTTTTACAATTCCAGAAAGACAAAGCTTCTCCATTGCTAGTTCATCCTCAGCGGTGAGTTGACCAAATCAACAACATCGTTGACGACCCTTGCCCTTACGCATTCACCAGGCAGTACACTTTCATCATCCGGCAAAGTGAAGGAAAAGCCGCAAGCCAAGTTATCGGGTGCACCACAACCCGGATCTGCTTCATTAGCAGTCACTACGCCAATAGAGCGCTCACCAATGAATATCTCGACCTCGGCATGCCGCCCTCGATGAACATATTGAGCCCATCCCTTGACATGCTGCCCATCAAAAGCCACAAGGCTGCCTTGCGATTTCGTTATGCGGGTGGATTCAATATAATCCTCGGGTTCTGGATCAATAAAAGAACGTGCACTATCACGCTGCTCCCTCGATGGCTGGAGAGAACAAAATTCCTCTAATATAGAGAGAAATACCTCTGGATATGCAGTGGCCTTATCATACGACACCAGCATAGCATGAGGGGTGTGGCTATTAATAAAGCCCAAAGTCTTTTGATACTGCGTCAGTGCACGGCCCATCCCCATGGTGACTTGTTCAAGCATGGAGATAGAATTTCTTTGAGCAATCGAGAGTATGTCCTTATAGATAAAGATATAACGCGCATTCGGTACCAGGGCATCAACTTCGGGAAGGTGATCAATGATCGACGGACGCTTCCACCCCCAGTACACATGCTTCATGGAGTATTCGTTAATGATATGCTTCGCCTTGGCAAGTTGATTACGCTCGAATGCTCCAGAAAGACGAACGTCCTCGTAGACCGGATGACTGGCCTGATCCCCCATATAAACGCCCAATCTAGCCAAGACGCCCGCCACCATAGACGTCCCGCCGCGCGCCGTACCAATGACAATAATAGGAGACGTCTTGTCCGACTTAGGGTTTCCGACAACAACGACACCCTTGTTAATTAACGCATTATTTTTAGCCATCATCCCTCCGAGCTCTCTCACTAGCTCCGCTAGTGATATTTAATACGGCAGTCATTATCGTCCACCAATGGAAAAATCCTCGCGACTCTTTGTCAGGCAGGGGTTATAACTTGGATCATGATCGATGATACGTCCCCACGAATTCTTCATATACTCTATTTCAGCATTGAACCTGGCGACTTTTTCAGGATTATCCTCAGCTCCGCGACTAATAGACTCGTGATGATACAACTCGGCATACGGCGTCCAGATGTTACGATACCCGGCAGCGTGTACCTTTAAACAAAAGTCAACGTCGTTAAACGCAACCTTCAATTCGTTTTCGTTAAGCCCACCAACTTCGTTATAAACATCCCTTCTGACCAACAGACAGGCTGCTGTCACGGCTGTCACTGATTGCACCACCTTGAGACGATTGAAGTAACCACCAGACTCTTTGGGAAAGTGCTTATGAGAATGGCCGGCAACGCCCCCCAAGCCTACGATGACGCCTGCATGTTGAATTGTGTCGTTGCCATAATACAGTTTTGCTCCCACGCAACCTACATCCTCTCGGCAGACGTGAGATACCATTTCTCCTAGCCATTCTGGCGAGATGACCTCCACATCATTATTAATCAAACCGATAACACTTCCTTTGGCCAAGGTCGCGCCAAAGTTGTTGATAGCAGAGTAATTAAAGGGATGATCATATCGCACCACAGTAACACGGGAGTCCTCACGCTGAATTTCCTCAAAGAATGCATGAGTCTCCGGCTCAACACTACCATTATCAAGAATAATGATTTCGTAATGTGAATACAGTGTCTTCTCAAGAATGCTACGTACTGCCAACTCCGTAACTTCCTTCTTATCTCTGGTAGGAATCAACATACTCACAAGCGGTGAAGGTTGAGGAATCGGCCACTGCACACGGTAGGTATTTGCCACCATCCCCTGCTGAACCATTGCTCCCTCTATCGCAGAGGACATGAAGTGATCTTGTAATGCCTGGATCCCAGCGGATGTTGTATAGTCTTTTCCCTCTTCAGCCAGTGCTGTGGACCCTTCGATAGCTCGCCAGTGATACAGTACACGAGGAATATGCCGAATATTGTCCGGATGCACGTGGGGCAGACACCTCAAGACAAGGTCATAGTCCTGCGATCCTTCGACACCTACGCGAAAGCCACCAATCTTCTCAACGATCTTTCTTTGATACACACCCAGATGAGAAACATAGTTCTGTGAATAGAGAAGATCCACATTCCAATCTGGTTTAAAATGTGGCTCACAACGCATACCAGCGAAATCAATTTTGTCTTCATCGCTATAGATGATTTGGGCGTCGAGGTGTTCAGAAATTTCTCTAGCAACGAAATACAAGGCATCTACTGCCAGTTCGTCGTCGTGATCCAGCAACGCCACGTACTCTCCTGTTGCAAGAGCGAGGGCATCGTTGGTGGTTTTGGAAATGTGGCCGTTATCTTCTCGCAGATGGTACTTGATGCGTTTGTCTCTCTCACTATACGCCTTCAACACCTTTGACACATGTGGTGACGGAGAGGCATCGTCGACAAGACACAGCTCCCAATGAGGGTACGACTGGGCGATCACTGACTCAATACATTGCGCCAAGAGGTGCTCATCGGTATTGTAAACGGGAACCAAAATCGAGATAACGACCGGTGATGGTATCGTCGAAATGAAATCCTTAATCGTGTCTCTGCTGGGTAAGTCGAGCGTTTCTACCTCATCAATCCATTTTTGGTAGGAAAGCTCGGCCTCATTAACGATGAAGGTCTCGGCGTAATCCTCCAGTAATCGATGGAGGATATCCTCAGGGCCTTCTAGGTCTTTGACTTTGCCTTCTGACTGCGAGATCTTGGCGGGCTCACCATAATGTTCGCCTTCTTCCATCGAGACATCATTGACCGCACCCAACCATATGTCCGATGCCGACAGGCCGGCATACTCAGGGCGACTAGTGGCCAGTCTACTGGCAATGTCCCTGTGGGCGTCACCCTCCAAAATATTATCGATGCACAGTCGCTCGAGTCGAAACAGTCCCTCCCGTTCCCAAGGGTCGAAACGAATATTGACCACATCTCCTGATAGGCGCAGCACCCTCGAGGTGGACATGCCAGACTGAAACGGCACCGGGTAGGACTCATCCTCCGTAAAGCCTTCACCATAGTCGATGTAAAGCTTGGCGACCTGATGCTGGTACTCACCTGTGATAATGAACTCGATTCGACACCAGCCCTCACTCAAGCCATCCTGGGCTCGTCGGCTCACGGTGAAAGCGGGATCAGTTCCATGGGATCGCCAATGGAATTCCCCTTCTAGGCAACGCTCGAGTTGTTGGGCCTCTGTGAGGGTGACAGTACAACCTTCGCAGCACTTGAGAAAGCCATCGATACCCGACCAGGGACGTTCTAACTGAGGTGGGTCGATTCGTCTCAGCACCGGGTCGTCGAGTTGGAATTCTCCCGGTCGGGTCATGGGGTCCAACCGAAGACCTTGCGTCCCCCTCGGAATGTAGACGACAAGGCGTTGCCGCCCAGGCTTGGCAATAGCGCGTGTCCACACGACATCAGGCTGGAAACCGTCCCCATAGTCCAGGTACACGCACTGCTCGACAGCAAAGCGCGCTGAGAACTCATACTCCAGACTAAACCAACCGCCTTGTTTTAAGACAGCCGGGTTAAGCGGTGTCAGCAGAAACTGGGGATCATCACCCACCGCGACCCATATGACCCGATTATCTCTCGTAATCAGCTGCAGTTCGTGGATAGGGAGCAGGTCCAGCCGACTGCTCTTTCTGATGTACTTGTGATACAGGCCGCCCAGATCACGAAGTGGTTTGGTCGCACGCCAACTGAGCGACGTCTGCATACGCCGTAGCCTTGCTGATAACGCCAAATTCGTCAGATCCGGATACTCCGAAGAGGCCTGCCCCTGCCCTGATTCATCATCCACTACTTCCACTCCCTATCTATCATCTAGTAGCCGGGGGCATCGATAAATGCCATCCCTCGTGCGTCTTTGTCAGACACGCGTGGAGTACAGCCACTTAGAGGCCAACCTATCGACAGTGTCTCGTCATCCCAACGAATCGACACCTCATCACCTGGTGCATAGTAATCAGTACACTTGTAAACAAATTCGGCTTGGTCACTGGTGACAAAGAATCCATGAGCAAAACCTGGAGGTACCCACAGCATTTGCCGGTTGTCCTCACTAAGAAAAGCCCCCACCCACTTTCCGTAAGTGTCACTGTGACGTCGCATGTCGACTGCAACATCAAACACCTCGCCCCGAATGACTCGCACCAGCTTTCCTTGTGGTTGCTTAAGCTGATAATGGAGCCCTCTCAGAATATGTTGCTCTGAACGACTATGATTATCTTGCACAAATTGCTGATCGCCGCAGTGCTCATTAAAGAGCTCTTGGCGAAATGTCTCCATAAAGAATCCCCGTTCGTCACCAAACACTTTGGGGGTCATTAGCACAACATCGGGTATTGCCAGCTTCTCTGCATTCATTGACCTATTCCTTCCCCTTATGCTTGGCCTGTCATAGCCCGACTGCCTTGGACGACACCAATTGTTTTAGATAGACTCCATAGCCCGTCTTGGCTAGCCCTGCGGCCTGGTATAAAAGGAATTCGTCACTAATCCATCCCTGAGTCCAGGCAATTTCTTCCAGGCACGCAATCTTCAGTCCCTGACGATGCTCTACTGTCTGTACGTATTGAGCTGCCTCGAGAAGGCTGTCATGTGTCCCGGTGTCGAGCCACGCAAACCCCCTTCCCAGGCGCTCCACGTGAAGGAGGCCACGGTCCAGATATTCGTTATTGATACAGGTGATCTCCAGCTCTCCCCTGGCGGAAGGCTTCACACTTTTAGCAATATCGACAACATCATTGTCGTAAAAATAGAGACCGGTCACTGCATAGGATGACTTCGGGCGTGTCGGTTTTTCCTCGATCGATATGGCACGGCCGTTTTGATCGAACTCGACGACACCAAATCTCTCGGGATCCTTAACGAAGTATCCAAAGACAGTAGCTCCACGGCATTGATCCGACGCCCTCAGCAGCTGCTCTGAGAAATGTTGCCCGTGAAAAATGTTATCTCCCAAAACCAAACAGACCGGATCACTGCCGATAAAGTCCTCGCCAATGATAAACGCCTGGGCAAGGCCCTCGGGTTTCGGCTGAATGGCATAGTTAAGGGAAACACCGAATTTTTCACCGTTCCCCAGTAGCTGACGGTATACGGGTAGATCCTCAGGCGTGGAAATTACAAGAATGTCGCGTATTCCCGCCAACATCAGAACGGATAGCGGATAGTAAATCATTGGCTTATCGTAGACCGGAAGCAGCTGCTTCGACACGCCGTGAGTAATGGGATGTAGACGTGTGCCGGAACCTCCGGCAAGGATAATACCCTTACGATTCATGGTGAAGACCTCTGGGGATACTGACCACTGGGCACGCTATTTTTATAAGCGGGTTGGCTAACATATTCAGTGCGGTGTCGACGACATACAGGACAAGGTAGAAACGCGACGAAGGGGAGGACGGGATTAAACATCAAGGAAAGCAGAATAATATCGTTGGACAGACTGAAAATCTGTCTTTCTAAAGAACTTACTGACCAGTTATTTACTTTACTACTTTTAAAATCGTTTGACTGCCCCTCAAGCACATGGAGCTATATCGACAATATAGAGAAGCCAGTAGTGGAGTGTGTTGTGTAAGACACACACCTTTCAGCCAACGTAAAGTGAGAGTGATAAGCTCAGATGGACACAGGCAACCTGCAAATTAGCGTCAGGAAAGGCGCTACTCAGAGCCGCGAAAATACGCCCCCTTCCAGAACGCCAACAGCATTAACTTCGAACGCTTTCCTATTTCAGGTAATCTGTCAGGGTTAGCGCCAGCTGTTCCTTCCAATGTGGCAGTCTCACTCCGAAGGTGCTCTCAGTACGGCGAAGACAAAGACGGGAGTTGGAAGGGCGCGTCGCCGCGGTGGGATATTCGCTTGTCGCAAGAGGCACCAGCGCCGCCTCATCTATCGCGAGCGGGATATTCGCCTCTCTCGCTAGACGAAAGATCTCTCGGGCAAAACCGTACCATGACACCTCTCCTCTTGGGGCTAGGTGAAACATTCCAGTTAGTTCCTGGTCATCCAGATATCGCTGCCAAGCCCATACCGTCATGTCCGCAATCAAACGGGCGGGTGTCGGTGAGCCTACTTGGTCATCAACGACAGATAATGATTTACGCTCACGACCAAGTCTCAGCATGGTCTTCATGAAGTTGTTGCCCCTAGCGCTGTACACCCAGCTGGTACGGAATATCTGGCTTGCACAGCCACTGGCCTGCACCGCTTTGTCGCCTGCCAATTTGGACTGCCCGTAGTAGGACAAGGGTCCTGTCGGACTATCTTCCTTCCAGGAATGCTCTCCATCGCCTGGGTACACATAGTCGCTAGAGTAATGCGTCAGTAATATGTCTCGCTCGGCACAGTATTTGGCTAGACAGGCTGGTAACCCAGCGTTGAGTCGAAAGGCAAGCTCGGTCTCGCTCTCTGCCTTATCCACTGCGGTGTACGCCGCGGCGTTTATCACCCACTGAGGATGATAATGGGATAGGTAGGCGCGCACCTGATCTATATCGGCGAGGTCGAGTTCGGGCCGGGAGGGTGCCTGCACGTCAGCATGAATCGCCAGAGCCTTGCGCAACTCGTGCCCTACCTGACCAGACGCTCCCAGCAACACTACGCTCATGTCAATACACCCAGCCGCTCGGCGCGGTAACTTCCATCCTGGACTGCCTTCCACCATCGCTCATTGGCAAGATACCAGGAGACGGTCTTGCGCAAGCCTGATTCGAAGGTCTCGCGAGGTTCCCAGCCAAGCGTTCGCTGTATATAGGAGGCATCGATGGCATAGCGCCGGTCATGCCCTGGACGATCATTGACGTAGGTAATAAGGTCCCGATAGTGATGTGTTGACGGCGCCATCTCCATCAGAAGGTCGCAGAGCATGTGCACCACTTCCAGATTGGTTTTTTCGTTATGACCACCAATATTGTAGGTGTCACCCACTACTCCCTCCGTTGCTACCTGCACCAAGGCACGGGCGTGATCTTCCACATATAACCAGTCCCTCACCTGCCCTCCGTCACCGTAAACGGGCAAGGGACTTCCTTGTAGCGCTTTGAGAATCATCAACGGAATCAACTTCTCGGGAAAGTGGTAAGGGCCATAGTTGTTGGAGCAGTTAGTGATGATGCAGGGTAAGCCATAGGTACGTAGCCATGCTCGAACAAGATGATCTGATCCCGCTTTGCTAGCCGAGTAAGGTGAGCTGGGGGCGTAGGGGGTCTGCTCAGTAAAAAGGCTACCATCATCATCCAGGTCTCCGTACACCTCATCCGTAGAGATGTGATGAAAACGAAACCCCCTGGCTTTGTCTTCTTCGCTTTGCTTGGTGCGCTCCCAATACGCACGTGCCACCTCAAGCAGTGTCAGCGTTCCCACTACATTGGTCTGGATAAATTCCCGCGGACCATCAATGGATCTATCGACATGACTTTCGGCTGCCAGGTGCATGACAACATCCGGCTGATATTGTTCGAAAATTCTCGCCATGGCGTCATCATCACAAATGTCGGCGCGCTCAAAGGTGTAGCGAGCGTCATACGCCACGGAGGCGACAGAGGCCAAGTTCCCGGCATACGTCAACTTGTCGACATTGATGACGCGGTGAGAGGTATTAGCAATCAGCTCTCTGACTACGGCCGAACCGATAAAGCCAGCCCCCCCGGTTACAAGAAAGGTCTTGGTCATATAGCGCCTCTGGTAATCGTGCAAGTGATCGGCCCAGTGCCGTGGACAGCATCCTTTCAGGATGACCACTGCTAGCCGGGAGAAGAAGATAGTAGTGCGATTGAAGCTGGCCAGGCATAAGGGCCATCAAGATATGATTCAGTAATCGATTTAAAGGAGTCAGAGGTGTTAGTATTCCGTAGAGTTTGTTATGCGCCATGGCCAAGTTAATTCCTGGCCTTACGTTAGTCTCTATGATCCTGAACAATCATCCACAACATGCTAGCAATGAAAGCAATAAATATTGCTACGATAGAGAAGATTGAAAGATTATAGAGCCGTTCTGGCTGTGTCGCATATTCTGGTAGAAGTGGGCTCTGCAACACGCTCACTTGCTTCAACTTGCGAGCAGCCTCTATACGGGTCCCTTCCAAGGCAGTCAGTGCGCTCGAGTAGGTTTCCTGTGCAAATCTGGCACGCAACTCAAGCCGCTGATATTCAGATGATAGCCGGTTGAGAGAATCTCCTGTTGCTTTGGCCAGCCGTTCCTGCTCTCGATCGATCTGTTGCCGTAGCGCTGTGATTTCACTCTCTACTCTGACCATGTCTGCCGAGCGTTGGCTCGAGAAGCTGGCCAAGGCACTCCTCCGTGCCTGCATTCTGGCCAATTCACCTTCAAGACTTGCGACAACCTGATTCAGGCTGTCAACCGTTGATGTCGGGGATACCAGTCCATGTGTATTCTGATAATCGAGTAGATCTTCTCGACTCTGATCAAGCCTCAGAGAAAGACGTTCAACCTGCACTTCAAGAAACCTTACCTGTTCTTCAGCGAGCCGTTGCCCGATTTCATTCATATGCGACTCGCCTGCCTCGAGCAGAAGGGACGTTAGCCGCTGAGCAAACTCAGGAGTAAACGCTTGTACTTCAATCTTTAGAACACCTGCATAGTCATCGAGTGACACGCGCACACGCTTTAAATAGTACTCGTGCATGTCTTCTATCGGTGCGTCCGCGTTCCATAACCTTGCTGGAAAATCTCCATGTTTACTGTAGTGGGAACGTAAATCTAACTGTCTGTCCGCCAATTTTAGCATATCGACAGAGAGTAAATACTCTCTCAAAAGCAGCATATCGCTGTCGACATTCGCGCCGGCCAGAAGACTTGAGAAACTAAACGTTTCAGGCGCAATTTGCGGACTTTCCAGTACCACAACGGCTTCAGAAACATAGCGATCCTCAGCCCATACAAGCCAGTAGAACGACATGAACAGAATCGCTAAAGAAACCACAAACCAGTGTGGGCGTCCCATCAACCATCGCAACATCGTATTTGTTCCTTGGTGGCGATACCCCGGCGGATGCTATCCATGGGGCCTATCTTCATGGTGATGTTCCATGACGTTGATGTGCCGGGTCCCTTGCTTGAATCGCTCGGCGAACTTCGTGCAGACGGTCCCGCGCGATATTGCGACGTAGGACTAAGCTTTCATGCAACTTTCCGTCAGGCTGAACATCGCCAGCCGTGGCAGAGCCCCCTAACTCGTCCAGGCGTGCCTGCCAGCGCATCATTGTATGGCGCCGCCGCCTCAGCAGCCTTCTCAACGCATCAAGAGGCATTTGGTCAAGCCCTTCCGTCGGCTTAGGGGAACGGAATGATGCCACTTTATCATCGGCGGGCTGACGCTCGGGGTGTTGCTGTTCGGCGTCCGGTAGAGACGTCTCAGGACCAGCAATAGCGGTTGACGATTCTGATAGGCCTGGAGCCACTTGAGGAAACATGGCCGTTTCAGTGAGGTTAGTGGTCGTACGTGACCCAAGTACCTGATCGCTGTCACGATGGTACACGGCGATAGCATCATTAATGTCATCGAACCAGAAGGCCTGGCCTTCCTTCAAATAGATCCCAGCCTGGCAGAGTTCTCGCAATATGCCCTCGCTGTGAGAGACCATGATCAGGCTTGATCGGCCTACACGTTCCTTGAAGGCTTGAGTGGCTTTGGCCCTGAAGGCACGATCACCTACGGATGTGGCCTCATCCGACAAATAGACATCAAAGTCGAATGCGAGCGAAAGACCAAAGTTGAGCCGGGAACGCATACCACTTGAATAGGTACGGATTGGCTCATCAAAGGCTTCGCCAAGCTCGGCAAATGTCGCCACGCGCCGGATAACCTCACTGACATCCCTGCCAGCCCCATGAATGCGCGCTACAAACTTGACGTTCTGGCGCCCAGTCAAGCTTCCCTGAAAACCGCCCGCCAGTCCCATCGGCCAGGACACCCTGACGTGACGCCGGATGCGTCCACGTTCTGCGGTATCCATTCCCGCAATCAGTCTAAGCAACGTCGACTTTCCTGCGCCGTTTCGCCCCAGCACACCCACACTGACCCCTGCCGGAATCGTCAGATGGATGTCCCTCAGCACCCAGTCCCTGACCAAGTGATGGTGATATCGCTTATACAGATGCTCTATTTCTATCATGGCGTCGTAGTCAATGCGCCATCAGACGGTGCTTAAAACGAAGGTGCAATATCAACCCAAGTGACATCAATGTCAGGGTCACCAGCCAGAAATATACTGCGCTGCCCCCCGCCACCGGCCAGTAGGAAACGAAAAAACCTTTTCTTAGATGTTCTAACCCATGTACCACAGGATTCAGTAACAAATACTGTTGCGCCCAATGGGGAGCCACCTGAATCGGAAAAATGACGCCAGACAGGATCAGCATCGGCATCATTGCCATTCTTAGAACAATGGCGACTTCAGCCACCAAGGTGGCTAGCACTGATACGATCAGCCCCAGTGCTAGCCCCAGCACCCACAGCGCCAGCCACCAGGATAAAGCTATCAGCGCATCGTCAGGGGCCATAGCATCGACCTTAAGCAATAGGCCACCAGCAATAAAGAGGAGAAAGATAAAAGACCGTAGCAGCCCTTCTAAGCCCACCCGCACCATCACGGGATCGATAGGCAGCACCTGCCGATAGGCAAATAGTGCCTGATTCGCCCCTATAGCTCCCATGCCTCTGGTCATGCCTTCTCGCACAAGAAAGAAACCCATTAAGCCGACCACCATCCAGGGCAGAAAAGGGGCACCTATTATCAGACTGTCCGCATGTACGAAGCTACGGATGGCAACCATGATAAGCGTGAACAGAATGGGTTCTGCCACCATCCAGAACCAGCCCATACGGTCCGTCATGGTGCGGGCTATCGCCTCCCGCAGGAAAAGCGCATACCACACACTGCGGGTCACCACCCAGGGATGACGCGTTGCCGCACGACTCATGCCGGTACTCTCCTCCAGGTCCGCTGCCACTCTACAGATCGACCGCTACCTTGGTAGCCACGGCAATCTGGTAGAGAATCTGCGTCAGGCTCGTCGCCAGCTGGAGATTCTTGGTCGGTACCTTGGGCATCACCAGAATTTCATCTCCAGGCTGGAGCGCGACATCATCCGCATTTCGCACAGCGCCGTTCTGCCTCACCACCAGAATATGGTCGTCATCCCCCCTCTGCGTCAGCCCGCCTGCAGCCTCAAGATAGTGATCAAGCCCAGCTCCCGTCTGAAAGACCATCGCCTGGGGAACGACGACTTCACCGCTGATCAGCACCGAGTCAGACGCCTCGGGCAGGGTTACCACATCACCATCCTGCAACCTGATGTCCGCAACCCCTTGATCACTTGCCACCACGAGCCGCCCACTAGGCTCCAGCTGACGGGCACGAGCTACAAAGGTCTGAATCAACTCAGCCTCACGAACACGGATCTGCGCTTCCTCGTCAGTAGCGGATGATGCCCCGAGATAGGTTGTTTCCAGACGACGCAGGCTATCTTCCAATGCCTGCTTCTGCTGGAAAGCGACACTTTCTCGACGAATCGAGACATTGCCGCTGGCAGACAGGTTTCGCTGGACGGCGACCGCATCCAGCAACTCACCCAAGCGAGCGTCGATAGGGAGAGCAAATCGAGACGGCCCCATAAAGCTCCCTTCCAACGTCACCACAATGGTGTCTTCCTGATGGTCAGCGCTGAAGATGACCTCATCGCCGGGCCTGATCTGGCGGCCCGCAAACTCCGCCAGGGTCAGATACGTCGCCATCGGGCCGGTCGCTCTCTGTCCCCTGAGTAGAGCGTGTGATACCCCACTTTTCAGGCGCGCCAAAGTGACCAGCTCACTACCACTCAACTGGTTCGTCAACAGCTCGTAGCGATAGGCACGCTCGACGTCTCCCGTTACCGCAATCGACGGCCCACGCTCCTCCACCACGATGGTGTCGCCATCGCGGAGCTGGGGCCGAGCAATACTGCCATCCAGGAGAAACCGATAAAGGTCGAAGCTGGCTAAGTGCTGCCCTTGGCGCATCAGCTTGACCCGACGATAGCTGCCAAGAGCGTTGTCGATGCCGCCGGCCTGATCAAGAAAGTACAGGATCGAGTCTGATGGAGTGCCTGCGTAGCGACCCGGGCTATGAACGTAGCCGGTCACATAGACGCCCACGGGCTGGACACCCTGGAGATTGGTGTAGACCTGCACATTGTCGGGATAGATGTTCTGAATGGCAGCCCGCACCCTGGCATCCAGCTCACCATGACTCAAGCCTTGCACCGCAAGCGGCCCTATAGAGGGCAGAAAGATATTGCCCTGCGCGTCCACAGGTATCACGCGATCAAACTCTACCGCCCCCCATGCCCTCAATGTCACCTGGTCACCGGGCTTGATTCGGTAGTCGCGATTCAAGCCGTCCGCCATAGTGCCGCGGAACCCTCCCGCGAAAAGGTTGTCGCCAAAGGGCGGCAACAGGTCAACGCTAGGTGTTGTACTGGAGATAGGCGAAGAAGCCACGGGACCATAGTGATCGTTATGCCAGTTTGTGCGGGGCCGGTCGTCGATCGCCTCAACACCTTCCTGCCGTTGAGCGCCTGGCAGAATGTCGTCTGGCAGCACCAGGCTCTGTGCCATGGCAGCGATCGGCAACATAATGAGCCACACCATCACCACGAGAGCCATGGTGTATTTCAGCGAGCAGAGCCCGGCTCGACAGCTCTCACTGTCACCGTCCGCTTCTGCTACTTCAGATCTATTACCCAGCTTGCGTCCCTCGCTCGTACCGTCCATGTACGCCATCACCAGGTCTCCGCTCCGTTAAACAGCGCTGTCACCAATCGATCACTGGTCCAGTTACCTTGCTCACCCCGGCAGGCCACCGCCACCATTCGCTCTGCGTTGGCGCGTCGTATCGTGAGATGACGGCAGATTCGCCGACTCGCAGCAAAGTAGGGGGCATCTGCCTGTACCTCGGCATTGGCTCCCCAGGGGCTGCTCGGCAAGACCGTGACGCTACCCGCACTAGCGTCTGTCAGAAACCGTGCCAGCGATGCATCTAACGACCGCCCAGTCGGTGTAGCCATAATGCTGGCGTCCACACGGGTCGGCGCCATAGGCGAATGAGTACATCCCCCCAGGGTCCACAGCAACAGCAGTGCTAAGGCAGACAGTCGTATCTGACTGCGCTGGTGCACTGCCCTGCTGGCAGCGCTTATTGCTCTTCCTGCCCCCACCCCTACTTTCATCCCTTTAGCATCCATCGCATCTACCTTTCGTCCCCTGCATTGTCCGGCCATGCTTCTGAGCTCGCGATAATCTCGCTTTCTGTGGTATATCTGCACAAACAGGAAAGCGTGTTTAACAGAAATGTATAACCCCGACATCACCGTGACAAAAACACTGAGATTGTCTCGCCAAATGGCTTTAGGTAGACGCTTACATATACTTCAGTAACTTCGCAATAATGTCCTTCTCGCTCATCTTCTCAGTATCCACAACGATTTCGGCATCGACGGGTGCTTCGTAGGGGCTGTTGATGCCAGTGAAATCGGCAATTTTTCCCTCTCTTGCCTTTTGATACAGTCCCTTAGGGTCTCTTTTCTCACACACATCCAGGGGCGTGTCCACGAACACTTCTACAAAACCATCCTGATCGAACAGGGCTCTAGCGGCTTCTCTGTCTGCGCGAAAAGGTGAAATAAACGCCGTTATCACAATGACGCCGGATTCTGCGAAGAGACGTGCTACTTCACCGACTCTCCGAATATTTTCTGCTCTATCTCTCTCATTCATCCCGAGATCTTTGCACAGCCCGTGACGGATATTGTCTCCATCGAGAATCATGGTGTGATAGCCACGTCGATTCAGTTCGACTTCCAGAGCATTCGCCAATGTGGACTTGCCGGAGCCAGATAGACCGGTGAACCAGACACATCGGCCAGCATGCCCATTGGTTCGCTCACGCATGGCCTTGGTGACCGTGGTGCGGTTCCAGACCACGCTGGCTTTGCTGTCATGATTGCGAAACTCATACGGCAGTTCGCTATCCACAGGGCTATGAATCATGCCTGCACCAACGGTCAGGTTGGTGAGCCGATCAATCAGTATGAAACACCCGGTGCCCGGGTAGCGGCGGTAGTCATCTACTGGCACCTCGGCTGTCAGCTCCAGGCGGCAGCGCGCAATGGCATTGAGATCGAGCTGTACACCATGTCTTTGCTCCAAGGTGTTGACGTCGATCAGGTAATCAATGGCCACTACCTTCCCGGCCAGGTCTCGCGTAGCCAGCTTGATGTCGTAGAGCTTGCCGGGTTCCAACGGCGTTTCATGCATCCAGACGATATCGGCTTCGAAACCATCGCATAGCGTCACAGGGTCATCGGCAGCTACGATCCAGTCTCCTCGCGAGACATCGATGTCGCCAGCCAGAGTGACCATGATGGCCTGCCCCGGAAACGCAGCCTCGAGATCCCCATCCATGGTAACGATTCGCTTCACCTGGCTCGTGGTGCCCCGGGGCAGGACTCTGATCGTGGCACCTGCCGTCAAGATCCCGGACGTCAGCGTGCCGGCATAACCGCGAAAGTCCAGGTTAGGACGACTGACGAACTGCACGGGCAAGCGCAGGTCACGCAAGTTCTGGTCATGCTGCAATTCCACCGTTTCCAGCAGCTCCAGTAGGCTCGGCCCGTCGTACCAGGGCATCTCGCTACTTGGCTCCACCACATTGTCACCCTTGAGCGCTGAAATCGGCATAAAGCGGATATCCCGAGCGCTGACGCGATCGACAACTGACTGATATTGTTCAACGATCTCTTGATAGCGCCGCTGGTCGTAGCCCACCAGATCCATCTTGTTGATCGCTACCACCAGATGTTGAATACCTAGCAGGTCACAGATGAAGCTATGGCGCCGTGTCTGGGTCTGCACACCATGTCGCGCATCTATCAGGATAATGGCAAGACTTGCCGTCGACGCCCCAGTCGCCATGTTGCGGGTGTACTGCTCGTGCCCAGGCGTATCAGCAATGATGAACTTGCGCCGGTCGGTGGAGAAAAACCGGTATGCCACATCAATGGTAATCCCTTGCTCTCGCTCGGACTGCAGTCCATCGACAAGCAGGGCAAGGTCCACCTCATCCCCCGTCGTGCCACTGGTCCGAGAGGCCTGAGTGATGGCCGCCAACTGATCCTCATAGATCATCTTCGAGTCATGCAGCAGGCGGCCGATCAGGGTCGACTTTCCGTCATCCACGCTGCCGCAGGTGATAAACCGCAGCAGGTCCTTGTTCTCATGCTCGTGAAGATAGCGCTCGATATCGCTGGCAATCAGCTCGGACTGGTGAGACATGCAGAATTCCTGTTGAAAGAGAGGATGCCGCCATGCAAAACGGCCGGCGGGTAAGCGCGGCAGCAACGCTGCCCGGGCAGAGCTAACATCCACGGGTTGACCACCGCGCTCGGGGGTCGAGGTGCCGTCATCTCGATGCTTGCAACCTGGAAGCAGCCGCTGCGGCGGCCTATATCTGCTGCCAAGTAGGCGTGTTGCTACGACGTGATGTCAGAAGTAGCCTTCGCGCTTCTTCTTCTCCATCGAACCGGCCTGGTCATGGTCGATAGCGCGGCCACTTCGCTCGCTGGTGCGAGTCAGCAGCATTTCCTGAATGATCTCGGGTAGTGTCGCGGCCCGTGACTCGACCGCGCCGGTCAGCGGGTAGCACCCCAGGGTGCGAAAACGCACCCAGCGCTGTTGAGGGACTTCATCATGGGCCAGGGGGAGGCGTTCATCGTCCACCATGATCTGCATTCCGTCTCTGTCGACCACCGGGCGTGGCGCAGCGAAGTACAGCGGGACGATGGGAATCGATTCGAGGTGGATGTACTGCCAGATATCCAGCTCGGTCCAGTTGGAGAGAGGAAATACGCGAATCGACTCACCCTTGTTGATCTTGGCGTTGTACAGACTCCATAGCTCGGGACGTTGGCTCTTGGGCTCCCAGCGATGGTGGCGGTCACGAAAGGAAAAGATGCGTTCCTTGGCACGGCTGGCTTCTTCATCACGCCTAGCACCACCGAAAGCAGCATCGAAACCATGCTGGTCCAACGCTTGCTTGAGTGCGGCAGTCTTCATCACATCGGTGTACTTGGCACTGCCATGGTCAAACGGGTTGATGTTGGCAGCGACGCCTTCCTCATTGATGTGCTCGATAAGCTGCATGCCTGACTGCTTGGCCATGAGATCCCGGAAGGCGATCATCTCCCGAAACTTCCAGGTCGTGTTGACGTGCATGAGGGGAAACGGAGGCGTCCCGGGAAAGAACGCCTTGCGAGCCAGATGCAGCATCACCGACGAGTCCTTGCCAATCGAGTACAGCATGACGGGCCGACGAAACTCGGCCGCCACCTCTCGGATGATATGGATCGACTCAGCCTCGAGTTGTCTCAGGTGAGTCTGCCTGTCGGGTGCTAGATCCATGGAAGCTAATCCTCAAGAAAGCAGAGGCCGGCCTACGCCTGCCTGAAATACGGTCGCAAGGGGGTCATCAGAAAAGTGATGAGAGATGACATCGGAAGTACAGGGAAACGGTTCGGCCATGGCGCGTCGGCGAGACAGCTGGGGTGAAGATGGGGGACCGGCTGCCATAGCAAGAGGAGAAGTGTCAGAAGCCTCCAGGTCGAAAGAGCAGGACCG
Organism: Halomonas sp. DP8Y7-3; assembly: GCF_019801675.1. NCBI lineage: Bacteria > Pseudomonadati > Pseudomonadota > Gammaproteobacteria > Oceanospirillales > Halomonadaceae > Halomonas > Halomonas sp. DP8Y7-3. The sequence goes on from NZ_JAHVIO010000004.1 coordinate 198,302, forward strand.
GCGGAGACACCGTCAGGGGCCTGCGGCGGCATGGGAACAGCAGGTTCGTGAACGCCATGCCAAGGTGCCCTGCCAAGCCCTCTTTTTCTGATCCTGTTTTCTGCCCCTGTCTTCTGGCCGTTACCTAACAGCAGCTACTTCAGCCCTTATCTTGGCGCCTGTGTGATGGCGCCTTGAGTGATAAGGCTTATGTGTTAACGCGTCGTTGCCAGACTCTGACGTGCCGATGGGACGATATATACGTGAACAATGCTAAAAGCACGCTACCGCCCCGGGGATGTCACGGACGTTTCCCCTCGCCCACTTCAGTGCCCAACAGCACTTTCTGCACATTTTTTCTGTTACGCGGCTCTTCATACACTTTGAAACAAAAGAACCGTCTTACGTTACAACCGAGGATGTTAATGATCTTGTCTGTCATCATCCAGCCAACCCTGCCATTCACTACGAAAATAAAACGACTTCGGCATAATGAGTAATCCAGCGACATACAATTATGCCGATACAAATAAACATGAACTTCACGCCCCGATAACGAAGGCGAAAAGGCATCGACAAACGCATGAAAAATTACAAAAAATGATATATAAAACAACAAGATACAAACAATACAGAAAAAGAAAGCCTCGTATAAGCACAGTAATCGCATTATTTCCTACGACTGTTGTACATATAACAACCTCAGCGCTTTGCTGAATGGAACTAAGCCATGGCGATGGCTAAGAGCACGGCGTGATGGCACGGGAGAAGTGAGGATGCTTCATTCGAAGTTGATTATGCAAAGCTGGCGAGTAATTAAAAAAACCACGTCATCACACTAATATTTTAACGTGATGGGATTAATATATTAATTTCTATAATTTTAAAAAAACCGTTCACCCCCTCGTCCTTAAGGACAATCATCGGACACACATTGGCTCTACGGCATTAAACGTAGGAAGTCGACGAAAGTCAGACGCCAATGAGTAGGGGAAGCATGGAAGGGCCGCAGCCTCGATCGGCAAGCGCGAAATGACATTGACACGATATCGACACAACAGACCTTTGGTACCTACATTTCTCATTCCCCCTGTGCACTTAGCCGTAAACCCGAGTCCTGAATGACCAGCCCCGACGCCGGCGGCGGGGCGCCATCGACACTCAGCCCTATGCCTCAGTCACAAGTACGATGCCCATCGCTCCCCTGGCCTGGCGACGACTCCAGATGTCCAGGGAAGCGACGGGCACGCTGACCCATCATTCTCAGAGCACTCCGCCCTTAGAACAGCCCCTCGGAATAGGCGCTTCTTATAAGCATCGTTCCTCCGTAGGATGGTCAGCGGGCTGTCCCCAAGGGTTAGACGGCCGTAGCAGCGGAGCCACTAGTGGACGACGACAGATCAGGCATATGTGCCGGCGATGGCCCTCTGGTCTGGGTCAAGGTCGCGGGTGTTCCCAAGGTAAATCCCGAGACGAGCTGACCCAGCCGGTCTGCCTGCTCCAGCAGACGTTCGGTGGCAGCAGTGGACTCTTCGACCAGACTGGCATTCTGCTGAGACATACGATCCAGCTCAGCGACGGCGATGTTGACCTGGGCGATGCCCTCGCTCTGCTCATCGGCAGCCACGCTGATTTCGTCAAGGCTCAGGGCGACGCGCCCCACCTGGTGAACGATTTCGTCCATGGTCTGGCCGGCCCGACGCACCAGTTCCGTGCCACTGGCGACTCGCTCGCCGGACGTCTCAATCAGTCCACGAATTTCTCGTGACGCATCGGCTGAGCGAGTGGCGAGCTGGCGCACCTCGCTTGCTACAACGGCGAAGCCGCGCCCATGCTCACCCGCTCGCGCGGCCTCTACCGATGCATTCAGCGCCAGCAAGTTGGTCTGAAAGGCGATCCCATCCATGACCTTGACGATGGCGCCGATCTGGCTTGACGACTCGGTGATGGACTCCATGGTTGTCACCACCTCAGCGACTACCTCGCCGCCCTTCTCGGCCACTCCGGACGCTTCACCCGATTGGCGCCGAGCCTCCCTGGATGATGCTGCAGTATGCGCCACGGTACTGGTGATTTCTTCGATGGATGCCGACGTCTGCTGCAGGCTCGAGGCCGTCGACTCGCTGCGTCGTGACAGGTCCTGACCGCCTAGCGCAATCTCGCCTGCGGCCACGCGCACGGACTCGCTGCTTTCGCGAATGGTGACCATCACCGCCTCCATGCGCGACACAAATCGATTGAAGGCGGCGGCAATCTGCGCCACTTCGTCCTTGCCACTTTCAGGCAGGCGTCGGGTCAGGTCGCCATGGCCACTGGCCACATTCACCATGGCATCCCGAGCGGTGGACAGCCGCTTAAGCGCGAAGCGAAGCAATACACCCAGCACTAGCAGTGCCACCAGGCCAACGATCAGCAGCGTCCAGATCGACGCCTGTGTCACCTGGGCGAGACTGGCACCGGCTTCCTGGCTATCCAGGGCGATCACCAACTGCCAATCCGTGCCATCAATGGACGTGGCGTACAGCTTGCGCAGACGCTCATCGATCTCGACCTCGATCGGCGACTGCTGTTCACTCAGGCGGACCAGGAAGTCTGGCGTGAGGCGCTCGGCAAGCTCGCTGGCCGGGACCAGGCTAAGCGACGCGTCGGGATGTGCGACCAGCTTGCCGTCTCCATCCACCAGAAAGGCAAAGCTGTTAGGCGTGGGTGCGATCCCCTTCACGACATCGATCACGCTGTCGATCATGATATCCCCACCCGCTACCGCTTCCAGGCTCCCCTGACGATAGAAAGGTGTGGCGAAGGTCACCACCAGCTTACCGCTATCAGCATCCTTGTAAGGAGGTGTCACCACCGTGGACTCCGCGGCCACCGCCTGGAGGTACCAGGGGCGTTGCCGCGGATCATAGTCCGCGGGCGCTTGCCAGCCATCTGAAAATACTGCTTCGCCACTTGATTGGTGGGCCATATAGGTTGCGTAGAACCCACCCCCTGCCTGAAGCTGCAGTAGCGCGCTCATCGGATCCGCTACGGCCACCGCTGGCGCCAACGCCTCGAGCTGCCGGCCATGACCGATGACCCATTCGTCGATGGCGGCTTTGTTGCCCTCGGCAACAGACGCCAGCTGCTCACCGACCTGGCGCTCCTGATGATGCTGAAGAATGCTGAAGTTCACTAGGCCGTTGATCACCAGGGCCGCCAGGATGACGGCCACGGTGGTCAACAGGAGCCGAAATCTCAATGAATGAATCATGTCGCTCTCTGTCAGGGGGGTGGGCCTCGCGTGAGCGAGGTCGACAGAAAGCTCTATCGGCTATTTCACACTCACCTTTAATCAACGCAGGTAAGGTCTATTAACGGCCTAGCAGGCCGGTTCATCACGACCCCCATGAGCATTCGCCCTTTGAAGACGGCCCCTTGGAGCACGCCCCCCGGAGCATGCCCCCTTGAGGCCGTTCCTGTACCAGCACCCAGGTCATGCACTTCCAATGCCCTGGGGCTTGAGTGCTTGCTGACGCTTGAACAGCGGCAGCCACCGGCGTTGTGTTCTTGCCGCTGACGTCGGCGGGGCCAGGGAGGAAGGCTCATCGTCGAGATGCGTGCAGGTGTCTGGAAGGCGCATGTGAGCATTGGCCTCGGTCAACGCAACAGCCGTCTGCGTCAGGCGCTCGGCCTCTTGCCTGGAGCGCCGGACCATGTCGGCATTGCGTTGGGTCACGCTGTCGATGTCGGCCATCGCCTGGGTGAGCTGATCCAGGCCCTGATGCTGCTCGCCAGCCGCCTGTTCGAGTTCCACCATGCGTGCCCCCAGCTCGACGATGGCACCGGCGATACCTTGAATGGACGCATCAGCGTCACGGGACTGCCGGGCGCCGACTGCCACACTGGCACTGGAGGCCCCGGTCAGATCACGAATTTCGCCCGCAGCCTCCGCACTGCGCGCTGCCAGACTGCGCACCTCTGCCGCCACCACGGCAAATCCACGACCGTGTTCCCCGGCTCGAGCGGCCTCGACCGACGCATTGAGGGCCAGCAGGTTGGTCTGGAAGGCAATATCATCGATCAGCTTGACCATCGCCTGAACCTGGTCCGCGTGACGCTGAATCTCGGCCATGGCCGTTGCCACCGCGGCAACTCCTTCACTGCCGCTGGCAGCACGCTGCCCCACGTCGTCGGCCAGGCGATTGGCTGCACCGAGATGGGCCACCGTCTGCGCCACGGTCGCCGTCAACTGCTCCAGGCTGGCGACCGTCTGCTCCATGGCCGCCGCCTGCTGCTGGGTACGACGGGAAAGCTCACGGCCATCATCCTGCATGCGTTCAGCGTTGTGGCGGAGGCTATCGCTGGCCTCGCGCATGTCACGCACGTTCTTCACCAGGGCCAGACGCAGTGACTCAACGCCTTGATACAACTGCCCTACCTCGTTGTTGCCCCGGTCTGGCAGTGACCATTCGAGCTGCCCCTGAGCCAAGGCCTCAAAGTGGCGCAGCAACGCCTTGAGCGGCTGAAGAACGTGACGTCTCACGCCAAAGGCCAGCAACACAGACACCAGCAGTGACAGCCCCAGCGTCGCGGCCAGCGCCATGTTCATGCGGTCCGCCAGGTGGCGAAAGCCCGCTGCAAGCCGCGCCTCCTGCGCCAACGCCTCGGCCGAAAAGGCCTCCACACCCTCCACGAAGTCGTGGCTCATGGCGGTCAGGCGGGACTGCCCCGCATCGTAGCCCCCCAGGTCGCCCTCCTTGAGCAGCATCAATTGCAGCTCAAGGCCGGTACCGACCAGCGAGCGAAAGTGCTGTTCCAGCGTTGACCTGTTGCTCGCCAGGGCCTCACTGGCGTCCGACGCCATAAAATCGTCAAAGGCCAGCTTGGCATCCGTCAGCAGCGCCTCGGCCGCTTCGATGACCGGCCCCGGACGATCGAAGGAAGGGACCCGCGTCAGCCGCGCCGCCCGGTCCATCTCTACGCGTGAGCGAAAGACCTGGGTCTGAGCCAGGTTGAGCAGCCGAAATTGCTCGACATGCTCCTCTCGCATCGTGTCGAAGGCTTCACGGCCTTGTTGGTTGGCATACAGGCCAAGCCCACCAAGGCCCGCCATAAGGAAAAAGAACAGCGCCAGCACCAGCAGGCCGCCGGTGCGGATGGAAAGAAAGCGAAGAGGCGTCATCGGAGCAAGGTTCCCTGGTTGTCCCGTTTCTTGAGCGAAGGGGTGCGGCAGGAATACCAGCTATTGATGACAAGACTGTGTCGAAACGGGACTCGGCGCCCAAGGTAATGGCATACGGCTCACGCACAGCCTGCCTCGCGCCCAGGCGCATCTCGGGCTGGGGATAGGGCTGGTAAGAGGCCAGCCTAGACTTGCATGTTCATGACGTCCCGATAGGCCGATACCAGGCGGTTGCGCACCTGCTGGCCCATCTGGAAAGCCACGCTGGCCTTCTGCATGTCGACCATCACATCGTTGAGCTCGACGCCCGGAACGCCAGCCTGAAAGGCCTTGGCCTGGGTGTCGGCCGTCGCCTTCAACTCATTGATGCGCTGTATCGAAGACTTGAGTGCATCGGCGAAGCCGCCGTCGACTTCGGCCCCATCGCGCACGCCTGGAGGCTGTGCCGCAGAAACCTGACCGGCATCACGGGCCATGGTGGCCATCTGGGCCAGAACCGATTGCATCGCGGGTGTCGACATGTGAAGTCCTGGTGCTCGTTAGTCTGCAGGGAGTTCCCCGATCGTCGCAGGCAAGCCTACCAAGTCTTGCGTCCTGCTCATCGCCGTAAATGGCCGACAAAACATGGGCTATTTCAATCATTGGCTCGACCAGGCCTCGCGATAATAGGCATCAACACAGAACCGGGCATTGCCCGCGGCCACTCGACCAACGGACCACCGGTCATGCCAATGACTCGACTTTACACGTCTCTTCCGCACAGGAATCGTCCATGAGCGCCACGGCAGACGCCAAAGCCACCAGCGCGGGCCCCCTGTCCGGACTGACGTCAAGACTGGGTGGCAAGCCCTTGATTCCGCTGCTGCTGGCAGGGGCAGCTTCGATCGCGCTCATCGTCGCCCTGGTGCTGTGGGCCTCACGCCCGCAGTATCGCGTGCTGTTCAGCAACCTCAGCGAAGCCGACGGTGGTGCCATCATCACCGAGCTCGACAGTCGCGGCGTACCCTATCGTTTCTCCGCCGGCGGCCACGCCCTGCTGGTGCCGGACGATCAACTGCACACCCTGCGCCTGCAGCTGGCCGAACAAGGTCTGCCCCACGGCGGCAACGTGGGCCTTGAGCTGATGCAGGACCAGGCCTTCGGTATCAGTCAATTCGCTGAGCAGATCAACTACCAGCGAGGCCTCGAGGGTGAGCTCGCTCGCTCCATTGCCTCGCTGGGCCCGGTCGCCGATGCCAGGGTACATCTGGCGCTGCCCAAGGATTCGGTGTTCGTGCGCGAACGCCAGCCGGCCAAGGCCTCGGTGGTGCTGACCCTCGAGCCCGGCAGGCGAGTCGGAGAAGGCCAGGTGGCCGCCATGGTCCACCTGGTGTCATCCAGCGTGCCCGACCTGGCCGGTGAAGACGTGACGGTGATCGACCAGAACGGTCGTCTGTTGTCGGCGGCCAGCCACAGCGGGCTGGGGCTCGACGGCACCCAGCTCGACTACATCGCCGAGGTCGAGCGTTCCTACCAGCGACGGATCGAGGACATCCTGGCGCCACTGGTGGGCCCTGCCAATGTGCACGCGCAGATCACCGCTCAGATCGACTTCTCCAAGCGTGAAGAGACCCAAGAGCGCTACGGCCCCAATCAGCCCCCTAACCAGGCCGCCGTGCGCAGTCACCAGTCGAGCCTGGACATCAATGGCCAGGGCGATCTGGCCAGCGGCATCCCTGGTGCCCTGAGCAACAGCGCCCCGACCACCGCCGCGTCGCCGATTGACAACGGAGAGACCGACCCGGCGGCCGCCGAGCAGCCGGGGAACGCCCAGGACACCGCCGGCGACGAACAGGCCAGCGCCCAGCGAGTTCGCCGCGATGACGTCACCAACTACGAGGTCGACCGCCAGGTCTCCCACGTACAGCACCAGCGTGGAGGCATCGAGCGCCTCTCCGCCGCGGTGGTCATCAACTATCAGGATGGCGTCGACGACGCCGGCGAAGCCACCCGCACGCCCCTCTCCGACACCCAGCTGGCCGAGGTCGAGACCCTGGTGCGCCAGGCCATGGGCTACTCCGAGGAGCGCGGCGACGCCTTGTCCGTTGTCAACCGTCCGTTTACCCAGCCGGATGCGCTGGTCGAGCCGACCTGGTGGAAGGACCCCATGGTCCACCAGCTGGCCAAGGAGATAGGTCGTTACCTGCTGATCTTGCTGGCTGCACTGCTGCTGTACCTGCTGGTCCTGCGCCCGCTGATTCGCCGCTATACGGAAACCCCGCCAGCGCCTGCGATGCCCAGTGCCTTCTCGGCCCGGGTCGGCGACGAAGAGGCCGAAGGCGAGCACAAGGCTGATGGCGACAGCGAGTCAGGCGAAGACGAGGCGGCCACATACAGCCGTGACAACCGACGCAAGCGCAAGGCCAATGCCTACGAACAGAATCTCAATGACCTGCGGGAAATGGCTCAGGAAGACCCACGTCTGGTCGCCATGATCGTGCGCAGCTGGATGAACGCCAATGACTAGCATCGAAACCTCGAGCGGCATTCGACGCAGCGCCGTGCTGCTGCTTGCCCTGGACGAAGATAGCGCTGCAGAGGTATTCAAGTACCTGAATGCCAAAGAGATCCAGCAGATATCGCGGGAGATGGCCCAGCTCGGCCAGATCTCCCACGAAGAGATGCGAAGGGTCCTGCATGACTTCCACACCGAGACCGAGGAGTTCATCGGTCTCAACATGAATTCCAGCGAACACATCCGCTCGGTGCTGACCAAGGCACTAGGCAGCGAGCGCGCCTCGAGCCTGATCGAAGACGTGCTGGAAACCGCCGGCACCAGCAGCGGCATCGATGCCCTCAACCTGATGGAACCGGCCACCGTGGCCGAGCTGATCCGCGACGAGCATCCGCAGATCATTGCCACCGTGCTGGTGCACCTGGAGCGCCACCAGGCCGCCGATGTACTCGAACTGTTCGACGAAAAGCAGCGCAACGATGTGGTGCTGCGGATCGCCACCTTCAGCGGCGTTCAGCCAGCAGCGCTGCAGGAACTCACCGAAGTGCTGACCAGCATGCTCGACGGGCAGAACCTCAAACGCAGCAAGATGGGTGGCGTACGTACCGCGGCAGAGATCCTCAACCTGATGAATACCACCCAGGAAGAGGCCGCCATCGACACGGTGCGCTCCCACAGCGAGGACCTGGCCCAGAAGATCATCGACGAGATGTTCCTGTTCGAGAACATCGGCGACCTCGACGATCGCAGCATCCAGCTGCTGCTCAAGGAAATCGAGACCAACAGTCTGGTCATCGCCCTCAAGGGCGCTCCGGAAACCCTCAAGGCCAAGTTCCTGGTCAACATGTCCCAACGTGCCGCCGACCTGCTGCAGGAAGACATGGATGCCCGCGGCCCGATTCGGGTCTCCCAGGTGGAAGCCGAACAGAAGGTCATCCTGCAAGTGGTGCGCCGCCTCGCCGACAACGGCGAAATTGTGCTCAGTGGAGGGGACGAAGCCTATGTCTAAGGGCGTGCACAAGACGCATGACAAGGGGGCGCGGGCATGAGCCATTGGCGTCGCTGGAACATGGGAGCCCTGCCCGAAGATGCAGACGAGGCGCCCGCGCCTGACGCACCGACACGCAATGAGCTGGCTGCCGAGCGCCAGCGTGCGCGGGACGCAGGTCACCGTGAAGGCCATGCCCAGGGTCACCAGCAAGGCTTCGACGCAGGCCATGCCAAGGGCTATCAGCAGGGCCTGGAGCAAGGTCTTGCCGCCGGGCGTGCCCAGGCCGAGCAGGAAATCGCCGCCGCGATCGACACCCGTAGCGAGGAAGCGCTGGCTCCCTTGGCACAGCTGGTCGAAGACTTCCAGGCGGCGCTGATGCAGCTCGATGATGCCGTGGCGGAACAGCTGACCGACCTGGCCCTGGCCACCGGTCGACAGCTGGCAGGCGAGGCATTGAAGGCACGCCCTCGCCAGGTCGTGGAGCTGGTGCAACAGCTGCTGCATACCGACCCGCCGCTGGTAGGCCGCCAACGCCTATGGCTGCATCCGTTGGACCTGCGACTGGTTGAGCGCCACCTGGGAGAGCAGCTGGAGACCGCCGGCTGGACACTGCGAGCCGACGAACGTCTGCATCGGGGCGGCTGTCGCGTCAGCGGCGACCAGGGCGATATCGACGCCACCTGGGAGCGCCGCTGGCAGGCCGTCACCGCCCAGGTCCGCCGCCGCGCCCCCCGCGAGACGGACGACGACAGCACTAGCGGCGAGGACAGCGCCCCATGAACTCACCTCAGGCCCACCATCAGCACTGGCAGCGCGTGCTTCAGGCCGTCACCCAACGGGTTGACGGCCTGCCCGCTACGCGAGCCACCGGACGTGTCATTCGCGCCACCGGCATGGTGATCGAAGTGGTGGGTCTGCAGGTAGCGCTGGGTGACAGCTGTCGCATTGAACTCCCCGGTGAAGGCCCGCGCCAACCAGACGGTAGCCAGGCCAGCCAGTACGCCGAGGCGGAGGTGGTAGGCTTTGCCGGCGAGCGTCTGTTTCTGATGCCGCTGGGAGAGATCAGTGGCCTGATGCCTGGCGCCCGCGTCTTGCCCCTGGGTGAGGGTGGCGCCAATGCCTCGCGCCGCTTTCCATTGGGCGACAGTCTGCTGGGTCGCGTTGTCGACGGCACCGGCGCCCCCCTCGACGGGCTCGGCGAGCTCGACGACGCTCCCCGCGCACCGCTGGCCACCCCTCCGCTCAACCCCTTATCGCGGGCCCCGATCGACGAACAGATCGACGTCGGCATCCGCGCCATCAACGCGCTGCTCAGCGTAGGCCGCGGTCAACGCATGGGGCTGTTCGCGGGCTCGGGCGTGGGCAAGTCGGTACTGCTCGGGATGATGGCTCGCTATACCCAGGCCGATGTCATCGTGGTGGGTCTGATCGGGGAGCGTGGCCGCGAAGTACAGGACTTCATCGACAATATCCTCGGCCCCGAAGGACGCCGTCGTGCGGTGGTGGTCGCTGCCCCGGCAGATACTTCGCCTCTACAGCGACTCAAGGGGGCCGCCTACGCCACCCGCCTGGCCGAAGGTTTTCGTGACGACGGCAAGAACGTGCTGCTGATCATGGATTCGCTCACTCGCTACGCCATGGCCCAGCGCGAAATCGCCCTGGCCATCGGCGAGCCCCCGGCCACCAAGGGCTATCCGCCCTCGGTCTTCGCCAAGCTGCCGAGCCTGGTCGAGCGCGCGGGCAACGCAGCGCCCGGCGGAGGCTCCATCACCGCTTTCTATACCGTACTCACTGAAGGCGACGACCAGCAGGACCCGATCGCCGATTCGGCGCGGGCCATACTCGACGGCCACGTGGTGCTGTCGCGAGGCCTGGCCGAGGCCGGCCACTATCCCGCCATCGATATCGAAGCCTCGATCAGCCGTGCCATGAACGCCATCGTCGATGACGGCCAACGCCGCCAGGCACAGGGCTTCAAGGCCATGTTTTCACGCTATCAGCGCAACCGCGACCTGATCAGCGTCGGCGCCTACCAGCCGGGCCACGACCCGCGTCTTGACGATGCCGTGCGCCGCTACCCTGATCTGGAAGCCTTTCTGCAACAGCGAATCGACGAATGCGCCAGCCTGGAGGCCTCGCGTCAGGCGCTCTCGTCCACTCTGGGAGGAGCAGCATGAGCACCCCACTGGATACCCTGATCGAGCTGGCCCGAGATGCCCGAGACCAGGCCCTGCAGCATCTGGCCAGCGCCCGCCGCGACGAGCGCCAGGTGGCCGACCAGCTGACTTCGCTGGAGCACTACCGGCAGGAATATGCCGAGCGCCTGCACCAGGACATGCGTCGTGGCATCGATCCGGCCACGCTGCATAACACCCAGCGCTTCCTGATGTCACTGGATGACGCCCTGGCCAGGGCACGCGGCGCGCTCCAGCGGGAGCGTGACAAGGTCACCAGCAGCCAGCAGGAATGGCAGCAAGAACAACAGCGCCTGAGCGCCTACGACACCCTGGCACAACGCCGTGCACAGCAAGGCTTGCGTCATCAGGCCCGCCAGGAACAGCGCGTCAGCGATGACCTGATCAACAGCCGCCTGCAGCGTGGCAACGCCATTCCCGGCGGTTACTGAGCGATAAGGATATCCCATGGACCTGACTCTGCTGGGCCTCGCCGGCCCGTCCACGACCAACGTCGCACAGGCCTCGTCAGCAACGGATGGCCAAGCCTCCTCCGGCGGCGACTTCGCCGAGCACCTGGCCGCGGTGGCCGGGCTGGCTTCCTCGACGACGCAGCCTGGCGTGCAGGGGTCCCACAGTGGCGACCGCGGGGGCAGCGCAGCCTCGAAGGACGGCGATCAGAACATGGCTGGGGAACTCGTCGCGGCTCATCATCCTGATGCCGCGCTGCCTGGACTCAGCATGGCCCCCATCGCTATCCACGGCGAAGGGATGCCGGCAAGCGGTGAGCTTGCCATGGCCATCGCCCGCGCATCGGCGATCCAGGCGCACACGGTGACAGCCACGACAGCCAGTACTGGCCAGGGCGCTGGTCTCGCCCGTGCCGATGTCACCAGCGCGGCCCAGCTCACCGCAGGCCAGGCCAGCCTAGGTTCTCATGCCGCCGGTCCGCTCAATCCCACTCTGACGGGCCCTTCTCTGGCCAGCGCGGCCCAGGGCGCAGGGGCGATGCCATCACTGGCAGGGGGCACTGCGTCAACACAACTGGACGCCGTCACGGTGCCTCAAGCGTCAAGTGAAGGCGCGATGGGCGGGGTGGTGAGCGGCGCGTCGGACCGCGCAACGAACCGCGCGATGGCCACCTCCGTCGATCCTCTCGCCCTGCATCTGACGCCTCGCGGCGAGCATCCGACCCAGGCGACTACCAGCGCGGCCCAGCCGTCATCGCCGCTCGCGTCAGCGCCGTCAGCGCCGGTCTCCGACGCCGCTCAGCCGCCAGCGCCAACGACCCTGGCCAGCGGCATGTTGCAGGGTGCCAGCGAGGCTGCCGATCAGCCTCGTAGCGAAAGCTCGCTTGAGGCTCGTGCAGCCACCGATGGCCTGGCAGCTCCGGCATCCTTGAACAGCCGCGGCGCGGCCCCCCTGGCGGCGTCAGCGCTTCCCGCCAGCGCCGCAGCACTGTCCCTCAACCACAACGCCTGGCCTCAGCAGCTCGGCCACACCCTGGCGCGTCTTTCCAGCCAGGCCGGCGATGCCGAACAGAAGATCGAACTGCGCTTGCATCCTGCCGAGCTGGGGTCCCTGGGCGTCACTCTCAAGCTCGGCGAACATGGCGCCCAGGCGCAGTTCTTCTCGGCCCATGCTCAGGTCAGGCAGACCCTGGAGCAGGCCATCCCACAGCTGCGCGAAGCGCTGGCGGAGCAGGGTATCCAGCTCGGTGACGCCTCGGTCAGCGACCAGGGCACGCAACCGGGCTCCCAGGGCAACGCCCAGGACAGCGCCGCTAGCGGGGGCCAGGCCGCACTGGCCAGCGCTCCCTCCACAGACACAGGCCTCCAGGAGGCCACTTCCCAGCAGGCGCCGTCACTGCCCCTCGGCGAGGGGCGTGTCGATCTCTATGCGTAACGCTGTCGAGGCCTAGAGCATTGGCAAAAGAGTGCTCTGGTGAACTAGAGCGCTGGTGGAATCGCGCCTCGATGAAACAATATCCCAAGATAAGCACGAACTTGGTGCCTGTTCTTGCCATCGACACGCACCCTCAAGCGGCATACTGAGGGTGCGGCACATCCGCGTGTACCCATACTTCCCGTACAGGGACAACAGGCTCAGGACTTCAGGACATGGCGAAATCTCGACGGCTCATCTGGTTGCTGGTGATCCTGGTCATCCTGGCATCCTTCGGGGCTGCAGCCGGCTTCTACCTGCTCTACCAGGAGAAGGCCAAGACGTCCGCTCACGCCAGTCTCGAAGATGCCATCGGCGACACTCTGGTGGATGCCAGCACCCCGGCACACCCTGCGGTGGCGCCCATCTATCTCAAGCTGGAGCCCTTCACCGTCAACCTGGCAGATGACGACGATATTCCGCGTCTTCTGTATGCCGGCATGACGCTTCAACTGACCGATGAGCAGAGCCTGGAAACCCTGGAGCAGCACCGCCCCCAGGTGCGTAACAAGCTGCTGCTGTTGCTGTCGGACCGGGACGCCGAGAGTCTGGTGACGGCGTCAGGCAAGCGCGCCCTGGCCAGCGACATCGTCACGACCCTGAAGGACGTGCTCGGCCCCGATCGCGCCCGCATTGGTATCGACGACGTGCTGTTCACCGAGTTCATCGTCCAATAGGTCGCGATCATGTCTCAAGACGATCTCCTGTCTCAGGAAGAAATCGACGCCCTGCTCAAGGGTGTCAGCGGTGACGATGACACCGATGGCGAGGAAAGCGCGCCCCGGGGCCGCCTGCGCCCCTTTGATCCAGCCAACCAGCAGCGCATCATCCGTGAGCGGCTGCAGGCGCTGGACATCATCAATGAGCGCTTCGCTCGTCACTTTCGTACCGGCATGTTCAACCTGCTCAGGCGTAGCGCGGATATCACCGTGGATGCCGTTCGTTATCTGAGCTACAGCGAATTCTCACGCAACGTTCCGGTGCCCACCAACATCAACATCATCGCCATGAAGCCACTCAAAGGCTCGGCGCTGATCGTGTTTCCCCCCAGTCTGGTGTTCATGGTGGTGGACAACCTGTTTGGTGGAGACGGACGTTTCGTCACCAAATCCGAAGGGCGTGAGTTCACCAATACCGAGCAGCGCATCATCCAGCGGGTCCTCAACCTCGCCATCGAGGGCTACAGCGAAGCCTGGAAGTCGGTCTATCCGCTGGATATCAGCTACCTGCGCTCGGAAATGCAGTCCAAGTTCGCCAACATCACCAACTCGCCCAACGAGATCGTGGTCAGCACCAGTTTCCACCTTGAAGTCGGCAGCCTGTCGTCCACCTTCCAGGTGTGCATGCCTTACAGCATGATCGAACCGCTGAAGGACCTGCTGACCAACCCCCTCAGCGAAAGCAGTCGCGACAAGGACGGCGCCTTTCATCGCCGCATGGCCGGTGAGCTGCGCCACCCTGAGGTCGAGCTGGTCGCCAACTTTGCCACGGTCGACTCACGAATTGCCGACGTGATGGCGCTTTCCGTCGGCGACATTCTGCCGCTGGACCTGCCCGACACGGTGACCGCTCAGGTTGACGGCGTGCCGGTGATGGAGTGCGAGTACGGTAGCCAGCGCGAGCAGCGCGCGCTGCGCGTCCTGCGAATGTTCGATCACGCCGCCGGGCATCCCTCCGGCAATGCTTTCGTCAAAGGCACACGGCCTCCTTCCAAGGAATCAGAGCATGACTGACCCCAACAAGCCCGAAGACCAGGTCGGCGACGATGACTGGGCTGCCGCCATGTCCGAACAACAGGACAACGACGCCACCACGCCCGAGGACGATCCCTGGGCAGAGGCCATGGCGGAACAGCAGGCCGCCGACCCCAACGATGACACGGCAACCGCCGCCGACAGCCCCACCCCCAAGGCCGCCGGAGACAGCGTGTTCCGGCCACTGGGGGACAGTGCCAGCGCCAGCGGCACCCGTGATCTCGACATGATCATGGATATCCCGGTCAAGCTGACCGTGGAGCTCGGCCGCACGCGCCTGACCATCAAGCAGCTGCTGGAACTGGCCCAGGGGTCGGTGGTGGAACTCGAAGGCCTGGCCGGTGAGCCGATGGACATCCTGATCAACGGCTATCTGATCGCCCAGGGAGAGGTTGTAGTGGTCGAGGATCGTTACGGCATTCGCATCACCGAGATCATCACCCCCTCCGAGCGGGTACAGAAGCTCAACCGATGAACGAGACGACCACCAGCGCAGCGATCGACGGTCTGGCCCAGGGCGGTGACGGCCTGCTGGGCCTGGCGATGCTGGGCAAGACGGCAGCCGCCCTGGCCCTGATCATCGCCATCCTGTTCGGACTCTCGGCCTTGATCAAACGGCGCAGCGGAGGCCTGCATGGCCAGCCAGGCAGGCTCAAGATCATCGGCAGCACCGCCGTGGGCCAGCGTGAGCGTGTGGTGGTCGTGCAGGTTCAGGATCGCTGGCTGGTGCTCGGCGTCGGCGCAGGCCGGGTCAATCGCCTCGACAGCCTGCCAGCACCCGAGGAGCCAGAACTGCCGGCATCGTCCGCTGCGGCGGACAGCTTCGGCGAGCGCTTCGCACAAGCCCTCAAGACCAACCTCGGACAACGACCGCGTTGATGGGTATGGCGATGATCGACAGCCTGCTGCCTCACCCCACCGGCCGCCCTGCCGCGGGTTATTTCTGGCAGCCTCTGACGCGACGGTCACTGGCGCGACGACTGACACCGCTGCTGACCGTGGTGCTGGTGCTGGCGTTAGGCGGACTGGCCGCCACACCGGCGGTGGCGCAGCAGATCCCTGGCGTGATCAGCGAGCCCTTGGCCGACGGCGGCCAGAAATGGTCGCTGTCGGTGCAGACGCTGCTGTTGCTCAGCGCGATGGCATTTCTGCCGACCGCGCTGCTGATGATGACCAGCTTCACCCGCATCATCATCGTGTTGAGCCTGCTGCGCACCGCCATGGGCACCGCGTCCACGCCTCCCAATCAGGTCTTGCTGGGGCTGGCGCTGTTTCTGACCGCCTTCATCATGTCGCCGGTGCTCAATGACGTCTATCAGGATGCCTGGCTGCCACTGACCACCGATGCCATCGACTTCGGCCAGTTCATCGACATCGCCCAGCAGCCCTTCCGCGAGTTCATGCTCGGCCAGACCCGGGAGCCGGACCTGGCGATGTTTGCCCGACTGTCTGACGTCGGGCCCATGGCAGGCCCCGAGGACGTGCCCCTGCAGGTCCTGGTGCCGGCCTTCGTCACCAGCGAGCTGAAGACGGCCTTTCAGATCGGCTTCACCATCTTCATCCCGTTCTTGATCATCGACCTGGTCGTGGCCAGCGTACTGATGTCACTGGGGATGATGATGGTGCCGCCGGTGACGATCTCACTGCCGTTCAAGCTGATGCTGTTTGTGCTGGTGGACGGCTGGCAGCTGATCATCGGCTCCATGGCCGAAAGCTTCTACCTCTAGCACGCGCCAGCCACATCGCTCTAAGGAGATCCCCATGCACCCCGAGACCGTCATGAGCCTGGCCTATCAAGGAATGCGCGTGACCCTGCTGCTGGGTGCGCCGCTGCTGCTGACCGCCCTGCTCACCGGTCTGCTGGTCAGCCTGTTCCAGGCGGCGACCCAGATCAACGAGATGACGCTGTCGTTTATCCCCAAGATCCTGGCGGTGTTTGCCGTGCTGGTACTGGCGGGCCCCTGGCTGCTGGAACTGATCATCACCTTCACCCGGGAGCTGTTCAGCAATATCCCGGCCCTCGTGTCCTGACATAGCGTCAGTCAGCGGAACATGGCAAGTGGCCGAATAGCAGGGAGCGCTGTGAAGATCATGACCACCGGAAACACTCGGCTCCCATGGTAGAGGTCACCTTCGACCAGCTACACGCTTGGCTCAGCCTCTTCCTCTGGCCCATGATGCGCATCACTGCGTTGATGCTGAGCGCTCCCCTGTGGGGCCACAGCGCAGTGCCGACCCAGGCCAAGATTGGCCTGGCGGGCGCCATCGCCATCCTGATCAGCCCCATGCTACCCCCATTGCCCGATATTCCGATTGCCTCCTGGGCCGGCCTTGGGCTGGTGGTGGAGCAGCTGGTCATCGGGGTCGCCATGGGACTGTGCATCAGGGTGCTGCTGGTCGTGGTGCAGGCCACCGGTGAATTCATCGGCCTGCAGATGGGCCTGGCCTTCGCCACCTTCTTCGATCCGTCCAGTGGCACCAACATGGTGGTGGTCTCGCGCTATCTCTACATGATCACCCTGCTGATGTTTCTGGCCATCAACGGCCACTTGATCGTGCTGGAGCTGCTGATCACCAGCTTCGAAACGCTGCCGATCGGCATCCAACGCTTCAATCCAGATGCTTTCATCATGCTGGCGCGCTACGGTGGCACCATCTTCGCCACCGGCCTGCTGCTGGCTCTGCCACTGGTCGCCCCCCTTCTGACCATCAACCTGGCGCTGGGCATCCTCAACCGGGCGGCTCCCCAATTGACGGTGTTCAACATCGGCTTTCCCACCTCCCTCACCGTTGGACTGGCGCTTTTGATGGTGCTGATGACCGACCTGGGCCGCTTCCTGCAGCACCACTTCCATCAGGGTCTGAACGTTCTGCAGTCGCTGCTCGAGACGCTGGCCCCGCTGTCGAGCTGAGCCCTCACGACGCCTTCACCCTCTCTGCTGGCTGCGGCATAAAGCGCCGCCCTGATGCCCTTATCACCCTGATAGCATTAGCGACTGCTGCTCGACAGCAGCATCCTGAACACTCGTCCAAGGGGTAGAGGTCACTCATGCGTTCGCCACAGCTTCGTGACGCCACGTCGCCAACAGGCTGTGCGCTGACTGCCACCACCGCCCTGGCCCGGCTGCCGGCGCTGGCTCCCTGCCTGCCGGAGTTTTCTGATATCGTCCCCTGGCCACGCCGCCGCGGCTGTCGCGCGGACGCCGTGGTGGGTTGGGGGCAGCGCCCCACCACCGCCAGGGCCAGACAGTGGGCGCTACGCCACCAGTTGCCGTTCATTGCGCTCGAGGAAGGCTTCCTGCGTTCCTGGGGGCCCGCGGCAGAGGGATACGCCAGTCATTCACTGGTGGTCGATCACAGCGGCATCTACTACGACGCTTCGGCCCCCTCCGACCTGGAATCCCTGATCGAGCATGGCCGTATTTCACCCGAGGACGAGCTTCGCGCCAGCGGTTTGATCGCGCGCCTGCGCCACTCCCGCCTGTCCAAGGTCAACCACGCTCCGGACATACCGTTACCGGCGAGCCCTCGGCCACGCGTACTGGTGGTCGACCAGACCCGGAACGACGCCTCGATCGTCGGTGGCCTGGCCGACCGTCAACGTTTTCACCAGATGCTCGACCATGCACTGACCCGTCATCCCGATGCCGACATCCTGGTCAAGGTGCATCCCGAGGTCATCGCCGGGCGACGCCAGGGCCATCTGGAACACGCGGGCCGCCACCCTCGCTGCCAACTGCTGGCAGATGACATCAACCCCTGGGCGCTGTTCGATGCGGTGCAGGCCGTTCACGTCGTGACCAGCCAGCTTGGCTTCGAGGCCCTGCTGGCGGGGCTCCCCGTCACCTGCCACGGCCTCCCGTTCTACGCTGGCTGGGGTCTGACCACTGACCACCTCCGCTGTCCTCGCCGTCACCGTCGAGCCTCGCTGCCGCGTCTGTTCGCCGCCGCTTATCTGCATTACAGCCGCTACGCCAACCCCTATACCGGCGCCCCTTCCACCCTGGAGGACACCCTGGATCTGCTGGAAGACCAGCAACGTCACATCGACGCCGGCAGGGGGCATTGGCGATGCCACGGCCTGTCACGCTGGAAGCAGCGGTTCGTCGGGGATTTTCTGGGACCCAAGGCGTGTGTAAGTCATCACTCACAAGGACGCTTCGAGCCATCAGCGGTGGCCACCTCCACGGAGCGGCAGCTGCTATGGGGAAGCCAGATACCAGCAGCGACAGGGGTATCACGCATGGAAGATGGCTTTCTACGCTCCGTGGGGCTGGGCATCGATCTGGTCAGGCCGCTGTCGCTGGTCATCGATCGCTGTGGCATTCACTACGATCCTGGCCGCCCCAGCGAGCTGGAACGGCTGATCGCCCACGGCCGGTTCAGCCCCCGCGAACTCGCGCGGGCGGCCCGGCTGATCCAGCAGCTGCGACAGCACAAGCTGAGCAAGTACAACCCTCACCACGAGCCTTCCCGCTTGCCTGAACTGCCAGGTAATCGACCGCGCCTGCTGGTGGTGGGCCAGGTGGAAAGCGATGCCTCGGTGCGCCTGGGCGCCGGGCGAATCCGAACCAATGCGCAGCTTCTCAGGGAGGTCCGTCGGACCAGACCTGACGCCTTCATTGTCTATCGTCCCCACCCGGATGTGATGGCGGGTGTGCGGCAAGGAGCGCAGGTGTCCTCGGACGACTGGGACAGGCTGGTCGCCGACGTCGATATCACGACCCTGATCGACAGGGTCGATGAGGTCCATACCATGACCTCCCTGACCGGCTTTGAAGCGCTGATTCGTGAACGCCGGGTGGTCACCTATGGCATGCCGTTCTATGCGGGCTGGGGGCTGACCCAGGACCACGTACCGGCACCCGATCGTCGTGGCCGCAAGATCAGCCTGGAGCAGCTGGTGGTGGCCGCGTTGATTCGCTACCCCCGCTACGTCGACCCATGCAGTCGTCAGCTCATCAACGTCGAAACCGCCGTCCAGCTGTTGGCATCGGCACGCCAGAACCCGCCGGAACTCACCCTCTTTCAGCGCCTATATCGCCTGACCCGACGCTACCTGCATGGACCCTACTGAGAACTTGCGAGATGACCGAGCCCCTTCGTCTGATCCTCATCACCGGCGCCACCGGTGCCATCGGTAGCGCCCTGGCCGAACACTACGCGGCGCCAGGCCAGCACCTGCTGCTACACGGCCGGCGGCAGGACGTCCTGGACACACTGGCCACACGCTGCCGCGCCAAGGGGGCCAAGGTAAGCCTGTCCAGCGTTACCCTGGAAGATGATCAGGCCCGTCGCGCCTGGCTGGACAGCCTCAGCGCGACGCCAGATCTCGTGATAATGGCAGCCGGCATGAACACCGGCATCCGCGACGCTCGGCTCGATGAATGCACCGAGGCCGCTCGTCAGCTGATGGACATCAACCTGCGCGTGCCCATGGAAATGAGCCGCCAGCTCGCGACCGCCATGCGCCGCCGCGGTCACGGCCAGCTGGTCTTTGTCAGCTCCCTGGCCGCCTGGCATGGCCTGCCGTCCGTTCCCAGCTACAGCGCCAGCAAGGCGGCCATCAAGGCCTACGCCGAGGCGCTAAGGGCCCCCCTTGGCAATGACGGCGTCGGGGTCACCCTGGTCATGCCCGGGTACGTGGCGTCCGACATGGCGCGTGCCATGCCCGGCCCCAAACCCTTTATGTGGAGCGCGGAGCGCGCTGCAAAACGCATCGCCAAGGCAGTGGATGCCAATCGCCCCCGAGTCAGCTTTCCACTGCCGCTGTGCCTGGCAACCCAAGGTCTGACGCTGCTACCACCAGCGTGGGCCCAGCGCCTGCTGCAGCTTTTTGGCTATGGGATATCGCGCAAGTAATCCTCTGGTCATGACCTGCACGGCGCCTCACCCTGACGAGCAACGGCTCTACCCTCGCTCCCAGCGCCACGTTTTGTCACAACACCCATTTCCCTTTCTACGCCCACGTCCTTCCCTACACCCACTTCCTTCCCTGCACCCACGTCCTTCCCTGCTCCGGTCCCCTCACAAAGCCCCTGCTGACTTGCCGAGACAGCGATGGGTCATTTATTCAGCAAACACTCACCAACACCGTGCTCTTAATTACCCTTTTCTGCTTTTTTGAGCACTTTTTCGCCACCTAAAAGATGAAATAGCAAAAAAATGCAATCCTAATTCCATTTAGGCACAGTATATACATTTAGTTACTTTCTAATGCCTGATACTGGATAACAACTCATCCAACATGCGCATTTTCAGCTAAGAATCGGATGAAAAGGCTGATGTATTTCCCCTAATCAGCCGCCCAAAAGGTATTTCTATCCCGAAAAGGCATTTCCATGAAACCGACCCTACCTCACCACTCCCCCGTCGCCCCGGCACCCTCACTATTGGCTCGCTGCCTGTTCATCCCCAGCCTGGCACTCGGCCTTATGCCCGCTTCAGGGCTGGCCCAGACGCTTCCGACAACCGCAGCAGCAGGCACGCTCTACACGACCTTCGAGGGCCGCCCCCTCACCTTGCAGCACTTCCAGCAAACGGCTCCTGGCAGCCCGGACAACCGTGTGACGGCGGTGCTCAATGGTCGTCCCATTGACCTCCTGCTACCCCCCGGCACACCGCTTGCCGCCGTGAACACCACCACGCCGATATCCCTGCGTGCTGACGATGGCACGCTGCTGTTCAGCGGAACGATGAGCGAGCTAGATCGCGACGAGACCCTGGCACTAGCGTCCCGCCTGGGCATTCTCGACATCGATCAGAGCCTGTACGGTGCCCTCAAACAAGCCTTGGCACGCCACTTCCAGCCCGTCACCCAGCGCATCGACGCGCATATGCAACCGCGCGTTCAGCAAGCTCTGACAGGTCCGGGCATCAGCGTCTGGACGACCAGCGAGGTCGGCGATCTGGACGGGGAAACAGACCACACAGGATATTCGGGAGATACCAAGGCGGTGCTGGCAGGGGTGGACTACCGCCACCGGAACTGGCTCGTCGGCCTCGCCGCGGGCCACAGCGATATCGAACTACATGGCGACCATGGCGGCCGCACCGACCTGGGGGGAGAGCTGGTCATGCCCTATGCGGCGGTGGCCCTGCTCGATGACCGTCTGGTGCTGGATGCCACCCTGCTGTACCAGGACCTGGATGGAGAGGCACATCGGGACTATCTGGCCGCCCCCATCGACGTGGATGGACACCGCTGGGGAGGGCGAGCCTCGGGCACCTACTATCTACCGCGCTATCACCGGGTCGACACCGGCCTTACCCTGGGCGGCGCCTATCTTGAAGACGACCTGGACGGCGATTACCTGGGGCAGCGCACTGACTATGGCGAGGAGACCGGTGAGGTCTTTGCTGGTGCCAAGTTGAGCACCCGCTTCAGCGCGGGACGGGTCTATGGTCACCTGTTCTATCACTACGACCTATCCAGTGACGTGGACGACGACGCCGACCACCTGGATGGCAGCGATGACGACCGTTTCGTCCTGACCCTGGGGGGTGAACACCGCCTCGGCAAAGGCGTGGTCATGTCGCTGTCGGGACAGACCACGCTGGGCGCCAGCGACACCGAATACGACGTCATCAGTGCCTCACTGGCCTACACCTTCTGAAGCCGGCCGAACAGCGTGACTCAGTCCGCCAGTGCTGCGGCCAGGGCCTGTTCCCAGCGCCGGTCACGCTGGCCGCAGACGACGAAAAACGGATTGAGCAGTGACTCGCCACGATTGCAGCGCAGTGGCATCAACGTCTCGGCATCCAGCACCTCGCCTCCTGCGGCCGTGACCACGGCCTGGGCCGCGGCGGTGTCCCACTCGCAGGTGGGTGCCAGGCGGGGATAGAGGTCCGCCTTGCCCTCAGCCACCAGACACAGTTTCAGCGAGCTGCCCATGGACGTGCACTCGCTGGCGGGCAGGCCCGCACAGAAGGCCTCGAAGGCTTCAGCCCCATGGCGCCGGCTGCCGACCACCACCCACGGCGCTACCGCGGGGTCCGGCAAGTCACGCACTCGAATAGGCTGGCGCACGGGCGCCTGGCCGCTGGTGGCCTGCTCGGTGCGCCAGGCGCCGTGCTGGCGATCACCGAACCAGGTCACCCCCAGCACCGGCGCGTGCACCACCCCGAGCACCGGTACACCGTGCTCGATCAGCGCCACATTGAGGGTGAACTCGCCGTTGCGATTGACGAACTCCTTGGTCCCATCCAGCGGGTCCACCAGCCAGTAACAGTCCCAGCCCAGCCGCGTCTCGGTGGCGATCTCGCCGGATTCCTCGGACAGTACCGGCGTGCCGGGCGTCAGCTGTTCCAGCAGCGCCACCAGCGCGTGATGGGCGGCCAGGTCGGCCTCGGTCAGGGGACTGTTGTCATCCTTGTGCTCGACGTCGAAGTCACGCTGATAGATCTCGAGCACCAGGCGACCGGCGTCCTCGACACCCGCGACAAGGGCATCCTTGTGTTCACTACTCAGACTTACGGGCACGGAAGGCTCCTCATGGGCCACCGCGACCAAGCGGCAGGCCAGCAATTCAGCGGGGAAGATCATCTTCCCCGAAGGTTCAGGCAACACAGCTTACCCTGGCCCATGCCGCGTTGCAGGCCCAGAGCCACTCAGCCGCCGATAGGTGAGCGGATGGGCACGGCTCAGAGGTTAGTGTGACCAGGTCACACCACCGGCAACCACAGCCATAGCGCCAACAGTGCCGCCAGCAGCACGGGCGGGGTCATGACGATGCCGACCTTCATGTACTGCCCCCAGCTGATATGGGTGCCCTTGTCGGCCAGTACGTGCAGCCACAGCAGCGTCGCCAGGCTACCGATGGGGGTGAACTTGGGTCCGAGATCGTTGCCGATCACATTGGCGTAGACCATCAGCTCCCGGGTTAGATCGCTGACCTGGGCCTGGTCGATGGCCAGCGCTCCAACCAGGGTGGACGGCATGTTGTTCATGACTGAGGCCAGCAGCGCCGACGCCAGGCCGGTCCCCAGGGTGGCTACCAGGGTGCCCTGTTCACCCAGCCAGGTCAGCAGGGCGCTGGCATCTGCCGTCAGCCAGGCATTGCCGAGCCCGTAGACCACCAAGTACATGCCCACGGAGAACAGCACGATCTGCCAGGGCGCCCCCTTGAACACCTTGGGCAGGGAGATCACGCTACGCCCACCCTGGACCCAGCGCCCCGCCAGCGCCACCAGGATCAGCGCGGCGGAACCGGTCACCACCGCCACCGGCACGCCCAGCGGTGCGGTGACAAAGAAGGCCACCAGCAGCGCCGTCAGCACCGGAAAAGCGGCGCGAAACACCAGCGGGTCGCGAATCGCCTGACGCGGCTCTTCCAGCAAGGCCACGTCGTACTGCCCAGGAATGTCGCGACGAAACATCCAGCCCAGTACCACCAGGGTGGCCGCCAGCGACACCAGGTCCACCGGCACCATCACCATGGCGTAACGATTGAAGGAAATGTCGAAGTAGTTGGCGCTGACGATGTTGACCAGGTTGGAGATGATCAACGGCAGGCTGGTGGAGTCGGCGACAAAGCCCGTGGCGATGATGAAGGCCAATGACGCCTGGGGAGAAAACTTGAGGCGGACCAGAATCGCCATGACGATGGGCGTCAGCAGAAGCGCCGCACCATCGTTGGCAAAGAAGGCCGCGATGACCGCCCCCAGCAAGATAATCAGCGGAAACAGGCGACGGCCGTTGCCACCGCCCCAACGGGCCACGTGCAAAGCCGCCCAGGCAAAGAACCCGGCCTCATCCAGGATCAGCGAGATCAGGATCAGGGCGACAAAGGTGAAGGTCGCGTCCCACACGATATCCCATACCACCAGCACATCGGGCAGGTCGACGACGCCAGCCACCAGGGCAACCAGCGCGCCGCCGAGGGCGCTGGTACCGATGCCGAGCCCCTTCGGCTGCCAGATCACCAGCACCAGGGTCACCACAAAAATCGCAAAGGCCAACATGCTCGACTCCCTGTCAAAGACTGTCCTGATTGACCCGCGCCGACAGCGCTTCGGCGCTTTCCACTCGCTCGGAGTAGCGCTGGGTCAGGTAGCGCGCACGGTCGCGATTAAGCCAGGTGAACTTCACCAGCTCTTCGCAGACATCGACGATACGCAGATACAACGGTGACAGACGCATGCGGCCCGCCTCGTTGAATTCATTGAATGCCTTAGGCACCGAGGACTGATTAGGGATGGTCATCGTGCGCATCCAGCGTCCCAGAATGCGCATCTGGTTGACGCTATTGAAGCTCTGACTACCGCCACATACCTGCATCAACGCTAGAGTCTTGCCCTGGGTGGGACGTACCCCGCCCAGTGACAGCGGCAGCCAGTCGATCTGTGCCTTCATCACCGAGGTCATGGCGCCATGGCGTTCCGGACTGACCCACACCATGCCTTCGGCCCAGGTCGCCAGCTCACGCAGCTCGGCCACCTTGGGATGATCGGCCTCGGCGCCGTCAGGCAACGGCAGTCCTACCGGGGAAAACGTGCGCACCTCTGCGCCGAAAGCCGTCAGCAGCCGCGCCGCCTCCTCGGCGACCAGGCGCGAGTAGGAGCGCTCGCGCAGCGAGCCGTACAGCACCAGAATGCGCGGGGCATGGCGCGGAGCATCGGCGGGTACCAGGGCATCTACATCGATGGCCTGGAAGTGCTCGGGATCAATGTTCGGCAGATCATGCAACAAGGATGCTGCGGTCATGAGTTGCCCTCCTTGAGGGTCACGATATCGCCATCTTCCTTGGTGAAGGTGCCCCCCACCCGCGACAGCGGAGCCGCCAGCAGGTCAAGCACGCGCTCGGAGGGCCGGCACAAGGCGGTGCCCAGGTCGGTGACCACGATGGGCCGATTGATCAGGATGGGATGCGCCATCATGGCGTCGATCAATGCCTCGTCCGACAGGTGCGGCTGTTCAAGGCCCAGTTCTGCGTAGGGCGTCCCTTTCTGGCGCAGCAATGCCCTCGGCGTGATGCCCATGGCATCGATCAGCGCGACCAGGCGTTCGCGACTGGGGGGCGTCACCAGGTACTCGATGACCTCTGGGGTCTCGCCGGAGGCCTTGAGCATCGCCAGGGTATTACGTGACGTACCGCAGGCTGGGTTGTGATAGATCAGGGTCATGGTCGGGGTCGCTCCGTCAGGTGGGGTCGCTACAGCCAGGCGTCATCAGGTCGGCCAGCGGATGACACACCTCAGGACGTCCGGCGCAGCAATCGCGCACCAGGAAGTCGAGTGTCCTGGCCATGTGCGCCAGATCTGCCCGATAGACGATCGAGCGGCTTTCTCGGCGCTGGCTGACCAGCCCAGCGCGGCTGAGCACGCCAAGGTGGGCCGATAGGGTGTTGTGGGGCACCTCCAGCAAGCGCGCCAATTCCCCCGCCGGTAGGCCATTGGGCTCATGCCGCACCAGCAGGCGAAAGGCCGCCAGCCGAGTAGGCTGGGACAGCGCCGCGAAGGTATCGAGAGTCGGTTGAAAGTCTTTAGTGTCCATATGTCCGGAATTATGGACATATTGATCGATACGTCAACCCTGGAGTGACTAGTCTGGCGGCAACGGCATGGGGCAACGGCCTGGGGCAACGACATGGAGCAGCCGGTGATGGGAGCCCGGCCCAAGCCCCACGGACAGACTGATGACCGGTGATTCGCCGGTGCCCTTGCTGTCATAAAAACGGCGCGCCCTGGAGAGGACGCGCCGTTTTTGCATGGGGACGGGAAGAGACATGGGGGCAAGCCCCACCCTTTTACAGATAGTTGAACAACGACAGGTCACGAATGCCGATGAAAGCCTGCTGGGCGGCCTGCATGCCCACCTGGCGCAGACTGTACTCAGAGATCGCCTGGTTGTAGTCCAGGTCGACCAGGTCCGACATGGTCTGGGCGTAGTTGAGTTCACGGTTGCCGCTGACCGAGTCGATCACGTCCAGCTCATTGAGCCGTGCGCCGACCGAGGCGCGCTTGGTCAGCACGTTGTCGAGGCTGGCATCCAGCTCGCGCATGGCGCCGTTGAGGGTGTTCTCCAGCGTCGCTTGCTGGGCGGGTGTGTCCGCCGGCGCTTCGAGCACCGCCAACACCTTCTCGAAGGTGGTAAAGACGTTGGTGTTCATCTCGTCGGCGGGGCCGAACACGACGGTATCGCCTGCCACAGGCTCTCCTTCGAGCTCGAGGCGCAGGCCTCCCACCTCTACCGTGGTGCCATCGGCTGCAAAGGGCTGATCCTCGAACGCAGCGCCGGCGCTGACCCAGTTGCCGCTGCCATCATCGACCTCCACGCTGTAGGTGGGCGCATCCGCCGTGCCGCCGAACGCGACCCGGTAGCGCTCGCCATACCCCGCATCAGCGGTATCGACGACATCAGGCCCGGCAAAGGTCACGCTACCGGCATTGGTGCTGCCCTGCTCAGCCACGTAGCCCGCACCGCTGGGCACGCTGGTGAAGATGTCGGCACCGGTATCCCCCACCGGCATCTTGCGCGAGGCGTCGACCTGCTGCTTGCGCACCTGATCGGCGCCAGCGTACTCGATGCCACTGCCAGAGTCCTTGAACGGTTCGCTGCCATCGGCATAGCCACCGAACAGGTAGCGTCCATTGCCATCGGTCGCATTGGCCTGACCGATCATTGTCTCGTAGATACCGCGCAAGTCGCTGGCGATGGACTGACGGTCGGCATCGCTGAGGGTGCCGTTGGCCGCCTGAATCACCAAGGTCTTGGCACTGGCCAGCGCGTCGCTGACGCTATTGAGCACGCTTTCTTCCTGGGACAGCGCATTGCGTGCGCTGACCCTGGCATCGGTGTACTGCTGGGTCACCGCCTGGGCCTGGCTGACCGACACCGCGCGGGAGGCCGCCTGGGGATCATCCGACGGGTTGACCACTCGGCGCCCGGTCGCCAATTGCTGGCTCAGGTGCATAAAGTCGGACTGCTGACGGTTCAGTGAGCTGACGCTCTGGTCAAACATGGTAACGGTGCTGATACGCATGACCTGATGCTCCTTAGCCTCTCAGTCCAAGAATGGTGTCGACCACCGAGGTAGCGGTGTCGATGACCTTGGCATTCGCCTGGTAATACTGCTGATAGCGGATCAGATTGGCCGCCTCTTCATCCAGGTTGACCCCGGACTCGGACAGCTTGACCGCGCTGAGCTGCTCGGTCAGCCCCTGCTGCGCCGCCAGATTGACCTGCACCACATTGGTCCGGTTGCCCACGTCGCTGACCAGTGACGCGTAGGCCTGGCTGAGCGTCGCACTGCCACCGACAGTGAGCGCATCCTGCAGCCCCTGCATGGCCAGCGCATTTTCGTTGTCGCCGCTGGCTCCGGACAGGCCAGCCGCAATCTTGTCGGGATCGCTGATGGCGGTCTCGAATTCACCGGCAGCGCGACGCACCGGCTGAATCTCGAAACGGTCACCATCGGCCAGCGCCGTGGGATCGTCGATGGTGAGCGTCACGCCGCCAAAACTGAGGGTGTTCTCGACCGCATCGAAGGTCGTGGTGATCGTCTCTCCGGTATCGCTGCGGGTGACCTCGAAGGTCGGTGGTGTGGCCGCGGCATCGGTGACCCGCACCTGGTAGTCCGCCGCCTCAAGGTCTTCGATCTTATCGATGTTGAAGCTCGCGGTGACGGCGGCGGCGCCGCTGTTGGCGCCGCTGGCGAAGACCCGCGGTTCGCCGATGTCGAACATCGCGCCACCGCCATTACCCTCCAGATCGTAGCCATCAGCGTGCTGCTTGTTGAAGGCTACCGCCATGGATACCGCCAGCTGGCCGATCTGGTTCTGGGTGCGATCCAGCGTCTCGGAGCGGAACTCAATCAAGCCTCCCAGGGAGCCGCCCTGCAGACCGTCTTCATCCAGCACCTGCAGGCCACCCCCCGGATCCTGGTAGCCGACGACGATGCGCTGGGGGTCGCTGGGAGACGATACCGCCTTCAACTGATAGGACTGGGTGCCGGCCACCAGCGGCTGACCGCCAGGGAGATTGACGCGGTAGGAGGTACCGTCCTGGACCGTCAGTTCGACCCCGATACGCTCACTCATTTCCGTGACCAGCTGGTCGCGCTGGTTGAGCAAGGCATTGGGCGCTTCGCCGGTCTTGGCCCGCGCCAGGGCAATCTCGCGATTGAGGGAGGCCAGCGCCTCGCTCTGATTGTTGATCTGGGTGATCTCGTCGCGAATCTGGCCATTGATGCCGTCCTGCATATCCTGCAGGTAGCTGTCAAAGGCGCGGAACTGGGCACTCAGCGTATCCGCCGCTCCCAGCACGCCCTGACGGGCAGCAGGATCAGACGGTGCCGAGGCCAGGTCTTCCATCGAGGAGAAGAAGTTCTGCATCAACGGCGCCAGACCGGCGTCCTGGTCGGCCAGCAGACTGTCGATCTGGTTGACCTGGGTCTGGTAGGCATTCAACGCCGAGTAGGCGCTGATCGAGCCATTGAGCTGGTCCGCCACGTACTGGTTGAACTGGCGCTCGATGTCGTTGACCTGCACCCCCTGGGTACCGCCACTTCCCTCGCCCAACACCGTGATCTCGCGGTTGTAGCCGGGGGTGTAGACGTTACTGATATTGTTGCTGGTGGTGGACAGGGCATTCTGGGCAGCATTCAGACCGCTCAAGCCGATGGAGAACATGCTCATGGTGGAATTCCTTTCGCCGATAGAAGCGTTATCGGCCAAACCGCTTCAGGCTTGAGGCCGACAGCACCATTTCGTCCGTTGCTGTGCTGCGGGTCTAGAAGACGCGGGTAGGGTTCGTCGCAATATCCGCCCGTGCCAGCCAGTCTCCGCTGTCGCTTGCCTGGCTGACGCTTGCCTGACTATCCTGACTATCACTGGCCTGGCGGGTGCTCGCGTCAGCGCTGGCCCGCTCGACGGCGGCCACCTGGGTCGCCGCGGGAGCATCACTCAGCGGACCGAAGGTATGCATGACCGCAATCAGCTTGGCGGCATAGGCCGGGTCGGTGGCGTAGCCCCCCTGCTGCAGCGCGTGGGCGGCCGCTTCCGCATCGGGGGCCGTGGTCACAGCGGCGTAACGCGGGTTATCGCTGATCAAGCGGGCGTAGTCGGTAAAGGCTTCCTCGAAGGAGCCGTAGACACGGAAATCATCGCGAATGCGCAGGCGCTGCCCCTGCTCCACCTCGTGGGTGGTGATCCGGGTCGTGGGGCCCTCCCAGCGACTACCGGCCTTGATGCCGAACAGGTTGTGGCTGTTGCCGCCGTCGGCGGTGGCGATCTCATGACGCCCCCACCCGGTTTCCAGGGCCGCCTGCGCCAGAATCAACTCTGCCGGCACGCCTGAGGCCTGACTGGCCGCCTGGGCAGGCGCGGCCAGCTTGTCGAGGAAGGCCTGGACATGGGCCGGTGTGTCGCGTGCCTCGCGGCCACTGATCTGGGCATCCGCTGCCTGCCGATCCAGCCCCGCGGTAACGGCGCCCAGTTCATCCAGGAAGCTGGCGGGCATCTCGACCTCATCAGCGGCCGGAGCGTCGCTTCTTAATGCATTGGACAGCGGACGCGGGGTACCGCGCGGTATCCCGGCGATCAACGCCTCCACCTCCGAGCGCTGTTCTTCGCTGCTTGGCTGGGGCCCACGCAGCTGCTGCAGCAGCTGATCCGCCAGGCCGATGCCACGGCTGGCCATGGTCTGCGACCACTGCTGGTCGAGCAAGGACTGGTAATACTGGGTCTGGCGGGATTCAGTCAGGCCGC
Source organism: Halomonas sp. DP8Y7-3 (assembly GCF_019801675.1). NCBI lineage: Bacteria > Pseudomonadati > Pseudomonadota > Gammaproteobacteria > Oceanospirillales > Halomonadaceae > Halomonas > Halomonas sp. DP8Y7-3. The sequence continues at coordinate 228,510 of NZ_JAHVIO010000004.1, forward strand.
TGCTCGGCACCGCATCGCGCATGCTCTTCATCATCATGTTGATGAACATCGCCTCGAACTGGCGCGCCGCTTCAGCGGCGGCAGCCGGATCCTGCTGGCGCGCACTGGTCTTCAGTCGCGACAGTCCCTGCATGTCCAGCGCGAAGCCCGCTTGCCCCACACTGCCCGTAGCACGGCTGGCGCCTGCCAGCGCAGACCCGGACAGACCCAGCGGAAGGCTCGACGACAGATCGGATATGGCCATCAGATGATCTCCAGCTCCGCTCTGAGTGATCCTGCCGCCTTGAGCGCTTCCAGGATCGACATCAGGTCATTGGGGGTCGCACCCAGCGCATTCAGCGCGTCCACCACGTCCAGCAGACTCGCCCCCTCAACGATCTGCAGGGTGCCCTGCTCCTCGTTGATGGTGATGTCGGAGTCCGGCACGACCGCGGTATTGCCGGTCTCGCTGAAGGGCGTAGGCTGGCTGACGCCAAAGGCGGTATCGATGACGATCGACAGGTTGCCGTGGGCGACCGCTGCCCGCTTCAGGGTCACGCTGCCATTGAGCACGATGGAGCCGGTCCGCGAATTCAACACCACCCTGGCTCGGGCCGGCATTGGCGTCAGCTCCACACTCTCGACCCTGGCCATGAAGTTGACCCGGGAGTTGGCGTTGGTCGGCCCATTCAGCGCGATCACTCCGCCGTTGCGCGCTGACGCCACCGGGTAGTCGAACTCGTCATTGATGGCTTGCACCATGCGCTCGGCGGTGCCGAAGTCGGCCTGGTTGAGCTGCAGTTCGAGCACCCCGTCGCGGCTGCCCAGCGACAGCGGCACGGTCTGCTCGACCATCGCACCACCGGCGATACGACCCGCGGCCTGGTGGCTGATCTGCACACTGGAACCGGCGGACTGCGCGCCGGCGCCGTTGATCAGCAGATTGCCCTGGGCCAGCGCGTAGACGTCTCCATCGGCCCCCTTCAGCGGGGTCATCAGCAGGCTGCCGCCGCGCAGGCTCCGCGCATTACCGATCGACGAGACCACCACATCCAGGCGATGTCCCGGCTGAGCAAAGGGCGGCAGGTCGGCGGTCACCATCACCGCTGCCACGTTGCGCAACTGCATGTTGGTCCCCGGCGGCACCGTGATACCCAGCTGGGACAGCATGTTGTTGAGACTCTGGCCGGTGAACGGCGCCTGCATGGTCTGGTCGCCGGTGCCATCCAGCCCCACCACCAGGCCATACCCCACCAGCTGGTTGTCGCGCACACCGGCAAAGGTGGCCAGGTCGCGGACCTGCTCGGCGCGGGCCAGGGACGACCAGGCGCTCAGGCCGATCAGCAGCACCAGCATCAGACTGCCGAGGGTCAGGATGGGGCGACGGGAAACGGGATGTCTCATGATGCCAGGCCTAGAAGGGAGAAACGTTCAGGAAGAAGCGCTGCATCCAGCCCATGTGCTGGGCCTCGTTGATATAGCCATTGCCGACGTACTCGATACGGGCATCGGCCACCGCCGTGGAGGGCACGGTGTTCTGGGTGGTGATGAAGCGCGGATTGACGACGCCACCGAAGCGAATGAACTCGGTACCCTGGTTGATGGCGATCTGCTTCTCGCCGCGCACTCTCAGGTTGCCGTTGTTCATCACTTCGATCACCGATACGGTGATGGTGCCGGTAAAGGAGTTGTTGGCCTGGGAGCCGCCGCCGCCAGCAAAGTCCGAGTCACCGTCGATCTCGAAGCCATAGTCCAGCAGGTCTTCCAGGCCATCCGGCACCTGGGAGAAGGTCAGGCTGGAGCTGCCGTCACGATCAGCGTTGGAGCGAGAGTTCTTGCTGGCGCTGACCTCTTCATCCAGCACGATGGTCAGGATGTCGCCAACGCTGCGCGGACGACGATCCTCGAACAGCGGCTGGTAGCCTCGTGCCTTCTGGAAGATCGAGCCGTTGGCCACCGGCAACGGGCGGTCGGGGATCTCGATCTGCTCTTGCTCGCCGACCACCGAGGCATGAGGAATCTGGGCACAGCCCGATAGCGCCAGCACGGCCAGCGCCAGGGCCAGCATCAGCAGGCGCAGCGCTGGCCCCAGCACCGCATGAGAGCCCCCATCAACGCCAGTACGTGGCTGCCGCAGGGAAGAGTGAGTGTCAGCGTACATGGCCGGCTCCAGCGCTATCAGGGGACGTGATTCAGGGTGTCAGCACATCGATGGTCAGGGGCGTGTCAGTGACAGGCCGAGATCACAGCTGCGCCAGGCGCGCCAGCATCTCGTCGCTGGTCTGCACCGCCTTGGAATTGATCTCGTAGGCGCGCTGGGTCTCGATCATGCTGACCATCTCTTCCACCACGTTGACGTTGGACGTCTCGACGTAGCCCTGCAGCAAGCGACCGGCACCGTTCATGCCGGGCATCAGCTCATTGCGCGGCCCCGAGGAGCTGGTCTCCACGTACAGGTTGCCGCCGATGGACTGAAGCCCAGTGGCGTTGACGAAGGTCGAGATGGTGATCTGGCCGACCTCGTCGGACTCACTGGTGCCAGGCTGGGTCACCGAGACGATGCCGTCCTCGCCGATGTCCACGGACAGGGCGTTGTCAGGAATGATGATGGCCGGCTCCAGCGGATAGCCATTGGCGGTCACCATCTGGCCGTTCTCGTCGAGCTGGAAGCTGCCGTCGCGGGTAAAGGCGGTGGTGCCATCAGGCATCAGTACCTGGAAGAACCCCTTGCCGTTGATCGCCAGGTCCCGGGAGTTCTCGGTCGACTCCAGGCCACCCTGGGTATGCAGCCGTTCGGTAGCTACCGGGCGCACACCGGAACCGATCTGCATGCCGGACGGCAGGCGATCCTGGACGTTGTTCTGGGCCCCCGGCTGACGCATGTTCTGGTACAGCAGGTCCTCGAACACGGCGCGGGACTGCTTGAACCCGTTGGTCGAGACGTTGGCCAGGTTGTTGGAAATCACGTCCAGCTGGACCTGCTGCGATTCGAGTCCGGTCTTGGCCGTCCACAGCGACTTGATCATGGTGCTTCTCTCCTCGTGCCGGGCCTTGCCAGCGCCGGCCTGTATTCAGGGGCCGTGGTATCAGCCGTTCAGCGACAGCAGGCCGTTGGCCTTCTGGGCGTTTTCGTCAGCGCTCGAGATCATCTTGGTCTGCAGCTCATAGCGGCGCGCCACATCGATCATCGAGACCATGGCCTCCACCGGATTGACGTTGCTGCCTTCCAGGGCTCCGCTGACCACCGTGACCTGCTCCGCCGCCGGCAGCTCAGCCGGCTGGCCATTGGCGCCCATCGCACGAAACAGCCCGTCTGCGCCACGCTCCAGCTCGCCACGCTCCAGCTCGCCAGGCTCGGGAGCGACCAGCTTGAGTCGACCCACTTCCGCCAGGGCGTCCGGGTCCTGGCCCATGCCGATGGCACTCAGGGTGCCGTCGGCGCCGACAAACAGCTCGGCCTCCAGCGGGATCTGAATCGGGCCGCCCTCGCCGATCACCGGACGCCCCATCGACGTCAGCAGGCCATTGGCATCGACCTGCAGGTCTCCCCGACGGGTGTAGGCCTCGCCGCCATCATCACCTTGCACGGCCAGAAAGCCGTCACCGTCGATGGCCAGGTCCAGGGTGCGCCCTGTGCGGGTAATCGCGCCTGGCGTGAAGTCGGTGCCTGGCGTGGTGGCGGCGGTAGAGACCCGAGTGTCTAGACGCGCTTCGCCTTCCACCGGCACCGCGCGCATGGCATGCAGCTGGGCCCGAAACCCGGAGGTGGAGGCATTGGCCAGGTTGTGGCTGACCACCGACTGCTGTTCCATGGTCTGGCGGGCGCCACTCATGGCGGTATAGAGCATGCGATCCATCGGCTATCCCTCTGGGGCGTCTGGGAGGCCACTGCCTGCGGCAGCGGCCGGGGCGGTCATCATCAGCGCAGGTTGATGGCGGTCTGCAGCACTTCGTCCTGGGTCTTGATGGTCTGGGAGTTGGCCTGATACGCCCGCTGGGTGACGATCATGCTGACCAGCTCCTTGGCCATGTCGACGTTGGACGTTTCGATGGCGCCGGACTGGATGCCCCCCAGCAGGCCGGTGCCCGGTGCGCCTACCAGCTCCTGGCCAGAGGCGTCCGTCGCCGCCCAGGTGTTGTCACCGGCAGGGGACAGGCCTTCCGGATTACGGAAGTTGGCCAGAGCGATCTGACCGGCCGGACGGGTCTGCTCGTTGGAGTAGCTGCGCACCACGGTGCCGTCGTCCTGGATGCTGATACCGACCAGGGCGCCGGAGGTATAGCCGTTCTGGTTCAGTGCCGTGGTGCTGGCGCTGTTACCGAACTGGGTGGAGCCGGAGATATCGAAGTCGAGCTTCATTTCCGCAGCAGCACCATCAAAGTAGTCAGCGGCATCAAAAACCAAAGAAAAGCTTGCTGGGTCCGGCTCACTGAGCAAGCCGTTGGCGTCAAACTTCATATCTAGAGCCTTGGGATCGGCCCCATCCATCAGCACCTTGCCGTCCATCGCCATGGTGCCCGTCCAGGTATTCGGCCCGGTCTTCTCGTAGTAGACCGTCACGTTGCGCGGGTTGCCCAGCGAATCATAGGCGGTGAAGTTGTTGGAGTAGTGATACGCCACCGGCACGTTGGTGGCGCCACCAGACCCGGCCAGGGTCACGCTGTTGGTGTCGGCGCCCACTTCCTTGCGCGAGTCCAGATTGAAGGTGGTGGCCACCTCGGTGGTGGCGCTGGCCGGCATCTCGTCGGCCTCGATCTGCAGTACTTCGGGCTGTCCACCGACCTGCACCTGACCGGCAGCGTTGACGCCGTAGCCCATGATGCGGGCGCCCTGGGCATTTTGCAGGTAACCATCCGGGGTCATCGTCAGCTGGCCATTGCGGCTGTACACCACCTGACCGTTCTGCTCCATGCGAAAGAAGCCATCGCCGCTGATGCCCAGGTCCAGAGGACGATTGGTGGATTCCAGGTTGCCGCCGCTGAAGTCCTGCAGCACCGTGGAGACCTTGGTGCCCAGGCCGATCTGGGAATTGGCGAAGACGTCGGCGAACTGGGCGCTGCCGCTCTTGTAGCCCACGGTCTGCGAGTTGGCGATGTTGTTGCCCAGCACATCCAGGCTGTCGGCGGCGGCATTCAGGCCGCTAAGCGCTTGTGAAAAGCCCATGTCACACTCCTTAGATAGTTCCCTGCGTCGATGATTCGACGATCATGTTCTCGACCTTCAGCGGCGCACGGCAGCCTCGTCGGCACAGCCTGGACGTCGCCAGCGACCTCTCGACTCGCCCTACAGAATCTGGCGAATATCATTGAGCGCCACCTGGCCGTAGACCGCGCCAAGGTCGAGCATGACCTGGCCGCTGTCCGTGGCCGGGGACACACCCCCCACCTGGGCATAGTTCAAGGCGGTGACCGACAGCGCCTCACCCTCGACACCGGTGGCATCGATGCTGACGCGATAGGCACCTTCAGGGGCGGCCACACCGTCCGCGGTCATGCCATCCCACTGGAACGACTCGCTCCCCGCCGATGCCGGGCCCAGGTTGTAGCTGTTGATGACTTCACCGGACTCGTTGGTGATGGTCACCTTGACCTCGGCAGCGGGACTATCCAGCTCGACACCAAAGGGCGTGGATACCGGTGTGCCGTCGTCGTTGTGGGCCATGACGATGCGATCTCCGGGCACCAGCACGCCCTTGCCGATCAGCGAGGTCGCCTGCAGCGCCTGGCCGGCATTGATCTGGCCGGTGATCGACGACATGGTCTCGTTGAGATCCTCGATGCCGGATACGGTATTGATCTGGGCCAGCTGCGAGGTCATCTCGCTGTTATCCATGGGGTTGAGCGGATCCTGGTTCTGCAGCTGCGTCACCAGCATCGTCATGAAGTTGTCGCCGAGCTCATCGGAGGCCTGCTTGGAGCTGGCCTGAGCGGTCGCGGCATTGACGGCGTTATAGACGCTGGGATCAATGGTAGTGGCCATCGGCTCAGCCCTCGCCCAGGGTCAGCGTCTTGAGCATCAGCTGCTTGCTGGTGTTCATGACCTCGACGTTGGCTTGATAGGAGCGGGAGGCGGAGATCATGTTGACCATCTCGCCCACCGGGTCGACGTTGGGCATCGACACGTAGCCGGCATCGTCCGCCAGCGGGTGCTCGGGGCGGTACTCCTGACGCAGCGGAGAGGGATCCTCGACCACCTCGCGCACCGCCACACCGCCGATGCCGTCGCTGGCGGCGCGCGATTCAAACACCGCCTGACGCGCTCGGTAGGCCTCGCCGTCGGGGCCGGACACGCTGTCGGCGTTGGCCATATTGCTGGCGGTGACGTTCATGCGCTGAGCCTGGGCGCTCATCGCCGAGGCGGAAATATCAAAGATCGAGAACATCGACATGGAGCGCTCTCCCTGCGTGGAATAAATGGTGGCCTGGGCTTATTGCTCTGGCTGCATGGCCTGCTTGAGGCCCTGGATGCGGCTGTTGAGGATGGTCAGCGCAGCCTGATAGCGCACCGAGTTGTCGGTAAACGCCGCCCGCTCACGATCCATGTCCACGGTGTTGCCATCGAGGCTTGCCTGTTCCGGCACGCGATACTTGAGTTCACTGCCGCCCAGGGACAGCGCGCTGCCGTGCCCCGACAGGTGATGGCCAGAGGTCCGCGACAGCGCCAGCCCCGGCTGGGACATGCCGCGGGTAGCGGATTCCAGCGCCTGGGCGAAATCCATGTCGCGGGCCTTGTAGCCAGGGGTATCCGCATTGGCGATATTGCTGGCCAGCACCTTCTGGCGCTCCTGTCGCAGCGACAAGGCCTGCTGATGAAAGGCCAGAGAGGCTTCGAGCTGATCGATCATCCCAGTGCGCTCCGTAGGCAGGGAACAAAGACAAAGGTTTCGACGATGAAGAATACCCAGCCCGGTGTCAGCACAAAGCCGTGAACAGCCGTCATAAGCGTGCCCATTTCGATCCATACCGGCGCCGCGCCAAGGCTAGACTGGTGTGCCATACGCCATCCCAGGCCATGTTTTCGGCGACAGGTACCCGCCATGCCACAGCGTTCGCAGCGCCTAAAGACCATTTCCTTGCTGGACCCGCAGCGACGCTCAAGCCTTGCGCCACTGGCGCGACTGCTACTGGTCATTTTCCTGCCGGCCACCTCCCTGCTGACCATTGCCTGCACAGCACAGGCCGCGGATGAACCGCAGCACACCGCGTTGCTTGATCGGGTCGAGGGGTTTCTGTTCGAACAGGCGCTGGCCGACGGCGCCTCGCCACAAGACCTGCAGATCGAGGTCTTTGCACCGGCGGCAGACCTGACGGACTGCCAGGCAGCAGAGCCCTTTCTGCCTCGCGCTGATACGCGCCTGGTCGGACGGGTCTCGGTCGGGCTGCGCTGCGCCGGGGAGTCGCACCGCACGCGCTATCTGCAGGCTGACATCACCCGCATGGGCTGGCAGCTGGTGGCGGCTCGCGATATTGCTCCCGGGGAACGTCTGAGCGACGACATGCTGAGCCGTGAGCGGGTCGACCTGGCCCGGCTGTCCTCCCAGGCATTGAGCGACCCTGCCAGCGCCATCGGCCAGGTCGCCCGGCGCGGCATCCGACAGGGGCAGGCCCTGGCCAGCCACCAGCTCAGCGCTCCGAAACTCGTCAGACGAGGCGAACAGGTCGCGGTGGAAGCCAGCGGACGCGGCTTTCGCATTAGCCGCCAAGGCGAAGCCCTGGAGGCTGGAGGAATGGGGGACAGGGTGCGCGTCAGAGTGGATCGGCGCCAGGTGCTCGAGGCCAGGGTGGTCGATCGCGGACGCTTGGCCGTGGCCTTCTAGCCGCTTGCCTTCATGCTTGCAGCGCCCACCACTGGTCATCCAGACCCTGCTGGCCTAAAGTTTGGCGCAGCGCTGCCGATACCCTTTCTAGTTACCGAGTCAGGCACGACAGCCGCGCCTGCTTCTAGCGCCAATCTTGTGAGGCCATGCCCGTGAAAATCGATTCGCAACAGCCGCTGACCCGCCCCGCCCAGAGCGAAGGGCCTCAGCAGAGCGAAAAACCGACGCCCGCTGGCACCTCGTCATCGGCGGAAGCCGGCGCCCAGACCCACCTCAGCCGTCCGGCGGCCGATGCCAGCCAGGACATCGACATGGCACGGGTAGAAGAGATTCGCGACGCCATTCGTGAAGGTCGCCTGGAGATCAATCCGGAGCGGATCGCCGACGGGCTGATCGACAGTATTCGCAGCATGCTGGACGAGCCGGCGGCCGGCAACGGACGCGATCCGTCATGAGCCTCACCCGCCTGCTGGATCAGCAACACATCCGCCTGAGCGATCTGCTGGGACTGCTGCAGCAGGAGCAGGAGTGCCTGGTGCAAGGCCAGGTCGACACCGAGGCCCTGGTAGGCTTGGCCACGCGCAAGTCGGAGATTCAGCAGCAACTTGCCGAGACCGAGGCGCGACGTCGCCAGGTGCAGTGCCGCCTGGGCTACGCCGACGACCGCGAGGGAGCGCGCCAGGCCGCCATGGATGCAGGTTGTATCGCGCAGTGGGACTCCACCATGGCGATGGCCAGGGACGTCTCCCGCGCCAACCTGCGCTGCGGGGAATTGCTCGGCCTGCGTATGCAGCACAACCAACAGATGCTCGACGAAATTCACCGCATCGCCAACGCCAGCGTCTATCGGCCAGACGGGCGTACCCGCCTGCAACCCTCGCGCCTGAACGTCTCGGCCTGAGCCGCGGCAATCCTTAGCCAGCCACTGCAGTTTTCCACACGTCAGTGACTCACACCGCGGTTACCCATACTGCTGTTACCCACACTGCGGCTGCCCAGCCAGCGCCGACAGCCGGGCAGTGGCCATGTGACTTATATGACTCATTTGATTCATTTCACTACAGCGGTGCCGCCGGCCTCGCTCCCGCCGCCACCCATGCCAGCAAGGCGTGAGCTTCCAGCGGCGCCCCCAGCAAATGCCCCTGAGCCCGCATCAGCCCCAGCGCTCGTACCGTTTCGAGCTGGCTGGCGGTTTCTACTCCAACGGCCACCGCGGTGAACTCCAGGGTCTCGAAGCAGCGAATCAGCGCCGCGACGCTCTGGCGTGCACTCGATGAGGGTTCGGCCAGCGCGCGCAGGGTATCGGGCCCCAGCTTGCCGAGGGAGACCGGCAGCGAGGCCATGCCGAACAGGTCGACCGGGGACTGGCCCAGCCGGTCCACCCCCAGTCGTATGCCCAGCGCCACCAGCCGCCGCAGCAGGTGAGACTGGCGGTAGCCCACCTCGAACAGACCGGTGCCATCGACCTCCAGGCTCAGCCAGTCAAGACGCTCGTCGCCACCACTGTCTGCACTGCACAGCTGACGGAGATACAGGTCCAGCGCCCGGCCATCAAAGCTGACCTGATCGAGCAGGCAGGGATGAATGTTCACCGCCACATCCCAGTCCCCCAGCACCAGCCCTGCTTCGCGCCAACGCCGGCGCTGGGCCATGACCTCTTTCAACACCCAGCGGTCCAGCCGATCGATCAGCTGCATCTCCGCCGCCAGCCCCAGAAACTCCTCCGGGGCGATATCCCCGCGGCGGGGATGGCGCCAGCGCACTAGCGCCTCGAGCCCGCAGCAATGTCGCGAGGACAGATCGAACTGGGGTTGAAACACCAGATACAGCTGCTGGTCGGGAAACATCAGCGCTTCCTGCAGCTCCTGACGGAAGCACTGCTGGATTTCCATCAACTGCTGAAGGCTGCCGTCATAGAAGGCAAAGCTGCCCAACGGCGCCTCTTCCAGCGCCTTTTCCGCATGGGCCAGCAGCTCGCCCGCCTCTTCTCCATCCTCAGGGCATAGCGCAATACCGATGCGCGGCTCGATCAGCGCAGGCGAGTAGCCGGACAGGGTAAACGGGGGTTCCAGCGCCTCCAGGCAGCGATCGGCGATCACCTGGAGGGTCTCAGGGGACATCGGATGCTCCAGCAGGATGCCCCAGCGCTCCCGGTCGAGCTGCACCACACTGTCTTCGCGTCGCAGGGTGTTGACCAGGCGGCGGCCGGCGCGGCGTGACACACGTGACGCCACCTCGGCGCCATGCTCCACCATCAAACGTGAAATACCATGCAGCTCGACCAGCATGACCCCAAGGCGCTGGCCCAGCCGGTCGGCACGTTCGAAGGCGTGGGACAAACGATCTTCGAAGATCCAGGCGCTGGCCACGCTGCCGATATCCGCATGGCGGCGCTCGAGCACCGACTCGGCGTCAGCGTTGAGGTCGATAAAGGTGACCAGCCACATTAGCGGCTCTGCCAACGAGTCTGCCTCGCCCGCGTCGCGATCGAAGGAAACACAGGACATCAGGCCCAGGCGAGCATTGGCGCTGTCATCTACCAGCAGCCAGGCCTGCTGCCATTCCTCACCGGGTGACAGGGTGTGATAGCTGCCACGCTCTCCCAGCAGGTTGACGAAGGGGCGAAACAACTCGTTGAGATTACGCCCGATCAGCTCTCCGCCGGTGGGGCATGCCAGCACCGTCAGGGCCGTGTTGACCCACACCAGCCTGTCGTTGGCATCAATCAGTGCCATACCGACCGGCGCCCGGTCCAATACCAGCCCCGCCACCACCGACGGGTGGCGCGTCACAGTGCCGCCGCCACCTGCCTGCGACAGCGACCTTGGGCCCATGTCTCCTCGTCGATCCTTAGCCATGTGCCCTGCCCAGAAAAAGGTAAGCGGTGCGCATTACCTAATATAGCCATTATCGGCTGGCAAAGTGCACTCTTTAGCCCTCGGACGGGCAGTTTTTGCACGATTATTCGGCAAAAAGAGACGCTGTAGAGGAGAAGCGGTGAGATCACACTTGCAAGCTGTGCATGAAGAAGGACGTGACGCCCTATCGATGCATGCGCCTAATGGAGTAGGCCCAAGATCATGATCCCCAGAAGGCCATGTCTGCCAACGGCTGGCACCAGGCATGATGACTGGCCGGCACCTTATCACCGTGAGCCTTCTAGCGAAGGAGCAGGTCAGGAGACGGGTAGTGTCGAGTCGTCATACATCGGAGCATGAAGCAGCTCAACGGCAACGTCAGGTCACACTGGACAACATCGCCAGCGTATATGCCCTCTGCTGTGCCACCGCATCATCAAGGATAGCCAGTAGCCTGTCGTAATCCTCCGGCATTTTATCCTCCATGCAAGCAGCCTCAAAACGATCAAGGGTGTGCTGGGTATCATTGATGACAGATTGAAGCTCATCGATTACCCGCTGATGCTCATCCACCGTCATACCACCTCCAAAAGAAAGAAACCGGCCCCACCATGGGTGCCGGTTCTTTACACACCAAGGGAAAAACCATCTTCCCAAGGAATTGCTGCGAGAGCTTCAGATTAACCCAGCAGGGACAGCACGCCCTGAGGAATCTGGTTGGCCTGGGCCAGCACGGAGGTACCGGCCTGCTGCAGGATTTGGGCGCGAGTCATATTGGCCACTTCCACCGCGTAGTCGGCGTCTTCGATACGCGAACGGGCAGCAGACAGATTGGTTTCGTTGGTGCTCAGATTAGTAATCGCAGATTCGAAACGGTTCTGCACAGCACCCAACTCAGAGCGAAGAGTATCGACTTGGCTCAGGGCCTGGTCCAGTTGAGCCAAGGGCTCGGCAGGCGTAATGCTATCGAGAGCATCCGGGTCCGCCTGCAGGTTGAGCCCTTGAATATCGCTGGCAAGGTAAGCCTCGCCCTCTACTTCAACGAACGAAGTTGTACCATCTTGACCACCAGCCTGCGCCAGCTGTACCTGAGGATTACCATCTGCATCGGTGTAGGAAACCTCTTGGATCGTCACCTGACCTGCAGTGCCTGAAGAGAGGTCTGAATCAAACGATTCAACGGCAAGAAGAGTTCCATCCTGCTGCTCAACAACATAATCCCCGGTGCCATTACCTTCATCATCAAGAATTTCACGAAGGTTTCCAGAGATGGAAGATCCGTCGCTGGCATTCTGGATAGCTACAGGGGAAGAAGCTGAAGCGTCAAGCGTAAAGGTGCCGTCATTGGCAACGTCAGCCTTATCCAAGGCATAGAAGTTGCCGGCATCGGTCTTGACGAAGAGATCACCACTGCTATTTTCAGCGAATGAAGCAAAACTTTCGCCAGAAGGAGCTGTAAAACCACCACTATTCGGAGTGATAGTCAAATCAATGGAAGTTTCACCAGTTGAACTTTCCGCACCACCACCAAGGCTGCCCACAGCAACGGAAGTCGCAGAGGTAAGGTCAATATTCCCATTGCTATCAATGTTGCTTGCATCAACCTTGAAATACTCTACAGGATCAGTGCTGTTGTCATATTTCGCATAAACAGCACCCGTGTCATCCGTAACGAAGTCAGAAAAATCGCCATCACCAACGTTAGTACCATTCACACCAGACGCAATGTTTGCAGAATTAAGACTAATAGTACGGCTAAAATCAGTAACAGCTGTCTCTCCAGCGATACTGGTCTGAGACTCAACGCCAACCGTAGCAATTGCATCTCCAAGATTAAGATCAGGCTCAGTTGTCATCGCATTGGTGACATCAAAAGACTCAAGACCCAAAGTTCTTGCGTTAATTTCTTGCAGATTAACTGTAATCTGCTCATTGTCATTTGCACCAACTTGGATCTTGATACCTTGATCTTCAGACAGTACTTTAACTCCGTTAAAATTTGTCTCTCCAGAGATCCGATCTATCTCGTCAAGGCGCTGTCCGATCTCATCCTGGATAGATTGGAGATCGTTTTCTGAGTTGGTATCGTTTTGCGCCTGAACACTCAGCTCACGGATACGCTGCAGGTTATCATTGACCTGATTTAGCGCACCTTCGGCGGTCTGGGCGACGGAGATACCGTCGTTGGCGTTACGTTGCGCCTGGGCCAGACCGGTGATCTGGCTGCTCATGCGGTTGGCGATGGCCTGGCCGGCGGCGTCGTCCTTGGCGCTGTTGATGCGCAGGCCGGAGGACAGGCGCTCCATGGAGGTGGTCAGGGCGCTCTTGGACGCGTTCAGGTTCTGCTGACCGATCATGGAAGTGATATTGGTATTGATCACGGACATGGTGTCATCCTTCCTTAAAGTGTTGGGCTCCATTGGCGGACCGTCTTGGCCTGCCGCAACGGCGCCGTTGGCCGTTACCCTCTTTTATCGGTGGCTTGGCCGGAAGCTTTAGGCTGACACCAAAAAAATTTCTCGCTGGGGCGGCCGATGGCCTTCCATGGGGAGCGCTCGCGCCACTGTGTAGGGCCTGGCAGGTCAACCATGATGTCCTCTCCCTTTCTTTTCCCCCACCTTTCTCCTTTTTCTCCCCTACCTCCCCTTTCTCGCCTCCCCCCTACCTCCCTATGCCCAATCGCTGAGGCATGCGCGATGCGGTTGTTCTTGCGCGATCAATACTGGACTCTTGTCCACCTTTCCTGATCGGATTGGCCGCAGCCGTTACCTTGCATCGTCGATACAGGTTAGCGAATCAGAGCCATTCAGGTATGTTGAGGGGTGATATGCCACCACGCGGAATGTGGTGGCATCGCATGTCGTGCGCCGCGATCCGAAGTTGCCTTCGATGGCGGCGGCAAGACGCTGCCACAGGCATCTATCAACGCTGGCACCTGCCATGCTGGAAGCGTGGTATCGACGCAGCACAGTACCAAGGAAACGCGAGCGCCACGCATCACCGGCGCGAGGGAGGTCGAAGGTAGGATGCCGTTCAGACTTCGTGATGTAGCAGAAGACACCTGGCTGCTGATGGCCTCCTGCGGGATGTTGATGGTGGGAGCGGCAGGCCTCGCTGCCTGGCTGATTCAGCCGGGGGGCCAGCCATTGCTGGTGCCGGATGTCGCGTTGGCCAGCCTGGCAGGCGGTGGCGGTGTGCTGCTGCAAGTGCTGGGTTACGCCAAGGGGCGCATGCTCTGTGGTGCCTTGACGCTGCTGCTGGCGCTGTACGCCATCGTCCACGACCTGGTCGCTAGCGGCCCCATGGACGTCTTCTCGCTGCTGACGGGAGGACCGCGCATGACCAGCTGGGCCGGCATCTCGATGCTGCCGGGCTGCGTCGCCTTGATCGTTGGCGTGGAACACCGTCACGGGCGCTTCTGGTGGCGCCTGTCCGGCACCCTGCTGCTGCTGATCGGTCTGCTGTTCACGGTCTGGCTGCTGATTCCCGGGCAAGCTCCGCAGATCTGGCAGGTGACTCGCAGCACCTCACCGATGGCGGTCTGTCTGCTCTACCTGCTGGCTGGCCCGGCGTCGCTGGTGCTGGCCTCTCGTCCGCCCACACGACCACTGCACCTGCAACGGGCCAGCGTCGCGGTGGCCTGCGCTGGCGTGCTGCTCAGCAGCCTGGCCTGGCTATCGCTGAATCATGTGCGCCAGAGCCACGTCAAGCTGGAAGCCGAACACACCCTGACCAGCATCGAACAGCGCGGCCACGACCAGATGGCGCTGCATCGTCGCTGGCTCGATCGTCTGGCCAATCGAATCGGCGACCAGAGCAGCGACGTGGAAACCCTGGCCGGGATGATCACCTTCTACCTGCGCGATGTGCAAAGCCTGGAAAGCCTGTCCCTGTATCGCGGCGACGAGCGCCTGTGGCAACGCTCCCGGCGCGCCCAGCCCGCCATCTGCCACGCCAGCACTCCGCTGAACCTGCCCGCTGGCGGAAGCCTTGAACTGGAGCTTCCCGACAACCCCTTGTCGGCACCGGCACGCATGGTCAGAACCCTGGCCGATGGGCAGCTCAGGCTGATTGCCTGCATCGACCTTCCCGGGACCCTGGCTCCTGCGGTGGCTGACGACACCATTATCCTGGCCATGCAGGATGTCGATGGCGACTGGTGGTGCGGCTTCGGTCAGGACAGCATCGAGGTCAAGGACCCCACCATTCCGCGGCTGGCGGAACTCTCCCTGTCACTGGACGGGCGCACCCTGAGCATGCGCGCCCTGCCCGGCCCGGCCAGCCCTTGGTGGCTGGCCGGTAGCCTGCCGGCGCTGATCACCCTGATCGGGCTCGTGATGTCCTACAGCCTGGCCCTGACGCTGTCGTTGATGCGCACCTTGCTATGGCAGACCCATAGCCTGGTCGCCACCCAGGACCAACTGGAAAGCTATCAGGGCATTCAGTCGATGATCGCCCGCGAGGCGCCGCTGGCGGAAACCCTGGAAGCCTGCTGCCGACTGGTCGAAGGCCAGCTGCCGGATGCCATCGCCACCGTCCTGACGGTCGACGAAGGTCACGAGACCTTGAGCCTCGTCGCCGGCCGTGGTCTACCCGCCGACCTTGCCCCCCTGCTGGAGCGCACGCCCATCGGCGATACCTTCGGTACCTGGGCCATCGCCGCCAGGGACAGGGCCACCCGCGTCAGCGAAGACATCAGCCACGACCCGACCTGCGCCGGCATTCATCCACGTCTCCTGGACAGCGAACTGAAAGCCTGCTGGGCCTTCGCGGTGACCGCCAGCGACGACCGCCTGCTGGGTGTGGTCAGCCTGTTCTTTCACTCGCCGGCCACCCTGGAAGAGACACACAGTCGCCGGATCGAGCGCTGTCTGGAGCTGATCGCCCTGGCGGTGGAGCGCGACCAGGACCGCCAGGCTCTGATCCAGAGTGAGCAGCGCTACCGCTCGCTGTTCACCTACAACCCGGATGCCATCTACTCGCTGGATCACGAAGGCATCTTCATCGCCGCCAACACCACCTGCTCGACCCTCACCGGCGTGCCGCTGGACGATATCCTCGGCCGTCACTACGACATGTTCGTCAAGGACCGGGACCGCGGCTGGGTCAGAGAGGCGGTGCGCAAGACCCTCAAGGGGGAAGTCACTCACTACACCCTGAACATCACCACCCCACTGGGCAAGCGGGTGATGGACATCACCAACCTGCCGATCATGATCGAAGGGGACATTCGCGGCACCTTCGGCATCGCCAAGGACGTCACCGAGCGCCACACCCAGGAAACCCAGCTGCGTATCCTGCAGCGCAGCGTCGAGGCCAGCATCAACGGCATCGTGATTGCCGATGCGCGCCTGCCGGACTTCCCCATCATCTACGCCAATCCGGCATTCATGCGCATGACCGGCTATCCCGAAGATGAAGTGCTGGGCCGCAACTGCCGTTTTCTACAAGGGGGGGAAAGCGACCCCCAGGTGGTGGAGCGCATCCGTCGGCAGCTGGCCAATCGCAGTGAGGTGCGCGCCACCCTGCGCAACTACCGCAAGAATGGTGAAGCCTTCTGGAACGACTTGTACATTTCTCCGGTGACGGATGCCGGCGGCGACATCACGCACTTTGTCGGAGTGCAGCACGATATTTCCGAGCACAAGGCCTACGAGGAAAGCCTGGCCTACCACGCCAGCCATGACGCGCTCACCGGGCTTGCCAATCGCGCGCTGTTCGAGGATCGCCTGCGTCATGACTTTGCCCTGGCCAAGCGTCAGCACCATCACCTTGGCGTACTGTTCATCGACCTCGACGAATTCAAGCCGATCAACGACAGCCTTGGCCACGACGTCGGTGACAAGGTGCTGGTGCAGGTGGCCCAGCGCCTGACCGACGCACTGCGTCCCGGTGACACGGTGGCACGCTTTGGTGGTGACGAGTTCGTGGTGCTGCTGCCGGACCTGGAACAGCCGGAACAGGCGGTCAGCCTGGCCGAACGCCTGCTGCCCACGGTGGCACGGGCCTACCGGGTCGGCGAGCACGAACTGCACATCACCGCCAGCATCGGCATCGCGGTCTCCGACGACTCGACCCTGGAGCCCATGCAACTGCTGCAACAATCCGACATGGCCATGTATCGGGCCAAGCACCAGGGCCGCAATGCCTTGCAGCATTTCAGCCAGGACATTCACTGGGGCATGTCGGAGCGGGTGGCCATGCGTCACGACCTGCAGGCCGCCATCGACAACGACCAGCTGCGCCTGCACTACCAGCCGGTATTCGACAGCCACAGGGCGATCATCGGCGTCGAGGCGCTGCTGCGCTGGGAGCATCCGGTGCGCGGTCAGGTGCCGCCCCAGGACTTCATTGCGCTGGCCGAGGAGACCGGACAGGTCATCGCCATCAACCACTGGGTCCTGACCCGGGCCTGCAGCGACCTGCAACTGCTCAATGAGTCAGGGCTACGCGGCCTGGCGGTGGCGATCAACCTGTCGCCCCTGCAGTTCCGACGGGCCAACTTCCTCGAGACCGTGCGCGACACGCTCAATCGCACCGGCATCGACGCCCAGCAGCTGGTCCTGGAACTGACCGAGGGCATCCTGATGCATGACACCAACAGTGCCATCGAGACCCTCCAGTCACTGCGGGACATGGGGGTGGAAGTCGCCATCGACGACTTTGGCACCGGCTTCTCGAGCCTTGGCTATCTCAAGCATCTGCCGGTCAGCACAGTGAAGATCGACCGCACCTTCGTCAAAGGCCTGCCTGACAACCACGAGGATGGCGCCATCCTTCAGGGCATCATCGCCATGGCCCATCACCTGGGCTTGATGGTGGTGGCAGAGGGCATCGAACACGAGGCACAGTGGCAGTTTCTTAACCAGCATCACTGCGATGCCTTCCAGGGCTTTCACCTGGCACGCCCCATGCCCTTTGACCAGCTTGAACAGTTCCTGGGCGAGCACCCGCTGGCCACCCAGGGAGAGGTCATGGCCCGCTCACGCAAGCGCCAGTCCTTGCCCGGCTGATACGCTCTCGCCCCCTCGCGAGCGTCATATGCCGGCTAAAGATCCACCGCTCCCCGCCGATAACCTGTGCACGAGTGAACAGGCGTCGTCGAGGAGCCCCGCAGGTGGCAGACCAACAAGAATTCGAAACCATCCGTCACCCCCAGGAAGTGGCCCAACTGCTGGACTGTCTGAGTGGGCCGCAAGGCGCCGGACTGGTGTGGGAGAACAGTGCGGGAACTCCGGCGCCAGTGGTTCTGGTGGAGCTGCTGCCCGGCGAGTCGATCACCCTGGATATTACCGCCGCCGGCGATCTTGGCAGGCGCCTCAAGCAAGGGCAGCCCTTCCGACTGATGGGCTACTGCGAAGGCATGATCACCCGCACCTCAGTCCTCGAAGCCAGTCAGGGCGAGGTCGTCACAGCACTCAGTGCAACGGCCCAGGCCGCGGAGGCCGCTCGCCCACGGGGCAGCGGAGTGCCACCGCGCCAGCTGTGGCGCTGTCCCTATCCGGAAACGCTGGAACGACTGCAGCGCCGGCGCAGTTTCCGGGCCAGGCTGCGCCTGGGCATGGCCGCCGAAGCGATCCTGCACGATAGTGACGGGCAGCGCTTTTCCGGTGATCTGATCGACCTGTCCATCGATGGCTGTCGCCTCGATCTGCCCCACACCGCCGCGGCACTGCTGGGCAACGGCGGCGCTGCCATTCCCCTGGAGCTGGGCTTTCCTGACGGCTCGCGGCTGACGCTAAAGGCCTGCGTCCAGCATCACCGCTTCGATCCGGAGCGTCGGCTGGTCGAGGCGGGCTTTCACTTCACCGCTGTACGCGCCCACCAGGAGCGCACCCTGTGGCAGCTGGTGAGAGAGATCGAGCGAGAGTCCGCGCGTATCGCCGAGGGGGTCGATTCGCGGCGACCGCCTTCAGCGCTGTTCCAGCCCAGCCAGGGGCGGCGCGGGCCTCGCCTTGGCCGACGCGAGGCAGAAACCTATCCCACCGACATGACCCGCCGCCTGTCGCGCATCGCCGGCTACCTGCATGCCCAGGCCCTGGAGCTTGCCCAAGGAGGCTGCATCCATGGCCCGCGCCTGTCTCGCCAGACCGATCAGCTACTGGCGCTCTACGATGAAGACCGCAACGGCCTGATATTTGCGCTGCGCTTCCTGACCCGGGAATCCTGGCCGGTGCGCCATGGACTGTCGGTGGCCATCCTGCTGGTTGACCTGCTGGCCGACAGCCTGCCAGCGGAGCTGCGCAAGTCCATCACCGCCAGCGCCATGATCCATGACCTGGGCAAGGTACTGCTGCCGGCCCCCCTGCGGCTGACGCCGACCTTTGGTGACGCCGAGCGCAGCCGACTGATCCAGCACGTGGGCTGGTTGAAAGAGCGACTCAGTCACTGCGCCTGGATCAACGCCTCGGTGTTCGAAGCCGTGGCCTGTCAGATCAATGAACGCCTCGACGGCAGCGGATACCCCCTGGGCATTCAGGATGCCGATCTACGGGAACTGGCCCGGGCCAGCGCGGTGGTCGACGCCATCGATGCCATGCGCGCCCAGCGTCCGGATCGACCGCCCTGGCGTATCGCCGCGATCTACCGCTACCTGCTCGATCATCCTGAAAAGTTCGACAGCGTCTGGGTCAAGCGCTTCATCCAGCGCTTCGGCCTGTACCCGATCGGCGCCCTGGTGCGCTTCAGCGATGACTCCCTGGGCTGGATTCTGGCCCTGGACGACCAGGGCCGGCCGGCCTGCGTGCAACGTACGACGGGCCAGCCCCCCAGCCAGGTGCCGCGCGCCCCGCTCGACGGGACCCGGGTCGAGGGCGAGGCCCTGGCGGCGCTCGGCGCCATTCAGGGAGAAGTGATCATCGGCGCCTGATGCAGGCTGGCTCAAGTTGCCAATCACACCGCCGATAAGACGATATACCAAGCACAAGGACGCCTGTTCGAGCCACGGGCCCTCTGGCGTTCTGTCACACTGGTCACACTACACAGGAATCACGACATGGCCTCGATTTCATCGCTCGGCATAGGCTCCGGCCTCGACCTCAATGGGCTGCTCGACCAGCTCGAGGCGGCGGAACGCAAGCAGCTGGAACCCATCGTGGCCCAGCAGCAGAGCTATGAGGCCAAGATTTCCGCCTACGGCACCCTGGAAGGATCGCTCGAGAGCTTCAAGGAAGCGGTCGACAAGCTGGGAGACCCGGCGCTCTACCAGAGCCTGTCGAGCAATGTCTCCGGTGAAGGCATCACTGCCAGCACCAGCCAGGCCGCAAGCCCCGGGCGCTACGACGTATCGGTGACCCAGCTGGCCCGGGCCCAGAGCCTGGCCAGCGACGGTTTCGCGACCAAGGATAGCGAGCTTGGCGCCGG
This sequence comes from Halomonas sp. DP8Y7-3, assembly GCF_019801675.1. Classification (NCBI taxonomy): domain Bacteria; kingdom Pseudomonadati; phylum Pseudomonadota; class Gammaproteobacteria; order Oceanospirillales; family Halomonadaceae; genus Halomonas; species Halomonas sp. DP8Y7-3. The sequence goes on from NZ_JAHVIO010000004.1 coordinate 248,527, forward strand.
CACCCTGTCACTGACCGTGGGTGGCGAAGACATCAGCATCACCTTGAGTCAGGAAGACAGCACCCTGGAAGGACTGCGCGATGCCATCAATGACGCCGAGGCCGGCGTCAGCGCCTCGATCATCGATACCGGCGACGCCGACAATCCTTATCGCCTGGTACTGTCCACCAGCAAGACCGGCGTGGACGCCTCCATCAGCGCCATGAGCTTCACCCCTGATGCCGGGGTCACCAGTGATCTGGATACCAAGCTGGCCTTCGATATCGCCACCCCCGACCCCGACGACACCGGCGCTGGCATGCACCAGTCCGTGGCCGGCGCCAACGCCGAGCTCAGCGTCAACGGGATCGCCATCACCAGTGCCTCCAACACGGTCAAGGACGCCATCGAAGGGGTCGAGCTGTCGTTGACCGAGACCGGCGACACCACCGTCAAGGTCGAATACAACAACCTGGCCCTGCGCGAGGCGGTCAGCGGGTTCGTAAAGAGCTACAACGAGCTCAAGGGCACCATGGGCACCCTGACCAGCTTCGATGCCGAGACTGGCGCCTCCGGCGAGCTGCTGGGCGATGCCACCCTGCGCAGCATCGAGTCGCGGCTACGCAGCACCCTGACGGGCGGCGTCGCCCAGGGCGAATTCCGCAGCCTGACCGATATCGGCATCACCCTGCAGCTGGACGGCACCCTGGAGCTGGATGAAGACCGTCTGAACGAGGTCATCACCACCCAGCGCAACGATCTTGCCAGCTTCTTCACCGGTGGTGAGGACGGTGTCGGTCTGGCCGACAGTCTCGATGACACCCTGGCCGCCATCCTGGATGACGGTGGCCTGCTCGACAATGCCACCAGCGGCCTCGAGACCCGCATGGAGAGCCTCGAGCGCCAGTACGAACGCACCGAGAAAAGCATCGATGCCACCGTCAGTCGCTACCGCACTCAGTTCGGCCAGCTGGACAGCATGATCGCCAGCATGAACCAGACCAGCAGCTATCTGACCCAGCAGTTCGATGCCCTCAATGCTCAGTTGAATCAATGACGTTGCGTCCACAACGATGATGTCGTCAGCCCCACGACAAGAGGAAGAGTGAGATGAACCAGGCACAGGCCACTTACGGCCGCGGCCGCGGCGCCGGCGCCTATGCGCGCATGGGAGTAGAAAGCGGCGTGATGTCGGCCAGTCCGCATCAATTGATCGTGATGCTGTTCGACGGCGCCCAGGCCTCGATTCGCGCCGCCAGGCTACACCTGGAAGACGGCAACATCGCGGCCAAGGGCGCCGCCATTTCCAAGGCTCTCGACATCATCAACAGCGGCCTGCGTGCTGTTCTGGATGGCGACAAGGGTGGGGAGGTGGCGATCCAGCTGGATAGCCTCTACGACTACATCGCCCGCCGCCTGCTCGATGCCAACCTGCGCAACGATGTCGCTGGCCTCGACGAAGCCGAACGCCTGATCGAGGAAGTCGCCTCGGCCTGGCGCGAGATCGGCACCCCTAATCACCCCTGAGCGCCCGAGGTTCTCCATGCCCCCGCTTGCCGAGTACCACAGTACCGACACCGCGACCCTGCTGCTGACTCGCTACGAAGCGCTGCTGGCGCTGACCGAGCAGATGCTGGCCATGGCCAGCGAGCATGACTGGGACGGTCTGGTACGCCTGGAAACGGACTACGTGACCCAGGTCACGGCGCTTCAGGGCCCCTTGCCCGCAGACGGCATGAGCGATACCCAGCGCCAGCGTCTGGGTGAGCTGCTCGAGGCCATCCTGCACAATGACCTGGTAGTGCGTGAATGTCTGGTCGAACGGCGGGACGAGCTGGGCGAACTGCTCAACGTCTCTCGTAACCAGCAGGATCTGCACCGTGCCTACACCGGCGGTCGCGTGGTGAACGCCGGCGCTCGCTTCCGTCGTGAGACGCCGTGAGCGGCATCACCCCGCTGATCGACACCCTGCTCCACCAGGTGCTGGGCAAGCGTGTCGATGTGCCCCCCGCCAAGGACCCCAACGCCCCGGTCAAGCCGATCGACCCAGGTCGCGGGCCGGGCGCCGTACACAGCGACTCGCGGCTGGACGCTCGACGTACCGCTCACAGCAGTGTCACCACCTCCGCGCCTGCTTCAGCCAGTGGGGACACCGCACCAAGCGCTGACCGCCCCGCCTCGACCATCACCCAGCTCAGCGCTCCGGGAGCGCGTATCGCTGAGCTGCTGGCGCGATTTCCCGCACCGCCTTCGGCGCTGTCGCCATCACGTCCGCTGCTGGCAACACCACCAGGGCCTGCAGCGGCTGCCCAGCCATCCCCCGCAACGCTGTCGCCAGCCGCCAGCTCGCCACCTCCGCCGGCAGCAACCGCGGCCAGCTCTGCCGCCGCAGCCTCCCTTGCTAGCCGACCGCCTGCGAGTGCGCCTGTTGCGAGTGCGCCTGTTGCTGGCTCACCCGTTGCAGGCGCCCCTCTGGCTGGCCCTTCGACCCCAGCGGTGGCCCAGTTGGCCGAGCGCCTTGGCTCCAGCGTGCGTGACAGTGGCCTGTTCTACGAATCCCACCTGGGACGCTGGCTGGGTGGCGAGCTGGATCGCGCCCAACTCGCTCGGGAGCCACAGATGTGGCGCCCCCTGGTCTTCCGCCCCCTCAGCGATCCCAGCGTGGCGCCTTCGAGCCCATCGACACTACAGGCGCCCTGGCGAACCACCCAACCCGCCGGCTTCCTGCCCAGCCTGGCACCGGTGGCCCATCCTCGGGGCGATGTCCTGGTCGAAGCGGGCGAGCGGTCCTCGGGACGCCAGGAGCCCGCGCAGCCAACCGGCGTTCACGAGAGCCTGGCGCCGCTGGTTCGCCATCAGCTAGAGCTGCTCGCCGCCCCCGTCCTGCGCTGGGAAGGCGATGTCTGGAGCGGGCTGTTCATGGCCCTGGCCATCCATCCGCCTCAACGCGAACCCGATCGGCGCGAAGGGGGCCAGCAACGCGGAGAGGAGCCTGGCGACGAGGGTGCCTGGCGCACGGACATCCAGCTCACATTGCCCGACCACGGCACGCTCAGCGTCACTGCCGTGGTCGGACAACAGCACCTCCAACTGATCCTTGCCACCGCCAGCGAACCCCTCAGGCAGCAGCTGGAACAGGGCCGCGCGACCCTGATCCAACGCCTGAGCGGCCATGGCGTCGGCGAGGTGAGCATGACCATCCAGCGAGGCGCCGACGATGACGGATGACACGCCTTCACGGCGCCAGGCCGTAGCTCTGGCTTACGGCGAGGGAGACAGTGCGCCCAGGGTGATCGCCAAGGGCTATGGGGACATTGCAGCCCGGATCATCGACCAGGCGCGCCAGCAGGGCATCCACGTCCACGACGAACCCGCCCTGGTGGGTCTGCTGATGCAGTTGAATCTGGATGAACAGATCCCGCCTGCGCTTTACCAGGTCATTGCCGAGCTGCTGGTATGGATTGGCGAGCTGAATGATGTAAGAAATGAAACAAAAAGGTAAATAAATGTACGACGCTAAGTTTACTTGGCTTTTTATGGCGTCGTAAGCGTCGGTTTTCTATGAACATTCATTTTTCTTGATACATATCAGCCAACCAGCGTTGATGCGTTGGCGGCACTCTTGCCTTGCGCCACACTGTTACTGATCGACAATACCCCGGACGAAGGAGTGAAGACGAACACGTAAACGTCACACAGTGGCGATACTCTTCGTCCGCATCCCCAGGGGTGTAACAGTTTTATCTAAAGCTGGCGATGATCAGCAAAAAAGAAAACGATCAAGGCAGGGAACCTATGAGCAGTCACTCACTGATCGACGAGATTCAGGAATTGAATCTTGCCTATCTCTTGCTGGCGCAGCGCTTGCTGGCCGAAGACCGCACCACTGCCAGGCTACGCCTGAACATCAGTGAGGAACAGGCGGATCTTCTCGAGAGCTTCAACGCACGCCAATTGACCCGCCTGTCCCGCACCAACCAGCTGCTGTGCCAGCTTGGCATCGGTTCCACCGACCAGCTGCGCCAAGTCGTGGACAACCCGCGGGAGCAGGGACTTGCCCATCTTCATTCTTCCCTGCTGATGGCCTGCAACTCGGCTCGCGCCGGAGGGGCATGACCATGAGCACCAAGAGTCTGGTCGAGGAGATGCACCAGGTTCAGCTTGCGATCGATTTGATCGAGCTGGGCGCTCGTCTTCAGGTACTCGAGACGGAAACCGACCTGAGCCGGGCGCGCCTGATTCGCCTGTTCAAGGAAGTTCGAGGCATGTCTCCGCCCAAGGGCATGCTGCCGTTCTCCACGGACTGGTTCATCACCTGGCTGCCCAACATCCATTCCTCGCTGTTCTATGCCTACTACCAGCGTCTGCTGGAGCAGGACTGCGAGCGCATGGAGGCTTTCGTCAAGGCTTACCGGCTGTATACCGAGCAGGTCGATATCGACGCCGCCGAGCCGGTGCTGGGCCTGACCCGCGCCTGGACCCTGATCCGCTTCTTCGAAAGCGACCTGCTGCAGCTGAACACCTGCACCCGGTGCCAGGGACATTTCGTGGCCCATGCCCACTCCCCCAGCCATGACTATGTGTGCGGCATCTGCCAACCCCCTTCCCGTGCCGGCAAGACCCGCCGTCGCCAGGCGCTGACACAGGACGGCGTCAGCGCCGAGCCGATCGCCCGACCGGTCAAGCACCAAGCCTGATCCAGCCCCGCGCCGAGGGCTTCGCAGCAAGCCCCGGCGTGGTGGTTCCTGCCTCTCTTGCTCCGATTCAGCTCACCTCAGCGGCCCGATCCTCGCCGCCCAGCCCAGCACCGCCGTTGGGATAGCTTGGCGCTCTTCGCGACCACGATGAAGCCGGTGCAAACTCCGACCCGCCGCGAACAGGCACTTTTTTTCCATGAACGCTGATTTCACGCTCAAGTCCTGCGTGATCAGGCCGATAACACCAGCAGAACGTCTTCCACGTCCCAGCAAAGGATAGTCGTCGTGCTGATACCCATCGGATTCGCGGTCGTGCTGCTGTCGGTGTTCGGAGGCTTCGTGCTCTCCGGCGGCAGCCTGGGCCCGCTGTTCCAGCCGACCGAACTGCTGATGATCGGTGGTGCCGGTCTCGGTGCCTTCATCGCCTCCAACCACGGCAAGGCGCTCAAGGCGACCTTCCGCATCTTCCCGCGCCTGAAACGCTCCAAGCGTTATGACAAGGCCATGTACATGGAGCTGATGGCGCTGCTCTACCGGATTCTGGCCAAGGTCCGGCGCGACGGCATGCTCGGGATCGAGCGGGATATCGACAACCCCGCCGAGAGCGCGCTGTTCAGCGAGTATCCCAAGGTGCTCGCCGACCCCATGATCATGAACTTTCTGACCGACTACCTGCGCCTGATGGTCGCCGGCAGCATGGATCCCATGGAGATCGACGAACTGATGCTCCATGAGATCGAGATGTTCGAACAGGAAGCGCATATCCCCGCCGATGCCATCGCCAAGGTCGGCGACGCCATGCCGGCCTTCGGGATCGTGGCCGCGGTCATGGGCGTGGTGAAGGCGCTCAGCGCTTCCGCCGCCGACCCTTCCGAGATGGGCGTGATGATTGCCCACGCTCTGGTCGGCACCTTCCTCGGGATTCTGCTGGGATATGGCTTTATCAGCCCACTGGCCAGCCGCATCGAGCGTCAGACAGGCGAGTCGGTGAAGATGCTGCAATGCCTGCGTGTCACCATGCTGGCCAGCCTGCATGGCTACCCGCCGCAGCTGGCGGTGGAATTCGGCCGCAAGGCGTTGCACACCAGCGAGCGCCCCAGCTTCAAGGAGCTGGAAGATCACGTGCGTGACGCCAAGGCTGGCGCGGGGGCGGCATGAGCAGCGCCGACCAGCGTCGCCCCATCATCATCCGCCGCAAGAAAGTGGTGCATCGTCATCATGGTGGCAGTTGGAAGATCGCCCTGGCCGACTTCATGACCGCACTGATGGCGCTGTTTCTGGTGATGTGGATCCTGTCATCCTCCAGCCGCGAGACCCGCGAGGGGGTCGCCGATTATTTCAGCATGCCGCTGCTGGCGTCGATGACCAACGGTGACAGCGTCGCCATGAGCCCCCAGGTCATTCCTGGAGGCGGCCCCGACGTGACCAGCCAGCAGGGCGAGCGCATGCGCATCGACCTGAAGCGCCAGACCCGGCCCAGCGAGCAGCAGCGCCGGGCCTTTCGCAACCTGCAGCAGCGTATCGAGCTGGCCATCCAGCAGGACCCCAAGCTGCGTGGCCTGCGCGATCAACTGCGTTTTGACATGACCCAGGAAGGCCTGCGTATTCAGCTCCTGGACGATGAGCAGCGTCCGATGTTCGCGCTGGGAAGCGATCGGGTGGCGCCCTACCTGCGGGACCTGCTGCGTACCATGGCCCCCCTGCTCAATGACCTGCCCAACGACCTCAGCATCAGCGGCCACACCGATAGCCTGGCCTACCTCAACAGCAACGGTAGCTACAGCAACTGGGAGCTGTCCTCTGACCGCGCCAATGCGTCGCGCCGCGAGCTGATCGGCGGCGGCCTCGACAGTGGCAAGCTGCTGCGCGTGGCCGGGCTGGCCGACCAGGTCGTCATGCCCGACACCCAGGCCGACGACCCGATAAACCGCCGCATCGAGCTGGTGGTGCTGTTTCCCAGTGTGGCCGAGCTGATCCGTCACCCCGGCACGCTGGATCCGCGCTCCACGCCCCCCACCAGCAATGACAACAGGGCACTGATGGCAGGCCCCCTCGAGAACATCGAAGCGCGCTTCCAGGGCGCCCTGGCCAATGCCACGACAGCGCCGTCCGACGAGCCCCACTGACCCCGGGTGACACACGCATGGATATCACCGATTTCTACGACACCTTCTTCGAGGAAGCCGAAGAACTGTTGGCAGACATGGAGCGCCATCTGCTGGAGCTTGACCCGGCGGCGCCGGACACCGAGCAGCTCAACGCCATCTTTCGTGCCGCCCACTCCATCAAGGGCGGCGCCGGCACGTTCGGCTTCGACGTGCTGCAACGCACCACACACCTGTTCGAGAACCTGCTCGACCATACCCGCCGGGGGGAGCTGCGCCTGCGCCCCGACATCGTCGATATCTTTCTGGAAACCAAGGACATGCTCAACGACCAGCTGGACGCCTATCGCAACGAACAGGCGCCGGATCAAGAGGCCTACGAGCGCATCTGCCAGACCCTGAAGACGCTGGCCCTGGAAGAGATCGGCCAGTCTCTGGATGGCGGCCATGAGGCAGCGCCAACGCCCGCCACGCCTCCAGAGCCTGAGGCCGCCCCGGCTGAGGACGCGCCCACCCTCCCGAGCGCAGGAGACCAACTGCTAGTCGCGCTGATCGGCGTCGGCGACAAGGACCGGGAACTGCTGGTGGAAGAGCTGGCCCAGCTGGGCGAGGTGGTGGAACAGCGCGGCGATGCCGAGCGCTACGAAGTGGTGCTGTCCACCAGCGTCAGCGCCGAAGATATCGAGGCGGTGATGTGCTTTATCGCCGAGCCAGAGCAGGTAGCGATCAGCACTGCAGCCTCATCCAACGCGGCCGATGACGTGCACGCGCAGGCAACAGGCAGCGAGCCGGAGGCTTCTTCACAGGGCGCTTCTTCACAGGGCTCTGCTTCCACCGACTCTCCGTCCACATCGCAGCCTGCCTCGACGTCCCCTGCCAAGGCGGCGGCTGGTGTCGAGCGCAAGACCAGCGCGAAACCGGCCAAGGAAAACAGCTCCATCAGGGTGTCGGTGGACAAGGTCGACCAGATCATCAACCTGGTCGGTGAGCTGATCATTACCCAGTCCATGCTCGATCAGACGGTCAGCGAGCTGGACGGCGCTGCCGATCCGCGTTTGCTCAACGGGATGAACCTGCTGCAGCGCAATGCCCGGGACCTGCAGGAAGCCGTGATGTCGGTGCGCATGGTGCCCATGGACTATGTCTTCAGCCGCTACCCCAGACTGGTTCGGGACCTGGCCGGCAAGCTCGATAAGGAAGTGGAGCTGACCACCGAAGGCGAGTCCACTGAGCTCGACAAGAGCCTGACCGAACGCATCATCGACCCGCTGACGCACCTGGTTCGCAACAGCCTGGATCACGGTATCGAGTCTCCCCAGACCCGCCTGGCCGCCGGCAAGCCTGCCACCGGACGCCTGACCCTGTCGGCCCAGCACCAGGGCGGCAACATTCTGATCGAGGTGATCGACGACGGTGCCGGACTCGACCGTGAACGCATCCTGGCCAAGGCCAGAGACAGCGGCCTCAGCGTCTCCGACAGCATGAGCGATGACGAGGTCTGGCAGCTGATCTTCGCACCGGGATTCTCGACCGCCGCCCAGGTCAGCGACGTGTCTGGCCGCGGGGTCGGCATGGACGTGGTCAAACGCAACATCCAGGCCATGGGCGGTCACGTGGAAATTCTGTCGCGCCAGGGCCAGGGCACCACCACCCGCATCGTGCTGCCGCTGACCCTGGCCATCCTCGACGGCATGTCGATCAGAGTCGGCGACGAAACCTTCATCCTGCCCCTGTCGGCGGTGCTGGAGTCGCTGCAGCCGTCCAGGGAGCACCTCTATTCCATGGCCGGCGATGACCAGGTGCTGCAGGTTCGCGATGAATACCTGCCGGTGGTGGCGGTACACGAAGCGCTGGATGTCGCCAATGCCCGAACCGAGATCACCGAGACCATCGCGGTCATCGTCCAGGGCGAGGGCCGCCGCTATGCCCTGCTGGTGGACGACCTGATCGGCCAGCAGCAGGTCGTGGTGAAGAATCTCGAGACCAACTACCGGCGAGTCCCCGGTGTCTCTGCCGCCACCATCCTCGGTGATGGCAGCGTGGCGCTGATCCTCGATATCGCCGATCTGCACCGGCTGCATCGGGAGAAGCGCCAGCGCAAGCCCCGCGACCTCGCTAGCCAGACCGCCTCTCACTCCCTGACGGAGGACCTTTCAGCATGAACCAGCACACCGATCTGGCGGCACAGGCCGCCACCGACCTGAGCCATCGTGAATTTCTGGTGTTTTCCCTCGGTGACGAGGAATACGCCATCGACATCCTCAAGGTTCAGGAGATTCGTGGCTACGAGAACGTCACCCGCATCGCCAACGCACCGGCCTTCATCAAGGGTGTCACCAACCTGCGTGGCGTGATCGTTCCGATTGTCGACCTGCGCATCAAGTTCCACCTGGAACGCGTGGAGTACGGCGGCCAGACCGTGGTCATCGTGGTCAACGTGGGCACACGGGTGGTCGGCATCGTGGTCGATGCGGTCTCCGACGTCATGACCCTGGCGCCGGACCAGATCAAGCCAGCGCCGGAATTCGGCGTGACCCTGTCGTCGGACTACCTGAGCGGTCTGGGCAGCCTCGATGACCGCATGCTGGTACTGGTGGACATCGACAAGCTGCTGACCAGCGATGAAATGGCCCTGGTCGAGCACGCCGGCGCCAGCGCCTGAACACGCCCCTGACGACTCCAACGCCCCACGGCTGACAAGAAAAGACGCCCCAATAGGAATGGCACGTGAAGCGACTCAACGACATGACGGTAAGACTGAGCTGGACCCTGGTACTCGGCACCTTCGCGCTGCTGGTACTGGTGCTCAGCGGCCTTGGCCTGTACATCACCTCGCTTAGTGAGAATTCGATCCAGCGACTCAATGAAGTCAATGTCGATCAGCAGTCGACGCTCAATCGGGTCAATTCCCAGCAGCTTTTCGTACAGGTGGAGCTGCGCGACATCCAAGCCGGACTGCTCGACGCCGTCTGGCCTGAGGAGCGGGAACCCCTGACCGCCGCCGCCGCCGCGCTGGACGCCCAGCTGGTCCAGCTCAAGCAGGTCTTTGACGAGTTCATGGCCTTGCCGGCACGGCCCGAACAAGCGGAGCGAATCGCTGCTGTCGAAGCCAGCTTTCATGCTCTGGTCGATGACGGTCTGGCCCCGCAGCAGGCCGCGCTGGCAGCGGGCAATACCGATGCCTTCACCCAGGGGCGCGAGAACCTGATCGGCCTGAGCACAGCCTTCTATACCGCGGCGGTCGACTTCTTCGTCACGGCCGAGCACAACGGTCATGCCCTGTACGACACCTTTCTCGAGCGCATGAGCCTGCTGCAATGGGCCATCATTGCGGTACTGGTGATCGCTGCCCTGACCATCGCTGGCGTGCTGTGGGGAGTGACCATCAACGTCATTCGCCCGCTCGGCAGACTGGTTGGCTACTTCGAAGCCGTGGAGGGAGGACGCCTCGACCAGCAGATTCCTCAGCGCGGCAACAACGAGATCGGCCGTCTTTACGCCTCCCTGGCCAAGATGCAGGCCGGACTCGCCAGCACCGTCGGTGCCGTGCGTGACAGCGGCGACCTGATCTACCGTGGCGCCCAGCATATCGCCAGCGGCAACAACGACCTGTCCGCGCGCACCGAGCAGCAGGCGGCAGCCCTGGAAGAAACCGCCTCGAGCATGGAAGAGCTGTCCTCCACGGTCAGCCAGAACGCCGACAACGCACGCCAGGCCAGCCAGCTGGCCAATGAGGCCAGCAGTGCCGCTGGCCGTGGCGGCGACGTGATGGAGTCGGTCGTCACCACCATGCATGACATCCGCTCTGGCTCCCACCGGGTAGCGGACATCGTCGGCACCATCGATGCCATCGCCTTCCAGACCAACATCCTGGCGCTGAATGCGTCGGTGGAAGCCGCCCGTGCCGGTGAACATGGCCGCGGCTTCGCCGTGGTCGCCGAGGAAGTGCGCAAGCTGGCCAGCCGCTCCTCCGAGGCGGCCCGCGAAATTCGCGAGCTGATCGACGCCTCCTTGAGCCAGGTCGGCTCCGGCTCCGAGCTTGTCGATGAAGCCGGCGGGGTCATGCGCGAGCTGGTGAAGGCGGTGACGCGGGTCAGCGACATCATGGACGAAATCGCCTCTGCCACCACCGAACAGAGCCACGGCATCGGCCAGGTCAACGACGCCATCACCCAGATGGAACAGGTCACCCAGCAGAACGCCCAGCTGGTGCAGCAGGCAGCCTCGGCCTCCAATCAGCTTGAGGCCGAGGCCAGCCGCCTGACCGCCACCATGAGCCGCTTCCAGCTTGTCGAAAGCGGTGAGCGCCAGCGCCAGGACGACCTGACCCGCTGGATGCCGGCGCTGCGCTCGAGTCAGCGCGATGCCGACGCCAGCCGTCACGCGCAACAACGCAACGAACACGCCAGCAGTACCACCAGCCGCGCAGACGGCAATGCGAGTGAAGAGGAGTGGGAGTCGTTCTGACGCCCTGACCAGAACCGCGCTGGCGTGCCCCTAAACACCCAGCGCGGAGCCCAAAAAGAAACACATAAGAACACCGCCACGCAGGGGGCATGATGCGCAACAATCAACCCACGACACAACGAGAGTTCGTCCTCGACGAAGAGCACTTCCTGATCTCCCGTACCGACCTTCAGGGCCGTATCACCTACGCCAACCCGGCGTTCGTCGAGGTCAGCGGCTTCAGCCGTGACGAGCTGGTCGGCGCCCATCACAACCTGGTGCGCCATCCGGACATGCCGCCAGCGGCCTTTGCCGATCTGTGGAAGACCCTGAAGGCTGGGCGCAACTGGCAAGGCCTGGTCAAGAACCGGCGCAAGAATGGCGACTTCTACTGGGTCAAGGCCAGCGTATCTCCGCTGGAAGAAGGCGGTGAGGTCGTGGGGTACGCCTCTGTCCGTACCAAGGCCTCTGCCGATGAAGTGGCGCTGGCCGAGCGCGCCTACGCGGACTACCACGCGGGCAAGCGTCGCCCTCGCTTCGTCCTGCGCCAGGGTGAGCTCAAGCGACGTGGCCTGCTGGGCGCCCTGGGCCGCCTGAACCTGACCAGCATGAAGGCCCGCCTGATTGGGCTGATCGGCGTCGCCGTCCTGCTGCTGGCCACCAGCGGCGCGGTGGGTCTGTACGCCGAGCGTCAGGCGGAAAGCCACCTGGCCGCCATTCACCAGGATGGTCTGCAGGACGTGGCCCGGCTGCAGCGCATGGATCAGCTGATCACCCAGGGCTACCAGTCGCTGGTCGGCAAGGAACGCATGGCGCTGATGGACAAGCGCGAAGAGCATGCCGCCAACCTGGCGGGCATTCAGGAAAGCCTAACGAAGCTATGGGACGGCTATCACGCCCGTGAGGTCAACCAGACCGCGCTGGCGGACGCCTTCGACACCCAGTTGAACGACTATCTGGAAGAAGGCCTCGGCGCCTCCATTGATATCCTGTCCGGTGATGACAGCTACGAAGTGTTTGTGGCCCTGCCCAATCATATCGGCGGTGTGGAGGCCCAGGGCAAGGCGCTGTCGAATCGCGTTACCAGTCTGATCCAGGACAAGCAGGCGTCCGCAAATGCCCTGGCCATGCAGGCCAACCAGATGCAGCAAAATATGCTGATGGTGCTCGCCGGCGTTCTCGGCGCAGGCCTGTTGCTGTTGGTGCTGATTGGCACCCTGACCCTGCGCGCCATGCTCAAGCCACTGCGCGATGTGCAGCGCTTCAGCCTGCAGATCGCCTCCGGCAATCTCGGTGCCCAGGTCCCGCGTGCCCGCCGCGATGAGTTTGGCCAGGTCGTCTCTGGCCTCGACGTCATGCGCAAGAGCCTCGGCAGCATCGTCGGCGACGTCAACCGCGCCATCGCCCAGGTCACGCCTGCGGTGGGTGAGATCGCGCGTGGCAACGAAGACCTGTCGGCACGTACCGAACAGCAGGCGTCGTCGTTGCAGCAGACCGCCGCCAGCATGGAAGAGATGACCACCACGGTGGCCCATAACAGCGACAACGCCCGTCAGGCCAGCGGCCTGGCCTCTGACAACGCTGAACGGACCCAGGCCACCGGCGAGCTGATGCAGCGCCTGGTCGGCAACATGGGGGAGATCACCGAAGGGTCACGCAAGATGGCCGAGATCATCTCGACCATCGATGCCATCGCCTTCCAGACCAACATCCTGGCACTGAACGCCTCGGTCGAAGCCGCCCGTGCCGGTGAGCAAGGCCGTGGCTTTGCGGTGGTGGCCGGAGAGGTGCGCACCCTGGCCGGGCGCTCCGCCGATGCCGCCAGCGAAATTCGGGCACTGATCGACGATGCCAACCAGCGCGTGGATGGCGGTGCCGCTCTGGTACGTCAAGCCGAGGCATCCATGACCGAGGTCATGGAAGCCACCACCCGGGTTAATGACATCATGGCGGAGATAACCGCAGCGTCCAACGAGCAGAGCAACGGCATCGTGCAAATCAATCAGGCCGTCGCCGAAATGGACCAGGTCACCCAGCAGAACGCCGCTCGGGTGCAGACGTCTGCCGCTGCCGCCATGCGCTTGCGGGATCACAGTGAGGCGCTGTCGTTCGCTATCCGCGCCTTCCGTCTCAAGGGCGCCGTGCGCGAAGAGGTCAGTGAACAGCCCGACACCACGCGCCGCCCGGCTGCCAACGAGCCAGCGCCCTCCCGCGCAGCTCCTGCGGCCCCATCATCACACCACGAGGAGTGGGAAGCCTTTTGAACGACCCCCTGGCAGCCTCTATCAGCGGTCATCCGAGCGAGGCCATGGCCTCGCTCGAGCGCGACCTGCTGTTGACCGAACGAGACTTTTCTCGCATTCGTCAGCTGATCTACGAGCGGGCCGGTATCGTGCTGGCCGAGCACAAGCGCGAGATGGTCTACAGCCGTCTGGCCAAGCGCCTGCGCCATCACGGCCTGGTACGCTTCAGTGACTACCTGGAGCGGCTCGAACAGCGCCCGGACGCCAGGGAATGGGAAGCCTTCACCAACGCCCTGACCACCAACCTCACGGCCTTCTTCCGTGAGGCCCACCATTTTCCCTTGCTGGCAGAGCACGCGCGTCAGCGCTCCGGCGGCTACCGCGTCTGGAGCGCCGCCGCCTCTACCGGCGAGGAGCCCTACTCCATCGCCATGACCTTGAGCGATGCCCTTGGCGGCAACACCGCCAATCTTGAGGTCATCGCCACCGATATCGATACCGAGGCACTGGCCCGCGCCCGGGCCGGGGTCTACAGCATCGAGCAGCTGTCGCGGCTTGACCCGGCCCTGCTCAGGCGCCACTTCCTGCGGGGAAAGGGACGTCAGGAGGGTATGGCTCGGGTCCACCCCGAGCTCAGCCGTCGGGTCAGCTTCAACGCCCTCAACCTGCTCTCGCCCAGCTGGGGGCTGGAGGGGCGTTTTGACGCCATCTTCTGTCGTAACGTCATGATTTATTTCGACAAGCCAACCCAAAAGCGCATCCTCGAGCGATTTGCCCCCCTGCTCAAGCCCGACGGTCTGCTGTTCGCCGGACATTCCGAGAACTTTTCCCAGATCACCGCCGCCTTCCGCCTGCGCGGGCAGACGGTCTACCAGTTGCCAGGCGCCCTGACAGACGTCTAAAGATCGGCGCGCGCCTGCCGATAATCCTGGCATGGACCACCCAGAGGAGAGCGGCTTGAGTGCCCCCAAGATCAAGGTGTTGTGCGTCGATGATTCGGCACTGATTCGCAACCTGCTCAAGGAAATCATCCAATCCCAGCCGGATATGGAAGTGGTGGCAGTGGCGCCGGATCCCCTGGTGGCGCGCGATTTGATCAAGCGCCACGACCCGGACGTGCTGACGCTGGACGTGGAAATGCCGCGCATGGACGGGCTCGACTTCCTTGAGCGACTGATGCGGCTGCGACCGATGCCCGTGCTGATGGTGTCGTCACTGACCCAGGCCGGCTCGGACATCACCCTGCGGGCGCTTGAGCTTGGCGCGCTGGATTTTGTGGCCAAGCCGACCCTTGGCATCCGCGACGGCATGCTCGACTACGCCAATGACATTGCCGACAAGATACGCGCTGCTGCGCGCTCTCGGCCGCGTCAGACCAAGCCTCGGGAAGCCCCACCACAGCGCCTTTCTGCACCCATCATCGGCAGTGAAAAGCTGGTCGCCATCGGGGCCTCCACCGGCGGCACCGAAGCCATTCGGCAGGTGCTAGAGCCACTGCCTGCCGCCAGCCCGGCGATCATCATCACCCAGCACATGCCTGGGGGCTTTACCCGTTCCTTCGCAGAACGCCTCGACCGGCTGTGCCAAATCGCCGTCAAGGAAGCCAGCGACGGCGAGCGCCTGTTGCCGGGCCATGCCTATATCGCCCCCGGCGATCATCACCTGGAACTCGCCCGCAGCGGTGCCAACTACATCGCGCGACTTCACGCAGGCCCACCGGTCAACCGTCACCGCCCCTCGGTGGACGTGATGTTCGACTCCGTGGCACGCCTGGCGGGTGCCAATGCCGTCGGTGTGCTGCTGACCGGCATGGGCAAGGACGGTGCGGCGGGCCTGTTGCGCATGCGCGAAGCCGGCGCCAAGACCCTCGCCCAGGACGAAGCCAGCTGTGTGGTGTTCGGCATGCCGCGGGAAGCCATCGCCCTGGGCGGCGCCACGGAAGTGATTGCATTGCCCGACGTGGCGCCGCGCATCCTGGCCCTGGTGGCCGCAGCAGGGCGCGCCCAACGTGTTTGATCATCGCCCTGGGCAGGGCGCCGTCAGCTAGAGGACTCTACCGTGGCAAGACTTCACCATATTCGCCTGCACACCCTGATGGTGGCGATGCTCGCCAGCCTGCTCGTGGCGGCCATTGTCGGCCTCGGGATCGGCATGCTGAGCAGTCACAAGGCCGCCCAGACCCTGTCTCTGCTCAATCGTATCAACGTCGAGCAGCTCAACGCCGTCAGCCGCGGTGACGCGCTGCTCAATGAGGCCCTGCTGGAAGTGGAAGTGGCATCAGGCGGCGTCAATCAGGAACTGGTGTCCGGACTTGGCCATGCCAGGGAACTGGTCGAACGCGCCAGGACCCACTTCGAACGCTTTGCCGCCGTGCCACGCACCGCTCAGGGAGACGCCACGGGGCAGTTGATCGAAGACCGCTATCCCCAGGTCATCGAGGGCGCGATGACACTGATCGACGCGCTGGAAGCCGGCGACATGACGCGCTTCACCGCGGGCAGCCGTCAACTGGCACCGCAGCTTGACGCCCTCAACGACGTGCTCAATGACTTCAGTCACTACGCCGACCGCCGTGGCGATGTCATCAAGGCCGACTTCGAACGCCAGGTGGCCACGGACCGCCTGCTCGAGATCGCTGCCCTGGTGATGATCCTGCTGGCGGTGCTGGGCGCCTACCTGCTGCTGCGAAGCCTGGTGATCAAACCGCTCAAGCGCGCGGTGAATACCCTGGACGCGATCGCCCACGCCGACCTCTCCCAGCCCATCGAGGTGCGCGGCAACAACGAGATCAGCCAGCTGTTCACCGCCATGCACCAGATGCAGGCCAAACTGGGCCAGACCGTCAGCGAGGTACGCCACGGCGGCACTCGCATGGCCGACGCCAGTCGCGAGATCGCCGCTGGCAATGTCGACCTGTCGGCACGCACCGAACAGCAGGCAGCATCGATCGAACAGACCGCCGCCAGCATGGACGAACTGACCACCACCGTCGCCCAGAATGCCGATAACGCAGGCCAGGCGCGACATCTGGCGAGCCAGGCCTCGACCACCGCCGAGCAGGGCGGAGACGTGGTCGGGCGGGTGGTCGAGACGATGGAGACCATCAGCCAGGATTCCCGTCAGATCAGCGATATCACCGGGATGATCGACGCCATTGCCTTCCAGACCAACATTCTGGCGCTGAATGCCTCGGTGGAAGCCGCCAGGGCCGGCGAGCAGGGCCGTGGCTTCGCGGTCGTCGCCGGCGAGGTGCGCAGCCTGGCCAGCCGCAGCGCCGAGGCGGCAGGACGTATCAAGACGCTGATCGAGACATCCACCCAGCGTATCGACGGGGGCACCCAGCTGGCACGCCAGGCCGGTGACACCATGGCTGAGGTGGTCAACGCCGTGCGCCGGGTCCACGACATTGTCGACGAGATCGCCGTGGCCTCCCGCGAGCAGAGCGAGGGTATCGGCCAGATCGGACAGGCCGTCACCCAGCTCGACCAGACCACCCAGCAAAATGCAGCGCTGGTACAGCAGGTATCCCGCGCCGCCGAAGACCTGGCCATCCAGGCCCGCCAGCTGGCCACGACGGTAGCCATCTTCCAGCTGCCCGACGATAGCAACGCCGCGCTTTCTCAGCGTGCCCCGGAACCGGCCGCGGACGCGCCAACGCTTGCTGACGCAAGACCGCGCAACGACGAGTCGGCGCCCCCCGCGACACGCACCGCACAACGACACGAAGAAACCGAATGGGAGGCCTTCTAGGCCCCCTCCTCCCCAAGCGAACGATGAGGAACCTGATTCATGGCCGACAAGAACATGCGCATTCTGGTGGTGGACGATTTTCCCACCATGCGACGTATCGTGCGCAGCCTGCTCAAGGAACTGGGCTTCACCAATGTAGAGGAAGCCGAGGACGGACAGGACGGGCTCAACAAGCTGCGTGAAGGCGGCTACGACTTTGTCGTCTCCGACTGGAACATGCCGAACCTGGACGGCCTCGAGATGCTCAAGACCATCCGCGGCGACGACAGTCTGAAGGCACTGCCGGTGTTGATGGTGACCGCCGAGGCCAAGAAGGAAAACATCATTGCCGCGGCCCAGGCTGGCGCCAACGGCTATGTGGTCAAGCCCTTCACCGCCGCCACCCTGGAAGAAAAGCTGAATAAGATCTTCGAAAAGCTCGGCATGTGACGCCAAGGCGTCACCAGGAGACAACGATGACACACCCGCAGATCGCCAGCGCCAACTCCGGTGCACAAGGCGACGACCTGGTCCAGCGCATTGGCCAGCTGACCCGCATGCTGCGTGAAAGCATGCGTGAGCTGGGCCTGGACAAGGAGATCGAAAAGGCCGCAGAGGCCATCCCCGACGCTCGTGATCGTCTCAGCTACGTGGCCAGCATGACGGAGCAGGCTGCAGAACGTTCACTCAACGCCATCGATCGCGCCCAGCCTCTGCAGGATAGCCTGAGCGAGCATGCCCAGGCCCTGGACGAGCGCTGGCAGGCCTGGTTCGACGCTCCCAAGGAGCTGGACGACGCCCGCGACCTGGTCAGCGACACTCGCGCCTACCTGGCGATGGTGCCGGAAAACACCCAGGCCACCCAGAAGGAGCTGCTGGAAATCTTGATGGCACAGGATTTTCAGGACCTCACTGGCCAGGTGATCAAGCGCATGATGGACGTCATCCGTGAGATCGAGGACCAGCTGGTGCAGGTGCTCATCGACAATGTGCCTGATACGGATGCCCGCGACAGCCTGCGGCGGCGCAACGAGGACTCGCTGCTCAACGGCCCGCAGATCAAGCCGGAAAGCAGCGACGTGGTGGCCAGTCAGGACCAGGTCGACGATCTGCTGGACGAGCTTGGCTTCTAAGCTCACGCCGTGGTCCATACGCCTGGTGACAGGCCTGCCGTGCGCGTGACCGCCGACGACATCGTTCGGCTGCGGCGCTGATCCGGCGTCTGACCGTCCTTCCCAGGAATGTCTCTGGGCTTACCTCCATCCGGGGGTAAGCCTGCGTTCTCGTCATCTTTTCGAGCCTTTGATCTGGCTAACAGCGGCGACAATGGGTCATACCAGAATCTGTGCCCATTGACTGCCCATGGCCGATAGCGCGAGCGATCAGGAAAAGACCGAAGAGGCCACCCCCCGACGCCTGGAGAAGGCCAGGGAGGAGGGCCAGGTAGCCCGTTCCCGCGAGCTGGCCACCTTTATGCTGCTGCTGGGTGGCGTGGTCGGGCTGTGGTCGATGGGTGCCATGCTCTACGGTCAGCTAGGTTCGGTCATGGAGCAGGCCTTCCTGTTCGAGCGGCGCGAGGCCATGGAAACCATGCCGATGCTGTCCCAGGCCCTCGACCTGGGTAGCCGCACCCTGATCAGCCTGATTCCCCTGTTCCTGCTGCTGACACTGATCGCGCTGGTGGCGCCAGCGCTGCTGGGAGGCTGGCTGGTGTCGGCCAAGTCGCTCAAGCCGCAGCTGTCCAAGCTCAACCCCGCCAAGGGGCTCAAGCGGATGTTCTCGACCCACGCCCTGGCAGAGCTGGCCAAGGCCATTGCCAAGTCGGTACTGGTCGGCGGCGTCGGCCTGGGCTACGTCTATCTGCATAAGGGCGATGCGCTGGGCCTGATGGAGATGCCGATCGCCGCCGCCCTGGCCGCAGCGATGCGCATGGCGGCCGAAGCCAGCGCCTTGATGGTGCTGACCCTGGTGGTGGTGATCCTGATCGATGTGCCGTATCAGCTCTGGAGCCATGCCAAGAAGCTGCGCATGAGCAAGGAAGAGATCAAGCAGGAACACAAGGAATCCGAGGGCGACCCCCAGGTCAAGGGCCGCATTCGTCAGCAGCAGCAGGCCATGGCCCGCGGACGCATGATGAGCAAGGTGCCCGAGGCCGATGTGGTCGTGACCAACCCCACCCACTTCGCCGTGGCCTTGAGTTACCGCGAGGGCAACATGGGGGCGCCGCGGGTGGTGGCCAAGGGAGCCGACGCGGTGGCCGCACGCATCCGCGACCTGGCCCAGGAGGCTGGGGTGCCGCTGCTGGAGGCGCCGCCACTGGCAAGAACGCTCTACCGCCACGTGGATCTCGATCGCGAGATCCCCATGGCGCTGTATACCGCCGTGGCTGAGGTGCTGGCCTGGGCCTTCGGCCTCAAGCGAGCCGCCAGCGAGGGCGAGGCCCCGCCCCCTGCCCCCACGGCCATCGCCGTTCCCGACGAGCTGGCCGTGGCCGCCGATGCGCCCGAACAGGACGTGACTACCGATGAGAGACAGCCATGACCGCTGACACCAGCACCCGATCCAGGCTTGACGGAGCTCGCGGATGAAGTCGTTTTCCCAGTATCTGACGCGCCGCGACTGGATGGCCGAGGTGCCAATGAAGGTGCTGGCCGGGCCGCTGCTGATCATCATGATCCTGTCGATGATGATCCTGCCGCTGCCGCCCTTCGCGCTGGATCTGTTCTTCACCTTCAACATCGCCCTGGCGGTGATGGTGCTGCTGGTCAGCATGTTCACCGAGAAGCCGCTGGACTTCGCTGCCTTCCCGGCGGTGCTGCTGTTCACCACCCTGCTCAGGCTGTCACTCAACGTCGCCTCGACCCGGGTCGTGCTGATGAACGGCCACGAAGGTGGCGACGCCGCGGGCAAGGTGATCGAGGCCTTCGGCCAGTTCCTGGTCGGCGGCAATTTCGCCGTGGGGCTGGTGGTCTTCCTGATCCTGGTGATCATCAACTTCATGGTCATCACCAAGGGCGCGGGGCGTATCGCCGAAGTGGGCGCTCGCTTCATGCTGGATGCCATGCCCGGCAAGCAGATGGCCATCGACGCCGACCTCAACGCCGGCTTGATCGGCGAGGAAGACGCCAAGCGTCGGCGTGCCGAAGTGGCCCAGGAAGCCGACTTCTACGGCTCCATGGATGGTGCCAGCAAGTTCGTGCGCGGCGACGCCATGGCGGGCCTGGTGATCATGGTGGTCAACGTCCTTGGCGGCCTGATGATCGGCCTGATGCAGTACGACATGGCCTTTTCCGACGCCGCTCGCACTTACATCCTGCTGACCATTGGCGACGGTCTGGTGGCTCAGATCCCGGCCCTGGTCATATCCACCGCTGCCGGCGTCACGGTCTCTCGGGTCAACACCGACCAGGACGTGGGCCAGCAGATGATCAGCCAGCTGTTCGTCAATCCCAAGGTGCTGCTGCTGGCCGCTGGGGTGATGGGCCTGCTCGGTCTTGTGCCGGGCATGCCCAACCTGGTCTTCCTGCTGTTCACGGGTCTGCTGGCAGGACTTGCCTGGTGGCTATCGCGGCAGTCCGAGAAGCGTCTGGTGGAAGAGCAGGAAAGCGCAACGCCGGCGCCTCCCACCGAAGCCCCGGAGGCCAGCTGGGATGATGTGCAGCTGGTCGACACCCTGGGTCTTGAGGTGGGACATCGCTTGATTCCCCTGGTCGATGCCCGCCAGCAGGGTGAGCTGCTGGGGCGGATCAAGAGTGTGCGCAAGAAGTTTGCCCAGGAAGTCGGCTTTTTGCCGCCGGTGGTACATATTCGCGACAACCTGGAGCTCGACGCCTCGACCTATCGCGTCACCCTCAAGGGGGCAGAGATCGGCCGCGCCGAAGCCTGGCCAGGCCGCTGGCTGGCCATCGACCCCGGTCAGGTGTCCGGCGAACTGGAAGGCACGCCGACCCAGGACCCCGCCTTTGGCCTGCCTGCCATCTGGATCGATGCCAGCCAGCGTGAGCGCGCTCAGGTCTATGGCTACACCGTGGTAGACGCCAGCACCGTAGTGGCCACCCACCTTAATCACCTGCTGCATCGTCATGCGTCCGAGATGCTGGGTCGCCAGGAAGTACAGAAACTGCTCGACAAGCTGGGCAGTGAACAGAAGTCCCTGGTGGAAGAGGTGGTTCCCAAGGCGCTATCGCTGACCGCATTCACCCGGGTATTGCAGCAGCTGCTGGACGAGGATGTGTCGATCCGCGACCTGCGCACGATTCTCGACACCCTGGCAGAACACGCTCCTCATCAACAGGACCCCACCGAGCTGACGGCGCTGGTGAGGATTGCCCTGGGCCGGGCCATCACCGAGCAGTGGTTTGCCGGCCAGGCGTCCCTCAACGTCATCGGCCTCGAACCTCAGCTGGAGCAGGTACTGAATCAGGCGATGAACGGCAACGGTGCGCTCGAACCGGGGCTGGCCCAGACCCTGATGGACCAGACCGAGGCCGCCCTGGCTCGTCACGAAGCGACCGGCGAGCCGCCGGTCCTGGTGGTATCGCCGAACATGCGTCCAGTGCTGGCGCGCTTCCTGCGTCGGCGCCTGCGTCACCTGGTGGTGATGTCCCAGGCCGAAATTCCAGACGACAGGCTACTGCGCGTCACTCATCAAGTGGGGGGCATGTGAACCGCTTCCTGCGACGCACCGTTAGCGCTGCCGCTGTGGCCATCGCGGTCGTGCTGGCAAGTGCCACCGCCGTGGCCTTTCCGGGCGCCTGGACCGCCAGCGCTCCGCGACTGTCCGTCGCCTCCAGCCAACTGGAGCGTGATTCAGCGGCGCTGGCACCGCCCGCCGGACACGTCGATGGTGTCGTCGAGCGAGTGGTCTGGCGCTATCGTCAGGCCCCTGGCGCAGGCCTGTTGGCACGCCTGTGCCACGGCCATCGCTGCGTACGCCTGAACGCCGCGCGTGGCAGCACCGAGGCCTTTGCCGGGCTCGCCGCCGCCGGCCCCTTCGTCTTTCGTTTTCGTCTGGCGGAGGGTGCGCCACCGCAGACGGTCGAGGGCATGACCGTGATCGTCAATCACCGTTGACGCTGTCGCCGAGGACAATGCCATGTACACCGCTCAAGGCAGAATGGAGCACCAATCCCAGCTTGAGGCCTACCTTCCCATGGTGCGCCGACAGGCTCTGGCGCTGCAGGTCAAACTCCCCGCCGGGGTGGACCTGGACGACCTGATTCAGGCTGGCATCGTCGGTCTGCTGGAAGCCCTGGGGCGCTTTGACGCCAGCCAGGGCGCCCAGTTCTCGACCTTTGCCAGCCAGCGCGTACGCGGCGCCATGCTGGACGAACTGCGCAGTCGCGACTGGCTGCCGCGCAGCGTACGGCGCCAGGCGAGGGCCCTGGATCAAGCCACCCGGGAGCTGCAGCAACGCCTGGGCCGCGCCCCCGAAGAGCATGAGATAGCGGCCGCCCTTGACATGGACCTGGTCAGCTATCGGCGCTTGCTCGGCGACGTCAACAACGGCCAGCTGATGCCCTTCGAGGAAATGCTGGCCGAAGGCAACGAACACCGTTTCAGCGACCAGATTGCTGCTGCGCCGCTGGCAGACCTGTTGGACGGAGAGCGCCGCGAGGCCCTGGTCGAAGCGATTGCTGCCCTGCCAGAGCGCGAGCAGCTGTTGATGGGGCTCTACTATCAGGAAGAGCTCAACCTGAAGGAGATCGGCGCCGTACTGGGGGTCAGCGAATCGCGGGTGTGTCAGCTCCACAGCCAGGCCGTCAGCCGTCTGCGGGGCTATCTCGCCGACTACTGAGGCGCTGGTACAAGGCCCTCTGAAGTCACCCTGTGGGCAAGAGTGTCCCGCTTTCACTCGCGCTCAAACATAGCCAGCTCTTATCAGGATCATCAGGCCATTCAATTTATCCTATCGTCCGAATCTGCGTAAGGTATGCCCTGTCTTCAGACAACACACCCATCGCTCAAAGGAGACGGGAATGTCCCTGATCAACACCGAAGTCAAGCCGTTCAAGGCCACCGCTTACCACAATGGCGAGTTTGTCGACGTCACCAGCGACAACCTGAAGGGCCAGTGGAGCGTCGTCTTCTTCTATCCGGCCGACTTCACCTTCGTCTGCCCGACCGAGCTTGGTGATCTGGCGGACAACTACGAAGAGTTCAAGAAGCTGGGCGTGGAAATCTACAGCGTTTCCACCGACACCCACTTCACCCACAAGGCGTGGCACGACAGCTCCGAGACTATCGGCAAGCTGCAGTTCCCGATGATTGCTGACCCGACTCTGACCATTTCGCGCAACTTTGAAGTGCTGATCGAAGAAGACGGTCTGGCTGAGCGTGGCACCTTCGTCATCGATCCGGAAGGCAAGATCCAGATCGTCGAGATCAACGCTGGCAACATCGGCCGTAATGCCGAAGAACTGCTGCGCAAGGTCAAGGCTGCTCAGTACGTCGCCGCTCACCCGAACGAAGTGTGCCCGGCGAAGTGGAAGGAAGGCGAAGAGACTCTCGCTCCGTCTCTGGACCTGGTCGGCAAGATCTAAACCTCGCCGATATGCAGTACGGCGCCTCCTGCGAGGCGCCTGTCATCCCGCTGGGATGATCTCCCTTTTCCCCACCGGGCTCCTCGTCCCGGTCATCCTACCAGTCGCGCAAGCGAGATCGGGTCCCTGCGGGTTTTGGAGGGGTTCGGTGGGGATTCTGCGGCCTGCTCAACGCCCACCCAGCTTGCGCTCGCGCGCGTGACCGGGTGAAGCCACGTCCGCCGCAGAGTTTTACTTTCCCATAGATACCAGGATTGCCGCTGTCATGTTGGACGACTCTCTCAAGCAACAGCTGAAAGCCTATCTCGAACGCGTCACTCGCCCCTTCGAGCTTGTCGCCACTCTGGATGACGGCGACAAGTCCAAGGAACTCCACGGTCTGCTGAGCGATATTGCCGCACTCAGTGACCATATCAGCCTGTCCACCGACGGCCACGACCAGCGCGCGCCCTCCTTTGCCCTGCATCGCGACGGTGCCCCTACCGGGGTGGTGTTTGCCGGTATCCCGATGGGCCACGAATTCACTTCGCTGGTGCTGGCACTGCTGCAGGTGGGTGGCCATCCACCCAAGGCCAGCGAAGACGTGATCGAACAGATCACGTCCCTCGATGCGGACATGCACTTCGAGACCTACTTCTCGCTGTCGTGCCAGAACTGCCCAGACGTGGTCCAGGCGCTGAACCTGATGGCCATCCTGAATCCGCGCATCTCCCACGATGCCATCGACGGCGCGCTGTTCCAGGACGAAGTGGCGTCTCGCGAGATCATGTCGGTGCCCAGTGTCTATCTGAACGGGGAGCCCTTCGACCAGGGCCGCATGACACTCGAACAGATTCTGGCCAAGGTCGACACCGGCGCGGAACAACGCGAAGCCGAGAAGCTGTCCGCCAAGCAGGCCTTCGATGTGCTGACCATCGGTGGTGGCCCCGCCGGTGCCGCCGCCTCGATCTACGCGGCGCGCAAGGGCATTCGCACTGGTGTGGCGGCAGACCGCTTTGGTGGTCAGGTACTCGATACCATGGCCATCGAGAACTTCATCTCGGTGCAGGAGACCGAAGGTCCCAAGCTCGCCACGGCGCTGGAAGAACACGTCAAGCAGTACGATGTGGATATCATGAATCTGCAGCGGGCTGTGGAACTGGTACCGGCCAGCACCCCGGGCGGCGAGCATGAGGTCCGCTTTGCCTCCGGTGCCAGCCTGCGCTCCAAGACCCTGATCCTGGCCACCGGTGCCCGCTGGCGCGAAATGAACGTGCCCGGCGAGTCCGAGTACCGCAATCGCGGCGTCGCCTATTGCCCCCATTGCGATGGCCCCCTGTACAAGGGCAAGCGGGTTGCGGTCATCGGCGGTGGCAACTCCGGCGTCGAGGCTGCCATCGACCTCGCGGGCATCGTCTCCCACGTGACCTTGTTCGAGTTCATGGACGAGCTGCGTGCCGATGCCGTGCTGCAGAAGAAACTGCGCAGCCTGCCCAATGTCGAGATCATTTCCGGGGCTCGCACCACCGAGATCAACGGCGACGGCAATCGCGTCACCGGCCTCAGCTACGAAGAGCGCTCCAGCGGCGAACTCAAGACGGTCGAGCTGGAAGGTGTCTTCGTGCAGATCGGCCTGGTACCCAACACCGAGTGGCTGAAGGATTCTCCGATCGAACTGTCTGAGCGCGGCGAGATCGTGACCGACGCCCACGCCATGACCTCAGTGCCGGGCATCTTTGCTGCTGGCGACGTCACTACCGTGCCGTACAAGCAGATCGTCATTGCCGTCGGTGAAGGCGCCACCGCTGCTCTCGGTGCCTTTGACTACCTGATCCGGCAGTAGCAAGCACTGAATACATGAGCCCAGCGATGCCTGGCACCCGCCGTGCAGCGACTCGACCATGCAGGCATTTGTGCAGCGTTCGAGTAAGGAAATCGCCGGCATCGAGACGTAACGACGTTCCCTGACGACATCGCAAGGCCCCCTTGCCCCTGCGATGTCCACGACCTGGAAGGTCGTGACTAGCCTGCCGCCCTCCGGGGCGGCTTTTTTATGACTCTACCAGTACGCCGTAGCACTCGGGGCGGCGATGCAAACGAAAATTGAAGATGTGTTCGCGAATCTCGCGGGTACGCTCGAGGTCACAGTCATGCACGATCAGCTCGTCTTCCAGGGTGCTGGCCATGGCAACGATCTCGCCGGTAGGAGCGATGATGCAGCTCTGCCCCAACAGGTCGCAGCCCTCCTCACGTCCCGCCTTGGCGACCGCGACCACCCACATGCCATTCTGGTAAGCCCCCGCCTGCATGCACAGGTGGTTGTGAAACCCCTGCAAATGATCATGCTGCGGCACCGGCGGATAGTGCACCGGCGTGTTGTAGCCCAGCATCAATAGCTCAACCCCTTGCAGGGCGCTGACACGATAGGTCTCGGGCCAACGGCGATCATTGCACAGCGCCATCCCCATCTTGCCTCCAAACGCCTCCCAGCAGCCGAACCCTTCCTCTCCTGGGGCGAAGTAGCGCTTTTCCAGGTGCTGAAAGGGCCGCCAGGGCTCATGCTCGGCATGCCCAGGCAGGTGCACCTTGCGATACTTGCCGACCAGCGAGCCGTGCTCGTTTACCAGAATGGCCGTGTTGTAGCGGCGCACCTGGCTGCCCTCACGGACGCGTTCGGCGTAGCCCAGGTAGAAGCCGATACCCAGTCGTTTCGCAGCGGCGAACAACGGATCCGTCGCCGGGCCTGGCATGTCCCCCTCGTAAAAACGGTCGAGCTCTTGTTCGTCTTCAATAAACCAGCGAGGAAAGAACGTCGTCAGCGCCAGTTCCGGAAACACCAGCAGGGTCACACCCCGTTGATGGGCTCGCTCCATCAGGGCGAGCATGCGTTCGACCACCTGCTCCCGGGACTCGTCGCGTGCAATCGGACCCAGCTGGGCGGCACCTACTACAATATGTCGGCTCATGAGCTCTCTCTGCTTGTCGCGTCTGGCGTCAGGGGGTCTGGGCGAGTTCGAGCAACACCTGCAGCAGCACATTGGCGCCAGCGGTGATGTCTTCCATCGCGGTGTACTCTTCGATGTTGTGGCTGATCCCGCCTACGCTCGGGACAAAGATCATCGCCGTCGGGCATACCCGCGCCAGCATCTGGGCATCATGGCCGGCACCACTGGGCATGCGACGGACACTGTGTCCCAGTCGCCTGGCCGTGTTTTCGACCAGCTCCACCACGCCAGGATCGAAATCGACAGGGGCAAACCGCGCCAGGGTGTGTCGCTCGACGCGCAGACCCTCCTGCTTCGCCAGCTCGCGCGCATGGCGCTCGACGTCCGCCTCGACCTGTGTGAGCACCCGATCATCGGTATTGCGCAGGTCGACGGTCATGCAGGCCGTTTGCGGTACCACGTTGACCAGGTCCGGGGTCAGCGACATGCGCCCTACGGTACCGACCTGATGCCCGCCTGCCTCACTGACACGACGCCTGACATAGCTGGCAGTGTCCATGGCAGCAAAACCCGCGTCCTGGCGCATGTCCATGGGCGTGGTACCGGCGTGATTGGACCTGCCGGTAAAGCGATACTCGGCCCAGGAGATGCCCTGGACCTGCTCCACCGCGCCGATGGTAATGCCCTGGCGCTCGAGCACCGGCCCTTGCTCGACATGCAGTTCCACAAAGGCGTGCACGTCGGGCTGGCCTACGGGGTGCTGACCCGCTGCACCGATGCGGTCGAGACAGTCGGCCACGCTCTCGCCGTCGATGCCTCGCGTCGTCAGGGCCTGCTCAAGCGTCATGCCACCCACGTAGACCAGGCTACCCATCATGTCCGGCGCAAATCGCGCGCCTTCCTCATTGGTGAAAAAGGCCACACACAGCGGTCTGCGCGTCTGAAGACCGGCACGGTTGAGCGTCTCCACGACTTCGAGCCCGGCCAGCACACCAAGATTGCCGTCATATACGCCGCCGGTGCGAACCGTGTCGATATGCGAGCCGGTCATCACCGGTGCCCCCGCTTCACGCCCGGCACGCAGGCCAAACACATTGCCGATGGCATCCTGGTGCACCTCGAGGCCAAGCTCATGCATCCAGCTCATCACCTTGTCGCGCCCTAGCCGATCCTCTTCCGTCAGCGCCAGTCGACAGACACCTCCTCCGGGCAGGCCGCCGACCTCCCCCAGGGTCTGGAGGCGCTGCCACAGCCGCTCGCCATCGACCCTCAGTTCAGCTGACATGACCGACCTCCCGGGCCCTGAACTGCCCACTGCGGACCTCGTCGGCACTGCTTCCGACCAGCTCTCGATAGACATCGTCGTCAGTGGCACCTTCGCTGCCAATCAACAGCACACGGCTCTCCGCCGTCAGCCCAAGGCGTGCTCCCAGCTCGGGATCCTGCTGGGCGATCAGCAGGCCCGCCAGTCCCGCTACGGCGCTTTCTCCCGCTACCAGCGGCGAGTCGCCCGCCACACCTGCTGCCAGCAGTTGCATGACCTCCACCGCGGCCTCGTCGGATACCGCGACGTAATCATCCACCCCTTCATCGAGCACTTCCCACGCCAGCAGAGAGACCTCACCGCAGGCAAGTCCTGCCATCAGGGTGTCGAGTTCGCCCTCGACCGCGACCGGCCGTCCGGCCTCGGCGCTTGCCAGCAGGCAGGCCGCTCGCTCCGGCTCGACCACGACCAGTCGCGGCCGCTCGGCGCCATAAGCCTCCCATAGTTGCGCCAGGGTCGCTGCCGCCAGTCCACCGACGCCACCCTGCACAAAGCAGTGCGTCGGCGGCTGACGCATCTGGGCCACCGCCTCGTCGACCATCACGCTGTACCCCTGCATCACGTCACGCGGCACATCCATGTATCCGGGGTAGGACGTATCCGAGACCACACACCAGCCATATTCAGCAGCATCCTCGGCGGCCTGGCGCACCGAATCATCATAGTTGCCTGGCACCCGCCGTATTTCCGCGCCAAAGTCTGCAATCGCCTGCTCCCGGCCCTCGGACACGGTGGCGTGAAGATAGATCACGCAACGCACGCCGAACTGACTAGCCCCCCAGGCGACCGACCGTCCGTGATTTCCATCGGTGGCACAGCAGACCGTCAGCCCTTCCAGCGCTGTGCGATACTCTCCGCGCATCAGGGCGTCGCTGGTGACCGCCTCTCCCAGGCGGCGCTTGATCAGCCGCAACACCGCGTAGGCTCCGCCGAGGGCCTTGAAGCTCTTGAGCGAAAACCGTTCGGCTTCATCCTTGTAGTCGATCACGGCCACGCCGCAGGCCTTGGCCAGGCCATCAAGCCCGACCAATGGAGTCGGCGCATAACCTGGCCAACGGCGAATTTCCGTTTGCGCCATATGAAGGGCTTGCGGGTTGAGCACGGCCCGCTGGCGCTCACCGATCAGCGTGTCGGTCGTCCTGCGAGGGTTGGCAACGTGACGCCAACGCGTCTGGTGGATCAGCGAAGACATGAAGCCTCCTGGGCATCGAGAATGGATGACGAGCAACAGCAGGCCGCTACCAAAGATCCGTCCTGCCCACACCGTCACGGTGTCGCGTGCCGCACCAGGGGGCTAAATCAGGGGCAAGATCAGGGGCCTGACCAGAGGCCTCGCTAATGACCTTGCTGAAGGCATTGTCAGCGTCTGACCCAGCCGACACGCCGAAGACCCGGTGCGATGGCCTTCTTAATCTGAAATTACATTTTCATTTTGTCAATTGATGAAAAATGTTTTTTACAACGTTGGATGAGGTGCCATACTCTTTCCATGAACGATACGACCAAGTCACCAAGCCTCGAAGCCCGGCTGAGGGCACATCAGCAACAGCTGCCTCCCGCTGAACGGCGGCTGGCTGAGCTGCTGCTCAACTTTCCAGGGGATATTTCTCGCTACGGCGCAGGGGAGTTGGCCGATGCTGCGGGCACCTCACGTGCAGCGGCATCCCGTCTGTTTCGACGGCTCGGCTATCGTGACTTCAACGAGGCCAGGCAACAGGTTCGCGATGCCCAGCGCTGGGGGTCACCGCTGTATCTCTCAAGCAGCGGCGCCGTCCTGCGAGAGACGGCAGGCCAAACCGGGGACGTTGGCCAGGAGCACGCCGCCGCTGCGCTGACCCAAGCTGACCTAACCCAAGCTGGCCTTGCCCAGCCCGACCTTGCCCAACCCGACAATGTCGAGCTGGCCGCACATCTGGCCCAGGAGCAGGACAATCTTGCTCGCAGCCTGACAGAGCTCGACAGTGGCGCATTGTCGGCGGTCGTTACCGGGCTGAGCGCCGCCCACCGCATCCACGTGGTGGGGTTTCGCAATAGTCAGATGCTGGCCAGCCTTTTCCAGCGCCAGCTGCAGCTATTGCGAGCCGACGTCCAGCTGTTGCCCAAGGCAGGCCAGACGTTGGGGGAAGACCTGGTCGATATCGGCGAGGGGGACATGCTGATTCTGGTAGCACTCAGACGGCGCACCGGCATGGAACAGGCGGTACTGACAGCCTGTCACCAAAAGGGGGCAAAAAGCCTTTTGGTCACGGACCCATCCTGCCCCATGTCACTGACCAGCACCTGGCGCATTGAAGCACGCGTCGCGTCATCCTCCCCCTTTGACAGCTACACCTCATGCTTGAGCCTTATTCAAGCAATATGCACGACCTACTACCGTGAAAACATGGGCGCCTGCCAGGAGCGACTTCGCCGAGTAGAAGATCTGCATGAAGATCTTTCAGAACTCACAGCGTATTGATTCTACATGCAAATACGTTATTAAACTGGACAGAGTTTCTGGCAATAAGGATGGACCCTTTTCCTTGCATGGTGATATTTCACTGCAACACCAGGCGAGCGATCGACCTATTTGGATGAGATGACCCAACCCGCTAACGCCGCCGTTGGCAAAAGACAACGCGTCATCAAATGGCGCCATGCACCAACCTGAAAAAGGTGGTGCACCAAGAGAGAGCTCGGGGGATTTGAAGGTGGCCTTTCTTTTTCCCCAGGATCAACACAACTGCATGATTTAGAAGAAGACATCGAGAAATGGCACCAAAGATGTAAACAACAATGACACACCACGATGGGAGCCGCGCATCATGTCACCACACGACAGCCTGGCGTCGAGATGGAGCCATACCCTGGACCGTTGGGTAGAACGCTGCTGCGTCATTCTACTGGCGGCGCTGGTCATCACCGTCTGGGTCGGCATCCTGGCACGCTACGTACTGCCCTGGAACCTGACCTTCACCGAGGAACTGGCGCGTTACCTGATGATCTGGGTCGCTTTACTGGCAATTTCCATCGGCATCTGTCGGCGACAACATGTCGGCATGCTGGTGCTCTTCGACCGTCTCCCCTTGTCCGCCAAGCGCTTTCTCGCCCTGGCCTTTGACCTGGTCGGTATTGCCTTCTTTGCGGTGATGTTCGTCTACAGCCTGACCTACGTGGAAAGAGGGTTCAGTCAATCCACCATGATTTTCGGGGTGGCCAAGGGCTACCCCTACCTGATCATTCCGATCGCATCCGGAGTGGCCTGCCTGCAGCTCGCCCTGGCCGCCATTCGCGACCTCCAGCGCAGCGCCCCGCAACCCGCCCTGGACCGTAGCTGAGCAGGAGTCACGAACATGGTTATTGTTGCATCTGCGTTTCTGCTGCTGCTGGTAATTGGCATGCCGGTGGGTATCGTTCTAGGCGTCGCTGGGCTGATCGGTCTGATCGACATGGGCGGCGGCACCTTTCTGGCCATGGTGCCGGACAAGTTCTTCTCAGGCCTCAATCTCTTTCCCTTCCTGGCGATGCCATTCTTCATCCTGGCCGGCGAAATCATGAACCGCTCGGGACTGACCCTGAACCTGGTCAACTTCGCCCAATCCCTGGTCGGTTGGCTGCGTGGAGGCATGGCACATTCCAACATGCTGGCCTCGGTCCTGTTCGCGGGGCTGACCGGCTCTGCCACTGCCGATGCTGCCGCTTTCGGCAACACCCTGGTGCCGGCCATGAAAAAGGCGGGCTACAGCGGTCCCTACGCCTGCGCCGTGACCGCCGCAGGATCGATCATCGGCCCCATCATTCCGCCTTCCACCCTGGCCATCATCTACGGGTCGCTGATGGGGGTCTCCATCGCAGGCCTGTTTGCTGCCGGTATCATCCCAGGACTGCTGCTGTGTCTTGTCTGCATGTGCCTGATCGCTGCCACGGCGCGTCGCCTCAACCTGCCCAAGGACCAGCAGGGCCCTAGCCTGGCTCGCATTCTCAAGGAGTTTCGCCTGAGCTTGCTGGCGCTCATCCTGCCAGTGTTCATTCTGGGTGCCATTCTGACAGGCATCACCACCCCCACCGAAGCGGCTGCCCTGGCGGTGTTCTACGCCCTGTTCGTTGGCTGTGTGTGCTATCGCAACATCGGCTGGCGGGACCTCTATGACATGCTGGCCAGGACGGCACTGATTACCGGCGTCATCTTTCTGATCATCGCTTCGGCGTCGATCCTGGGCTGGTGGATGACGTTCAATCAAATTCCCCAGCTGATCGCCGACGCCTTCCTGTCAGTGTCGCAGTCACCGGTGGTCGTGGTGACCATGATCGTCGCACTGCTGCTGTTCATCGGCCTGTTCATGGACATCAACGCGGCACTTATCATTCTGGCTCCGGTACTCGCGCCACTAGCCGCCACCATCGGCCTGGAGCCGGTGCATGCCGGCATGATCATCATTTTATCGCTCACCATCTCGTTGATGACGCCTCCGGTCGGTGCCTGCCTGTTTGTCCTGGCATCCGTCACTGGAGAGCGCATCGAGTCGATCACTCGCTCGCTATGGCCCTTCATCCTGGTCGAGCTACTGGTTCTTCTGGCAACCGCCTACTGGGCACCTATCAGCCTGGCGATTCCTCGCATGCTGGGGCTTGCCGACTGACCAGGCCAGCCACCTCAACCATCACGACAACAGCACAACAACAACCAAAACCACCGCAGCAACCAACGTAAAAAGCGAACGTAAAAAGCCATAGTGAATAACAACAGCAAGGAGTGACACATGTCCCTATCGACTCCCACCTTGACGCTCAAGCGCCACCTTCTCGTTGGCGCCGTGATGACGGCCACCCTGGTGGCCAGTAGCACAACGCTGGCTGCCACCACCATGCGTATTGCCCACCTCAATCCGCCGGATCCTACCGCCAGCAACTCCGGCGCGATGACCGCCGTCTTCAAGCAGCTGGTAGAAACGGCTACCAATGGCGAGATCAAGGTCGAGGTCTTCCCCGCCGGCCAACTTGGCGAAGACGCCAACGTCATCAACCAGGTGGGTCAGGGCATCGTCCAGTCCACCATTTCCTCCGCCGGCGGAGTGGCGGAGCACTATCCCCGCATCGGCATCTTCGATATCCCCTTCGCCTTCCCCAATATCGCGGTGGCGACCGAAGTCATCGATCTCGAGAGTGATTTCGGTCAGGCCCTGGCAGATGACCTCGAGGCCGAGACCGACGGACTCAAGGTGCTAGGTCTGCTGGACAGCGGCGGATTCTTCCAATTCACCAATTCGCAGCGTCCCATCGAGACCACCGCGGACATGGAGGGTCTGCGCATCCGCACCATGACGCTGCCCACCCATGAGGCCATGATCAATGCACTGGGCGCGGAAGCGACGCCCCTGGCCTGGTCTGAGGTGTATACCGCGCTGCAGACTGGAGTAGCCGATGGTCAGATGAACCCTATCCAGCAGACGTCGTTTGCCAACTTTGACGAAGTCCAGTCCTACCTGACGGTCAGCAACCACCTGATCACTCCCTACGTCTGGCTGATCAACGAAGACTTCTACAATGGGCTCAGCGCCGAACAGCAAACGGTCGTTGACTGGGCCGCCGATGTCGCGGTTGATGCTGGCCGTTCGATGTCACGCATTATCGAGGCCTCGGACAACGGACTGCCCAAGCTGGCCGAGGGAATGGAAGTGAACGCCATCACCCCAGAAGCCCGCCAGGCCTTTGTCGAGATGGCTCAGCCAGCGGTGCGTCAGGTCATCGCCGAACGCTACGGCAGCGAGGGCGAAGCGCTGCTGGCCAGCATGCTCGATGCCATCGACAGCGCCAGCACGCCCTGACCACGACAGCGGCGAGTCAGCCTCTCGCCGCAAAAAGCCTTCAGGCCGCTTCCTGACGGAAGCGGCCTGAAGGGTCTAGACGCCGTACTTTCTCTTCCTGCTTATGTTCCTGGCTATTTTCCTGGCTATGTTCCTGCCTATATTCCACTCCGTGTTCCTGGCTGTGTTGGTGCCGATTTCATCGACCACGCTACAGGGCTAGCTGGCGTTGTAGCGCATCACACCGTGGCGGCGTTCACCAGGGCAGAAGCACCGCTGATATCTGGCAGGCACTCGCCAGCGGCCAGACGTTCCAGGATGATCTCTTCCTGCCGCTGTAGCTCCAGGGTGTGATCGATCACTGCATCGACCTCCGAGGGGGGGATGACCACCACGCCATTCTCGTCGGCCAGTACCACATCTCCCGCTGACACCACTACACCGCCGACGCTGACCGGCAGATTCATCGCGCCGCCCTGGTTGGCAAGCTTGGTGGTCAACGACGAGACACCGCGACTCCACACCGGAAAGCGCTTGGCTCTTATGGTCGCAAGGTCCGTGGCGGTGCCATCGATGATCACCCCGGCCAGTCCCAGACGAGAGCCGACCTCGGTCAGTACGCCACCCCAGCAGGCGTGATGTCGGTCGCCCTGACGGTCAATCACCAGGACGTCTCCGGGGCGCAGCAGACGCATCGCATGGTTGAGCAGGGTGCCATCCCCTGGTGGCAGTGACAGGGTGACGGCCACGCCGGCAATACGCACCTCGTCGAGCTGACAGCGTATCTCGGGATCGATAAAGCCGCTCTCGCGGAAATGGCCGATGGTGGCGGTCTCGCACATCAGCAGGCGCTCGTGACGGGCTGCCTCCAATGGGGCAGGAAGATCAGCAATGGTGTACATGTAACTCCCGTAATGCCATTACGTAACTAGCACGATAACGGCTTGCAATGATGATTGAGGAACGCTGAGGCCGGTTGAGTAGGTAACGCCAGAATCAGATCAAGCTGGGCAGCCAGGTGATCAACGCCGGCACCCAATAGAGCAGCAACATGCCCAGCAGGAAGCACAGCACGATGGGCCAGGCAGCAGCATAGATGGTCGGCATCGACACCGACGGCGCCCCGCCCTTGACCGCAAACAGGTTGTAGCCAAAGGGAGGTGTCAGGCTGCCCACCGCCAGATTGATCAAGAACAGCGTCCAGAACCATACCGGATCGAAGCCATAGGCCTTGACCAGCGGTGCATAGATGGGAATCACCACCATCATGAAGGCGATCTGGTCGATGAACATGCAGGCGATCAACGGGATCAGCATCAACAGCAGCAGCATCAGTCCGGCATTCAGGTCCATGGCGGTCGCCGCGGCGACAAGTCCCGAGGTTGCCCCGGTAAAGGACAACAGCTGACTGAACAGCTTGGAGCAGGCCAGGATCGTGATGATCATGGCGCTGATGGACAACGACGACAGCAACGCCTGGCCCGCCATCTTGAGACTGAACTTGCGGTAGTAGATGGCCACCACAATGGCACCGAGCACCCCCGTGGCAGCGGACTCAGAAGGTGTCGCCACCCCCAGCATCATCAGCCCCAGCACCGAAAAGATGATGATCGAGAACGGCGCCATGTTGGCCAGGGCACGCCCTCGCTGTCGCCAGTTACCGCCACCGGAGTCATCCACCGCGGGGGCCCGCGACGGGTCCAGCAGCATGCGCACGACCACATAGGTGACGAACAGCCCGGCCAGCAGCATCCCCGGGATGATGCCAGCGATCAGCAGACGCGCGATGGAAACATCGACCATGGAGCCAATGATGATGACCAGCAGGCTCGGCGGAATGATCGGTGCAAGGCCGGCCCCTCCTAGTATCAGGCCGATCGACAGGCGGTCGTCATAGCCGCGCTGCTGCATCGTCGGCAGCGCTGAACGGCTGAGCATGGCCGTCACCGCCAGGGCCGACCCCGACAGGGCACCAAACAAGGTGGACAGTGCCACGACAAAGAAATAGAGACGTCCCTTGATGCGCCCCATCAGGGTGTCCAGGGAGTCAAAGATGACGTCGATGGAGCCTGAGCGAAACAGCAGCTCCCCCATCAACACAAACAGTGCGATGGTCGTCAGCGTCTCCGAGGTGACGGTGTCGTAGACACTGTTGGCGAACATGCCAAAGCCGGCGCTGCCCATCAGCCAGAACGTGCCGGCCACATTGATCGCCAGAAACGCCACGAAGACCGGCACGCCCAAGGCAAACAATCCCATCAGCAGGGCGATGGCCACGCCCAGGGTCACATACCACTCCATCACCTAGCTCTCCTGCTGTGGGCTGTCGCCGGGGGTGTCGCTGGGCCACTCGACGGTGGCGGGAAACACCGCGCGTCGCAGAAAATGCAGCGCCGTGTTGGTGAAGCCGTAGCCGATAAAGCTCGATACCCAGACCTTGGGGATGTCGAGCCCCATGGCCGTGGTGGTGCCACTCGCCAGCTGGCGGGCGCTTTCGCTGATCAGCATCCACGCCGCCAGTCCACAGACCGCAGCGGTCAGCAGCGCCGTCACGCGCTCGAAGCCCTGCTGGCGCGCCGCCGGCAGGCTGTCCTGAACGACGCTGATCGCGATATGACCGCGAGTGCGAGCTAGCTCAGGCATGGCCAGGCTGGCGGAAAGACACAGGCAGTAGGCGACGATGGAACTCGACCACAGGGTCGGAGCATTGAAAAAGTAGCGGGCCACCACTTCGATCCAGAAGCACACGACGATGCCACACAAGGTGGCACCGCCGAGGTAAAAGCCGAATCGCGTGAGGCCATCGTGCCAACGGGCAAGGGTAGCCAGCATGGGTGCCATCCGCTTAGGGGGTCATGTCGTTGCTTTCAGCGATCTCACGCATCTTGGCGACCGCTTCGGGGGACTTGTCGAGTCCGAGCTGCCAGATGCCTTCGGTCACCAGGGCGTCGAGCCGCTCGGCGTCTTCCGGCGCAAACTCGGTCTCCTGCATGCCCAGCTCCTTCAGGCGCTCCCACTCTTCCACGGCCAGCTGGTCGAGGATTCCGGCGATCTCAGCCTCGAGCGCTTCGCCCTGGGCCAGCAGCACGCTTTGCTCAGCGTCGTCGAGTCCGTTGAAGGTATCGAGGTTCATCAGCAGGTAGGTGTAGGTCTGGCCGAAGGTCGGCTTGGAGAAATACCCCGCCACTTCATGCCAGCCCAGGTCCTCGACGCCGTTGAGACCCCAGGCAGCACCGTCGATGACGTTACGGTCCAGGGAGGAATAGACGTCACCACTGGACATCAGTACCGGGGTGCCCCCCAGGCCCTGGGTCACGTTGGTGTAGGTGGGGCTGCCGCGCAGGCGTCGCCCTTCCAGTCCAGGCGTGCCATCGATGGGATCCTTGAGGATGTACTGGAAGCCACTGGAGCCCAGCGGGGGAATGGCCAGCAGCTTCAGGCCCAGCGCGTTGTATTCACTGTCGATAAAGTCCCACAGCCCGGATTCACGAGTCTTGGCAGGGTCGACGAAGACACCGTCCATGGCGGCACCGACGCCAGTGGTGTTCGTGTGGTAGGCGCCATGGGTGTAGAGCAGGTCGAACACCCCTGCCGAGACCGGCTGCAGCTGTTCGAAGGGCGGCACCACATCGGGTCCATTGAGGGCAATGTTGACGTCGCCATCGCTGGCGCTCTGGACCTTGTCGATGTAGCGCTGGGCGACTTCACGGGTGTAGGCCGACGTCAGATCATAGCTCGACAGCATACGCAGGTCGGTCGCCTCGGCAGACGTCGAAACGGCGGACAGGGTCAGACTTGAAAGCGACAGCGCTGACACGGTCAGCAGAGAGCGGGAGAGTCGGGACAGGGAGCGATTCATGGGTTTCCTCGCGATTATGGTTGTTATCATCCGTGGCCGAGGCGGGAGGTGCCTGGCAAAAGGTTCCTGGATACCTTTTCAATCTAGTCAGGGCACGACGCCAGGGTCAACGACTATCAGGCCACGGAGTTTTTCGATTTTTAATACTTAGAATTTATGTGATTTATGCAAAAAAATACACACATAAACTCGCTAGAAGTAACGGCGCATTTTAAGCTGAGCCACAGCGGAAAAATCACCAAAAAGGTGCAACCGATGTGCCAGGGCGTCATGCCACGCCTGGTGTCCGTGCCCTCGGCATCGCTCACAACAGCAACAACAGCGATACCAGCAGGGATGCCAGCAGCGATGACAAGCCCAATATCAACAACAACGCCCACCATAGCGAAAGGAGCCAGCGATGCGGCCGATTCACGATACTCTGGACTGGAATCTGCTACGTACCTTCATCGTCATCGTGCAGGAAGAAAGCGTCAGCAAGGCCGCCGTGCGCCTGTATCTGTCGCAGCCGGCGGTCAGCCTGTCGCTGAAACGCCTGGAGGAGCGGCTCGGGCAAAAGCTGATCGAGCGCGACAGCCATCGCTTTCGGGTGACCCAGGCGGGCCAGCTGGTCTATCGCGAGGCGGTGGATATCTACGCCAACGTAGCGCGCCTGGCGGCCTCGGTGGGAGAGGCGGATCCCGAGGTCGCCGGCCACGTCTCACTGGCGTTTATCACCGGCATTCAATGTCGCTTTCTCGACAGCGTGCTGGCCGCCTTCCATCGTCGCTATCCGCAGATCACCTTCGAGATCGAGGACATGTCCAGTCAGGAGGTGCAGCATGTGCTGTCCCAGCGCCAGAGCGCCCTGGGCATCTGTCTGGCCCAGGGCTGCCCGGATAATCTCGACAGCCAGATTCTGGCCCGTCAGCGCTATCGCCTGTTCTGTGGCCGCAGCCATCGGCTGTTCGGCAGGGACAACCTGCCGATGGACGAACTCCAGCGTGAGGCCTACGTGTCCTTCGGTAGCGAACAGCTCGACGGAGTGCTGTCGCCGCTGGCCGTGTTTCGCGCCCAGCACGGTCTCAAGGGCCCGGTGGTAGGCCAGTCCAGTCGCCTGCAGGAAATCGAGCGCATGGTCATGGCGGGATGGGGCATCGGCTGTCTGCCGGAACACCTGGTCGCCCGAGAGGTCGCGGACGGCGACCTGTGGCCATTGCCGCCCTACGCCGGCGTGGCCGACATCGACCTGCACGTGATGTGGCATCGTGAAGGTCGCGCCAGTGTTGCCGAGACGACCTTCATCGAGTTCTTTCAGACCTGCATGGCCAAGGTGCCGATGGAAGCTCGGCTGACGACCGGTATCGACATGGCCGATGCCGCTTTGGCTCCGCTCGCCGCCTCGCTCAGCCCCGACGAGCCAGGCTAGCCATCTGCGCGATAAGCGGGGCGATAAGCGGGGCGATAAGCAGGGCTATAAGCAGGGCTATCACCGGCTCAGGGCCGCCTCGCGAATCGCGCTTAGACGTTTACCGGGGGCGATGCCGTCGGTTTCGTAGCGCAGCTCGATCAGGGCTGGGCGCCGCTCACGCTCGGCGTAGGCCAAAGCACGCTCAAAGGCGCCGTCGAAGTCCGCGTCACGGTCAACGACTTCGCCCAGGCCACCGTAGGACTCCACCAGGGTGGTAAACGCCGGGTTGGTAAAGGTCAGCGCAATCTCACGTCCTGGAAAGTCATTTTCCTGATGAGCGCGAATGGTGCCCCACATGCCGTTGTTGAACACCAGCACCACGATACCCACGCCATACTGCAGTGCGACCCCCAGCTCCTGCAGGTTCATCTGGAAACAGCCGTCCCCGGCGAAGCACACGGCAGGACGATCAGGGTATTCAAGCTTGTATGAGATCGCGGCCGGCAGCCCATAGCCCATTGACCCTACGGTCGGCGCCAGCGAACTGCCGAGGCCGGAAAAGCGCACGTAGCGGTGGGCATAAAGCGCGTAGTTGCCTGCCCCCACCGTGACGCAGCCCTGTCCCTGCAGCCGACGGTCCACGCTGCAAGCGACACGGTCGAGGCTCAGCGGTCCCGGCGCGGGCTGCGGCTCAAGGGTTGCCAGATAATCGGCACGGGCGGCACGGGTCTGCTCGGCCCAACGTGGCGGCGCATCAGGGGCCAGCGCGTCCAGGCCGCTGGCAAATCCGACCACGTCAGCGTTGATCGCGAGGTCAGCATGATAGACCCGGCCCAACTCCTCCGGGTCCGGATAGACATGCACCAGCGTCTGGCGAGGACTCGGCGACTGAATCCAGGAGTAGCCTTCGCTGGTCGCCTCCCCCATGCGAGTGCCGACAGCGATCAGTAGGTCGCTGTGTTTCAGGCGCTCGCGCAGGGCGTCATCCATGGCAAAGCCGACATGTCCGGCGAACCGTTCATCGTGCTGGTCATAGCATTCCAGCCGGCGCCAGGCGACGCCCACCGGCAAGTCGAAGCGCTCGGCAAAGGCGACCATTTGCGCCTGGGCCTCGCTCGTCCAGCCGCTGCCGCCAATCAACAGGAAGGGACGCTCGGCCTCGGCCAGGCGCGCCTTCAGTTCAGCCAACTGATCGCGTGAGGGATAGCTATGCAAGGCTGCCATGGGCCGGGCATCAGCAACCTCCGCTTCGCCCCACAGGGTGTCTTCGGGCAGCGCCAGCACCACCGGCCCCGGTCGACCGCTGGTGGCCACACGGTAGGCACGGGCAATGTACTCGGGGATGCGATCGGTGGCATCAATCTGCGCCACCCACTTGGCCATGGGGCCAAACATGCGACGGTAGTCGATCTCCTGGAAGGCCTCACGCTCCACGAAATCGTTCCCCACCTGGCCGACGAACAGAATCATCGGCGTGGAGTCCTGGTAAGCGGTATGCACGCCGATGGACGCGTTGGTGGCTCCGGGTCCTCGTGTGACGAAGCAGATGCCGGGCTCGTTGGTCAGCTTGCCGTAGGCCTCGGCCATATAGGCCGCGCCGCTTTCCTGTCGACAGACGATGGGGTCGATGGCACCACGGTGCTCGTTCAAGGCATCAATGCACGGTAGATAGCTTTCACCAGGCACCAGAAAGACTCGGCGCGCGCCGTGTAACCGCAGTTGATCCATCAGGATCTGACCACCGTTGCGGCGTGGTTGAGAGGCAGAAGTCACGGCAGTTGTCGCTGGCTGGCTCATGTCAGAGTTCTCGATATCGTTGTTGGTATGAAAAGGCAATTCAGGCGTCACCGAGGACGCGATGAACGGTGGCCACCTGGTCTGGCAGCACCACACAGCGCGCGCGAATGCCACGGGACCTGGCCCAGGCGAGATCGTCGTCGATGCCCTGCGGATAGGGCCATGGGCCATCGATGGCCAGGCACTGGGCCTCGGCACAGGCGGCGAAGAAGCGCTCGCGCCAGGGGGCCAGCACCTGGACGCGGTGACTCACGTCAGCGTCGGCGGCCACCCCCAGGTCCCGAGACAGGTCGCCGGTACCCAGCAGCGCCGCCGTGACTCTTGGGCTGGCCTTGAGGATGTGCTGGGCGGCTTGCACGCCAACGCGGCTCTCCAATGTCGGAATCAGCGCCGTCGACCCCTGCTCCAGGCGGCCGCGGCGCTCTTCCCGTGCCATGGCCATCGCCAGCAGCACGACGTCCATGGACGACTCGACCTGGGGCAGGAAGATGGCGGCCGGCAGCCCACGCATCAGCACCGCCAGTTCGCCATCACCGCCTTGCGCCAGCGGGTTGATGCGCGCCATGGGCAGGCGCCCCCGCTGACGGCAACGCTCGGCAAAGAACGCAAAGTCGATGCAGGCACGGGAGCGCTGCGGCGCGGGGGTGAACTCCTCCAGGTCGACAATGATCGCCTCGGCGCCACTTGCCAGCGCCTCTTCCAGACGCTGCGGGTCATGTCCTGGCACGAACAGCCAGCTACGGCAGGCGCTGAGAGGAGCGCTGATCGACGTCGTGGCACTCATGACGGTCACTCCATCAAGTTGGGCAGGAACAGGACGATGTCCGGCACGAAGGTGATCAGCAGCAGCACCGCCACCATGGCCCCCAGCATCAGTCCCAGATAGCGCAGCGACTCCATGACGCTGATACCGGCAATACGGCAGGCTGCCATCAGGTCGACACCCAGCGGCGGAGTATTCGCACCAATCGCCAGATTCACCGTCAGCAGCACCCCGAAGTGGACCGGGTCAATGCCATACTGACCGAGCAGCGGCATCACGATAGGGGTGACAATGATGATGATCGCGATGCTCTCCATGAAGGAGCCGAGCACCAGCAACACGGCGGTCAGCAGCAGCAATACGCCGTAGCGGCTGTCGGTGATGTCACCAATCAGCGCGGCGATGGCCTGGGGCACCTGCTCGTAGGTCAAACCCCAGGCAAACATGCCGGCCGCCCCGATGATGATCAGGATCGCCCCGGAGGTCTCGGCGGTGGCGATGACACTGTCGACGATGTCCTTGAGACTCAGGCTGCGGTAGATCAGGGTGCCGACGATCAGCGCGTAGACGATGGCCGAGGCAGCCGCCTCGGTAGGCGTGAAGACGCCAAACCGAATGCCTCCGATAATCAGCACAGGTACCAGCAGGGCCGGCAAGGCGGCAATGAATGCCCGGCGACGCTCGCCTGGCTCGGGCCGGGTGCCGCCGCTCCAGCCGTTGCGCCGAGAGACGTAGATGGCCACGCCTACCAGGGCCAGGGTCAGCAGCAGCCCGGGGATCACACCGCCCATGAACAGTTTGCCGACGGAGGTGTTGGAGGTCGTACCGTAGACAATCATGACGATGCTGGGCGGTATGACCGTACCGATGGAGCTGGCAGTACCGACCAGGGCACTACTGAAGCCACGGTGATAGCCGCTGCGCTGCATCGCCGGCAGCAGCATGCTGCCGATGGCAATGACGTCAGCCACGCCGGAGCCAGACAGCGCACCGAACATCATGCACGCCAGCACCGCCACTACCGCCAGTCCGCCCTTGATATCGCCCACCAGAGCCATGCACAGGCGCACCAGGCGCTGGGTCAGACCTGCATGGTTCATCAGCTGGGCGGCCAGCACGAACAGCGGAATGGCGAGCAGGGTGAAGCTTTCCATGCCGGCCACGAACTGCTGGGCCGATACCATCATTGGCGCGGCACCGAACATCAGCAGGTACGACAGCACCGCCAGGATCAGGCCGAAGGCAATCGGAATGTCGATCAGGATGGCCAGGGCGAAAACGCCCACCAGGGTCAGGGCTCCCAGGGTCATGATGCACGCTCCTCAGTCACCGGCGCGGGGGCCAGCAAGTGGCCACACTGCATCAACGCCATCGCCCCACAGCAGACCGGGACCGACAGGTAGACCAGCCCGGCCGGCAGCTGCAGCGCGGTGGTGGTCTGGGACATGGTCAACCAGGCCAGGTCCCACCCGGCCTTGGCCAGTATCAGCAGCATGACCAACAGCAAAAGGTCGGTCATGCGCGTGATCACGCGGCGTAGTGAAGGGGCAGTGACCAACAGCGGCA
Organism: Halomonas sp. DP8Y7-3; assembly: GCF_019801675.1. Lineage (NCBI taxonomy): Bacteria > Pseudomonadati > Pseudomonadota > Gammaproteobacteria > Oceanospirillales > Halomonadaceae > Halomonas > Halomonas sp. DP8Y7-3. The sequence goes on from NZ_JAHVIO010000004.1 coordinate 291,674, forward strand.
GCAGACCGGCATTCAGATGGCTGCGCTTGTGGGTGCAGGCGATTCCGGCCAGCAGAGCCGTCCAGACCAGTACCAGCTGGGGCAGCTCTTCTGCCCAGTGTGGCGGAGCCCCTACCACCCAGCGCATGAACACCGAGTAGGCCACCAGTGCCGCCAGCATGGCGGCACCGATACCGGCAAGCGCCAGGCTCAGGCGCGAGACGAAACGAGCGAGAGTCGCGAGTCCCATGGGGCTCACTGACCTTCACGATAGCGCTTGACCAGACCCATCAGCTCGCTGCCGAACACGTCTTCGTAGTCTGACCAGACACCCTGTACCGCCGCATTGAAGGGCGCGGTATCGACCTGGTTGACGCTCATGCCTTCTGCTTCGAGCTCGGCCACCAGGCGCGAGTCATCTTCCTGGGTCATGCGACGCTGCTCATCCCGCCACTGGTTCGCCAGCGTCTGGACGACCGTCTGATCCTCCTCGGACAGTCGCTGCCATACCGTATTGGCAACGGTCAGGCAGGCGGGCGCCCAGACATGTCCGGTCAACGAGACATAGTCCTGCACCTCGAAGAACGACGAGGAGTGGATGATGGACAGCGGATTCTCCTGAGCGTCGAACACGCCTTGCTGGAGTGCCGAGTAGAGCTCACCAAAGGACAGGGGAGCGGGGCTCGCGCCAAGGGCGGTAAAGGTGTCCAGGCGCATCTTGTCCGGCGTCACCCGAATCTTGAGGCCGGCCAGGTCCTCGGGCGTTTCCACCGGGGCGCGGTTGTTGGTGACGTGGCGGAAACCGTTTTCCCACCAGGACAGAATCTTCATGTTGTAACCCGCGGCGATCTCTTCCAGCGCGCTACCCAGGTCACCGTCGTAGGCGGCATAGGCGTCTTCGCGGTCCGCCCAGGAATAGGGCAGCTCGACGATGCCAAAGCGTGCATCGAGCGGCTGGAAGGAGCCGCACCCGATGACTCCCGCCGGAACGCTGCCAATCTGCATGCCTTCCACCATGGTCTTCTCGTTGCCGAGCTGGCCACTGGGAAAGACCTGGAAATTGACGCGCCCTTCGGTCGCCTCGCGCACGTCGTCGGCGAAGCCTTCCGCGGCGATATGCCAGCTATGGGTGGGTGCCAGCACGTGGCCCAGCTTGATATCGAGAGCGTGAGCGGAAGAAGACAGTCCGGCAAAGGCGCCAAGCGCCAGCACACCAAGTGTTCTTGAGTTCATGAGTCTGCCCGAGTGATGTTGTGATTGTGGGAAACGGGACCAGCAGGACGCAGGCCTACCGGCATCACAAGAGAGTCGGACAGGGGGATGTATAAGACAATTTTCGAGATTTTATTCTTTGAATAAGCATGGCTTATTCAAGACCGTCACTGCATGTCGGCCACCCGCTGCTCCACGGCCAGGACAACGCGCTGCGACACGGCGACGACTAACGCTACCGGTGAAGAAAACGCACTACCTCTTCGGTGTAAAAAGCCCGTTCCGGTGACTCAGATCATCCCCCCCAGCGGCAATGGCACAAGCTCCTCAACCTTGCTTCATCACAGGTCGATAACCCTCGCATCACCGCTACTCGCAGCCGTCATGGGGGAAGTGAGCACTCGCCCCTTCCTCCTTGCGGCAGGCGATAGCACTCTTTCATCGCGAGCCCGTACCCATGACACCACTTCTCAATCGCCTGAGCATGGGAGGTAAATTCCTCCTCGTGCTGTCTATCCCCTTGTTGGCCATCACATGGATCACCATCACGACGGTCATCGACCGCATGGCAGTCGTTGCCGAGATGGAGGATCTGCAGGAGATGGCCACTCTCAGCAGATATGCGGGCAACCTGGTGCATCAGCTTCAGCGTGAGCGGGGCATGACCGCTGCGTTTGTCAGCAGCCATGGCGTCAACTACCGCACGGAGCTGCCTGGACAGCGGCAGGCAACCAGCGCCGAAGCGGAAGCCTTTAACGACCATGTCGCTGCGATCGACTTTTCTCAGCACGACGCCAGGGTTGAGGCGCAGGTCAAGCATGCACTGGGCCTGCTCCAGGAGACGGACCAGCTGCGCCAGCGCGCCGACAACCTCGCGGCAAGTGCCGAGGACGTCACGGATGCTTACAGCGCGATCAACGAGGCGCTGATCGACATCGTCGCCAAGGAGACCTTCGGCATTGATCAGGGAGACGTCTCGCGGCAATTGACCGCCTACTACGATCTGCTGAACATCAAGGAGCTTGCCGGGATCGAGCGTGCGGTGCTGGCCGCTGCCTTCAGCGCCGACTCCCTGTCGACCAGCATGTTCAGAAAGCTCCTCGCGCTGATCGTGAAATCCGACGTCCACAGGAAGAACTTCCTTGAGCTGTCGCCCCAGAACAGCCAGCTCGCGCTGCAGGAGTTACTCGACAGTCCTCTGGGCACAGAGCTCGCCACCATGCGCGAGGTGGTCTTCGACAAGTCGACAAGTGGTGGCTTCGGTATCGATCCCCACACCTGGTTCGACGCCCAGACAGCCTTTATCGATGGCTTGAAAGACGTTGCCATGAATACCGAGCAGACGCTCTACGAGACGACCGAACACCTTCAGCAACAAGCCCTCGAGCAACTGATCTACCAGGGGCTTGTCATGCTGGCGGTGGTGATCATCACCCTGACCTTCTCGCTCATCACGGCACGCAGCGTGGTGCGGCCACTGTCGACCGCGGTGGCGGAGATCAGCAAACAGAAAGATGACCTGACCAGGCGCCTGGAGGTGGCTGGCGCCGATGAACTGTCGACACTGTATCGGGCCTTCAACGGCGCCTTGAGCAACATGGCGAGCCTGGTGATCAACCTGAAGCGCGGTTCCAGTGCCGTCGAGGCGGTGAGTGGCGAAATTGCCCGGGACAATCAGGACCTGGCCAGCAGAACGGAACAGCAGGCCGCCTCACTGGTCGAGACCGCTTCCAGCATGGAACAGATCACGGCGACCGTGAAACAGACCTCGGACTCCGCTCAGCAGGCCCAGGCAATGACCCGAGAGGTGGCCAGTAGAGCCAGTAACGTCAGCCACAATGCCGCCCAGACCCGTGAGGCCATGGCAGACATACGTGACGCCAACAAGGAGGTCACCAAGATCGTGGAAGCGATAGACGATATTGCCTTCCAGACCAATATCCTTGCCCTTAACGCCTCTGTCGAAGCGGCACGTGCCGGTGATCAAGGACGAGGATTTTCCGTGGTGGCCTCGGAGGTCAGAAAGCTCGCCAGTCGTTGTGCCGAAGAGGCCACCCTCATCCGCCAGTTGATCAACACGAACACGCAGCGAGTCGATCGGGGGGAGCAGCTGGTGGTGTCTACCAGCGAGGCCCTGGACACCATTTCGGAGCATGCCCAACGCACGGCGACGCTGGTCTCCGAGATCTCTATCGCCGCTAGCGAGCAGTCTCTGGGCATTGAGCAGGTCAACCAGGCACTGGCACAGCTGGAAGACGTGACCCAGCAAAACGCCAACCTGGTGGTAAGGGTGGCGGCGGCAGGCCAGGCACTGGATCAACGCGCCCGAGAGATGGCCGCACTGGTGGGGCGCTTCAAGGTAGACGACTCGGCCACCCATCCGAGGACGGACCACGCCTCCCCGCTGGCAGATGCGTCGTCTTCGTCACTACAAACATGACCTGGATCATCGAAAGCGCTGACTCTCGGCCGGGACAAACATCGAGCAAAACGTGCTCTTTCGATCAGAAAACCCGCTGTTTCAAGCAGATGGGACGCGTATGAAAGCCTTGCTCTGCACAGCTCAGAAGGACCGCCAGCAAGCCTGAAACGCCCCTTCTCCCGAAACGAAAAAAGGCTTACGAACGTGTCGTAAGCCTTTGAATTCTATGGCGCGCCCTAAAGGATTCGAACCTTTGACCTTTGCCTCCGGAGGGCAACGCTCTATCCAGCTGAGCTAAGGGCGCGCGATGCCGTGGACAGCTGCCACACGGCGAGCCATATCCTACATCGGGCGCCACTCAGTGTCCACCCGATGGCGCACGCTACGGGCTATCGCGCGCCTTTGCGCCAGGGTGGGGCATTTTCCCGCTTTCGGCGTTGTCGCTATACTGCCGGCACAGCGTGACGCCCGGCGAGGGGGTATCAAGAGCTCGGCGCCACCGATACAAAAACTGTGATTCAGTAGACCGTCACTAGAGGTGGTGAGAGTGAAATCCAGCAAGCTGATCTTGGGGTGCCTGATCACCCTGGGCCTGGCCACAAGCCAGGCAATGGCGCAGGACGACGCCGCACGGGACGCCATGGCCGAGCGCCTGGCACCGGTGGGATCGCTCTGCCTCGAGGGCCAGGACTGCGGCAGCGCGGCCATGGCGGCAGCAGGGGGCGACGGCGGCGGTGCATCGGGTGGCGCCGACGGCGAAGCCGTCTATGGCAGCATCTGCATGGCCTGCCATGATACCGGCGTCGCCGGCGCGCCCAAGCGCGGCGACGAAGCCGCCTGGGCCGAGCGCACCACCAAAGGCTTCGACACGCTGTTGGATCATGCGCTGAATGGCTTCAATGCCATGCCTGCCCGCGGCGGCAACCCCAACCTTTCCGACGAGGAAGTCCATGCAGCGGTGGCCTACCTGGTGGAACCGGTGATGGACGTGCCGGCAGCCGACGCAGCTGCCACCGAAGATGCCTCGGCAGACGCTGCCGCGTCAGAAGAGACGGCGGCTGAGGACACGGCTGCCGATGACACCGCCGCCAGCGATCCTGCAGTGCAAGACCAGGCAGCGGACGACCAGACAGCAAACGACGAAGCGGCAGCTGACGGCGCTGCAGTGGAGATGGATCCCGCTGTTGCCGCCATTGACGGCGCTGCGGTCTATGGTGGTATCTGCATGGCCTGCCATGAGGCGGGTATCGCTGGCGCCCCGGTGCGCGGTGATGCTGCCGCCTGGGAGCCGCGTCTGGCCCAGGGCTTCGAGACCCTGTACGACCACGCCATCAACGGCTTCAATGCCATGCCGCCCAAGGGAGGCAATCCGAGCCTGTCCGACGATGAGATCAAGGCCGCGGTTCACTACATGGTTCAGTAAGGGCTGACTCATCACTGGCCAGCTCATGACTGGCTATCTCATCACGAGATGCGGCGGGGCGCCCAAGGGCGCCCCGCCGTCGTTGGCGCTACCCTTCACCCCCATCATTTCACCGCAACCCTTTATCCACACCGCCTGCTGCAAAAAAGGGTGTGGATAACGTTAATCCAGTAGCGAGCGAAGCCCCGCAATCGCGCTCTTGCCGCGCTCCTGCTTTCGATCCGGATCCTCCCGATCGGCGCGCCCTTCCCACTCCAGGTCATCCGGCGGCAGTTCATCCAGGAAGCGACTGGGCACACAGTCCATCAGCTCACCGTAGGCCTTGCGCTGGCGGGCCAGGGTCATGGTCAGGGTACGTCGGGCGCGGGTGATGCCCACATACGCGAGGCGGCGCTCTTCTTCCACCGTGCCGGCTTCGATGGAGTTTCGGTGGGGCAGCAGCTCCTCCTCCAACCCCATCAGGTAGACGTGGGGAAACTCGAGGCCTTTTGACGCGTGCATGGTCAACAGCTGCACCCTGTCCGAGTCATCCTCTTCGGCCTGCTGTTCGAGGATATCGCGCAGCACCAGGCGCGAAATGGCTGACTCCACGTCGTCCGTCTCGGTTTCGATGCTGGCGGTGTTTTCCTCAGGGTCCGACTGCATCGACTTTTCCAGCTGGTCGATCAGGATCCACACGTTGGCCATGCGCCGCTCGGCAATGGTGGGAGCACTGGCGTTCTGATAGAGCCAGGCCTCGTAGTCCATCTCGCGCATCATCTCGCGAATGGCCGCGATGGCGTCACCCTGGTCCATCCGTCGACGTACGCCGTCGATGAAGTGGGTAAAGCGTGTCAGGCGCTCCACCGCGCGGGCCGGCAACTGTTCGGCAAGCCCCAGCTCATGGCAGGCGGCAAACAGCGATACGCCCCGCTCGGTGGCGTAGTTGGCGAGCTTCTCAAGTGTCGTCGGGCCGATCTCGCGGCGCGGCACGTTGACGATTCGCAAGAACGCATTGTCGTCTGCTGGATTGATCAGCAGCCGCAGGTAGGCCATGGCGTCCTTGATCTCGCCACGGGAGAAAAACGAGGTGCCGCCGGACAGCTTGTACGGAATCTGGTAGTGCTGCAGCTTCAACTCCAGCAGGCGCGCCTGGAAATTACCGCGGTAAAGCACGGCGAAGTCCCGCCATTCGGCGCGCTCCTTGATTCGCCGGGTCAGGATCTCGCTGGCCACGCGCTCCGTCTCCGCCTCTTCATGGCGGGTTACCACCACTCGAATGGGATCGCCCTGGCCCATGTCCGACCACAGGGTCTTGTCGTAGACGTGGGGGTTGTTGGCGATCAGCGTGTTGGCGGCGCGCAGGATGATGCCGGTGGAGCGATAGTTCTGCTCCAGCTTGATGACGTTAAGCCGCGGAAAATCCTCCCCCAGAGTAACCAGGTTTTCCGGCCTGGCGCCGCGCCAGGCATAGATGGACTGGTCATCATCGCCAACCACGGTAAAGGTCTGGCGCTCGGACATCAGCATGCGCACCAGCATGTACTGGCTGACGTTGGTGTCCTGATATTCATCTACCAGCATGTAGTGAATCTTGCGCCGCCAGCGCGCCAGCGCCTCAGGATCGTCACGCAGCAGCACCACCGGCAGCAGGATCAGGTCATCGAAGTCCACCGCGTTGTACGCCTTGAGGTGACGCACATAGGCCTCATAGACCCGCGCCGCGTACTGTTCGTCTTCCGTGGCGGCATGGGACAGCGCCTGCCCCGGCAGCACCAGGTCATTCTTCCAGTTGGAGATCACTGCCTGGACCTGGTTGATCTGGTCGGCGTCGACCTGGGCATCCTTGTTCATCAGGTCGCGCAGCAGCGCCTTGGCATCTTCCGGGTCGAACAGCGAAAAGCCCGGCTTGTAGCCCAGCGCCTTGAGCTCACCGCGGATGATATTGAGGCCAAGGGTATGAAAGGTGGAGACGGTCAGGCCGTGGCCCTCGCGGCCCTGCAGCATCGAGCTGACCCGCTCCTTCATTTCCCGGGCTGCCTTGTTGGTAAAGGTCACCGCGGCAATACGGCGGGCGCTCATGCCGCATTCCTGGATCAGGTAAGCGATCTTGGTGGTGATCACGCTGGTTTTACCGGAACCGGCGCCGGCCAAGACCAGACAAGGCCCATCGATGTAGTGGACGGCCTCACGCTGACGCGGGTTGAGGCCCCGGATACGTTCACGGATGGTCTTCACGGGAGCGTTCATGCGTCTTCCTGGGCGCCGCCATGGGCACCTGCATTGACCGCCTGCGGCGCTTCGGCTACCGGGTCCAGCTGCAGCGCACCGGCAAAGTCGAGCTGTCGCCAGGCTTCAAACACCAGCACCGCACAGGCATTGGACAGGTTCAGACTACGACTATCCTCGAGCATCGGGATGCGCAGGCGCTGAGACGCGGGCAGCGCATCGAGCATGGCCTGTGGCAGGCCACGGGTCTCGGGGCCGAATACCAGGGCGTCACCAGCGCGATAGTCGGGCTCGTGGTAGCCGCGACGTCCACGGGTGGAGACGGCAAAGATGCGCTCTGGCGCCACCTCACCGACGAAGGCATCCCAGTCGGCGTGCACCCTGACCCTAGCCCATTCATGGTAGTCCAGGCCCGCGCGCTTGAGCCGCTTATCGTCTAGGGTGAAACCTAGCGGCTCAATAAGGTGCAGACGAAATCCGGTATTGGCGCACAGCCGAATCAGATTGCCGGTATTCGGCGGAATTTCGGGTTGATACAGCACCACGTCGAGCATGAGACATCACCAGGATGGCGGAGGACGATGTGAGGCAGGGAGATCACCGAGGCCCTCGGTGGACACAGGCCTCGGCGCAGGGATGCGAACAAGCGTCAGGCGCTGACCCCATAGCGTTCGCGATAGGCGCGAATGGCGTCGGCGTGAACCTGGAGGGTATCGCCCCCGGTTTCTTCGAGGTAGGCCAATACCTGGTCGAGCCCCACGATGCTGACCACCGGGATGCCAAACTCGGCCTTGACCTGCTGAATAGCGCTTTTGTCGGTGTCGTCGCTGGCGCGCTCCTGACGATCCAGCGCGACCACCACGCCCGCCGCCTGAGCACCGGCGTCGTCGATCAGGCCCATTACCTCGCGAATCGCGGTACCCGCGGTGATCACATCATCGATGATCATGATGCGGCCAGACAGCGCGGCCCCCACGATGTTACCGCCCTCACCATGATCCTTGGCCTCCTTGCGATTGAACGCAAAGGGCATGTCGCGGTCATGATGATCGGCCAATGCCACTGCCGTGGTGGCAGCCAGGGAGATGCCTTTGTAAGCGGGGCCAAACAGGACGTCGGCGTCGATACCGCTGTGCTCGATGGCCTTGGCATAGAAGCGGCCGAGACTGGCCAGAGCACGCCCGGTCTTGAACAGGCCGGCATTGAAGAAGTACGGGCTCACCCGCCCGGACTTCAGGGTGAACTCGCCAAAGCTGAGTACGCCCTCGCCGATGGCGAATTCGATGAATTCCCGCTGGTAGGGGTGAAGGCGCGCCGCGCCTGGCTGTTGTGGTGCCTTGTCAGCCACGAGGCCTCCTGTCCAATTGCCTGGCCTTATCACGTTTTTCTCGAACGGCCATTTACCCAAACGTCGAAACGTCGGGTATCATACACGCGCGACGCAAAAGGGACCACGTATGAAAATCGCCACTATCAATGTGAACGGCATCCGCGAGGCCGTCGGTCGAGGCTTTCTCGACTGGCTTGCCAACCAGGACGCCGACGTTGTCTGCGTCCAGAACATCAAGGCCAAAAGCTTCGAGCTGGACGACAGCATTCTTTACCCTGAGGGCTACGAGGGCTACTTCCTCGACGCCGAGCAGGACGGTTTTGCAGGGGTCGGCCTTTACTGCCGCAAAATCCCCAAGGCCATCATGTACGGCCTGGGCTTTCCCCAGTGCGACCACGAAGGCCGCTTCTTGCAGGCCGACTACGATCGCTTCTCGATCGCCAGCTTCCTGATGCCTGATGGCAGCGACCCCGCCGCCAAGCAGGCATTCATGGCGCAGTACCAGGAGTATCTGTCCAAGATGGCTCGCAAACGTCGCGAGTACATCATCTGCGGCACCTGGCACATCGCCCACAAGACCATCGATCTGGCCAACTGGTCCGACAACCAGACGACGCCAGGCTTCAAGGCCGAAGAGCGCGCCTGGATGGACCAGGTGTTCGGCCCCACCGGCTTCATCGATACCTTCCGCGAGATCAACCGCGATGGTGATGAATACACCTGGTGGCCGGCGCTGGATCAGGATCAGCCGCGCTCCCGCCAGGAGGGCTGGCGCCTGGACTACCAGATCGTCGGGCCGAACTTCCGCCGGCATATCACCGATGCCTGGATCGACTACGATGCGACCTTCTCTGAATTCGCACCGTTGATCGTCGAGTACGACCTGCAGCTGTAAGCCTCCCTACGTCGCCGTCAGGCCCTGGTCCGGGGCCTGGCACGAAAACGCCGGCCCCCTGTGAAGATGGGGGGCCGGCGTCATCGTTTGGGTGGCGCCACCGCTGGATGGTCGGCACTCAGCTCCGGTTGCCCAGTGCCTCGCGCTGATGCTCGAACAGCTCATGACCGGCTTTCTCGGCCAGGTCGAGCATGGCGTTGAGCTGAGCGCGGGAGAAAGTGCCTGACTCGGCCGTGCCCTGTACTTCGATCAGCTCACCTGCTTCGCTCAGTACCACGTTCATGTCGGTATCGGCACTGGAGTCTTCCGGGTAGTCGAGATCCACCACCGGCTGACCGCGGTAGAGCCCCACCGACACCGAGCTTACCAGCTGCTCGAAGGGATCGGTCTTGATCAGCTTTTCACGCTGCAGGTAGCGCACCGCGTCGATCAGTGCCACACAGCCACCGGTGATGGAAGCGGTGCGGGTGCCGCCATCGGCCTGGATCACGTCGCAGTCCACGGTAATGGTGAACTCGCCAAGCTTCTTGAGATTGACCGAGGCGCGCAACGAGCGTCCGATCAGGCGCTGGATTTCCAGGGTGCGACCGCCCTGCTTGCCGCGTGACGCCTCGCGTCCGCTGCGTGAGTGGGTGGCCCGGGGCAGCATGCCGTATTCGGCCGTCACCCAGCCCTGCTTCTTGCCTCGCAGCCAACGGGGCACACCGGCCTCGACGCTGGCGTTGCACAGCACCTTGGTATCGCCAAATTCCACCAATACCGAGCCCTCGGCATGGCGGGTATAGTCACGGGTCAGGCGAATCTCGCGGGTCTGATCAAAAGCGCGTCCGCTGGGACGACGAATGTCGGAGGACATGGCACCTCTCTTGGTCGACATCACGCCTAGGCCAGGTAGACAACGCGACCTGACCGGGGCGACGACACCGATCATGGAATGAAAACAGGGCCGACCATTCTACACGCCTTGGCCGACGAATCGGGTACACTGCCGAGAACCACCAGACAACCGCCATCAGCCAAAGGCATGAGCCGCACCCTGTCCTGGTGTCCGTCCCCGTTGCCACCACTGCCGCAGCCGCCCAATCAGGAGATCACCATGGTTCACAGCATGACCGCCTTCTCGCGCCAGGACCTGGAAGCCGACTGGGGTAGCCTGCAGCTCGAGTTGCGCAGCGTGAACCAGCGCTACCTGGAACCGCACTTTCGCCTGCCGGAAGCCCTGCGAGACCTGGAACCCGGCTTTCGCGACGCCCTGCGCAAGCGCCTGGCCCGAGGCAAGATCGAATGCACGCTGCGCTTCGAGGCAAGCGAGTCAGGGGCGAGTCTGAGCGTCAACCGCGAACGCCTGGGAGCACTGTCATCCGCGCTGGGCGAAGTGCGTGCCGTCATTCCTGAAGTGCATATGCCTGATGCACTGGCCATGCTCGGCCATCCGGGGGTGCTGGAAAGCAGCGGCCTGGATATCGAGGCGGTCAAGTCCGCCGCCCAGCAGATGTTCCAGCAGGCGCTGAATGACTTGGTGGAAGGTCGCGCCCGTGAAGGCGAGCAGCTCAAGACCCTGATCGAGGAGCGGCTGAGCGCAATCCACGACCTGGTGGCGGAAGTCCGGGAAAAAATGCCCGACATACTCGAACGTCAGCGCACTCAGCTGGAAGACAAGCTCGCCAGCCTGCAGGTCGAGCTGGACCCCCAGCGACTGGAAGCCGAAGTGGTGCTGATGGCACAGAAGGCCGACGTCGCCGAAGAGCTGGACCGGCTCGACACCCACGTCACCGAGGTAGGCCGCCAGCTCCGCCAGAAAGGCCCCATCGGCCGCCGCCTGGACTTCCTGATGCAGGAACTGAACCGCGAAGCCAACACCTTGTCATCCAAGTCCGTAGTCGCCGACACCACCCGCTGCGCGGTGGAATTGAAGGTGTTGATCGAGCAGATGCGCGAGCAAATTCAGAACATCGAGTAGAATCCACCAAAGGCCATCAAAAACCATTAAACCAATGTTTTTAAATGGAAAAAAGGTGCAAGAAGTCCACCAAGTTCCACCAACCTCCCCGGAAATCCAGATCATATAGGGGAGTAAAACGGGGAGAAAAAGTATTGCCTCTCCTCCCTCCGACACATACCCTTACAGATACTCCCCAGCTATGTCGATCCGAGTGCATGACCGGGAGCAAGTGGGGGGGTGCCCGCTGGCACTCTAAATGCCGTTGGAAAAAGGCCCACTAGGCGCCAGTGACGAGCTCATATGACATTAAGCCGACTATCTAGCCCAAGCCTAGCCCGAGTAGTTATCAAACGGTCGTTTGTTTTATTTTCCGCGGGGGACGAGAGGAAATAATGGGAAGCCTTACCGCCAAGAAGAGCCAGTCGCTTGTCAAGGAGGGTAAAGCAGGGCGCTACAGCGACGGCAACGGCCTATACCTGATGATACCGAGGAAAGGAACTCCTTACTGGATGTTGCGATACACGCTGTTTGGCAAGCGGCGTGAGATGACGCTGGGCAAACATGCCCACCTCTCTCTCGCCGAGGCTCGGACGAAAGCGGTTGAAAACCAGAAGTCTATACGCGAAGGCCTTGACCCCATCGAGGAACGCAAACGCGATAGCCAAGCCTTGATCAGGACAGTGGAGGACCTGTTTGCTGACTGGTACCCAGAGCTAGAGAGAAGACTCAAGCACCCAGCTATCCCAAAGCGGATATACAAAAAAGAAGTGGCGCCCCTCATCGGGGGTAGATCGCTGGATGCTGTCACCCCAATTGATATCCGTGAAATAATTAGAAGAGTAACAAATAGCGGTAGGCCGACAATAGCTAATGACACACTGATGTATCTTAAACAGATGTTCAACCACGCCATAAAACTGGGAATTTTAACTTACAACCCAGCATCCGCTTTCAACGTCAACGACGCAGGCGGTATTGAGAAAAGCCGCGATAGGGTTTTGAGCCTCGATGAGATTCGCAACGTTTTCCAAGCCTTCAGAGACAATAGCGACAGCTTCAGCCGCGACAACTACCTCGCCTGCGCGCTACTGCTCGTCCTGGGGGTACGTAAGACCGAACTTACCGAAGCCCAGTGGTCAGAATTCGACCTTAAGAACGGCCGGTGGAACCTGAGCGGTGAGCGCAGTAAGACAGGCGCCGGGATCGTCATTCCCCTCCCACCGCAAACCATCGGCTGGCTGGAAGAGCTCAAGATCCGTGCCTGCGGCTCGGACTATGTCTTTCCTAATCGCCGCAGCAGTAAGCGGGCCCACATGGGCAAAGACACGCTGAATCGTGCCATTGCCAAGCTATTTGGCAAGGAGCCTGGCAAGAAGCCGCAACCAGAGAACCGGATGGGCGATATCACCGAGTTTACTGTGCATGATCTACGCCGCACCTGCCGCAGCTTGCTCGCTGCCGTTGGTGTACCGGGGCATGTCGCGGAGCGTTGCTTGAATCACAAGCTCAAGGGCGTCGAAGGCATCTACGACCGTTACGACTACTTCGACGAGCGAAAAGAAGCGATTATCAAGGTCGCAAATCTTCTTGGCCCTGCAATAAATCTTCCCTAACTCACAACGTAAATTTCTACACACCAACAACATCTCATGAGCCAATTCTGGAGAAAGCGCCATGAGACTAATCAAGCTTAAAGATGTCACCAGCCTTACAGGTCTTGCACGCTCCACCATTTACAAATACATTTCCGAAGAAAGATTCCCAAAACCAGTATCCTTGGGAGAAAGAAATGTCGCCTGGGTAGAGGAAGAAATTCAGGACTGGATCCTAGAAAAAATAGCCGAAAGAGACCTTGCATAAATAGGGTAAAAAAACACGCTCGTCATTCCACCTAGCCGCAACATTCCCGCCGACTAAAAAAATACCGCTCCACCAGCCGACACAGCTTCCTAAGCAGGAAGCTGTGTCGGCATTATCATGTTATTTTTTCAAAGGCATCCCCTCTCAGCGAAGGACACCACCTCCTCACTGCCAACCACTAGGCGTGTAAATCCACCAGGTTTTCATCAGGCATCAGGCCGCCATGACCATGGCCATGCGACGATCAAGCTCCTCGTAGAAGGCCTCGACCCGCTCGGCGATGGTGCGAATCATCACCTCGTCCCGGTAGGCCCGCTTCACGAACAGCGGCATCCCCGGCCAGTAGCTAACGAAGTCGATCCATTCCCGCTCGCTGACCCACAGGCCGCCCTGGCACTGAGCGACGTGCTCTTGAGGTAGCTCGTCGGCCAGCAGCAGCTCGATCTGGTACTTGGGCAGCTTGGTCTTGATCTCCACCAAGCCATTGGTATCCACCAGGCAGTCCGGCGAATAGCCCACACCGTGGTTGAGGATGATGCCGACCTGCGCCAGGCGGGGCAGACCGGTGGCCTCGTGATAGAGCTCCCGGGCCACGGGCTCCAGCTCATGGCCGCGCTGGGTGTGGGCATTGCCCTGAAAGGCATCGGACGGCTCGCCGGTGATGCGCTCTCCGATCAGTTGATGCATGTAGCTGAGGGCCCCGGCACCGAAGCCGCCCGGTCCCTTGCCCTTGACCAGCAGAGTCTTCAGCTCGGACATGGTGACGATACCCAGACGGGCGGCATGCCACTCGGGCGTGCCCTGGTCCAGCGCCAGTATCTGCATGACGTTCTCCTTCTCGATGACACGGCATAGGCCGCGAGGGGAGGTCCCTTCGCCGCCCGATCAGTGATGTTGATGGTTGGGCTGCGCCCGCTTCTGCAGGGAGGCACGCAATCTGTCGAAGTCGCCGCGCGGCACCTGCTCAGCGTCGCCGTACTTGCCGACGAACCACTCCTGGGTCGCAGGAGGACAGGCGGCGATCAGCTGCCGGATCTGCCCGGCCTGGAAAGGGGTGACGAGTTTGACCGGGGCGGCGGCCTGACCGTTGTCGTCCTGGCCGCGGGTGGTGATGTTGAGCAGTGCGCAGAGCACGTAGCGCTTGCCGTAGCTGGTAGAGGAGCCGAAGGCCTGAACGGCGTTCTTGCTGCCGCTGGTATCGGCCGGCAACAGCATGCTGGTCTCTTCCCGATGGCCGTCCTGGTGCATCAGCACGCCGGTGACCTGGATGCCGCGTTCCTGGGTCTGAATGCGGAAGCTCACCGCGAAGCCGTACTTTTTCATGATCGGGCGCACGGTATCGACGATGTCCTCCAAGGTGGCGTAGTGACCGTTGTTGGTCTTGCCACGCTCGGCGATGCTCGGCAGTTCGGTCTGCATGGCCGCCATCGCGGCGCTGTAGGCCATCAGCGCCTGGCGGTCGAGCACACGCTCCTGCATCTGGAGCAGACGCTCCATCTTGTCGATGTCGACCTCGGGATTGAGTGCGGCCCGCTCGATCACCTGGATGATCGCGGTGCTGTCCTGGGTGGCCTGTGCGACCGGTGCCTGGTTGGCGGTCTTGGGATGAATAGGGGTTGCCATGATGGCCTCCGTTATCGATAGCGTTGGATGACGTCAGGGAGCTGCTCGATCGGGACCGGCTCCAGGGACACGGCCACGCGATAGACCTGCCCCTTGGCCAGAACGTGGGTTTCGGTTGCCTGTTCGCCGGCCTCCAGCAGCTGACGGGTCAGCTGGGTCAGGGCCCGGCATATCTCGAACGTCATGGGCGATTGCATTGGTATCTCCTGAAACAGTAGCGCCCGGCCTTTGAAGGGGCCGGGCGCTCTGCCGCGATGAGGGAAAGGCTGGGTGGATGTTTTGCTGAGTGATGATCAGCCCACCAGCGCAAGGGCAGACTCCAGCGCCTTGTCCTTGAGGCCGGCGCCCTGGCCGAACCAGGCGGAGTCCATGCGGTAGTCGTTGCTGCGGGCGCGCTTCTCGTGATCCACGTACTCGGTGACCGCATTGAGTAAGCCCCAGGCGGTGCCTTGCGCCGTGCACAGCTGAGAGCCGCGCCCCTCACCCTGATAGAGCTTCTGGACGCGATTGAGGGCGCGAACGTTGGGCAGCTTGGACGGATCGTCCATCGGCGCCTCGGCGTTGCAGACCACCGACTGGAAGTAGGTTCTCGCTTCCTCCTGGCTGACCTTGCGCTCAGCCAGGGTCTTCAAGCGGTACATGAAGTCGTCCCACTGGGACACGGAGATCCCCAGCTGCTGCTTGACCAGCTGAGGGCGAAACTCGGTGCTATGTGGCACTTTCACGCCCTGGGAGGTGCCATCCACCGCGATGGTCAGGGTGTTGTTGCAGACCACCCGCACGGACGTCGGGGTGGCGACGGTGGCCAACGAGCCGTCGCAGGAAGTGGCCAGCAGCAGGTAGTCGTTGACCTGATCCTGGCCCTTCAATGCCCCGCCCAGGCCGCTGCGCGCCAGGGCCCAGAACTTGCGGCCACCCTTGAGCACCCCGGCCGTCTCCAATTCGTATCCCGCGTATTCCGTGAGATCACGGTAGAACTCCAACACCTCCTCCGGTTGCACCACCTTGTAACGCTGGGAGACCACCGACAGTGGATCCTTGGTATCGGAGCGGTAGAGCACTTTCTGCTCGGGGAAGGAATGGATGCTGCCCAGGTGGCCAGCGCCGTCGGCAATGAAGCGCACCAGGGATTCCTCGATGTGCCAGTCCATGCCGGCCTGCTGTCGCCAGACTTCCAGCGGCTGATGACGAGACAGCTGCTGGCCCAGGCCATGCCAGGGGGTATCGCCAACGTAGGCCATTTGTTCGATCAGGTGTGCCATGGGGAAAGCTCCTTGAGAGTCGAGCACTGCATAACAGCCCGCTCCCCAAGGAAGCAGGCCGACCGTGAGCATGTTGATAAAGGGAGTCGCGGGATCATCGCTGAGCAGCGATGGACTCGTGAGACGGATCTTTAGGGGTCAATCGATATGGGGACGAAAGGTGTGGCCGCAGGCACGGCACTCGAGATTGTCGAGCACCTGATCATCCAGCTGACTACCCAGCCGTGCCCCAGCGACACCGCCTGCCGTGCCACCGACCAATCCACCAAAGACGGCTCCGGCGATACTGCCGACAGCGATCCCGACCGGACCGCCTACTGCGCCCACCAGGGCTCCGGCCTCGGCGCCACTCCAGGCGCCGGCCGCCCCACTGGCGGTACCGGCCACCGCCCCCGTGGAGCCTCCTACCTTCCGCCCGCGATGGCGCGACACGACCCGCAACGCGCCACAGCTGGGACAAGACATGGACATGACATTACCTCTTCCATCGAAAAAGACATGAGAACGAAGCCACCCGTCTGGGGCTTCAAGGAGGTAGTACAGGTTTGAAATTCGATTGAATCGACAACGGGCAAGATCCTGGGCGACACACCCGCAACATCATCGAGGTATACGTCAGCTACGGGAAAAAGCCGGGTTTTCCGGCCTCCGTCGGCTTCCTGAGCATGTTTCAGAACATCCGTCCGATGTTTCCCAGGATGACAAGCCAGGACGACGTAATATTTTACAGCGCTGTGAGATGGGATGCAGCGAAACCGTGACGTCATCGCGTCGCGGTGTCTTGTACGGATCGATAACGGAATTTCCCGAGAAAGTTAGTGACACCTCATTCGCCAGAAAACTGGGGCGATTGGCATGTCCAGGGATAGCGTTTCCCTGGGGTTCCGACATGCGTCACTGACGGGTAAGTATTATAGGGAGATTCACTAGACTCCTAACAGGGTCTACAGGGATAGGTCACTAGGTCATGATGGGCTCACTTGTGAAAGCCCATCCAGGATCATGAAGGATCATCCGAGGAGTGGTCCCATACAGACCACTCCCAATGAAACCATCACCCAACATGACCTTCTAGGGATTGACCTCACAGGCGACTGGAAAACGCCTGATGATGAAGTTCAAGTGAGCGACAGCATCACATCAAGGTCAGTACATACCGCTTCCTATTATCCTCCTATCGATCGACAAGACCATCGCTGCGGAATCTTTCACCATTCCCACAGCGAGGTATCTCCTCATGTTTCAACATCACCCCCTCTGCCATCCGCTTAACGACAAGCTGCGCCTTCACTACGAAGACATCTATCGAGGCTTTGACGTCCAGCATTGGACAGATGGCCCACTGGTCGTGAACTACCTGGAACGGTCCTTGCAGACCCTTGACGCCGTGACACGGATCAACCATTCCACCTTCATCTTTCGCGTGGATCTCCACTTCCCGGATGAGATGCCGCGTCTGCCGATGCATGAGACCAACGCCGTGCTGGCACGGTTCTTCTACTTCTTCCGCTACGAGCTCAAGCGGAGGCAAACCAAGTACCCGACCCAGCTGCACTACCTGTGGGCACGCGAGCAGGTCAACAGCGACAAGCCGCACTACCACCTGATGATCATGCTCAACAGGAACGCCTACGACAGCCTGGGGGCGTTCGGTCCAGATTGGTTCGGGGTCTACTCATTCAACAACCTCTACCACCGCATGATGCGTTCCTGGTTGAAGGCAATGGGGTTCGATCATGACGATCCACGCTTCCATCAGCTGATCCATGTCTGCAAAGACCCGGTCACAAAAGAGCCCTGGTCCTGCGCCCTGCATCGGGATGACTGGATAGCCATGAATGAGGCGGTATTCATGGCCAGCTATCTGTGCAAGGCCTTCAGTAAACCGTTCGGCCAGAGGGCGCATGTCTTCGATGGCAGTCGTCTTTGGTGATTGAGTGACATGGTATGGGTCCGTCCTAGGCGGACCCGTCCTACCTCTCTCAACATGGTGCCTGCAATGTTTCCGACTTCGATGTTTCCCTCCCTCTCGTTCCCTCACAACACCCGTGGCAGCCAAGAAGAATCGTCATCCCACGATCCCTGGGGAGATCGTCGCCTCGCCAGGATGGAACGCAAGGAACCGACCCGTCGACTGCTACGTGACGTCATGGCCCTACGCCGGATTCGTGGCATGAGCCAGACAGCGCTGGCGGCCGATCTGGGAGTCAGCGTGCGAACCTTGCAGGAGTGGGAGCAGGGGCGACGACTGCCCTCGGGGGTTGGCCATGCCCTGCTCAGACAGTGGGTAGAGACCCACCAAAGCGATGGAGATTGAGACATTGCGATGGATTATCGTACAACATGAGCGCCGCAGGATGTCGATTTTCATGTTTTTTTAGATTTATAAGTCACAATGTCTAACCCAATACCAGTTTGCACGCTCTAGGCAGCCCATCGCTACTTCTGGCGAGAGGCATCGCATGAGGCACGCCAGCGCCCATAGGGGCCACGTTTCTCGAGAGGGACAAGCTGAACCCCGAACGTCGCAAGCAAGGCCCTGCTCTGCTTGAACTTGGCCGCCAACCCTCGGGACGTGACAGGCCAGGAACCTGAAGGATCAGGCTCAGGGCGATACCCATCGAGCAGCACAAGCCAATCCTTGACCGTGGCCTCTATCCGTCCATCTTCCGACGCATCGATGAGACGCTTCACGGCCATCGCGACAGGATTTTCCTCCAGCTCATAATCGCGACGACTTTGCTGGTTGGCATCAAGTTGTTGCCAGAATTCGGCAGTATCTCGACCCAAAGCATCAGCCACCAGTACACCTATCCGGCATAGGTCTCGCAAACCACCATAGCGGTCGCATTGTCGATCATTTTCAACATGGCTCCAGAACTGGTTAACATAGCCAAATATTTGGAGAAGGCCATGAATGATGGTTCTCTCCGCCATGCTGCGATCCTCCACAGCATTTTGAGATTTGCCCCCTCCTGCATCATCCAGCTCTATGCTCAAGGTAGCGTCGGATAGCGGTGCATAGGTCACTACACTCTCGCTGCTATTCAGCATGACCGCACAACGGACGGAAAGATCTACCCCAGAACGCTTCGTTTTCGTGCGCCACTCCATTGCCTTTCCCTGCATGATCGAAAGCAAGCCTTTCTGCTGTGTTTTGGACAGCGAATCCACTCGATGGAAACTCATCAGGTAATGGCACTGCGCCCGAATATCCACTTGCTTTATCGACTTGGGAACCTCGATCTCAAACAGACTACTCGCCGGGTCTATGACCGTCTTCAGCATCTTCTGTGAATCGATCAGCTCAGGAGTAGGCTCACCTAACAACTCAAGCAACACGGGCGCACTATCTGAGCGCCAGGCCATGACCATCCAGGCAATCACCAACAGGTCACTATCTTTCGGCAGCGAAGTGACATCGAATAAAGTAGATATCGATTGAGGAAGCACATTCCCAACGTTATCAGGAACACACACCGGCAAGCTTTCTCGAGGCATGACATGGGGAATCCCAGTCCGTATCTCATAGCTCGATAAGCCCGGTGAAAAAATCAAGCATTGATTCCCCAAGATCAGCGCACGTCGACCACTGTTCAAGTCAACGCCTGCACGACCGTAAACCGGTAGAACAGCCTCGGGGATAGCACCATAAACAAAATTGCTGATGGCAGACCTGATGACACCATAGGAGACATCCTGCTGCCTTCCTATGGAGGTTCTCCAATACTCTCCCTTCAGCCTCTCAAGGATCTTTGGGTCGAAATGTGGCAAAGTCTCGCCCGTAAACTTATCAGTCAGCAGTGGGCTTCTCGACTCATTAGTAGTGAGATAAAACTGTCCTTGAAGCATGGACATGACATCGGCTACTTGTCTATCGTGACGAGATTGCTTTGGCGCTTGGCGCGCTCCAAATAACCCCATGCCCCCAGCACCAGATTCACTGCTCAAATCAGGCGCTGCCGGCCAGGAAGGCCAAGGAGCATTGAGCGCAGCTTGGAGATCGGGGTCACTAAAGAGGGACTTTAAAGTGGCCGGTGGCTCATCATCGTGTGATGCATTGGGAAATGAGGAAGAGGGTCCTGTATCGGGCGTAGGCGAAGTCTCTGCGGCATCATCAAGCTCACCAGAAGCCACCTTCCGAGCTTGCTCACGCCAATGCTCACTCAGGCCAAACCTCTGCCGCCGGTGCTTGGTATTGGCTACCTCGTGTCCCACTGGATGAGACTCGTGGTTATCCTGACCATGATCCGTCATTCCCTACCTCGTGCCTTTTCGCCATCGAATATCTCGCAAAGCCTATCACACGGACCTCTGACATCCGCTCTTCCCGATCCCCCTCGTTAGCTGTGATACCTCAGGCTTCTTAAGCCAGGCGGCTACATGGCCGAGACAGTAGAGGCGACTTGTCGTCTCGATCACCACCCCCTGCCTTACAAATGGCGCACAGCGGCCCCGGGCCGCTTTTATACCGTGAGATACGAAATCATCAGGTAGCGGCATAAACGCCGCACAGAGCGGCATGGCGCGATAACGTCGCCGTCTCTACCCACAGCCCACTGACCACGGCGGCCACGCATGAAATTTCCACCCAACAGCCGTATCAACTCCATCATGGACGACCGGCTGGCCGCCAACAGCTGTCAAGGTCTTCGCTGCACCGCATGTCGGAGTTCTTCGAGACTGTCAGTTTCAACAGATGGCTGCATGGAATGCCAGAAGCTGGCAGCACCACATTGACGAGCCCCGTCATGACCTACCAGTCATGCAGGGCAGCGATCAACGGGCACGACACCTTTCTTTGATGCACATGGCATTCATCGACCAGCCGGGATAAGGCCGCCTCGATGCGGGTCAGATCAGCCAGCCTGGCGCGCACGTCGTCAAGTCGCTGTGACGCTAGTTCCGCCGCCTCGCTGCAATGAGCACCATCCTCCAGAGCCAGTAGCTGCCCGATCTCGTCCAGGCTGAATCCCAGCCGCTGCACCGCTTTCACGAATTTCATGCGCGCCACGTCGGCGCTGTTGCTCGTGCAGTTGCTGGCTTTACCGGTCTATCTCTGGCTCTTTCTGGGCGCGGAGTGGTTCCAGGCAGCGATCAGCACCCACCTCCTCAGCGCCTTCGCGGGATTGATTCTCACCCCCTTGGCCCTGGCCTGGGTGACCGAGCGGCTGGCCGAGCGTCACCTCAATGCCAGACGGTGGGTTCATGGCCTGGGCCTACTGCCCGTACCCCTGCTGGCACTGGTGGTCTTTGTCATCGCGGCCTCCCAGGTGACGACCGTGGCCGGCCTCGGCGGGGTCTTGCTGCAAGTGCTGCCGATCTTCGTCGCCTACCTGGCCTTTGCCGCCATCCTGGGCAAGACCCTCGGCAGGCTCTTCCGGCTCTCCGCGCCATCAGCCAGGACTCTGACCTTCAGCTTCGGCACACGCAACTCCTTCGTGGTGCTACCCATCGCCCTGACGCTGCCCGATGCCTGGCAAGCCGCCGTGGTGGTCATCGTCTTCCAGTCGCTGGTCGAGCTGTTCGGCATGGTGGTGTACCTGAGATGGGTGCCAGGCAAGTTGATCCCGGAGCCCTCTCACACATAGCCCTTGCAGCTCCCCATCCAATTTCCAGGAGTAAAATGTGATCGAACGTCGTGTTCGGCTGCCTCAAGGCGCAACGACGAACCTTGCACCGTACTCCTAGCCAAGCCCCCCTCGGCAGCCCCCTGAACCGTACCGATCCTCTACGGAAGATAGGGGCGATGGACAGTGACTACTCAGGCACCGCTGGCAAGCCTTTCGAGGTCGGCAACCACGGCCTCCATAGGATCGCTGTCGCGGATCAGCAGGCGCGCCTCTCCCTGATCATTGAAGGCGAAAACAGCGCTGGAGTGCGACACATCATAGTTGCCTTCGCTGTCCTCTTCGCCATACCCGTAGGTCACCCGATAGCGGCGTGTCAGTTCATCGAGGGCCGCTTTATCCCCCGTGAGGCCGATGAACTGGGGGCCGAAGGCATCCGTGTACTCTCGCAACGTCTCGGCGTCATCGCGACGAGGGTCGACCGAGACGAAGAGCACCTGAATGTCGTCGCGCGCCGCCTCACCCATGCGTTGGGTGGCGGCGTCGAGGCGCGCGAGGGTGGTGGGACAGACATCGGGGCAGTGAGTGAAGCCGAAGAACAGCAGTGTGCTCTTGCCGAGGAACTGATCGGCGTTGACGTCTTTGCCGTTCTCGTCGACAAGCTCGAACGCCAGGGGAGGCATGAGCCCCGAGATATCCTTGGTCTGCCAAGGCGGCTCGCTGCAGCCCGCAAGCCATAGGGTCACGAATAGTGCCATGATCCATCGGTGCATCCTGCTCCCCCTACTGTGCTGTCGGCGCCACGGCGCGGAAGGTGACACGCTGTCGCTGCTCGCCGGCGAAATGAAGGTTCACCTCGATGTCGTCACTAACAACGAGGGGGCGAGTCCGTTTCATGAGCATGAGATGATAGCCCCCCGGTGCGAACTCGATCTGCTCCCCCGCTGCCAGTTCTAATTGGGCGACGGGTTGCATACTGGTGATGCCATCCTGATTGACAGTGCGATGCATGGTGACATTGCCGAAAGCGGGGCTATCCGCTCCTGTCAGGGTGACGCCCTTCTCACTGGTATTCGTGAGGGTGAAATAGCCTGCCGCGGGCAGGTCCCCGGGCAGAAGCCGAAGACGCGCCTCGCTGACCTGCAGTTCGGCAGCAGCCACCGTGCCGGGCGTCGCGATCAGCAGCAGGAAGGCCCAGCACCAGCGTTTCGCCAGGCGCGGCAGACTAGCGTGTGGCGTGAGAGACATCAGCGGCATCCTCCTTGCGGGCGTCACGGAACAGAAAGCTGAGAATGATCAGAACCCCAATGGCACTCATCATCGAGGCGGGAATCCAGGTCAGCAGGCCGCCGAGGAGTTGGTCAGTCAGAGGATCCAGCGGCCAGGCGCGACCGCAAACCTCGTAGACATCGAAGATCACGTCGCGACTGAAGGTGATATAGGCGCCCAGGAGAATTTGCGGGGGGATCACCGCCAACAGGATGGCGACACGCTTGCCATAGCCGAGACCGCCTTGTTGCGGCGAGCGGCGATCCAGGATCAGCCACCAGAACAGCAACCCATCCAGCGCCATGCTCCAGTTCATCACCTGATAGAGATCAGCGCTGAGCATGGCGTCGAAGTGGATCTCGGGAATCAGCCAGAAATAGATCAGCCCGACGAACAGTAGGGGGGCGATCAGTGGATGCTGCAGAGTCCGATAAACAGGACGCAGCAGGCGCGCGGCCAGGCTCCACCCGGGGAAGGGTCTGATTCGAGTCGGCAAGCCGTCTGCCAGTACCGGCAAGGGGGCGGCCAGGGCGATCAGGAGGGGGCCGGCGTGATGCAGCACCAGGTGCTGGGCCCGATGGGTAAAGAACATGTACTGGGCGAGGTAGTCGTAATGAGTCTGGGTGACGCCATAGATGGTGGCGACACCCAGCAGGTAGGCCAGGATTCGGCCCGCGCCGGTGGCCTCGCCGCGCCGTCTGCGCTGCCGCAGGCCTCGCAGGTAGAGCACGATGGCCAGCAGGCAGCTCGCCGACCAGGTCAGTGAGAACTCCCACGGCAGCAGGTAGCCCAGAGCGACGTCGAGCTCGATAGCCCTTCCCTCCCCAGAATCGGCACGCCAATGGTGAGCTTAGGAGCCCGCCGCACCATGCGGCAAGGTGGGCCTATAAACGCAGGCAAAGCCAGAGCCCGCAGCTCGGTGCCTGGTAGGCGAGGAAGGCCGAGCCCCAACGCACCGCCAGTGGCCATGCAGAGGGCGATAGACCTTGGATAAGCCACGACCGAGTCAGCTCACGAGACTGACAAGACTCGCCATGTCGTCGTCATGGCCTACGCAGCGCGATTTCTGCGTAGATACCCTTGTAGCCAGTGTCGTGCTTTCTATCCGGTTCCGGCGCCGGCTTGGGGTTCAGGGACACCATGCGACCGCTGGGGTCATCCAATAGGCCGCGAAGCTGTCCATCATCGAAGCTCAAGCCCTCGACACCGCGTTGGTTGAGGCGTGTGACGGTGTCTTCCAACGCGGACATGCTGTGCCCTTCTTCTTCCAGCGGCGGGAATGCCTGAACCAGCGGCTGCTCTTCCTCCCAGCCGATCTTGATGGGTTGGTTGACGATTTGGACCTGGGTGTTCGGTGGCACGCGGTCGAAAATCGACTCGATGTCCTCAGGGAACATGCGAATACAGCCACGGCTGGCACGCATGCCGATACCATCCGGCTGGTTGGTGCCATGAATCAAGTAACCGTCGAAACCCAGGATAATGGCATGATCCCCCAGTGGATTATCCGGACCCGGAGGCACCACGCTGGGCGCCTTCTCACCGCGTGCCCTGGCTTCACGCTGGACCGACTCGGGTGGGTACCAGGCAGGGTTCTCGATATTCATGGTGGTTTCGGTGACACCGAGGGGGGTACCGAAGCCTTCACGACCGATGCCGATGGGATAGGTCTCAACGCGTGGCGTTTCACCATCGTCAACCTCCGGATAGTAGTAGAGGCGCAGCTCGGCGATGTTGATGACGATCCCGGTGCGCTCAGCATCGGGCAGGATGAAGCGCCCGGGTATGGTCACCTCGGTACCCTCGCCGGGAATCCAGAGACTCACATCCGGATTGGCTCGCACGATCTCCCTGTACCCCAGGTTGTGTCGCCTGGCGATATCGAGCAGGGTATCTCCTCGATCATCCACCGTTATGCGGTAGGTGTCGCCGATCACATTGCCTTCCTCAGGCAGCGGATAGTGGCCGCGGGGCCACTCGTTCTCCTCTTCGGCCTGAGCAACGCTAATGAGTGCCAGCCAACCGACCAGCACCCCCACCACTGAGCGTGCTCGGAGCTGCCACCATGGACCTTTCCTCGCTGTACTAGAGTGACGTTCCGATAAAGCCATTATTCTCTCCCTTTTCGACTGGACTATTATCATCCAGACCGACGTGTGTTGAGTTTCCATCCAAGCAGCACCAGTAAGGCGGCCAACACCCAGGTCGGCCAGCTACCGGTACGTGTGAACGGTGTGTTCCCCACCATGGGCAGCGCCTCGCCGCGGAGGCTCGTCGCCAGGAACTGTGGTGCGCGGGCCGTGACACGGCCCTGAGTATCGACGATGGCGGTCACCCCGTTGCTGGTGGCGCGGATCAGATAGCGGCCGTTCTCCAGGGCGCGCAGGCGGGCCATCTGCAGATGCTGCAGGGGGCCGATGGAGCGTCCGAACCAGGTGTCGTTGGAGACCGTCAGCAGCAGCTCGGCGTCGCGCGCCTGCTCGGCCACCCGGTCGGCATAGATGATCTCGTAGCAGATGGCGTTACCGATGGTGGTTCCGGCGGCGCGCAGCGGTTCCTGATCGTCGGTGCCAGGCGTCATGGTGGGCATGGGCAGGTCGAAGAAGGCGATGGTGCCGGCGAGCAGGCTCTCCAACGGCAGGTACTCGCCGAAGGGCACCAGGCGCGCCTTACGGTACTTTCCCTCGGCGTTACCCAGGCCGATCACGCCGTTGTAGTAGTCGCCGCCGTCGCGCTGCAGGATGCCGGTGAGCAAGGCGGTGTCGGGGGCGAGGTTGGACTGCACCCGCTCCAGTATTGGCCGGGCCTCCTCCTCGAGCATCGGCAGGGCCGCCTCGGGCCAGACAACCAGGTCGAAGTCGTTGGACTGTGCAAGGGTCAACGCCGTATAGATACTGGCCGCCTCGCGCTGCCCCTCGGGAGTCCACTTGATCGCCTGATCCAGGTTGCCCTGCAGCAGGGCGACCCGCAGCGGCTCGCCGGCCGGGAAGGTCCACTGGGTCGGCAAGGCCATCGGGGCTAGCCAGAGAACAGCGATGGGCGCCGCGGCCCACCAGCGTCGTCTCAGCAGTTCCACGCCCAGGGTGCCGGTCAGGGCGGTGATCAGCGACAGCAGATAGACCCCGCCCACCGGGGCCCAGGCCGCCAGCGGCGAGTCTACCTGGGACGTGCCCAGCAGCAGCCAGGGAAACCCGGTAAACAGCCAGGTGCGCAGCCACTCGCTGAGTACCCAGATGCCGGCGAAGCTGAGGAAGGCCAGGCGTGGGCCCGTGACGCGGCGATAGAGCCAGAAGGGGACGGCGAAGAACAGCGCCAGGCTGGCCACGAACAGGCCGGTGAGGAAGAGCGCCAGGGGCGCCCCCGTATAGCCGTAGTCGTGGATCGCGACGAAGACCCAGGAGGCACCGGAGCCGAACAGGCCCACCCCATAGCACCAGCCGCGGAGGCCGGCCTGAGCGGGTGTCAGGACATGGATGCCGGAATAGACCAGTGCCACCGCCACCGGGCCCAGCCACCACAGCGCAAAGGGCGCGGCGCTGAGAGTGGTCAGTCCCCCGGCGGTCAGGGCCAGGAAACAGCCGAGGGCCGGAGAGATCCGGCCGGCAAGCGTCATGTACCGGACTGGCAGGTTCTCTGCATCCATGCCGTTACTCAGACGCTCTGGGGGAGGGACGCTCACGTAAGGCCGCAATCGCAAAGGCGATGACACCCAGGAACAGGGCGATATCCGCCAGGTTGAAGGCGGGCCAGTGCCACTCATGCCAGTAGACGTCCAGGTAGTCTACGACATACCCTCGTACCAGGCGGTCGATGCCATTGCCCAGCGCGCCACCCAGCATCAAGCTGTACCCCAGCGCCTCCAGACGGGGCCTGGGCCTGCACAGCAGGATCGTCAGGACAATAGTCACCATCCCTGTCAGGCCCAAGAAGAGATAGCGCTGCCAGCCGCCTGCATCGGCGAGGAAGCTGAAGGCCGCTCCCGTGTTCCACCAGTGGCCCCAATTGAAGAACGGGGCTAGCGGGATGGTCTGGCCATACGGCATCAGCGCCTGCACCAGCCCCTTGATGGCCTGGTCGGCCAGGCCGACCATAACGGCCAATGCCAACCAGTACCAGCGGCGCGGCACTGTCGGTATCCGCTCTGTCCTCATGACGTGGCTTCCTGGTAGCGCGGGCTTGCCGAGCCAGTCGTGGCATTATTGCCTGGCGAGAAGCGATAGCCCAGCAGCCGCATGGCGTTCAGGGTCACCAGCACGGTGGCGCCGGTATCCGCCATCACCGCGATCCACATGCCGGTGATGCCCAGCGCCGTGGTCACCAGGAAGATGGCCTTCAGGCCCAGCGCCAGGGCGACGTTGGTCTTGACGTTGCGCAGCGTGGCCCGGGACAGGGCGATCAGCTCGGCGATGCCGCCGACGCGGTTCTTGAGCAGCGCCGCATCCGCGGTTTCCAGTGCCACATCCGTGCCGCCGCCCATGGCGATGCCCACCTCTGCCGCGGCCAGCGCCGGCGCATCGTTGATACCGTCGCCCACCTTGCCGACTGGGCCTCGGCCGGCGGCCTGCCAGTCACGAACGCGCTGGGCCTTTTCCTCGGGCATCAGCTCGCCATGTGCCTCGATGCCCAGGCTGTCACCGATGGCCGCGACGGTACGCGCATTGTCACCGCTGAGCATCACCGCCTGCACGCCCAGGCGCGACAGCGCCGTCAGCCCCTCCCGGGCATCGTCGCGAGGTTCATCGCGCACGGCGATCAGGCCCAGCGGGCGCTCGCCTTCGACCAGCACGGCGAGAGTCTTGCCGGCGTGTTCCAGCTCGGCGATCCGAGCGGTCAGATCGTGATCGAGGGCGGCCTGCTCTGCCAGGTGGCGGGGGGTGATCAGGCTCAACTCACGCCCCTCGACCCGACCGGAGACCCCTCGGCCCGACAGGGCGCGGCTCTCACTCGCCAGTGGAAGGGAAAGGCCCAACTGCTCAGCGTGGGCGAGGATGGCCGTGGCGATGGGGTGGCTGGAGTCACGTTCCATCCCAGCCGCCAGCCTCAGGATCTCTTGCGTGCCCTGGCCAGTGGCCCAGTCCTCCACGTCGGTGACCTTGGGGGTGCCGGCGGTGAGGGTGCCGGTCTTGTCCAGCGCCACCGTCCGCAGCTTACCCAGCTGTTCGAGCACCGCGCCGCCCTTGATCAGCAGGCCCCGCCGGGCGCCCGCCGAGAGGCCGGCAGCGATCGCCGCGGGGGTTGAGATCACCAGAGCACAGGGACAGGCGATCAACAGCAGGGCCAGGGCGCGATAGATCGATTCCGACCAGGCCATGGTCGAGACCAGCGGCGGCACCACCGCCATCAGCAGGGCGAGCCCCACCACCGCCGGCATGTAGTAGCGAGCGAAGCGGTCGATGAAACGTGCCACCGGCGCCTTGGCGGCCTGGGCCTCCTCCACCAGGCGGATGACCCGTGCGATGGTGTTGTCCTCGGCGCCGCGGGTTACCTCCACCTCCAGGGCGGCATCGAGGTTGACCGTGCCGGCAAAGACGTCGTCCCCCGGCGCCCGCGTGCGGGGCACCGACTCCCCGTTGATCGGTGACTCATCCAGGTCGGATTCGCCGGTCAGAATACGTCCATCGCAGGGCACGCGGTCGCCCGGTCGCACCAGGACTCGCTGCCCAGGCGTGAGCGAGGCGGCCGAGACCTCACGGGTATCCCCATCCTCCATCAGCCTCGCCGTGGACGGCGTCAGGTCCGCCAGGGCCGAGATGCTGCGTCGCGCCCTCGACGCGGCCACCCCCTCCAGCAACTCGCCTACGGCGAACAGGAAGACCACCACCGCCGCTTCGGCGGCGGCATTGATGGCCAGGGCCCCCAAGGCGGCGATGCTCATCAGCATCTCGATGGTGAAGGGGTTGCGCATCTTCAGCGCACCCCAGGCGCCTTGTGCAATGGGCACCAACCCCACCAGGGTGGCCGCGACGAAGGGCCAGTTGCCTAGGCTAGGCCAGACCAGGCGGAGAACGAAGGCCAGAGCCAGCAGCCCCCCCGTGACGAGCACCAAGCGTCCCTTGGCGGTCTGCCACCAAGAGGCCGGAGCGGCATCCGCCTCATCTCCCTCATCATCGGTGGCAAGCTGGTAGCCGAGCTCGTTAAGGATCCGCTCGATCGCCTCATGAGAAGGCGTCGTATCCTGTTGAGGGTGAATCCTCACCGATCCGGTGACCGAACTGGCCGACACCTCCCCGATGCCCTCCAGGCGGCCCAGAGCGGCCTCTACCTTGCGCTCGCAGCCGCCGCAGTCCATGCCTTCCACCTGCAGTGTCAGCGTCGACGGGATGGTGCCTTGCGTTGGTTCGGTCATGGCGCTGCCTCTCCGAATGTCTTAATCTTGTCCGGAAGCATAATCCCTGTAGCAACTACAGGTTCAAGTCATGCAAGAGGAGCATCAGGATGCCGGAGATTAGCCATGCCATCGGTATCGGGGAGTTGGCTCGCCGTACCGGCTGCCAGCCTGAAACGGTGCGTTACTATGAGCGCATCGAGCTGCTGGAAAACACCTTACGGACTGAAGGGGGTCAGCGTCGCTACGACGAGCGCGCCGTCAGACGGCTGACCTTCATTCGCCATGCCCGGGACTTCGGCTTCTCGGTGGATGCGGTACGTGAGCTACTGGCGATGTCCGACCAGCCCGACATGTCCTGTCAGGAGGTCGATGCCGTTGCCAAGCATCACCTGGAGGAAGTGGAGTCACGTCTGCAGCGGCTCTCGGCACTGCGTGACGAGCTCAGGCGGATGGTGAGCCAGTGTGATGGGGGGAAAGTCGAAAGCTGCCGGATCATCGAGGTGCTGAGTGATCACCAGCTGTGTATCAGTGAGACAGCCCACAAAGGCGCTCACGACTTTGGGTAACCTCCTGCGCGTCCCAGCGTGCCCTAGTTGAGACATTCAGGAGCAGCATGATCACCATGCTCCATTGAGACTCCCAGGGTCGCCTTGTTCTGGTGACCGCTGCGATGGTCTCGGGAGTGATCTCATGGCCAATGACATACACCATCACGCCGGCGGTGAGGCTGCCTAAAAACCCAGCGTGACTGTCGAGATACCTTCCATAACCCCTTCCCGGGTGAAGCGATTGCCGCTGAGGCGGTAGGGTCTCATGACGATAGGCAGATCGTGCCCACCGAGGCGGGTTGCATCGCAAGCCCGCCTGGTGGCTTATCGATTGTCCAATGCGGCCAGATCGGGAGCAGCGGACGTTCCAATGTTTTTTTGCAGACGTGTCCGAGCCTCGAAAAGTGCGCTGCGATACTCCTGGCGTGTGGGTGACTCACTCAGAAGGATGAGTTGCCCTTCC
Source organism: Halomonas sp. DP8Y7-3 (assembly GCF_019801675.1). Taxonomy (NCBI): domain Bacteria; kingdom Pseudomonadati; phylum Pseudomonadota; class Gammaproteobacteria; order Oceanospirillales; family Halomonadaceae; genus Halomonas; species Halomonas sp. DP8Y7-3. Next base: position 322,008 of record NZ_JAHVIO010000004.1, read on the forward strand.
TCGAGAGGATCCACGGGGCGGTCATCCACTCTCACCTCGTAGTGCAGGTTGGGCCCCGTGGCGAGTCCGGAGGCCCCTACCTCACCCAGTTTTTCGCCGGCCTTGATGGAGTCCCCGACCGCCAGCCTGGCGACGAACCGGCTGAGGTGCGTATAGCGACTGATGGTGCCCGTCTCGTGCTCTATCTCGACGACACGACCATAACCTCCCCGGCGACCGATGAAGGAAATGCGCCCCCGTGCGGTGGCCATGACCGGGGTGCCGCGAGGCGCGGCAAGATCGATACCGTCATGACGTCGGACCTCTCCGGATACGGGATGGCGCCGGTTGCCGAAGGGAGATGTCAGGCGTGCGCCGAGAACCGGAATCTGCAAGGAGTCCAAGAGGCTACCATTTTTAAATAGCATCACGGTGGTTCTCTGGTCCGCCGGCCACAGCACCTCCAGCCGCTCCCCCTGGTCAACCAACCTCATATAGGTCAGACGGGGAGGCCCGACTCGAGTGCCATCCTCACGGCGATCTTCTTCCCACAGTAATTGCAGGCGCTCGCCCCCCGCGATATCACGGCGTGTGTCCATGAGTCCGCCCAGCAGCATGTCAAGCTCTGCTGCGAAACGCCTGGGTATCTCCTCAGCCTCCAAGGCGGCATAGAGTGACGTCTTGACATCTACTTCACGACCCAAGGTCAGGGTGTCGAGGCGAGGCTGGACAATGCGCGTCGACGGACGCTCACCCAGGGTGACGACGTACTGAATACCCGAGTCACGCTCGATGGCCACCGACACCGGCTGTCCCGTCGCCATAGAGGTGAAAGTGATACGATCTCCGGGCAGCAATCGTCTCGGGTCGAACCTGTTCGCCAGCGAGGTCGCCGCTTGGGTGCGCATCTCGGCATCCACGCCAAGCTGCTGCAGCAGTGCGTCCAGGGTATCCCCTGGTGCCACAGTGAGCTCTTGGGCGACGCGACCTTGTGCCCTGGCCGATACCGGCTTGGCCGGTGATAATCCGGCACGCTCTTGCCAACGGGCTTCAGCCAACACGGGGCTCAGGACCATCAGTCCCGCTAGCAACCAGCGTCGTGTCATGATGCATCCCCTTCGCCGGAGACCTCGGCTACCTCACGGTTAACGGCGTCGACCAGCTCCTGCATGCCGAAGGGGTCCAACAGCTCGCCATTGACGAAGAAGGTCGGCGTCTTGCTGATCTGGTTGGCCTCGACGTCAGCCTTGTCCTGGTCGAAGACCGCCTGTACCTCTGGTGAATTGAGCTGCTCTTCGGCTGTGGCTCTGTTCAGTCCGGCCTCGCTGGCGATCTCCATGATCGCTTCCTCATCGACACTGCCATGAGCCGCCCACTGGCTCTGCCGAGCCAGCAGCGCCTCCAGCACCGGTTGGAAGGCATCCTGGCGCCTGGCCACTTCGAGCACGCGAATGGCGGTTTCGGATACGTCTCCGTGGAAGGGGGTGTAGCGCACCACCAGCCGCACCTTCTCGGGGTAGGCTTCCAGGATGCGTTTGGTCAGCGGATAGAAGGCACGGCAGGCCTCACAGGCCGGGTCGAAGAACTCCACGACCGTCACCGGTGCCTCTTCCGATCCTAGGACCGGCGAGTGCGCGCGCACCAGCGAATTCTCGGCCTGTGCACCCTCTCGGCTCGCCGTCTCGGCGCCCATGCCCAACAACGAGGGCCTCGACACGATCACGATGATGGCCGTCAGCATCAACGCTCCGGCCAGGATAAACGTCGCCTTTTTGTACATTTTTCTCTCAATTTCAAAGAGTTAGGTTTAAAAAAGCTCAGGATACTGCTGAGTGGAGCTCAGCCGCTGTTGGGTGCCTAAGTCGGCGAATAGTGGCGTGTTATCCATGCCCATAAAGGTTGGCATCCTGATGTGCATAATCAATATGCTCGAATTCCAAGCTGGAGTGGCCAATGCCAAAGCGCGCTTTCAGCTGAGCTTTGATATCCGCCTTGATCGCCTCGAGCTGCTGCCAGCCGGCTTCCGTCGTCACCACGTGGCAGTCAAGCGCGGCGGTATTCTCCTGCATTTGCCATAGGTGAACATGATGCACATCCTCAACCCCTTCGACGCTGCGCAGGAGATCAATGACGGATTGACCATCGACATCGGGTGGCGAGCCCAGCATCAGTGTCCGGATAGGGGTACCTATCTCCGTAAAGGCAAGATAGAGAATATAGAGTGCAATACCGATCGTAATCGCGGGGTCTACCCAACGCATGTCATACAGCAGAATCAGTGAGCCCCCGATGATCACGGCGATGGACGCAAAGGCATCAGACAGGTTGTGCAGGAAGAGGGCGCGGATATTGACGCTATGTTTTTGCATCGACCAGGTGAGCAAGGCCGTTAGCGCATCGACAAGAAGAGCGACAATGCCAATGATAACGACTATCCAGCCCTGAATCTCTGGCGGGTTGATCATGCGCATGAAGCCTTCGTAAATTAGATAAATGCCAACGATAATGAGGGTGGTGTAGTTGATCAGCGCTGCGACAACCTCGATTCGGCCATAGCCAAACGTCATCTGTGAGTCGGGCGGTCGTCTCGCGATCTTGCGGGCAGCAAACGCAATGACAAGCGCAGCCATGTCGGAAAAATTGTGCAGCGCATCCGCGATCAGCGAGAGGCTTCCCGCCAGAATGCCCCCAACGATCTGGGCAAGGGTCAATATCCCGTTGGCCCAGATGGCGATACTCACCCGACGGTCACCAGAGGTGGGGGCAAGATGGGGATGATCGTGATGATGTCCCATGCGTCATCCTTGTGGTGTCACCTGATGACCCAGCAGTATAAAACCTATAGCAACTCAAGCTTCAAGCCCGAACTCTGTTGAAGGCCGAGCCGGGGTTAGGAGTACGGAACTTTGCATAGTGGGCACTGTACCAAGTTGGCTACCATGTTCCATGCCCCCGGAAGGAGCCCATTGTGATACCCAAGCCTTACTCGCACGCCTGGCTGATGAGCTTAGCTTTACTGCTGATGGTGGCAACGCCAGCCCTCGCCGAGCCACAGCTGCCGGACTTCACGGAACTGGTCGACGAGGCCGCGCCGGCCGTGGTCAACATCTCCACCTCCCGCAAGGTCGAGAGGTCCATGACGTCCTCACGGCAATTTGGGGGGCAGGAGGTGCCGGAGATCCTCCGTGACTTCTTCGACGACCGCTTCCCGATGCCACCTGGCGGTGCGCCCAATCGCAATGAAGAGCCGCGTCGGTCACTGGGGTCGGGCTTCATCTTCGATCAAGACGGCTACATCATGACCAACGCGCACGTGGTCAAGGAGGCCGACAAGATTCTGGTGCGCCTCAACGACCGTCGCGAACTCTCGGCCGAGCTGGTGGGGGCCGACGAGAAGACCGATGTGGCGGTCCTCAAGGTCGAGGCGGATAACCTACCCACCCTGCAACTGGGCAACTCCGACAACCTCCAGGTCGGCCAGTGGGTCGCCGCCATAGGCTCACCCTTCGGCTTCGACCACTCGGTGACGTCCGGGATCATCAGTGCCATCAACCGCACCCTGCCCCAAGACGTCTACGTTCCCTTCATCCAGACCGATGTGGCGATCAACCCGGGCAACTCGGGCGGACCACTGTTTAACCTCGACGGTGAGGTCGTGGGCATTAATTCCCAGATCCTGACCCGTAGTGGAGGCTACATGGGCCTCTCCTTCGCCATTCCCATTGATGTGGCACTGGATGTGGCCAACCAGCTCCGTGAAGAGGGGTACGTGAGCCGCGGCTGGCTGGGCGTCAGCATCCAGCCGGTATCCAAGGACCTGGCGGAGTCCTTCGGCATGGAGCAGGCCGAGGGTGCCTTGATTGCCCAGGTCGAGCCCGGCAGCCCTGGGACAGAAGGCGGCCTCAAGGCCGGTGATGTCATCCTTGAGGTGAACGGCCAGGAAGTGGACCACTCCACCACGCTGCCGCGCCTGATCGGTGAGACGGCCCCCGGCGAAGACGTTGATCTCTCCGTGTTGCGCGATGGTCAGCAGGAGACCATCACGGTGGAAGTTGGCGAGTGGCCGGATGCCGGCCCCGGTCAATCCGATGGCGACCCGGTTCGACTGGGCATCGCGGTTCAGCCGTTGAACGACATGGAGAAGCGTCGGCTTGGCATCGATCACGGGGTGCGCATCGTCAAGGTGGCCCCCGCCGGACATGCCGCTGCCGTCGGCATTCGCCCCGGCGATGTGCTGGTCAGACTGGGCCAGCAGCCGGTAGAGAGTCCGGAACAGCTGAAGGAGATGCTGACCCGCCTGCCAGATGATCAAGCGGTGCCTGTTCTGCTCAACCGCGAAGGCCGCACCTACTTCGTGGCCCTGCGAGTGGGCAATGGTGACTAACCGCGACTGAGTAGCGTTCAATACATCAGCACAGCGGCGCCCTGGCGAACAGGATCGCTGGGGCGTTTCTTCAGACTCTCGTACATTCTAATGCACGGCTGGGGAGGGTATCCGGATTTAATGGTTGATGCGTCAACCTACTGTTGGTGCATGCTTCCCTCGCTAATTCCAGCAAGAACCCCACACGCCTCAACTTCCCGGCCATCGTTGCAACTCGCTCTCAGTGAAACGAGTTGTTTCTCAAGCGCCTGTAGAGCGGTTATCTGCGAGCGCACGTGAGAGATGTGATCATCGAGCAAAGCGTTCACGGCGGCACAAGGTTGGTGAGGGTCGTCCTGATACCTCTGTAGCTCGTGAATCTCTGCTAGCGACAGGTCCAGGATTCTGCAGCGACAAATGAAAGCCAGCCGCTCACCATGTTCCTCGGTATAGACACGGTAACCGTTCTCCTGCCGATCAGGCGACGGTAACAGGCCCTGTCGTTCATAGAAGCGGATCGTCTGTGTATCGACCCCTACCAACTCTGCCAACTGACCAATACGCACCAAGCTCCTCCTCAACGGATTCTCTCCGCTCTGTTGACCTTATAGTGACTATATGGTTTTAAATGATAGCCCGATAATATTCAAGTGGAGTCGTATCATGAGCAAAACCTGTGGAGCCCCCTGTGGCGGCGATGCGACGCCCATAGCGGATACCGATATGCGTCGCTCCTCCGAAGCATCGGGGAAATGGGTCAGCGTTTATGCCGTGCCGAAGATGGACTGTCCATCGGAAGAGCGAATGATTCGCCTTGCCCTGAACGGCTTTGAGGAGATTCGGGTGCTGTCCTTCGACTTGTCGAACCGCCGATTAGAGGTCGTGCATGACGGCGAGGTCGAGCCCATCACCGCAAAACTGACAACCTTGGGGCTAGGAGCCTCGCTTCAGGAAACGGCCGCTGCCGATCCTGAGTCGATCAAGGCGGTCGGTGACACGTCGGCCTCTGCCGCGCAGGAGTCCGGCACCCTGCGTTGGTTGCTCGGTATCAATGCGGTCCTGTTCGTGGTGGAAATGACGGCCGGCCTGATCGCGCACTCCACCGGCCTGATTGGAGAATCCCTGGACAATTTTGCCGATGCGGCCGTGTACGGGCTCGCCCTGTATGCGGTTGGGCATAGCGTAAAAATGCAGGTGCGTGCCGCGCATCTTGCAGGTGTGCTCCAACTGATTCTGGCGGTTGGCGTACTCGCAGAGGTGGTCAGGCGCTTTGTATTCGGTAGCGAGCCTGAATCGCTGATGATGATGGCGATTGCATTCGTCGCATTGATTGCCAATACCAGTTGTCTGCTGCTGATATCCAAACATCGAGAGGGCGGGGCGCACATGAAGGCAAGCTGGATATTCTCGGCCAATGACGTGGTGATCAACCTGGGGGTCATCACCGCCGGCGCCTTGGTCGCGTGGACCGGAACCAATTATCCGGATCTGATTATCGGCACCATCGCGGGGGTCATTGTGCTCAACGGTGCCAGGCGCATTCTGGCGCTCAAGGGTTAAATAATGTCTATTAATAGCTATTCAGTGGCCTGCTGAGCCAGTTCACCTAGCAAAGTCACCTCAAGCACGACGCCAGTGTTGCGAAGACACTCTGGAGCCTGGTGGCCTCCCTCGCCACGGGCAATGGCGCGCGTCCGATCTGGACGCCTTTCGTCAGGATCCGGTCACGGCGAAGCTGCTGGGCATCGAGACCGTGCCGGCGAGAGGCCGCCTCGGCAAATACCTGGTACGCATGGGGACGGTCCACCTCGACGCGCTCCAGAGCATCGCTCGCTACTGGGCAAGGCACTTGGCGCCGCCGATCCTGGACTATCAGGTCAAGACCCTGAGCTATGTGCCAGTGTTCGTGGATGGCACCGCCATCGAAGTGGATGGCCAGTTGTTCGGGGAATCGCCTCATTACACGCGAGCTTGATCAGCGGGGAACAGCACCCCCCCAGAAATTGAAGCCAGCGAACCTCGGGACCTTCGAAAGATAGCCCGTCTCCATCCGCTGGATACCGAAGCCTGCGTGCCCGATAAGCTCGGGTATGTCGCGGTTGAGATGGCAGCCCCCCGCCACTCTGCGCCACAGGGGATTGATACGGCGCTGCCACTGGCGTACGGCTTCGTCGGGCGCCGTGCCGTGTTCGCAGAACAGCAGTTGGCCACCCGGCTTGAGCACGCGACGCATCTGCTCCAACGCCCGGTGCCAGTCCGGAATCGTGCACAGGGTGTAGGTGAGCACCACGGTATCGACACTGTTGTCGTCGAGAGGGACCTCCTCGCCCGGCAGGTCCAGCCAGCGCACCTCGAACTGTGCGCTGGCGACGTTGTGGCGGGCCTTGCGTCGCATGCCTTCGGAAGGCTCGAGCCCCCAGACCAGCTCGACCCGGTCCGGATCGTAGTGGGGAATATTGAGCCCGGACCCCATACCCACCTCCAGAACACGGCCCCGGGCTTGCGGCACCACGGCCGCCCGCTGACGATCGACCACCGTGTTGCCACACGCCAGGTGGAGGAAATGCGGCAGAACACGATTCTCGTAGAAGGACATCTGTATCGTCATCCCGTGTGGTTGCCAGGTGATCGAAATACGGTGTGATCGAAACCAGACCGGTTCGTTATGCCACCACCTTGAAGTAGCGCATCATACCGGCATCCTCATGCTCCATGGTGTGGCAGTGGTACATGTAGAACCCCTCGAAGTCCTTGAAGGTCAGAGCGATGCGCACCCGTTCCTCCGGGAACACCAGCACCGTGTCATGCAATCCCGCGTCGATGATCCCATCGTGCAGGTCCGTCTTGCCGCCCGCCGATATCCGCTCCTGAACCAGGAATTGCAGTCCATGAACGTGCATGGGGTGCGGCATCATGGTGTTGTTGACGAACTCCCAGATCTCCGTCTGCGCCAGCCGGACGATCTCGTCATCTGCCACCGTCGCGCCCTCCATCTGCCGGCCGTTGATCGTGAACCCCTGCATCATGCGCATGCCCAGCTCGAAGCGGCGTACTGGCGTATCGGCCTGAACCGGGGAGGCCGGCAGGTCTTGAGCCAAGCGTTCCGGCAGGGTTTCCGCATCGTTCGCCCGTGCGACGACGGCGAAGGTAACTAGCGAGAGCCGCTCGCTTCCCATCATGTCGCGCATCATGCCTCGATCCATCATCTCGCCCATTCGATCACCCATCATCCCTCGATCCATCATGCCGCCCATTCGATCGCCCATCATGCCCCGGTCCATCATGTCGCCCATTCGCTCGCCCATCATGCCGAGTTGGTACTCCTCGCTCACCAGCTGTACGGACTCTCCCGGCTCGGTGTCGCCAAAATCGACCCACAGATCGATCCGTTGGGCCGGCGCCAGTGTGACCGAGCGGCGCCGCTCGGGCTTGGCGAGCAGGCCACCGTCGGTGCCGATGACGGTCACCGCCCGGCCATCGCTCCAGGCCAGCTTGTAGATGCGCGAGTTGGAGCCGTTGAGCAGGCGCAATCGATATGGCTGCGTGGACACCTCGCGTCGCGCGTCCGGGTGGCCGTTCACCAGTACCCGCTCCCCGCGAAAGCCCTGCATGCGGGTCATCATCGCCCCCATGCCACCATCGTCGATGTACTGAAGCTCATTGCCATTGCTAAAGGTGCGATCCTGCAGGATGAGGACCAGTTCCCGCTCTCCGTCGGGGAGCTCCAAGGCACGCTCGGCGTCGTCGTTGATGATCAGTGGACCGGCAAGGCCGGCGTAACTCTGAAAGCCAACCCGGCCACCATCGGGGCCGTGAGGATGGGGGTGGTACCAGTACAGACCGGCACGATCCACGACATCGAAGGCGACCGCCATGCTCGTCGCTGGCGCGATCGGCAGGCGCGGTTGACCATCCACGTCCGGTGGTACGTGCAGACCATGCCAATGCACGGTGGTGTCTTCGGGGAGATCGTTGTCGATGCGTACCCGCAAGCGCTGACCACGACGCAGGCGAATCAATGGCCCCGTATAACTCTCACCCACGGGCGTCAGGGTATCTTCAGGCCCGACGATTCGCTCGGCCGTGTAGCGCCAGACGTCGCTCGGCGCACCGGGCAGGATAGCCACCTTGTCGGGACGGGCTCGCACACGCAGGTCGACGTCGAAGGGCCCCTCCATGGCCGTTGACGCGGACGCCGCCCGCAGAGCGGGGCGATATCTCCCGGTCCATACCCCGGCCCCCACCAGGGTCGACAACGCCGCCACACCGCCGATGCGGCGCAATACGCTACGTCGCTGCAGGTCGACATAAGCCATGATGCTCCCCCTCCTCTATGGTTGTCGGCGGCCCCGGCTCATAGCTTGGCGGCGCGTAGCCGCAGTGCGTTGGCGATGACCGAGACCGAGCTCAGGCTCATCGCGGCGGCGGCGTAGATGGGACTGAGCAGCCAGCCGGTGAACGGAAACAGCGCCCCGGCGGCCAGAGGCACCCCCAGGCTGTTGTAGACGAAGGCGAAAAACAGGTTCTGGCGGATATTGCGCATCACCCAGCGACTGAGATGGCGGGAGCGAACAATGCCGGAGAGATCCCCTCTCACCAGAGTCACCCCCGCGCTCTGGATGGCGACATCGGTCCCCGTGCCCATGGCGATACCGAGGTCAGCCTCGGCCAGGGCGGGGGCGTCATTGACGCCGTCGCCGGCCATGGCGACCACGCGCCCGGCCTCGCGATGCTCGCGCACGATACGCCCTTTATCTTCCGGCAGTACGTCCGCTTCAATTTAGTCGATACCAAGTTGGCGCGCCACGGCTTCGGCGGTGGTACGGTTGTCGCCGGTGAGCATAACCAGGCGCAGGCCATCCTCTTTGAGCGTCCGGATCGCCTGTGCGGTGGTTTCCTTGATCGGGTCCGCGACACCGATGAGTCCCATGACCTGATCATCGGCCACCAGGAACATCACGGTTTGCCCTTCGGCTTGCAGCGTCTCGGCACGCTGCGTCCATTCCCGCGCCTCCACACCACGTGTTTCGAGCAGCCGGGCATTGCCAAGCGCAAGCTCGCGTCCTTCGACCCGACCGGTGACCCCCATGCCGGTCACCGCCTCGAAATCGCTGGCATCGCTCAGCTCGACATGATGCTCTTGCGCAGCACTGACAATGGCCTCGGCCAACGGATGTTCGCTGCCTCGCTCGAGGCTGCCGGCAAGTTGCAGCAACTGCGCTTCATCACTGCCGGAAACGGGCTTGAGGGATACGACCCGGGGTTTACCCTCTGTGAGGGTGCCGGTCTTGTCGACGACCAGGGTGTCGACTTTCTCGAAACGTTCCAGTGCCTCGGCATTCTTGATCAACACGCCCGCCCGGGCCCCGCGACCGACCCCAACCTGGATCGACATCGGCGTCGCCAAGCCGAGCGCACAGGGACACGCGATGATCAGCACCGATACCGCGGCGATCACCGCGTAGGCCATCGCCGGCGGTGGCCCCCAGATCCCTCAGGCAATAAATGCCAGGATCGCCACGATAACCACCGCGGGGACGAAATAGCCGGCGACCACATCGGCAAGCCGCTGAACGGGCGGCTGCGAACGCTGCGCTTCGGCCACCATTTCCGCGATCTGCGAAAGCACCGTGTCCTCGCCGACCTTGTCGGCGCGCATGACGAAGCTGCCCTGACCACTCACGGTGCCGCCGATGACCGTGTCGCCCTCGCGCTTCTCGACGGGAAGGGACTCCCCGGTCACCATCGATTCGTCCAGCGTGCTGTGGCCTTCGAGCACCTCGCCATCGACCGGCACCTTGTCACCGGGGCGTACCCGTAGACGGTCACCGGTACACAGCTCGTCGAGCGAGACCTCCTCGTCATTGCCCTCGGCATCGATGCGTCGTGCGGTCGGCGGCGCGAGATCGAGGATCGCGCGCAGCGCACTGCCGGTCTTCTCGCGGGCGCGGGCCTCGATCACTTGACCGAGCAGGATCAGCACGACGATCACCGCCGCCGCCTCGAAATACACGCCGACCGAGCCATCGGCGTCACGGAAAGTGGCCGGGAATATCCCAGGGGCGAGCGTGGCGACGACACTGTAGCCATAGGCCGCCCCCACACCGAGGGCGATCAGCGTGAACATGCTGAGGTTGCGTGTGACGAGGGACTTCCAACCACGCAGGAAGAATGGCCATCCGGCCCATAGCACCACGGGCGTGGCAAAGATCAGTTCGATCCAGTGACCACTGCCGGCGGGCAGCACCTCATCCACCCAAGGGCCGATACCGGGCAGCACGCTGCCCATGGCGACGAACAACACCGGCAGCGTCAGCAGGCCGCCCACCCAGAAGCGTCGGAACATCTCGAGAAACTCGAAGCTGCGTTCCTCTCCGGAAACGCGGGTGAGCTCGAGTGCCATGCCACACTTGGGGCAGTCGCCGGGCTCATCCTGCCGCACCTCCGGATGCATGGGGCAGGTATACTGGACCCTCGACGACGGTTGCGGCTTGACGGGTTCCAGCGCCATGCCGCACTTGGGACACTCCCCCGGCTCCTCGCTCTCTACGCCAGAACACATGGGGCAGAAATAATTGGCCTTGCCACTGGGCTTCGACGCAGCCGCCGAGGTGGCGGCAAGCACGGCGCCTGGATCCTCGCGAAAGTGCTCGTCGCACTGCTTGCTACAGAAATAGTAACGCTCACCGCGATGCTCGACGCTCTCCGTCGAGGCGGGATCGACGCTCATGCCACAAACGGGGTCTTTTTCCATGAAGAACCCTCCATTGTACAAAAGGTTTCTGTTGCGTGGTCGGTGGCGTTTCTTGATTGCCACGCTGGCTGGCGTACTTCCGACGGCGTAGTTGATCGTCATGTTCGGGGAGATACTCATAGCTACCGACTCCCACGGCCTCGCGGTCGCGTTGATTCTGATCAGTGGCATCACGCTCCTGCCGATCCTGGCAAAACTCGTCTGGGCTCGGAATACATGAACCATGACAGCTGACATCCTGTGAGACGCATACGTGAAACGGCGACTGTTACTGCTTATTCCTCTGTTGGTTTTCCTGGGACTGGGGTTCTTCCTCTATCGTGGTTTGGAAATGAATCCTTTCGCTCGCGATTCGGCTCTACTGGCCAAGCATTTCCCACCCTTTACCCTGACAACTCTGGAAGCCCCCTCACGCCGTGTTGACGAGTCCCTCCTCAAGGGTGAGGTCACGCTGGTCAATGTCTGGGCGGAGTGGTGTCCAACCTGTAAGGAAGAGATGCCCCAGTTGCTGACACTGGCCGAACGTGGTGTGCGCTTGATTGGCATCAACTACAAGGACACCCGTGCCAAGGGGCTGGAGTTTCTTGACCATTTTGGACGACCTTTCGAAGTCAATATTTTTGATCCGGATGGCGATCTTGGGTTCGAGCTAGGTGTCTATGGTGTGCCAGAGACTTTCCTCGTCGATACCGAGGGCATTATCCGCTATAAGCATACGGGCTATATCACTCCCGAGGATGTTGAGAAAGTTATTCAGGAGATAGAAAAATGGCAGCAATGAGTCATCGAGCGTGCTGAAAGTTACTTTTATTGATAACGCGGCCGGTAACGGTCAGATAAGGAAGGCTTATGCTGCAATATCCTCAGATTGATCCCGTGGCCATTTCTCTGGGGCCAGTACAGATTCACTGGTACGGCCTGATGTACGTAGTCGGGCTGGTCGCCGCCTGGTGGCTGGGGCGTCGTCGTGCCCACCGCCTGGACCTGAATCACGATGATATCGGCGATCTGATCTTTTACGGTGCCATGGGGATCATCCTCGGTGGTCGTCTGGGCTATGCGCTGTTCTACGGGCTCGAGCAACTGCTGGCCAACCCACTGTGGCTCTTCAGAATCTGGGACGGCGGCATGAGCTTTCATGGCGGCCTGGCCGGTGTGTTGCTCGCGGCATGGCTGTTTGCCCGCAAGCACCGCCTGGCCTTCTTTCAGTTGACCGATTTCATCGCCCCGCTAGTGCCGATCGGCCTGGGTGCCGGGCGCCTCGGCAACTTCATCAATCACGAGTTGCCGGGAAGGGTCAGCGATATCCCTTGGGCGATGGTCTTCCCTCCCATGATGGGGCTGGGGCCGGAGCCGCGCCACCCTTCAGCGCTCTACGAGTTCGCCCTGGAAGGGGTAGTACTGTTTGCCGTGCTGTGGTGGTTGTCGCGCCGACCGCGCCAGCGAGGGCTCATCTCGGGGTTGTTCCTGGTGCTTTATGGCACCTTCCGCTTCGGCGTGGAGTTCGTGCGCCTGCCCGACCCCCAACTGGGGTTCATCGCCTTCGGCTGGCTGACCATGGGGCAACTGTTGACCTTACCGATGCTCATTGCGGGGCTGGCCCTGGTCATCTGGTCGAGGCGTCAGCCAGTGGATAGGGCGAAGGCGGCGGCGACCTCATGAACACGGCCTTCGCTTTTCTACTGGTGCTGCTGTTCGTCGCTACACCCGTAGCGGCCCGTGGAGAGTTTCCCGTGGGCGGTGGCAAAGGCTCCACCTTCAGTAACTCGGCTCAACGGGAATTCCTGCCGGCCGATGAAGCCTTCCGGGCTAGCGCCTGGCGAGACGATGAACGGCTCTATGTCGGCTTCCTCAATGCCGAGGACTATTACCTCCATCGCCACCAATTCGCCCTGGACAGCCGCGACGCGGACGTCAGCTTCGGTGAGCTGGCAATTCCCCCCGGCGAACCCATGGTGCACGCGTCTCTGGGGGAGATCGAGGTGTTCTATGACCAGGTGGTATTTAGTGCGCCCATCGAGGCGAGCGATGCCGCTACCGGGCCGCTGGCCATCACGGTGACCTTTCAGGGCTGCTCCGATCGGGGACTTTGCTATCCACCCGAGCAGGTCGAGCTCGACGCGCTTCACGGGTCGCCTCCGGCAGCCTTCGATTCTCCTCCTCGTGGTACTGGGGATAGCGAAAATAGAGCGCCTTGAATGGATCCCACCGGCCTGAGCCTACCGCCATTGGCGGCGGCTTTCGTCTTCGGCCTGCTCGGAGGGGCGCACTGCATCGGCATGTGTGGCGGGATCATGAGTGCCCTGACCTTTGCCGTGCCCCCCAGCATGCGGCAGCCGAGCCGCCTGGCGGGCCTCCTGCTCGGCTACAACCTGGGCCGCATCACCAGCTACATGCTCGCCGGTGCCCTGGTGGCGCTGCTCGGTTCCGTGCTCAACCATGCCCTGGACGGCATCGCCATGGTGCTGCGTATCCTGGCGGCGGTCATGCTGATTCTGATGGCGCTGTATATCGCCAACTGGTGGAAGGGGTTGCTACGTGTCGAAGCCCTGGGTCGCTCGCTGTGGCGGCGTATCGAACCGCTTGGTCGAGGCTTGATGCCCGTCGTGAAGGTGCCCCAGGCCTTCGCGCTGGGCTCGATCTGGGGCTGGATGCCCTGCGGGCTGATCTATTCAATGCTGGCCTGGAGTCTGGCCGTGGCCGAGCCGCTACGCGCCGCGACGATGATGGGGGCCTTCGGGCTCGGCACCCTGCCCGTCGTCCTGGCGACCGGTATGGCAGCCCGCCGCGTCTCGCTATGGATTCGCCATCCAGCGACCCGCACGCTGGCGGCGTTGCTGATCATAGCGTTTGCCGTCTGGCAACTCTGGCATCTGCACTCCATGACCGGCATGGACGATATGGCCAGCATGGCGCCGTCGCATCACTGATGGCCAATGCGCGGACCATCCGTGACGATGGCCGGTTGCTCCGATCCCAGCGATTCGATCAGTTGCTTCAGGCTAGGGGCCTCGGGACCATCATCGTGGCCGATGCTATCCAGCCATCGCGCTATCGCCTGAAGTTCTTGAATCCTCATGCAAATGTGGCGCCCTTGTTCAGCCAGCGGCGTGTGCCTATCAACAACCGGAGGGCTGTCTTGGTCCGCCCAGGTCAATATCTGCTTGATTTCTGGGAGGCCGACTCCCAACGAGCGAAGGCAATCAATGAGGCGCAGGCGACCCAGTGCCTCCTCGTCATAGAGTTGATAGCCGTTGCGCGGGTCCCGTTGCGGTCGTAACAACCCCTCACGTGTGTAGTGACGTACCGTTTCCGCAGTGACCCCACCAGCCCGAGCCAGTTCAGTGACTCGCATTGCCTTTTCCTTACCTACTCAGTTTCAGTCAGCCTACAACCGTGAGGCCGCCCAAAGGTCAAGGCCTGGTTATAGCGCTCAATGGGTGGCCGCCCGCATGACGCGGAAACGCCAAAAAATAAGGGCTTGACCTTGAAGTAGGCTTCAAGGATACCTTTCCAAGAAGCAGCGCTGCTGCAGGGTGGAAATCAAAGCCAAGCCGTGCCATCAGCCTTGCTGGTGGAAAGGTGAGTCCCAAGAAGATCGAGGAGAGTGTCATGCGGAAACGTCACACTGCAGTCCTGACTGTCGCTATCATCGCCACCAGTGCCTTCGGGACCGGCTCGCTCCTTGCACAGGAAGATCCGCAGCAGGAGCCAATGGAGGGCAAGGGCATGCATGGGGACATGATGCAAGAAGGTGGCATGATGGGGATGATGAGTGACATGAATACCATGATGGAAAAATGCAATGCCATGATGGATAAAATGCAACAGGGTCATGAAACCGACAGTAACGCCTGACGTGAGATCGCCAGGGGCTGCTCCGCAGAGGAGCAGCCATTTACATTTTAGTGGAGCGAGGGGAGAACAGCATTTGCGTAAATGCATCTATGCTCCATTAGCCATTCTCTGGCTGGTGGCAAGTGCTTCGTCCTTTGCTCATTCCCTTGAAGATGCCGAGGCAGAGTTGCAAGAGCGGGAACGCTACGCCCAGTTTGTCGACCAGCCGGCCCCGACTTTTTCCCTGGCCGGTGTTGAGGGCAACATCGTGGCATCTTCCGACCTGGAAGGTCGCGTCGTGGTGCTCAATTTTATCTACACCCGCTGCCAGGAAGCCTGCCCGGTGCACATGAACCTGATTGCCGAGGTGCAAGAGCGAGTCAACGATACCGGCCTACGAGATGATGTTGAATTTATCACCATCGCTACCGACAGCGAGGACTTTGCCGGCACGCACAACAACATGCGGGCCTACGGTGAAAATTTCGATCTGGACCCCGCCAACTGGCGGTTTCTTTATCGAAGCGAAAATGAGTTTGTCGACACCACACGCCAGGTCGCGGAAGCCTACGGTCTGAAATTCGACGATGTGGCCGAGGGCGTCCAGGCGCATGGCGTTGTGACTCATGTCATCGACCAATCAGGACGGATACGGGCCCGCTTTCATGGGCTCAAATTCGATCCGGAGCACCTAGTTTCCTATGTAAAGGTGTTGGCAGAAGGACCAGAGACATTATCCACCGGTGTGTGGGATCGCATTCGCCATACTGTCGTCAACACCTTCGATTAATGCCGCGAGAGTATAGCCGGCCTCGCTGCCGAACGTTCTCGTGAACTCTATGGAGCCTTAGCGTATGAAACACTGGAAAGCGCTGACCATCGCTTCTCTATTGACCTTCCCCCTGACAGGGTTGGCAGCCGAGACGTCGGCAACCCTCTACAAGAACCCCAACTGTGGCTGTTGCGCCGAATATGCCAAGTATCTCGAACGAAACGGGTTCGAAGTGGAGACAATCGATACTCACGATCTCGCGAAGATGAAAGCCGAACACGATGTTTCCGAGAAACTGCAGGGTTGCCATACCACGCTCATCGACAACTATGTCTTCGAGGGCCACGTACCCGTGGAAAGCGTCACCCAGGTACTCGAAGAGAAACCTTTCATCAAAGGCCTGAGCGTACCCGGAATGCCACTTGGCTCACCGGGGATGTCGGGCGAGAAACAGGGCCCACTGGAGGTTTACACCCTGGCCTTTCAGCCGACCGATACCCCTGAAGTTTACGCCACCCACTGAAGGTGAGCCTTGGTGATGAGACAACTGATCGGGACCAGTTGGGTAGCGGTGGCATTGTGGGGAATGATCACTTCTTTGGCCGTCGCCGAACCACCCAAACGTGTGGGGCCGAATGGGTTTCTTCTCTGGGAAAGCCCACGCGAGGTGTCGGAAATCAGCTTCGAGGCTGGCGACGGTACTCCGCTGACGCTGACCACCTTCGGAGGAAAGCTGATCCTGCTCAACATCTGGGCGACATGGTGTGGCCCTTGCCGCGAGGAAATGCCCACCCTGGATGCCCTCCAGGCTGAATTGGGTGGGACAGATTTCGAGGTCGTCGCACTCTCGATCGATCGCAAAGGCATCGAGGTCGTCAACGAATTCTATCAGGAGGTGGGGATCGAGCATCTCGCTCCCTACGTCGATCCAACCGGCATGGCCAGCGCGAACCTCAGTGCCGTGGGTATTCCCACGACGCTTCTGCTCGACCGCCAGGGCAGGGAGATCGGACGCCTGGTCGGGGAGGCCGAGTGGGATACCCCTGAAATGATCGACTTTCTTGCCGAAACCATAGAAACCACCCAGGAGGACGCGCCATGAGTTGCTGTGACGACAAGCCCCAAAAGGGCCAAGAGAAAGCCGGACTGAAAGGCCTGGTAACAGGCCCACGCCGCTGGATGCTGCTGGGCGCTGTGGCGGTGGCTGGTGGTCTTGCCATGGGCTGGGATCAGTTGGTCCTGCTTGGGCTCGCGCCTCTCTTGGTGAGCCTCTTGCCTTGCCTTGTCATGTGCGGATTAGGACTGTGCATGATGAAATGCAAGGACAAGACAAACAAGTCGACCGACCAGGACGAAGTCACTGATACACAAGCCGGGGTGGAAGCCTCTACCGCGGTACCCACGGAGACGACATCCGCCAATCGCCAAGCGGCGAATCACCAGGTGCCGTCCGAGCGGCCCATATCCAAGCTCCAAGCCTAGCCGCGGGATAGGGGAGGATGCTGGAGCTTGCCAATATCGGCCTGGCGACGGCCTTTCTGGCGGGCCTGATCTCGTTCGCTTCGCCCTGTGTCTTACCGCTCGTGCCTGGCTATCTCTCCTTCGTCGCCGGGCGCTCGCTGGGGCAGATACGGGAAGCGGATCGACGGGAGCGACTCCGGGTGTTAACCCAGTCGATCTGGTTCGTGCTCGGGTTCACCACGATATTCCTGATGCTGGGCGCCAGTGCCACGGCCATCGGGCGTCTGCTGCTGATCTATCGCCAGGAGGCGAACCTGGTCGGCAGTCTCATCGTCATCCTGTTCGGTGCCTTCATGACCGGGCTCATTCCGCTGCACTGGTTACAGCGGGAATGGCGGTTGATCGGCCGCCTCAAGGAAGCGGGCGGGGGGCCTGGTGCGGCCTACCTCCTAGGTGTGGCGTTCGCCTTCGGCTGGACCCCCTGCATCGGCCCGATCCTGGGCGCCATTCTGACCGTCAGCGCCTCGACGGCCAATGCCTCGAGCGGAATGGCGTTGCTCGGCATCTATTCGCTGGGCCTGGGGGTGCCCTTTCTGTTGACGGCGGTGTCGCTCGATCGCTTCCTGCACCACCAGCCATTCCTGCGCCGCTGGGGCCGAGTCATGCATCTGGCGGCCGGGCTGATCATGATCCTGATGGGCATCTTGATGATCACCGGCAAACTGACCGAGCTGTCCTATTGGTTATTGCGCACCTTTCCGGCGCTAGGCAGCATCGGCTAGCCATTATTCGAGGAAATATTGCAATGAACAAAATCACGGGTCGCTTCTGGCGTGCCCTGTCACTGACGAGCTGGGTCATGGCCAGTCTGAGCTTCGTCAGTATGGCCGGGGCCGCCGAGGAGGCATTGCCGTCGCTGAGTTATGACCAAACAGGCGAACGGCTGCTCAAAGTACAGGCCAACCAGCTTTTCGAAAGCACGGATGGCGGGGCGGCCTGGACGATGATTCCCTTGCCCGACGAAGTAGCGGAGGGACGGTTGGTAACGGTATCGGAACCGGCAACAGCCGAACAGGCCCTCTATATCGCCGGCCCCTCGATCGGGGTGCAGCGCAGCACCGATCATGGAGAAACCTGGCAGGAACTCAACGATGGCTTGCCTAACCAGGACGTTACCGCCTTGGACGTGCACCGCCATCAGCCCGAGACACTCTATGTGGTGATTGCCGACGACGGCCTCTACCAGAGTGAGGATGCCGGCACGACCTGGAAGAAGATGGATAGCGGTCCTGCCCAACCCGTTCGCCGGCTCATCCACTCCGATATGGAGGGGAGCATGCAGACTGGCTGGCTCTATGCGGTGTCCGACGATGCGGTTCGCCTGTCGATGGATTGCTTCTGCGGCTGGCGACCGACCGGGGAGCTCGATGCCGGCAGAGTCTATGATCTGGCCTACAAGCTCGACGATCCCGAACACGTCTATGTGGCCACGGAGCAAGGCCTGTGGCGCAGCGACAATGGCGGCCAGGAGTGGCAGCAAGTAAAGGGTGATGGCCCGACGTTCGTCACGCTTACGCTTGCGCCGCAGGGAACGCTCTATGCCCTGGATCGCGAGGGGGAGCTCATGCGCAGCGAAGATCAGGGCCAAACCTGGACACCCCCCGATGCGTAAGCTCTGGATCCTCGTCACAACGTGGCTGCTGATGAGTGCCGCCGGGCAGGCCATGGCGGGGGGTGGCCCCTCTTCGCGCGATACCTCTCGGCTGGAAGAGGGAGAAAGGATCTACCAGCAGTACTGTGCCAGCTGCCACGGCAGCGAGGGCGAGGGCCAGCCGAACTGGGAGCACCAGAATGCCCAGGGCGAATTGCCCGCTCCCCCTCACGGGCCGGAGGGGCATACCTGGAAACACTCCGATGCGATGCTCTACCGGATCATCGCCGAGGGATGGCGCGACCCCTGGAACAAGACCGAGCGACTGACGATGCCGGCCTTCGAGAATGTCCTGACCCCCGCCGAGATCCGCTCCGTGGTGAACTATCTCAAGACGTTATGGACGCCGGAGCAACGACGTCATCAGGCGGAAGAAAGCGAGGGAGCCCCATTTCCGTCGCAGAGTGAGTAGCTGTGGGGCTAGGGAAGCGCTGCGTAAACACCTCCGCAGCTGACGGAGAGTCAACCGCAGGGTAAAACCTGGCTTTCTTGCCACTGTCTGACCAAAGCCAACCGATGAAGCAGATTTCTGTCGCTCAGGCTCAGCAACAGAACAAGAAGAAGGTTCCCCGCAGCGAACGGTGTCTGGGAAGCCTTGAACAGGACATCATGCACGCCCCCAAGGTCAGTAGCGGCATTTTCACCACTACGCTGCTGACATTACTCTCAATACCAGCCCAGAGGTGGTGGACATTTCATCGCACGCACGAAGCCCCCTGCGAGAGCGTCACCTTGAGCTGATTGTGGTAGGTTTGCATTTGCTCTCAGCTAGGACTGTCTCTCTCCTACCAGATGGGGAGTAAGATGGGTAGGAACAAATAAAAAACTATGCATAAAATAAAACTAACCAACTGTTTTATAAATAAAAAATACATCAAATTACATCTTCAAATTCAGAATATTGAGTGATGGGCAGAGGCGCCTGAGAAAGGCGCTTCCATATCCCGGTGAAGGACATTCAGCGTCGATTCCCGCGTAGTCTGCTGACACTTTATGCTCCAAACGTAACTCGTGCGCGCTGCTTTATGAACGCCGGAGGAACGCCGGAGCCAGTGTTTGAACAGACCGGCGTACAGCGCCACATACTTAATGACCTTCACTACAACGCCCTCGTCAAGGAGGCACGACCATGACTCAGCCGACACCAGATACCCAAACTATGCTCGAAAGCCTCCGCGACGCAGTCGCCGAAACCTTGGAGCGCAAGCGGCGACTGGGCCAGTACGCGGTGATCTGGCAGGATGGCAAACCCGTGCTGATGGGCGATGATGCGCCGCCTTACCAGGTGGATGACCAGGGTCAGGAGCCGAACTGATGGAAAGGGAGGCGCGCCAAGCAAGACCCGGCAGCTCAGAGCCAAGAGTCGGCCTCAATGAGCCACGGTAATGTCTGCCTGATCAGGCACGCTATCACGATAACTCGCCGCCTTTGACACGGTCGTGGACCGAGACCATCTCAGCAAAGGCACCTACCTTCCAGCCGACTACGATGCACCGAAACGCTCGCTGGCCACGATCCAGTGGCGCGTCTGCTCGCTGATGGTCAGGCCAAATCCCGGCCCCTTGGGCAGGTGCATGCTGCCGTCACGGATCTCGATGCGCTCGTCGAACAGCGGTTCGAACCATTCGAAGTGCTCGACCCAGGTATCACCGCGATACGCCGCCGCCAGCGGCAGGTGGATTTCCATCACGAAGTGCGGCGCCAACTTGAGATTGGCCTGGGCAGCAGCACTTGCCACGTTCAAGAACGGCGAGACTCCGCCAAAACGGGGCGCATCGGGCTGCAGGTAGGTCACCGACTCACGCTCGATCAGTCGCCTCAGCGACTCCTCGCTGGTCAGCATTTCGCCGGTGGCGATGGGGGTGTCGAGCCGGGCATTGAGCCAGGCATGCCCCTCATAGTCATGGGCGTCCAGAGGCTCCTCGATCCAGACCAACCCCAACTCATCGACGGCACGTCCGAAGCGCAGAGCGGTGGTTCTATCCCACTGCTGGTTGGCATCGATCATAATCGGCACGCCGTCGCCCAAATGCTTGCGCAGCGCGACGACCCGCCGAATATCCTCGGCCACGTCGGGTTGGCCGACCTTCATCTTCACCCCGCCGATCCCGTTGGCCAGGGCGCGGTCGGCGTTGGCACAGACCTCCTCTATCTGGGTACCAAAGTATCCCCCCGAGGTGTTGTAGGTGGGCACGGCCTCGCGCTGAGCACCGAGCAGCTTGGCCAAGGGCAGTCCCGCACGCTTGGCCTTCAAGTCCCATAGCGCCGTATCGAAGGCCCCGATGGCCTGCACCGCCACCCCACAGCGACCTACCGACGCTCCCTGCCACGCCAGCTTATGCCACAACCGGGCGATATCGTTTGGGTCCTCGCCGATCAGAAAAGGGGCCAGCTCCTGGGCATGGGAAAACTGAGCCTTGCCGCCGGCTCGCAGCACATAGCCAAAGCCCATGCCGGTGTGCCCGTCCCGCGTGGTGATCTCGGCGAAGGTCAAGGACACTTCCGTCAACGGCTTCTGCACCCCGGTCATCACCTTGGCGTCACTGATGGGACGCTTCAACGGCAACAGCACATGGGACAGCGTGATCTGGGCAATGACATCATGAGGCATGGCGGGTTCTCTCCTTCGAGCGCGGGCAGGCAGGCAACAAAGACGACAATACGTCATACATACTATCTTAAGTAAAGATAGACGGTCGTGAATGCACCTGCATCGCTCGACGCCAGAGCCCTTAGTAAGAGGCCCCTTAGTTAGAAGCCCTCTCGTTAGAAGCCCCTTAGTCGGAAGTCCCGAGCCAGCTGCTCTGTATGAAAAAACACTCGATCAAAAAGAGCTAGCACCTGCGGTTCTTCCGCCCTTGCCGACCCAATGTCACCGGCCCGTTACCACCTCTGCCAGCGCGCTCAGGCAAGCATCGACCTCCTCAGGCGTGTTGTAGTGGGCCAGCGAGACTCGGGTAACTGAGGGCAGGCCCAAGGGACGAAGGATATTGCCCGAATAGGCGTCGTCCTTGCGGGCGTGGACGCGGATACCGCGCTCGCCAAGCTCGGCGACGATGTCCAGGGCGTCACGCCCTTCCACGCAGAACGACACCGCGCCCTCGCGCCAGGGGCTATCGACCTCGCCGATCAAGGTCACGCCGGGCAGCTCCTTGAGTCCGGCAACGCCGTCACCACCATGGATCAGCCGCTGCATCAGCGCCGCCTCCTGGTCATGCATGGCCTGGCCGGCCGCCAGCAATCGCTCTCGACGACCCTTCACCGTGGTGAAGTTCCCGCCCAGCCACTCGAGATACGCCACCATCTCGCTGGCACCCGCCCAGGCAGCAGGGTCGCGGCTACCCAGTTCCCAGGCGTCGTCCGGCTTGCCCGCTAGACGATCATGGTCCACGACACTCAGGCGCGGAGAGAGCCAGGCGTAGCCATCGTTGAAGGGACAAAACACCTTGTACAGCGACACCGCGTAGGCGTCGACGCCATAGGCCGATACCGACAGGGCTCCGTGGGGTGCATGCTGGATTCCATCGACGATGATGTAGCAGTCCGGCGCGATAGACCGGATCGCTGCGGCAATGGCAGCGACGTCCTGGGTCATACCGGTGACCGGACTGGTGTGAAGAATCGTCGCGACGCGGGTATCAGGCTGAACAACGCGGGCATACTCCTCGGCCGTCACTCTGCCTGTATGAGGGTCAAAGGGCACCGTCAGGCGCTGTCTGTCGGTGCGCTTGGCCCACAGAGCGGTGGCGTCAAAGGTCGCGGGGTGTTCCAGTTCGCAGGCGACCATACTGCCACCTGGTGGCGCGGCAGTGGCGGCAGCGCGAATCACCCGAAACAGACACTCGGTGCCGGTCTCACCGCCGAACACGACGCCATCCTCGACGCCCAGCAGGCAGCCCATGGCCTGGCGTCCGTCGTCGATCATGGCCGAGATAGCTCGAGACGCCTCATTGTCGCGATGGTCGTTATCCGGCAAGGCGGCCACTTCCGCCATGCGCGCGACCACCGCCTTGAGGGTCAACGAGCCACCGGCATTCTCGAAAAAGACCCGGGGGCCGGTGTAGGGGCAGTGATCCACGTGATGAAAGCGAGCGCGAACCTGCTCCAGCAGGGCGTCGTCGAAGCCACTGACGGCGGTTGTGTGGATGGTGCGGAAATCCTGAGTATGGGTCATGGGCTGGTCCTGAATGCAGGGCGCAATCTTCGAGGGTCAACAATCTTCGAGGGTCGACAATCCTTGAGGGCCAACACCCGCTGAAGCGAGACAGGCGAGAGGCCCGCTCCACCAAGGCTTCCCAAGATCCCACTGGCCCTGGTGGATAGCAATGCCCATTGCCGCCTGGCAGCCAGCAATGCAGCCCCAGTAGGGCGCGACTCATCTCCTGTGGCATGCTTGTCACTCCCTCGTCTCGCTGCGCCTCACCCCGGAGCCCGCCATGAACATCGTGATTCCCGATGACTACCAGGATGTCGTTCGCCAGCTGTCGGCCTTTGATCGTCTGTCCGGCCACCAGGTCACGCTGTTCAACGACACGTTGACGTCGCTGGATGCCCAGGTTGAACGCTTTCACCACGCGGAGGCACTGGTGTTGATCCGCGAGCGAACCCGGATCACCCGCGCACTGCTCGAGCGGCTGCCGAAGCTCCGGGTCATCAGCCAGACCGGAGGTGGCGTGGCCCATATCGATCTCGAGGCCTGTCGCGAGCATGGTGTAACGGTGCTGGCAGGCCGCGGCTCGCCCACCGCCGCGGCGGAACTGACCTGGGCGCTGGTGCTGGCCGCCATGCGGCATATTCCCGAGGAAGTCGCCAACCTCAAGGCGGGTCGCTGGCAGCGTACGCTGGGCACCGCCCTGGAAGGCAGAACCCTCGGTATCCTGGGCTACGGCAAGATCGGTGCCCGTGTCGCTCGCTACGGCCAAGCCTTCGACATGAAAGTGCTGGCATGGGGGCGAGAGGGCTCCCGTGAGCGTGCCCGCCAGGCCGGCATCGAGGTCGTCGCCAGCCAACGCGAGCTGTTCGAGCGCAGCGACGTGCTTAGCCTGCACCTGCGCCTGAACGAGGCGACTCGCGGTATCGTCGGTAACGCTGACCTGGCGGCGATGAAATCCTGTGCGCTGCTGGTCAATACCAGTCGCGCTGAGCTGATCGCCTCTGGCGCCCTGGAGGCGGCGCTGCGCACCGGACGCCCCGGCATGGCGGCGGTGGATGTGTTCGAGCAGGAACCGGTGGTCGAAGACCCTCTTCTGCACCTGCCAAATGTGCTGGCAACGCCCCACCTTGGCTACGTGGAAAAAGATGGCTATGAGCTGTACTTTGGCGATGCCTTCAGCAACCTTATCGCCTTTATTGAGGGGCAGAAAATCGACGATCTCGCCGCCCAATAGCCAATCGTTATTTGCCTCGCTATTGAGGACTCTAGGCTGTCACACAGCAGGTGATGACAGGGAGACATTCTTTGGTAGAAGCGGTATGACGTGGCGGCCATGGTCATGGTAGTCTCTGGAAAGAAATAGACCAGCGTCATATGCTGGTTTGTCTTTTTCTTATTCCACTTTTCACCTTGCCTGGACAGGCTTTCCCGCATCTGGGAGCCAGCACCAAGGAGAAAGGGATGGCGAGACGCAGCCATGTCGACAGACGCAACTTCATCCCCACATGAAAAGCCCGAAGCGCTGGCTGAAGAGCTTGTCTATGACCGCATCGTTGATGCGCTGATCGACAAGCGCCTTCGTCCCGGCGAGCGCCTCAATGAGGCGAAGCTTGCCACGGCGTTCAACACGCCAAGAAGCCGCGTTCGGCGTGCGCTGAACCGGCTGACGGCGGAGCGGCTGGTACGCTTCGAGATGCATCGAGGCGCCTTTGTCTCACTGCCGTCCGTCAAGGAAGCCTACGATATCTTCGAGACGAGGCTGCACATCGAAGCGGCGGTGGCACGCATCGCCTGCGAGCGCATCGATGCCAGCGGCATTGCCACCCTGCGTCAGCATCTGGCCCTGGAGCATCAGGTGTTCGAGGAACGCAAGCCGAGCGTCAACCGCATCTCCGGCGACTTTCACCTGCTGTTGGCGGAGCTGACCGGCAATGAAGAGCTGATCGCCATCGTGCGCCCCATCATCCGTCGCTTCTGTATTATCCAGTCACTCTACGAACGCCCCAGTGGGGTGCTATGCCTGACCCATGAGCACCAGTCCCTGGTCGATATGATCGAGGCCGGCGACGCCGAGGGCGCCGCCCAGTCGATGATGGAACACTGCCGGCATATCTTTTACAGCCTGGAACTGTCCGAGCAGCGACGCGCCGAGGCCAACATCTACGATATCGCCACCGACACCCGCCATCACTGACCAGGCCTGATGGGCCTTGTCAGCGATGGTGGGCGTTTTCGTCGGCCATAGGCCCCTGTCACCAGGCCTCGCTTCTGTCTATTGCGATCGTCTACTACAGCACCGCGTCCAGGGCCTGGATCAACCGGTCCACCTCGTCTTCGGTGTTGTAGTGCACCATCGAGACCCGCACGACACCTTGGATCTCTATCAGTCCGAGGTCCTCGGCCAGCTGACGCGCATAGAAGTCTCCGTAGCGAATACCGACCTTCGCGTCATCGATGCGCCTGACGATATCGTCAGACTGGCTTCCTTCCACAATAAAACTGATCGTCGCGACACGTTTATCGATGTCAGCATCCGCTCTTCCGATGATACGGACGCGCTCTTTCTGATTGAGATAGTCGATCAGTTTCTTGCCGATTTTCGCCTCATGTGTTGCGATCCTGTCGAAGGCATCTTCCAGCCTATTGCGCAAGGATACGCCGTCGTCTTTAGGGGAAAGCGATGTCAGATATTCGAGGATTCCTGTAGCGCTGTAGGTCAGCTCATAGTTGGGATTTCCCGGCTCCACTTTTCCCGGTATCTGGTCCTTGGTAAAGAAATGGTGATAGATGCTGTCCAGCTCCAGCAGGCACTCTTTCTTGACGTAAAGCACGGCGTGATGCGGCCCAAATACCTTGTAGAGACTGAAGCCGTAGTAGTCGACATCCCAGTCCTGGACATCGATGGCACGGTGGGGCGCGAAGGCCACGCCATCGACGCAGATGCGAGCACCGGCGTCGTGAGCCATGGCGGCGATCTTTTTGATCGGATTGATGGTGCCGAGCAGGTTGGAGACATGGGTCACGCAGACCAGCTTGGTTCGCTCGTTGAGCAGTTCGGCCAGGCTGTCGAGCTCCAGTTCCAGGGTCTCGGGATGGCAGTTCCAGAAGCGCAGCTTGACGCCTCGCGCTTGCAGACGTCGCCAGGGACCGATGTGACTTTCATGGTCGGTATTGGTCACGATGATTTCATCGCCCGGGGCGAACTGGCTCGCCATGGCGTCCGCCAGCAGCCGGAACTGAATGGTGGAGCTCGGCCCGAACACCAGCTCTTCCACATGCTGCGCATTGACCAGCGTCGCCACCGCCCGGCGACCGGCGTCGACCTTGGCCTTGGAGTGCTGGCTGGGGGCGTAGCTGGCCCCTAGCTGAACATTGTCGCCCAGCAGATAGTCGCTGATGCGATCCACCACGACACGCGGCACCTGAGCACCACCGGCGTTATCCATGAACACCCAGTCACTGGCAAGGGAGGGAAACTGGGCTCTGATGCTTTCCAGATCAAGCGGGGGGGCGGAATGTGATTCGAAAGCCATGGGGAATCCTTGAAGCTGGGTCGAGAGAAACTGGGTTAAGAGAAGCTGGGTCGAGAGAAGCTGGGTTAAGAGAAACAGGGTCGAGGCCACGCCTCAGTGCGCCAGCACCGATTGGAAAAAGGCGCGGGTTCGATCTTCCTGCGGCGCAGAGAAGATCTGTTCGGGAGCGCCTTCCTCGACGATCTGTCCGGCCTCCATAAAGATCACCCGGTCCGCCACATGGCGGGCGAAGCCCATCTCGTGGGTCACCAGCAGCATGGTCACACCGGTTCCGGCCAGGGTCTTGATGACGTCTAGCACCTCGCCGACCATCTCGGGGTCCAGCGCCGACGTCGGCTCATCGAACAGCAGCACCCGCGGCTCATTGGCCAGTGCCCTGGCGATACCGACCCGCTGCTGCTGGCCGCCAGACAGGGCGCTCGGGTACTTGTACATCTGCTCGGCGATGCCAACCTTCTCCAGCAATTCCTTGGCTCTGGCCTGGGCAGCCCCTGGGCTCATGCCACGTACCCGGATCGGCCCCAGGGTGACGTTCTCCAGCACCGTCATGTTGGGAAACAGGTTGAAGCTCTGGAACACCATGCCCACGCCCTTGCGCACCTCGATCAGCTCGGGGCCGGGCTGGACCCGGGTGCCATCGACGTAGATGTCGCCGGCGCTGTAGGCCTCCAGATGATTGATGCAGCGAATCAGGGTCGACTTGCCTGATCCGGAAGGGCCGAGAATCGCCACCACCTCGCCTTCCGCCACCTCCAGGTCGATATTCTTCAACGCATGGAAATCACCGTAGTGCTTGTTCACGCCCTTGAGCGAGATGAGGGTTCTGCGGGCGGCGGCGGCTTGGCGGTCAAACGCAGCGGAAGGGGCCTGCGACACCGGCTGGGTCGGTTCAATCATGACAATCTCCTTCAAGCTCGGCCTTGGGCGAAGCGTTTTTCGAGCAAGCCGACCAGCCTCACCAGCGGCAACAGCACCACCAGATACAGCAGCGCTGCGCCAATCAGCGGGGTGGGATTGGCCGCCAGGGCCTGAGCCTGGGTCGCCTGCTTGAGCAGGTCGGGCATCGCCACCACCGAGGCCAGGGCGGTGTCCTTCATCACGTTGATGCAGTTGCTGGTCAGCGGCGGAATGATCAGGCGGATCGCCTGGGGCAGGACCACGTCGCACATCACCCGATACTGACTCAGGCCGATCGACTGGGCGGCCTCGAACTGGCCCCGAGGCACCGCCTCGATGCCGGCGCGATAGATCTCCGCGGCGTAGGCGCTGGAGATCATGGTCAGGGCGGTACAGGCTGCAGCAAACGGTGACAGGGTGATGCCGACGAACGGCAGTGCGTAGTAGACGATGACCAGCCACACCAGCACCGGCAGCGAGCGAAACACATCGATGTAGGCAATGGTCAGAAAGCGCAGTGGCTTGGGGCCGTAGAGGCGCAACAGCGCCAGCCCCAGCCCGCCGATCAGCCCCAGCAGGATGCTCAAGAAGCCCAGCGCGATTGTCATGCCGAGCCCTTGGACGAGCATCGGGAAGGTGCGTACCAGCACCTCCCAGTTAAAGAATGTCTGGACCAGGTCCATTCAACCAGCCTCCACGGCCGAGGGTGGGTGGGCCGTGGCGCGCGGGCGCCACGGCCCCGACATCACTTGGCGCTTGGCATATCACGCACGTCGACGGTGCTGGTGCCGGCATCCGGCGCGGCGCCGAACCAGGTTTCGTGCAGTTCGGCGATAAAGCCTTCCTGCTTGAGCTCGGTGATCACCTCACTGGCCTTGGCGGCAAGCTCGGCATCCTTGGCAAACATCATCGAGTACTGCTCACCGCTGGGAATGCGGCTGACCACTTCCAAGTTGGGCTTGTCGCGCACGTAGTACTGCACCGCCGGAATGTCGGAAATGTAGGCGTCGAGGCGGCCGCTGGACAGGTCAAGCATGGCCGGCTGCAGGCCCTCGTAGCGGCGGATCTCCTTGATGCCGTATTGCTCCTGATTCTCGCTGGTCCAGATGTCGCCGGTGGAACCGGTGTCTACGCCAACCACCTTGCCGTCCAGGTCCTCGAGCCCAGTGATGCCCTTGCTGGTGTGAGTCGCCAGAGACTGGTCACTGTCGTAGTAGGGCTGGGCAAAGGACACCGACTCGAGACGCTCATCGGTGATGGTGATGGAGGACACCGCCACGTCGATACGCCCGGACTGTACCGCCGAGAACAGGCCGTTGAAGGGAATGTTGCTGATCTCGACCTCGTCGTAGCCCAGGCGGCTGCCGACCTCGTTGACCAGGTCGATCTCGAAGCCGACGTAGTCACCGCTATCGTCCTGGAATTCCCAGGGCAGGTTGCCGATGTTGGCGCCGACCTTGAGGGTCTCGGCCATGGCGCTGCCAGCGGCAAGGCTCAGGCCCAGGGCGGCGGCCAGGGTCACTACGCGTGGCGTCTTGGAAAAAAGGGTCATGGGACGTTCCTCTGCTTGTTGTCATTGTTGCGGGAGTGGCTATTTTTTGTGCGCCCCCAAGCGGCGGAAGCGCGGTTGTCTCTGTGCCGGCCCTGGGACCGGGTGCCGAGACCAGGCACTGTCGTAGCGATGCTGCTGTTCAGGCCAGCGATTGGATCAAGCGTCACGCGCCTGATTCACGCTCCAGCCAGGCTCTGGCGATCTCTTCCCGGGTCGCGAACCAGACCCCCTCGTGAGCCTGGGCGTAGGCGATAAAATCCTTGAGCGCGCGGATCTTTCCGGGCCGCCCGACCATCCGCGGATGCAGCCCCACGGACATCATTCGCGGCCCCCTCGCTGACTCTTCGAACAGCACGTCGAAGCCTTCCTTGAGGTTGTCGAGAAATTCGCGACCGGAGGTCAGTCCTGGCGAGAGCCAGAAGCGAAAGTCGTTCATGTCCGTGGTATAGGGCACCACCAACTGACGCCTGCCCTCCACCTCGGTGAAGTAGGGCACGTCGTCGTTGTAGGCGTCGGCGTCATACAGGAAACCACCTTCTTCCAACAGCAGGCGCCGAGTATGCACGCTGGGTCCGTAGCGACAGTACCAGCCAACAGGACGCTTGCCGGTGGTGGCGGTGATGGAGTCGATGGCCAGTCGAATATGCTCACGCTCTTCGTCTTCGCTCAAGCGAAAGACCTCTTCCCAGCGATAGCCGTGGCTGCAGAATTCATGGCCATCGGCACTCGCCACCCGCGCGACGCGGGGGTTTTGCTCAAGGGCCACGGCACAGGCAAAGAAGGTCGAGCGTACCCCGGCCTCGCGCAGGATATCGAGAATTCGCCAGATGCCGACCCGGGAGCCGTACTCGTACATCGATTCCATGGCCAGGTTACGGGTGCCGGCGGGGGTCACGTAGCTGCCCCACTCGGTCATCGATTCCTGGTCATCATCGCCCATGGCGAAGGAGCGCTCGGAGCCCTCCTCGTAGTTGACGACGACGTTGATCGCCAGACGGGCGCCGTTGGGCCAACGCCCGCCGGGGGGAGTATCGGCATAGCCGATGAGGTCGCGCTGCGGCAACATCCTGTCTCTCCTGAGGCCTCGCCATGCTGCACCGAGGCCGTGATTGTTAGTGTTGTTATGTGACCAATATAGGCCGGATCAGGATTGCACGCAATTTTGCGTGCGATAGGATCAATAAAGCATATTGCTGAAAAATGAACAATGCATTTTCCCGGTCACTGAACGATATCTCTACTGTGCTTCGCCATTCAGCGCGCCCCTTTCTTTTCAAAACGCGGGTTTTTTTGTAGCGCAAACCTGTCACCAGGCGCTAATCTCCGGTGCCCGACTCCAACAAGAAGGAAAGGCGACATGTTGACCTGTGGCGAAGCATTGGTTCAGCTACTTGAGGCTTATGGTGTTGATACCGTCTTCGGCATTCCCGGTGTCCACACGGTAGAACTTTACCGAGGACTGCCTGCCACCCGAATCACTCATGTGACACCACGTCACGAGCAGGGTGCTGGCTTTATGGCCGATGGCTATGCACGTGTAACAGGAAAACCAGGCACCTGTTTCATCATTTCTGGTCCAGGAATGACGAATATACTGACCGCCATGGGCCAGGCTTACGCGGATTCCGTGCCCATGCTGGTGATTTCAAGCGTCAACCGACGCGAGCAGCTTGGCCTTGGCGAGGGCCGTCTGCACGAGCTGCCTTCCCAGCGCAACATGGTCGCTGGGGTCAGTGCTTTCAGCCATACCCTGCAGCAGCCCGACGAGCTGCCACGGGTACTGGCCAGAGCCTTTGCGGTGTTCCGCGGGGCTCGCCCAAGACCCGTGCATATCGAAATTCCGATTGATGTCATCACCGCCCCCGCCGATCACCTGATGCTGGAGGCTGCCGCACTGCCAGCCCCTCCCGCACCGGATGCGGCGCTGGTGGACGCCGCCGCCGAGCTGCTGGCAGCGACCCAGCAGCCGGTCGTCCTGCTTGGGGGCGGTGCTGCCGACCATGCAGAGGCTGCCCGTGCGCTGGTCGAGGCGCTGGATGCCCCCACCACCTGCACCGTCAATGCCAAGGGTCTACTGCCGAAGGGTCATCCACTGGCGCTGGGCTCCACCCAGTCCCTGGACCCTGTGCGCAAGCTGGTACGAGAGGCGGACGTGGTACTGGCCATCGGCACAGAGCTTGGCGAGACCGACTATGACGCCGTCTTCGACGGCAACTTCAGGATCGACGGTCGTTTGATTCGCGTCGACATCGATGCCGAGCAGCTGCAACGTAACCACCTTGCGCACCTTGCCATCGTCAGCGACGCCGGGCGCTTTATGCAGGCGCTGCTCGAGCGTCTTTCTATCCCATCGGCCACCCCATCAGCCACCCCAGCGGCCGCCGCGACGCCGACGCCAGGACAGCAGCGGGTGGCGGACATCCAGCGTCAGCTCGCCCCCGAGTGGCCGCCTGCCTGGCGCACCCAGCAACGCGTGCTCGAGCTGGTCCAGCGCACGCTGCCAGGCGCTATCGTCGTGGGAGATTCAACCCAGCCGGTCTACTCGGGCAACTTCCTCTACGAGGCCGAGTCGCCGCGCAGCTGGTTCAATTCATCAACCGGCTACGGCACCTTGGGCTACGGCCTTCCCGCCGCCATAGGCGCCAAGCTGGCTGCTCCCCATCGCCACGTCGTATCGCTGATCGGTGATGGGGGCATCCAGTTCACCCTGCCGGAACTGGCCTCGGCGGTGGAAACCAAGACGCCCATCGTCATCCTGCTGTGGAACAACCAGGGCTACGGCGAGATCAAGCGCTATATGCAGGAGCGGGAAATTCCCACAATAGGGGTGGATATCTATACGCCTGACCTGGTGGCCATCGCGCGGGGCTACGGCTGCGAGGCCCATACCGCGACCGGCCTCGACCACCTTGAGCGTCTGCTGCAACAGGCCAAAGAGGCCGACGGCCCGTGGTTGATCGAGGTGCGTGAAGAGGGCGACTTTGCCTGATCATCCGCTCTTGCAGGCTAACCATCAGCCTGTTGGATGGAAGACAGCAGCCAGTGGCTAAAGGCCTCGATACGATGATCGGGATGTCGTCCGCGTGGCGTCACCACGTAGTAGTTGCCGATCATCAGGGGTGTCGTGGACGCCGCCACCAGCCGCCCATCGGCCAGCTCCTGGTCCACAAAGTAGTCAGGTAGCACGGTGGCTCCCACCCCGTGCAACGCGGCATCCAGCACAAAGCGAAAGTGCTCGAAGCGCTGCCCCGGCAGCGCTTCGATCTGCTCCCCACTGAGCCCAGCCGCCTCCAGCCAGAGAAAGGTCGACGATAGCCGTGCCGAGCTGACGCAGGTGTGGTGAATCAGCGGGTAGCGGAGCAACTCTTCGGTGTGATCGATCACGCCATAGCGGTCGCGCAGCGTGGGCGTACATACCGCCACCAGCGAGCACGGCATCAGCAGTCGGCACTCCAGATCGGGCCACTGCCCATCCCCATAGAGAATCGCCACGTCGAAGCCATCTCGGCGTTCATAGAGCCGCCTCAAGTCATTCATGATTTCGATCTGAATGTCCGGATGGCGCTGCTGAAACGCCGGCAACCGTGGCAACAGCCAGCGCATGGCGAAGGAGGGCTCTGCTCCCACGTGGCACTGCCCCGACCAGCGCGCCAGCAGCTTTGCTGTAGCGGCTTCGATCTGATCCATGGAAGGTGAAATTTCACGCAAGTAATCGGCACCTTCACCGGTCAGCTCTAGCCGTTGACGCACCCGCCGAAACAGCTCGCAACCGAGCATCTCCTCGAGATTTCGGATCTGACGACTGACCGCGCTTTGGGTCAGACTCATCTCTTCCGCCGCCCGGGTCATGCTGAGATGACGTGCGGTTGCCTCGAAGCAGGCGAGAGACACCATGGTGGGCAGTTGACGGGCCACGAAAGTTCATTCCATTTGCGCATGACATGTGAAGAATAAATCGTTATTCGGTTCTCGCCAAGCTTCCTAGACTGATACTCGACAACAACGAATAAACTGGTAACCACATGCACGATATCCCCGAAATAAAAGCGCATTCCGGTGGACTTTTTCAGATATTACGTCAGTATCGTCGCTCCCAACTGCTAAAGTTCCTCCTGCCGACCCTCCTCGGTATTCTGCTGTTTCTGACTCCCGTCTTTGTCGATGGCCGCATCACGGTGATGATTGCCTTCATCGTCGACATCATCAACGCCGTGATCAAACCCATCATGGTGGAAGGTACGGTACTGGTCACCGTCATCCCCACCATCGCCACCGTGGTGGTCAGCCTGACGACGCTGAAGCACAACCAAAACAGGTTCATCCAGCTGTTCAATCCTGGCCCGGTGTGGACGCTGGTACGCGTTACCGGCGCCATTCTGATGGTCATGGTGTACTTCCAGTGGGGCCCTGAGTGGATCTGGCACCGCGACACCGGCGGCGTGCTGCTGTACGACGTGGGCCCCGTGGTGGTGGCGATCTGCCTGCTGTCTTCGGTGCTGTTGCCGCTGCTGACCGACTACGGGCTGATGGAGTTCGTCGGCAGCCTGCTGAGCCGTGCGTTCGAGCGCCTGTTCGGCCTTCCCGGCCGCTCCGCGGTGGATAGCCTGGCGTCCTGGCTGTCATCATCGAGTGTCGGCATCATTCTGACGACGCAACAGTACCGCAACGGCTTCTACTCCATGCGTGAAGCCTGCATCATCTCGACCAACTTCTCGATCGTCTCCCTGGCCTACGCGTACCTGCTGATCAAGCTGATCGGTCTCGAGCAGCACTTCCTGATCTGGTACGCCAGCGTTGCCGTCACGGGCTTCGTCTGCGCCCTGGTCATCCCGCGCCTGCCTCCCTTGTCACGCAAGCCTCACTCCTACTTTCCACCGGAAGGCCAGCAACAGGTGCAAGACCGCCAGACAGGAGAAAGCCTGTTGGCTCTGGGCGTGCGTCGCGCGGTGGAGCGCGCCGAGCACGCTGCTTCCCCGCTGGAGCTAGTCAAGCGTGGCCTGCATGTCGGCGGCGACATCATCATCACGATATACCCGGCGATGATGGTCATCGGCTGCACGGGGCTGGCGCTGGTGCAGTTCACCGATATCGTCCACATCCTCTCGCTGCCACTGGTACCGCTGCTCGACCTGCTGGCGCTGCCGGAAGCTGAACAGGCAGCGCCCGCGCTGCTGGCGGGCCTGATCGACAGCATCATGCCGTCACTGCTAGGGGCTGGCATCGAAAGTGAAGTCACCCGCTTTGTCCTGGCCGGTGTCGCTGTCAATCAGATCGTGTTCTTCACCGAAGTGGCCATCGTGCTCGTCAGAGCCAACATCGGCCTGAGCCTTCTGGACCTGGTGTGGATCTATCTGCTGCGGGTGCTGGTGTCCTTGCCGGTGCTGTCACTGCTCGGCCACCTGCTGCTCGGTTGACGAAAACGGCACGGTGGCCCCCAGCACCGTGCCCATCCCCACGCTGTCACTACACGCGTCGGTACTTGTGAACGTCAGGGGCCTCACGGCCCCTTGTCGATGATTATCTTCAGGAAATCGATGTCATGGCGAATGCCGCACCACTTTCCGCCCCTCACATGGGCAGCGAGCTTCCACAGGCTGACCTGGTCCTTACCAACGGCCGTATCTATACCGTCAATGAGGCCCAGCCCTGGGCCCAGGCAGTCGCCATTGCCAATGGGCGCTTCCTCGTGGTGGGTGATAACACCGACGTTGCCGCAATCATCGGCCCCCACACCCGGGTGGTGGACCTGAAAGGTCGCTTTGCCATGCCTGGTCTGTATGACATGCATACCCATCCGGATCTTGCGCTGGCCCCTGACTATGCCGGCTATCTGGATGTGGGCATCGAGGACCCGACGCCCGCCCAGGTCCGGCAGGCGATCCTCGACTATGCCGAGCAGACGCCCGAAGGCTGGATCTACGGCGCCTATTTCGTCCGCTACACCTTCAAGCAGGCCGGGCTGACGGCGGACCGCCACTGGCTCGACAGTGTTATTGCCGACAGGCCGGTGGCCATTCTCGATCGCTCATGGGGTTGCATGCTGGCCAACTCCAAGGCGCTGGAACTGGCGGGCATCACGGCGGACACCAGCGACCCCCGCCATGGCTACATCGAGCGCGACAGCATCAGCGGAGAACCCACCGGTATTCTGGTCGACGGCGCCTACGCCATGATCCATGCCGCCATGCCGCCGACACCGGCCCAGGCGCTCTACCGCGCCTACCGCGATGGGGTGCATTTCCAAAGCTCACGCGGGGTGGTCGGCACCAAGTACGTGCACGTCTGCGAGCATCGGCTGGATGCACTCAAGCGTCTGGATCAGGAAGGCCGCCTGACCGCACGGGTCGAAGCCGCCATCAGCTGGCAGGATGACATCTTCCCGGTCAAGCGTCGCTGGGAGCTGCTGGCCGGTGAGCGTCACTTCTATCGCAGCGCCCGACTCAACGCCAACGCGGTCAAGTTTCACTTCGACGGCACCCATGAATCCCGTTCGTCCTATCTGTCGAGCCCATGGCCCGGCGAGAAGGACTGGCAAGGGCATCTGAACCTGACCCCCGAGCACGTCTGCGACATGATCGCCGACATGGATCGCCGAGGCATTCGAGTCATCGCCCACTGCACCGGCGATGGCGCCTCGGACATTTTTCTCAATGCCATCGCCGAGGCCAAGCGTCGTAATGGCGGCCTGCGCATGCGCCACCAGTGCGCCCACAGCACCACCCTGCTCGACGCCAATCTGCCGCGCTTCGCCGAGCTGGATGCGATTGCCGAATTCTCGCCGGTGGGCTGGTTCCCCTCATCGTTCGCCTACGCACGTGCCGTGTTCGGTGAGCAGCGCATGCAGCGCGCCTACAACTTTGCCGGCGTCTTGCAGGCAGGCGGTGTCGCGGTGATGGGCACCGATTGGCCGGTCTCGAACCCGGACCCGTGGATCGGGCTGGAAGCCATGGTCACTCGCGCCAATCCCTGGTCACAGGACGACGAGACCTTCCACGGCACCCCCATCAGCCTGGAGCAGGCCATCCGCGTGGCGACCCTCAATGGCGCCTACGCCATGGGCATGGAGCACCAGGCCGGCTCCATCGAGGTTGGCAAGTCCGCCGACCTGATCGTGCTGGACCGCAACCTGTTCGAGGTGCCCGCCCGTGGCGGCATTCATGCCACCCAGGTGGAGTGGACACTGCTGGAAGGCCGCCCGACCTGGGACGCCGCAGGTGACTTCCAGCAGAGCGAGCTCGAAGCCGTGTGGACTCAGCCGCCGCCGGCGTTCTGAGACAACACGCTGCGATGACTAAAGCCTAACGCCCAGGAGACGGCCCATGGCATCTTCACTCCCTGTCGTTCCCGTCACCTTGATCACCGGGTTTCTCGGGGCGGGAAAGACGACCCTGCTCAACCACCTGCTGCATGCCACCAGCGGTCGGCGCGTCGCGGTGATGGTCAATGACTTTGGCGCCATCAATATCGACAAGGACTTGATCATCAGCGAAACCCAGACCACCGTCAGCCTGGCCAACGGCTGCATCTGCTGCACGGTGGAGGGCGATCTTATCGATCAGCTGACGGGACTGCTGAACATGCAGGCAGGCCGCCCGGAGCACATCGTGATCGAGGCCAGCGGTGTCTCCAATCCGACCAAGATCGCCAGTACGCTGCGCTACCCGATCTTTCGAGACAGGGTCATCATCGACAGTATTCTCACGGTGGTCGACGCCGAACAGTTCGATCGCCTGGACGGCGATATGGCGAGACTGGCCACGGAGCAGCTGGATGTGGCCGATATGGTGATACTGAACAAGACCGATCTGGCCAGCGATGCGCAGATCGACGCCTTCGAGCGCCGTTGGCTCTACCCGGGAGTTCGTCTATACAAGACCCAGCGGGGACAGGTGCCGCTCTCGATGGTACTGGGCGTCGATGTGGGTCAGCGCCCCATATCGCTGCGGGCGATGCCATCATCCCCCGGTGGCCTGGTCGCTCCACGCCAGGGCGCCGGCGAGGACCATGCCGCCCGTTTCACCAGCACCCACTGGACCAGCCGTTATCCCGTCCGGCTGCAGGCGCTGCGAGAAGCGCTGCGCGCACTGCCTACTTCCATCTACCGGGCCAAGGGGATCTGCTACCCAGAAGAGATGAACGGTCGCGCGGTAGCGGTGCACCTGGTCGGCAGCCGTATCGATATAGCGCCCCTTGGAGACAGTGGTTTGGCAGATACCTCCATGGCAGACGCCTGCAGCCGCCTGATCATGATCGCCCCGCTAGGAGGCATCGACCCGCTGACGCTGCAGGAAACGCTGGATGCTTGCGTGGTGTGGCCAACCGACATAGAAAAGGCCCACCACGATGCGCGTCCACAAGCGTCCGTGACACAGGACATGGCCCCACCAACGACCCATCAGGACGGGAATACCGAGTATGCGTGAACAGCGCTGCCCGCTGCTGCCAGCGGTGCATGGAGTGGAACGAACCCTGACCAGCCTTCACTTTGGTGAAGGGGCTCGCAAGGCCTACCTGCAGGCCAGCCTGCATGGCGATGAAATTCCCGGCATGCTGGTGCTCCACCACCTGCGCCAGTTGATCGCCAAGGCCGAAGACAGCCACCTGCTGCGCGGGGAGATCGTCCTGGTCCCGGTGGCCAACCCCATCGCCCTGGGCCAACGCCTGATGCACGATGCCATGGGCCGCTTCGACTTCACCACCGGCCTCAACTTCAATCGTGACTATCCGGATCTGGCCACCCCCCTGATGGCGGCGCTGGAAGGGCAACTCGGCCCTTCCCCCCAGGACAACCGCCGGATCATCCGCCAGGCCCTGGCGGGGGCCATCGACAGGCTGCCCTGTGACAGCGATATCCGGTCACTCAAGCAGGCCCAACTGCGTCTGGCCCATGACGCCGACCTGGTGCTGGACCTGCACTGCGATGCCCAGGCGATTGTTCATCTGTATCTGGAAGCCCCCTACTGGCCACAGCTCGAGCCGTTGGCCCGCTACCTGGGCGCTGAGGCCATGCTGCTGGGGACAGGCACCGGATCCTTTTCCTTCGACGAGGCCTGCGGCCAGCCCTGGTGGCGGCTGGCCGACCACTTTGAGGATCGCTTCCCGGTTCCCGCGGCCTGCGTTACCGCCACCGTGGAACTGCGCGGAGAGCAGGACGTAGACCACGACACCGCACGGGCCGATGCCATTGCCCTGTATCGCTACCTGGTCCAGCAAGGCTTCATCGCTGACGAGATTCCCTCGGCGCCCGCCTTGAAGGCCGAGCCCACCCCGTTCCAGGGCGCCCTGACCATCAAGGCACCGGTGGCGGGAGTGGTGGCCTTTCATGTGGCCCCCGGGGATCGCGTTGACGTCGGCCAGCGGCTGGCGGATCTGGTCGACCCACTCACGGCGGAGGTGACGCCGGTGGTCAGCGCCAGTCAGGGCGTCGTCTACATGCGCACATCCTGTCGCTATCTGCCCCCCGGAGCAGAACTGTGCAAGATCGCCGGAAAAACCCCGCTGGACCAGGGGGGGCAGGTATCCGCCTGACGCGCTCAGGACACCCGATGGGTCCCATGACCTCACAGCATTTACGCCAGACCATTGACACCAGATCGTCTACGCCAGGCACTCGCCAAAGCCTGGCTCAATAGCTCAGGAGCTTTGCATGAAATATTCCTCATTGGTGGGCCGTATCGCCGGCGAGACCGTTACCGCCTGGGACATCCACTTCGCGGCCTGTGACGCCGCCGAACGGGGTGAAGACGTCATTGTGCTGAGTATCGGCGACCCCGACTTCACCACCGACCCCCGCATCATCGAAGCTGCCGTGGAGGCGCTGGCGGCTGGCGATACCCACTACACCCCAGTGACCGGGCGTGAAGAGGTGCGCCATGCCATCGCCGCCAAACAGCGCCGCCTCCAGGGCACGCCGGTCTCCGCCGATGAGGTGACGCTGGTGGCGGGGGCACAAAATGGGCTGTTCGCCACCGCCCTGTGTCTGTTTGAACACGGCGACGACGTGCTCGTCCCCGAACCCATGTACCTGACCTATGCCGCCAGCCTGCAGGCGTCCGGGGCACGCATGGTGCCCATCGCCCAGCATGCCGATGACGACTTCCGGCTGACCCGAGAGGCGATAGAAGCGGCGCTGACGCCCAACACCCGCGGCATCGCCTTTGCCACGCCCAACAATCCCACGGGCAACGTCTACCGCCCGGAAGAGCTCGAGGCAATCGCCGAGATCGCGCGGCGCCATGACCTGTGGGTGATCTCCGACGAGGTCTACGGTCAGCTGACCTATGACTGCGACCATCAAAGCATTGCCAGCCTGCCGGGTATGCAGGAGCGGACCATTGTCATCAACAGCCTGTCGAAATCCCATGCCATGACCGGTTGGCGTACCGGCTGGGTGGTGGGACCGAAGACGCTGATCGGGCATCTGGATAACCTGCTGCTGAGCATGCTGTATGGCCTGCCAGGTTTCGTTCAGCAGGCCACTCTGCGTGCCCTGGAGCTGGACGACGACGTTGTCGACCAGGCGCGCGAGGTCTACCGGCGCCGCCGGGCGATAGTGATGGAGGGTCTGGGACAGTGCTCGCGGCTTGGCATCAAGGCGCCCGAGGCGGGTATGTTCATGCTGGTGGACATCCGCGAGACGGGGCTTTCGAGCATCGACTTCGCCTGGCAGCTGTTCCGCAGCACTGGAGTCTCGGTACTGGATGCGGAAGCCTTCGGCAGCAGCGCCAAAGGCTTCGTGCGGCTATCCTTCGCCGTGTCCGAGGCGCAGCTTGAAGACGCCTGCCAGCGCATCGCACGCTTCGTTGATGGACTGCCGACGAGCGCAAACCAAGCCAACGCAATGCAGCTGTAGCGTCGCATTACCTGCCTTTCCGGCATGACGGCAAGCTCTGGAGGCCATTGCAGGATCAGCATGATCTCGACGGCGGCCTCCAGAGACCTTCATGGTTTTCTCTGGACTCCCTCGCTAGCGCGGAATCACCCCATCAACGCTGGCTGCCGACGTCCAGCACCAGCTTCCCCACGTGATGCTTTTCCTGAAAGCGCTGCTGCGCCGTAGCGATGTCATCAAGCGTAAAGGTTGCTGCCACCAGGGGGGCAACCTGCCCCTGCTCGATACGCTCGACCAGGTTGCCGAAGACCTCCTCAGCCAACACGGTACAGCCCAACAGGCTGAGGTCCTTGAGGTAGAGCGTGCGAACGTCCAGCTCCACTAGAGGGCCCGCGATGGCGCCCGCAACAGCGTAACGTCCCCCCGGGCGCAGCACGTTCAAATACTCAGGCCATTGCTCGCCCGCTACCAGATCGATCACTACGTCGACGCTATTCGCAGCGACATGCTCAGACAACGGCTGATCCCTCAGCACGATCTGGTTGGCACCCAGCTCACGCAGGATCTGCGCCTTGCCCTTCCCGGTCATGGCGATTACATCAGCTCCTCGGGCCTTGGCCAGCTGGACCACTGCAGACCCCACACCTCCGGAAGCCCCTGTCACCAGGACCTTGTCGCCTTCCACCACCTGGGCCCGGGTCAACATGTTTTCCGCGGTGGAGTAGGAACAGGGGAAGGACGCCAGCTCAACGTCGGAGAGCGCACTCTCGATACGGTAGGCATGTCGAGACGCCACCTTGGTGAACTCTGCAAAACCGCCATCACATTCCGAACCGAAATACCAAGGAGCCGCCAGTTCCTGTCCAGCACTCTCGCGGACACAAGGTTCAATCAACACTCTCTCGCCCACCCGCGAGTCGTCGACACCACGACCTACCGCGACGATCCGGCCACACACATCAGCGCCCTGAATACGCGGGACCCGCAGAGGCTGACCAGACCAGCTGGCATCTTCGCTGTCACCGTCACCCTTGGAGTACCAGGCAAGGCGCGTATTAATATCGGTGTTGTTGACCCCGGCAGCCGCTACCTTGATCAGCACCTCTCCAGGGCCAGGCTGAGGCACCTGAAGGTCTTCACGGTATACCAGCATCTCAGGGCCGCCATGGCCCAGCAGCTGAACGCCTTTCATCATGTGGCATGGAACATCGTTCATCAGACATCTCCCAACAGTCGTCGAGCGGCTCGCTGGGCCGCGTGGATGGCAGCATCACCCTGAGTGGGCCAGGCACTGGAGGCACCTTCGTGGAGCAAAAACAGTTCTGCCGCCAGGTCAGGCCTGCCGCTGGCACTGCCCATCAGTTCACGCACCTCTCGCTTGTGGCGCATGACCGAGTCGGTGATGTGGACGTTGCCGGGAAACGCCGCAAAGGCACTCATCGACATACAGCCGTGGGGAGCATTGTCGGCCATCCACCTCCCTAGCCGATCAAACAGCACACAGACTGCTTCCGCCCCCGGAGCGGACAGCGACTGTGACAGCAGCGCCAGATACCGCGCGTGTCGGTGGTCCAGCGCGCCGATGACCATGGCCTCCTTGGAAGGGAAGTGCCGATACAAGGTCCTCAAGCTGACGCCCGAGGCAATCTTGAGCTCCGGCACGCTGGGCTCGGCGAAGCCACGCTGACTAAAGGCGGTTTCCAGCCCTTCGGCAATCTGTTCTCGATTCATGCACTGTCCTGGAGAAGGTGGTAGCGGCGCTACCTACTCTTCGTGGTAGAAAGAATGTTCTACCTTGAAGAGTAGAACATTCTTTCTACCCAAGGCAACCCATCGCGTTAGCGCCTGACGTCCAGCGGTGTTGCGGCGTCGGCAGCATTTGCGACCTTGCGGCGAAGCTTTGCCGTCTAGGGACACGAACTTTGCGCTGACGCGTGACAAACCTTAGGGTTTTCACCACGTCATTGCGCATTATCCGTTCGATATTGCTAACCATCGGGAGTTACTCCATGGAAACCTCCAATCCTGCCGGGAATTCCGGCAAAGAGCGCCGTTTTTTCGGCCATCCCTGGCCACTGGCCACCCTGTTCGGCATGGAGGTGTGGGAGCGCTTCTCTTTCTATGGCATGCAGGCGATCCTGCTGATCTACCTGTACTACGAGGCCAGCCGTGGTGGCCTGGCGATGGATCAATCGGTGGCCATCGGCATCGTCGGCGCTTACGGAAGCTCGGTGTATCTGGCGACCATTCTTGGTGGCTGGTTAGCCGACCGGGTCTTTGGGGCTGAGCGCACCCTGTTCTACTCCGGCATCGTGGTCATGCTCGGCCATATTGCCCTGGCGATCCTGCCAGGGGTCTACGGCGTGACAGCAGGCCTGATGCTAGTCGCTTTGGGCAGCGGTGGGGTCAAGGCCACCTGCTCGGCGCTGGTGGGCGCGCTCTACGAAGCGGGCAGTCCCAAGCGAGACGCAGGGTTCTCGATCTTCTATCTGGGCATCAATATCGGTGGCTTCGTCGGCCCTCTGCTGACCGGGCTGCTTCAGCAAAAGGCCGGTTTTCATGTCGGCTTCGGTATCGCAGCGGTCGGTATGGCCATCGGCCTGGCGCAGTACACCGCGGGTCGCAAGGGCCTGCCGGATGACCAGAAGGTTGCCCCGAACCCTGTCGCGCCCACGACCCTCAAACGCTATCTGGTCATGGCGGTGATCGCGATCACCGTTCTGGTCGTAGCCACCCTGGGCGGGCTGGTACGCGCCAACAACCTGTCCGAAGTGATGCTGGCCATCATTGCCGTCGCCACTGTCGCCTACTTCGCCACCATCCTGCGCTCGTCACAGGTCACCCGCGAAGAGCGCAGCCGAGTCTTGGCCTTTATCCCGCTGTTTCTGACCAGTGCCGCCTACTGGGCGCTCTACAGCCAGTCCTATACCGTGATCACTGCCTTCTTCGACCAGCGCGTGGATCGCGTCGTGTTCGGTTGGGAGATTCCCGTTGGCTGGCTGGTATCGGTACAGGCGCTGACCATCATTCTGTTCTCCGGTGTCTTTGCCTGGCTGTGGACGACGCTGGGCAAACGCCAACCCTCGTCTGCCGGCAAGTTCGTCATTGCCATGGCCATCATCGGTGCGACCTTCCTGGGGTACCTGCCGTTTCTCGGTGAGGACGGTTCGAGCATGCCCCTGATCATGCTGGTGCTGTTGCTGCTGGGCTTCACCGCCTCTGAACTGTGCCTGTCCCCCATTGGCCTGTCGGTGACCACGAAACTGGCGCCGCGCTCCTTCCAGACACAGATGATGGCGCTGTTCTTCCTGTCGCTGTCACTTGGCTTCGCTGCCGGCGGCAAGCTGGGCGCTTTCTATACCGAGGACAGCGAAGTCGGCTACTTTATCGCCATGGCGGCGATTGGCGGGGGTAGCGCCCTGCTGCTGGCTCTTTGCCTGCCCTTCATCCGCCGGGCGATGCGCGGCGCCGACTGAGTCTGCCCTCGCCCCGCCCCTGCCACAGGGGACACACTCCGCACACGACGTGCCAGGCGGCCATCGCCGCCCGGTTGTTGCATCGATTCAGGACGCAGGAAACCAACATGCCGACCGACCACGCCATCCAGGGCCTGCATATCACCGACCATAGACTGACCGTGCCCGTTGACTGGTCCCACCCGGACAACGGCGACACCCTCAGCCTGTTCTATCGCGAGGTCTCTGCCGCACAGCGTCAGGATGAGGATCTGCCACTGCTGGTGTTTCTCCAGGGGGGGCCG
The DNA here is from genome assembly GCF_019801675.1 of Halomonas sp. DP8Y7-3. NCBI lineage: Bacteria > Pseudomonadati > Pseudomonadota > Gammaproteobacteria > Oceanospirillales > Halomonadaceae > Halomonas > Halomonas sp. DP8Y7-3. Next base: position 365,611 of record NZ_JAHVIO010000004.1, read on the forward strand.
GGGGGCAAGTCTCCCCGCCCCTCAGCCCATGGGCCTGGCTGGCTGCACGAGGCGCTGAAGCACTACCGGGTGATCCTGCCGGATCAGCGGGGTACGGGGCGTAGCTCGCGTATCACCGGCGACATCATGGCCGCCTTCCACGATGCCGAAACCGCTGCGGACTATCTGGCCTGCTTCGATGCCCACGCGGTCGTGGCGGATCTCGAGCACCTGCGCAAGACTCGCTATCAAGGGGCGCGCTGGGCGACCCTGGGCCAGAGCTACGGCGGTTTCCTTACACTGACCTACCTGTCCTATGCGCCTCAGGGACTCGAGAGGTGCTATATCACCGGCGGGCTCCCTGCCATCGAAGCCGACCCCGACGAGGTCTATCGACGTACCCATCGGCGGGTGGCGGCCAAGCTGGACGCTTATCTGGCGCGCTTTCCGGCTGACAAGGACCAGCTCGATGCCATCGCCGATCACCTGCTCGACCACGATGTGCGCCTGCCCAATGGTGATCCGTTCAGCGTCCGCCGCTTGCAGAGCCTGGGCCTGATGCTCGGCATGGGTGACGGTGCCGAGCGCCTGCACTGGTTGCTGGAAGAAGCCTTCAGCGATGATGACCGTCGCCACCTCAATCACCACTTCCTGGTGGAGGTGATGACGCTGACCGGGTTTGACGAGAACCCGCTGTTTGCCGCCATTCACGAGAATATCTACGCCCGCCCCGAGGGCACCTGCAACTGGTCCGCCGAACGCCAGCGCGGCGATATCTTCGACGAAACGCGGCGTCCGCTCAGCTTGACCGGCGAGATGATCTACCCCTGGATGTTCGACGACATCCAGGCCCTTAGGCCGTTTCGCGACGCCGTACACCGGTTGGCACAGCGCCGCCTGTCCCAACCCTTCTACGATCGCCACCAACTGGCCGCCAATCAGGTCCCGGTGATGGCATTGATTTACTTCGACGACATGTACGTGGACGCCGAACTGTCGTTGGCCACCGCCAAGGCCATTCCCCACCTGCGCTACTGGATCACCAACGAGTACGAACACGATGGCCTGCGCCAGGATCCGACGGTGCTGCGCCGCCTGATGTCGATGGCTGAGGGATGAGGGATGAGGGATGACTGCGCTAGACCGTGTGCTGGCGATGAGGTGGCAATTCGCGTAAGAGTATCGGCACACAGAGACAGATAAATGGCCATCGCGTCAGCGCTGCTCACACGCTCGAAAGGACACCGACAATGACAACGACTTCACGGCACGCCCCCTCGGCGGGTAATCCCTTCAAGGTCGCGATGGCCGAGGGTCATCATCGCATCGGCCTGTGGCTATCGCTGGGCGACCCGTATTGCGCTGAAATGTGCGCCAGTGCAGGCTTTGACTGGCTGCTGATAGATGGCGAGCACGGCCCCAATGACCTGCGTTCACTGCTTTTCCAACTGCAGGCGGTGACGGCCGCCGGTGGCCACCCAGTGGTAAGAGTGGTGCAGGGCGAAACGGCATTGATCAAGCAAGTACTGGATATCGGTGCACAGACCTTGCTGGTGCCCATGGTCGACACGGCGGAGCAAGCCCGCGCCATCGTGGCGGCCACCCGCTACCCTCCACAGGGCATCCGCGGAGAAGCCTCACCCATCGTTCGCGCATCCCGCTGGGGCGCCCGTACGGACTATCTTCAGCACGCCAATGACGAGGTTTGCCTGCTGGTTCAGGCGGAAAGCGTAACAGCGCTGGATAACCTCGAAGCCATCTGTGCCGTGGATGGTGTCGATGGCGTATTCATCGGTCCCGCTGATCTGGCTGCCTCCATGGGGCATCTCGGCAATGCGTCCCACCCCGAGGTGCAAGCAGCCATCGACACCGCCATCACGCGGGTCAAGCACAGCGGCAAAGCTGCCGGTGTGCTGACCGGTGACCCGGATCAGGCCAGGCACTACCTGGCCCTTGGTGCCCAGTTTGTAGCGGTCGGGCTGGACGTCAGCCTGCTGATGCAAGCGGTACGACAGCGGGCGGCTGATTTTTCGCTCGGCCCCGCTTCCCCCTCTTCCGCCGATGGTCCCTACTGACGTTCGCAGGAGTCCTGACGGCTACCACTCGCCGCCGCCACGCTCCAGGGCGGCAGCGATCGCCTGGGGAATGGGCTGGCCGGTGCGCTCGCTGGCGAACAGGTACTCGCCGGCAGGGTTGACCTCGAGAAAGACGTGACGTCCTTGCGGGGTCACTCGTAGATCGATGGCACCATAGGCCAGGCCGAAGGCCTTCATCAGCGCCCTGAGACCCGCCTCCACCTCGGTCGGCAGGGTATAGGCAAACACCCTGGCGCTGCCCACCCCGCCGCGGTAGTCGACCTCATACTGAGGCTCACTTTCAAAGGCGGTGGCGAACATCTCGCCGGCCACGGCGGTGACCCGAATATCCAGCGCCAGCGGGATATATTCCTGGAAGATCACCGGGGCCAGGCGCACAGCATCGAGCTGGGCGATCTCGGCCTCACCGACCTTCAAGGTCTCTCGCGGGGCCTCGACGATATTGCGAAAGGCCTTGCGCACCACGCCACCCTCCAGGTGTCGGCCGACAAATTCCGCGGCGGCCTCCGGACGGTTGGTAATCAGAGTATCGGGTATCTCCAGCCCCAGCCGGTGGGCCAGTCGATGTTGAGCAAGCTTGCGCTGGGCACGCTCGTCGGCCAGAGGATCATTCATCCAGAAGCCGTCCATGGCGTACCACAGGCCCTGAACCGCTTCCTGAGTTTCAGACCAGGCGAACAGGCGCTCGGTGCCATCGCCCAACGCCGGGTCCAGGTCAAAGGGGCGCAGACGTCGATTCCACACCGAGCGCACCTCATCCAGTGCCAGACGCCGACCATCGGGCAGCGTCAACCACAGGCTGTCGCCGCTGGCACCGGCGTAGGCGAGAATGCCAAGCCGTTGGGGAAAGTCGGCGACGTCGATGACGTCCACCGGTGAATGCAGATGTTCCAGCACACGCTCGACGTGGGTGTTGTCGGCAAAGGACAGGATCAGAATCATGGAAAGCTCCCATGGGCAATGAGACCGCTACGTGAAACATGGCGGGCGCCAGGGTGACGCTCGCCATGTGAACGGGAGCTACTGGCCGCCAAGTTGGAGGTAGGCTTCCCAGGCCTGCTGCCAGGCCATCATCCCCTGCTGATCGAGCATGCCCATCTGGTGAAGCTGGGCGTAGTAGGCCAGCATTTGCGCGTACTCAGCGAGCAGCGCCTGACCATTGTCTGCACCGTCACTGGTGGGCGGCTTCAATGACGCTCCGGCAGGAGGCTGGCCGGTCGCCAGCACGAAGGGCTGCAGCGGCGTGCCAAGCTGCACCGGCATGGCGGGTTGCACCGGTACACTGCCCCAGCCTCCGGGCTGCGGGTTCTCGAAGGCCTGCTTGCCGCCCTCGAGCAGGGCCTTGCCAGGGGCTTCGTAGACCTGCTTGGGGGGATCCAGCGGCTTGATCTTGCCAGGGTCGACGCCTGGATCCTTGGCCAGGTCCTTGGGCTTGTCCTTGGCCAGGTCCTTTGGCAGCTCCTTGGGTTTTTCCTTGCTGAGCTCCTTCGGCGGCTCCTTGATGCCGTCCTTCAACAGATCCTTGCCACCATCCTTCGGTCCCTCCTTGGGAAAATCCTTGATCACCTCCTTCGGGCGATCCTTGGGCAGCTCCTTGCCGGTTTCCTTGGCCGGGTCCTTGATCGGGTCCTTGGCCAGCTCCTTGACGATCTCCTTGGTCAGCTCCTTGGGGCTGTCCTTGGGCGGAAACTTGGGCAATACCGGGGTACAGGACACCGTCTCGCCGATGGCGCTGCGGGGTCCGTCAAGGCAGGCCTGCATCCGTGCCACCTGGCCTTCGGTGAACATCACCATGGTGTCGTCATCGACGTAGTCCATGTAGTTCATGAACATGTCGCCGTTGGGACCGTTGTCGCAGGACACCTTGGGAAAGCTGGGCTTGCCCACGTTGGCGCCGCCTTGGTTGGGCGTATCGTCGACGAAGTCGGAGCCGGAACAGCCGGTGCCATCATCCCCCCAGATATGGAACAGATTGAGCCAGTGGCCGATTTCATGGGTGGCCGTACGCCCCAGATTGAACGGTGCCTGGGCGGTGCCCATGTTGCCGAAGGCCGTGTAGGTCACGACCACGCCGTCGGTGGCGGCGGGGCCTCCCGGGAACTGGGCATAGCCGAGCAGACCTCCGCTCAGCGGGCAGACCCAGATATTGAGGTACTCATCAGAGGGCCAGCCATCCTTGCCGCCGGTGGCGTCGGCCTTGACCTTGTCATCCCCCGAGAACCCGCTGACCTCGGTCTGGGTACGGGTGATGCCGTCGGTGGCGTTGCCGTCTGGATCGGTGGTGGCCAGGGCAAACAGCAGTCTGGCATCCGCCGCCAACGGGGCGAACGGCGCCGGTACGCTGGAGATATCGGCGTTGGTCTTGCGGAAATCCTGGTTGAGGATCTCGATCTGGCTGTCGATCTGCTCTCTGGAAATGTTCTGGGTATCGGTCTTGTAGACCACGTGCACCACCACCGGTATGCGCGTGCATCCCGGACGCTGTGCCATGGTGCCACGCATGGCGCGAAAGGCGTGCTCCTCGATGCGCGCCCGGCGACGGGCGTAGCCTGGGTCTTCGTCAAGCAGGCGCCGGTGCAGCGCCATGGTGCCACAGCAGCGACATCCTCTTGGATGGTTCATTTCTTCAGACATGACTTGCTCCCCGCCAGCCAGGAGGCCAGCGTTGTGAGTACGGACTCATTGGCCAGCGGCAGGCTGGCCTCCTGCGGCCCCACAACGCTCGTCCCATTCGCCTCGGGCGGGTTGCGCCAGGAGCCTATCGCTTGGTGATGATCAGAATGTCCTCTTCCACTGCATCAATGTCGTAATCGCCTTCCCATCCGGGCAACGTCAGCTGCAGCTTTTGTCCTTGCTGCTGCCAATGTCCCGTGGCATCACGACAGGGCCGGTCGGATGCGCTGCCGCCGTAGCACTCGGCAGAGCCATCAGGGTGGAGGCAAAGCCGCCGACGAGGCATGCGCGACGGGGCGATCGCCGGTGAATCGGGATGGCGCAGAATCATGCAGCCGTTCACTCCCTCCTCCTTCACTTCCACCCAGTCTCCGCACAGCGGCATCGTCATGGCTGCCTCCTTATGAGGTGTTGTTCTACGCTCCAGCGCGGTCATGCAGAGGCCTTCGTCGCCAAGGCCCATTGCCACCCGGCGTCGAGGGACGGATGCCATTGTGCCGACGCCTGCAGACGACGGTACTGCGCCAGCAGCGCCTGCCGGTGGGCCTCGAAGTGACGCCACGGGTCCCCCCGATGATGGCGCTCGTCGCCGCGGCAAACACATAGCGGCAGCGGCGCGGGAGGCTGCATCGACGACCGTAGCCCGGCGCGTTCGGCCACAAAGGCCAGGTTCATGCTGATGATCTTCATCGCATAGTCGATATCGACCGTGGCCAGCACGTCACCAGGCCCATGGATATTGGCATTGGTTCCATCGGCACCTTCAATGGTCAATACCGCCGGAATGCCCGCATCAATAAAGGGCACATGGTCACTCGCGAAGGGATTCAGCGAGACCTGCAGCTCAAGATCCGTAAACTGCGCTCCCGCTGTGCTGAGTCCATCGATCATGTCCTGGCTGAGCGGCGCGCCTTCCAGCAGGACGGCTTGAGGCGTCGCATTGACCGAGCCAATCATGTCCATATTGAGCACGCCCGCGATCCGTTGCCGCTCGCTACTCGACAGTCCCGCGACCCACTGACGGCTACCGTGCAGTCCCTGCTCTTCTCCGCCGAACAGGACAAAGCTGATGTCATCGTCGAACGAGTGCTGAGCCAGCACCTCGGCCATCAGCACTACCGCCGCCGATCCGCTGGCGTTGTCGTCGGCGCCCGGAGCTGGCGCCGACGGTCCTCCCTGATGATTGACGCTGTCCAGGTGCGCCACGACCAGCCAGTGCCGGGGATGCGCGCCAACCCCTGCCAGCGCGGCTGCCACATTGCTACTGGTGCCCCCTGTCGGGACCGATACGGTCTGACGCGAACAGGACAAACCCGCACCAGCAAATTGGCCTTCCGCCCAGTCTGCGGCCTCGCCATAGCTGGCGCTGGTAGAATGCCGAGTGGGCCAGGACACCAGCTGTCTGATCAGCTGGTCATAGCGTGAACGCGAGGCCGAGTTCACCAGGGCAGTCAGCGACGTGGCGCGAGTCTCAGGAACCGCGGTGGGCTTGGCCTGATGGAACAGAACAGTGTCCTTGTTCAGCGGAAACAGGCGAAAACACGGCTCCTGATGGTCATCGAGCCCAGCGTTGATCTGACGCGCCGTGGCTCGGTCCAGGTCGACCACCAGATAGCGGCCCGCATCCAGCAGTACCGGCACGTCGGGATACTGCTGCTGAAACAGCCGGCCTTTCTGGCAGACACCGTGCAGGCTCCCTCGGGCAACATCCATCGCCTGGCCGTCAGCACTATCGTCAGCACTGTCATCAAGCGTCGCACGCAGCGCCGGCCAGCGCGCATTGGGCGCGACCAACAGCTGCTGACCTCCCGCCTGCACCCGCCAGACTCCCGCTACTGTCAGCGGTTTGGCGCGAGCGGAAGAAGACGTTATCGTTTGCCTCAGTATCACCTTCATGGAGTCACCCTTTGCTGCCATCAGCAGCAGGGACGATGCGCCAGAACGAGACGGTCCCGCTCACCGGCAGAACCCTCTTCAGCGGAATTAGCCGCAGCGTAATGGATTATCAAGGTAGTTGTTTCACGGCCAACCGTCTGTGGCTGCCCTGGCTCCAACAACCTCCGGCACCTATCCGTAACTCTTTGATCATCATCGAATAATCTGAGTGAACGGATCATCCACACCGGGTGGTGTCAGTTCCCTGAGAAAAAAGTGCACAGAAAATCAGTGGGCTGGCGAGAGATGAAACTTTTTCACCTAACGACACACCAAGCTGAGTGAAGGTCTCGTCCAAGCCAGGTCGTGCCGTTTATGTAGTAAAGCTCCGAATCTGATCAGCGATGAAATCGCCAGCCGTGCGCTCTGCGCAGGCCTGCCACCACCGGCGTACTGGCGACAAAAGGTCGGCATATTCGAGAATATTGTCATCATTGTCGCCGAGAAAGGACCATACAGACGGTAGAACACGCCTGCTACTTGCTTTATACTTTCGTCGTAAATTTACGATCTCGACATCCCGTCGGGATCGTTTTCGTTTGTCGGGAGGTCCCATGGCAATCTCCATCACCAATCTTCGTGCACGGCATCCTCGCCTGGCGGAGCTCGCCCTTGCCCTTGGTGGCTTCGGCATCGGTACCAGCGAATTCGTGATCATGGGGTTGATGGAGCGGGTCGCTCAGGACCTGTCGGTCAGTTCCGCTGACGTGGGCTACGCGATTTCCGCCTATGCCCTCGGCGTGGTTGTCGGCGCTCCATTGATCTCGGCGCTGGCGGCACGGGTGCCCAGGCGTACACTGCTGATCTGCCTGATGCTGGTCTTCGCCATCGGCAATATCGCCAGCGCCCTAGCCACCAGCTTCTGGCCCTTCGTCGGGCTGCGCTTCATTGCGGGCTTGCCCCACGGCGCCTATTTCGGCGTCGCCGCTCTGGTCGCCGCCGCCGCGGTCCCGGTCGAGGAGCGAGCGCGGGCCATCAGTCGTGTCATGCTGGGTCTGACCAGTGCCATCGTGATCGGCGCCCCCCTGGCGACCTGGGCCGGTCAGTGGATGGGCTGGCAGTTTGCCTTTCATGCGGTCGGTGTCATCGCCTTCCTCACCATGGGCATGATTCGGCTGTTCGTGCCGCGCCAGCCCCATGACGTCAAGGCCAGTCCCAAGCGCGAGCTGACAGCCCTGGTGAAACAACGCGTGCTTTACACTCTGGGCGTTGCCAGCATCGGCTTTGGCGGCATGTTCTCGGTCTTCAGCTACGTGGTCCCCACCTTGCGCGCCCAGGCCGACATGCCCGAGTCCATCGGACCCTGGGTCCTGGCGATCTTCGGCATCGGTGGCATCATCGGCAACCTGGTGGGTGCACGCGCCGCCGATCGCCACTTGATGAAGGCGGTGCCCAGAATCCTGCTGTGGTGTCTGGTCGTCCAGGCCGCCTTCTACTTTGCCGCCAACAACCTTTACACCGGCATACTGTTTGTCGGCCTGGTCGGCACCAGCATGGCGCTGGGGCCTGCCCTGCAGACCCGCCTGATGGACGTCGCCGGCGACGCTCAGACCATGGCGGCCTCGATGAACCACGCTGCGTTCAACTGTGCCAATGCCTTGGGTGCCTATCTCGGTGGTGTGGCCATCAAGGCGGGCGCTCCCTGGTCATCCAGTGGCCTGGTGGGTGCAGGGCTGGCGTTTGGCGGCCTGGTGGTGTTCATGCTGGGGCTGCGGGCAGAAAAACGCAGCGACGCCCGTCGTGCCGCACGGGCGCAGGCGGCCGACAACAACGCCTGAGGCGGCGACTGACCGACGATCTCGACCGGGCACACTCCCGACCCGCTCCGCCGGGTGGTTCATACGACAGCGCCGGTCCCCTGAGGACCGGCGCTGTCATAACGACGCCCACAAGGCTGAGGCAGCGAGTCAGCTCAGGCGACAGACCAGAAGTAGCGCACCACATGAAAGAAGATGGGCGCGGAAAAGATCACTGAATCCAGGCGATCGATAAAGCCACCGTGTCCTTCGATCAGGTGTCCCCAATCCTTGATCCCGCGATCACGCTTGATCGCTGACATCACCAGCCCTCCAACGAAGCCCAGCAACGCGATCATCAGTGCCAGCAAGGCCGCCTGGAGCAAGGTAAACGGGGTCATCCAGGCCAGTCCGGCACCGATCAGGGTGGCACTCGCCACCCCTCCGACAAACCCTTCAAGCGTCTTCGATGGGGACAAGCGTGGCGCGATCTTGCGCCGACCTATCAGCTTGCCCCACACGTACTGCAGCACGTCACTGAGCTGGACGACGACGATAAGAAAGGCAATCAGCAGGACATTGCGCCCTTCAAAACCGGGAATATCCAGCGTCAGCAATGCGGGCACGTGCGATACGCAGAACACGCACACCATCAAGGCCCACTGCACCTCGCTGACTCGGTCGAGAAAGCCATGGCTATCGCCCCTGATCGCGGCGACAACCGGCAGCAGCAAGAAGGCATACACCGGAATGAAGATCGAATACATGCCGTAGTACTGCTGCCAGATAAACACGTACTGCACGGGCAGCACCACGAAGAACACCAGCGCCAACGCCCAGTGATCGGCGCGTCGAGAAGGGATCAGGCTGAGAAATTCGCGCAGCGCGGAGAAGGAGGCAAAGGCGAACAGCAGCACCACGCCTGTTCGTCCGCCCAGCAGGGCGATACCCATCAGTATCGCCATCAGCCACCAGGAACGAATACGCTGGTTGAGGTTCTCGATCACCTCATTCTCCCCACCCGGGGAGTAACGCCTCGCCAACACGAAACCGATGGTACTGGCGACCACCAGGATGCCGGCAATCGCCGCCAGCAGCGTTCCCAGGCCTGCGGGGATCACCATGTCATTCATGCGACGCGCCTCCCTGGAGCGATGTTTCTTGCGCGTTCGGCGCCAACGCCATCAGCGCCTCCTGGGCACGCGCCAGGAAGTCTGTGCGGCTCTCGTTATCAATACGCGGCAGGGGTGCCCCGTAGGTCAGGGTGCACAGCAGGGGCAGGGGAACCACCTCGCCCTTGGGCAGCACCCGGTTGAGGTTATCGATCCATACCGGTACCAGTTCGACCTCGGGATGGCGCTGGGCCAGGTGATAAAGCCCGGAACGGAACGGCAGCATGCCATCCTCACGGGTGTTACGCGTGCCCTCAGGGAACAGGATCAAGGAGTCGCCTGCTGCCAGTGCAGCGCCCATGTCTTCGAGGGGGTCTCCCTGTGGCTGCGTCGCCGTCTGGTCTGTGTTGCGCTGACGCGCGATGAGCACGCCCTGAAACACCTCATGAATCAAAAAGCGGCGCAGCGGCGACGCCAGCCAATAGTCGGCCCCCGCCACCGGGCGAGTTCGCGCTCGCAGGCGCGGCGGTAAGGTGGTCCAGATCAAGACAAAGTCGCCATGACTGGAGTGATTGGCGTAATACAGCCGCTGGCGCGCTATCGGCGCGATTCCCGACCAGATTGGCCGTGGCGATGTCACCAGGCGTGCGAACAGGCGAATCAGCATGCCCGTCAACGACGCCCTCCAAGAGGGTTTCTTCATGTTCATTCCCTGTATCAGGCACCGCGTGCAAGATCTCCCTCTCCGGCGTCGACGGGTGCAGCCCGGACGGCAACTGTGCCATACTTCGGGCCCTCGGTTGCCCTCATATTGCACTCTCTGTTCCGAATCCCTCAGGTGAAGACCCCGCCCATGTCCCAAGGTACGCTATTCATCATTTCCGCCCCTTCCGGCGCCGGCAAGACCAGCCTGGTGCGAGAATTGATCGAGGGCCTCGACGGCATTCAGGTATCGGTCTCGCATACGACCCGAGCCAAGCGACCGGGCGAAGTAGATGGCGTGAACTACCATTTCGTCGACATGCCGACCTTCGACGCCATGATCGACAAGGGCGACTTCTTCGAGCACGCACGGGTCTTCGACAACTGCTACGGCACCTCGCGAAGCGCCGTGGAAACCCTGTTGGCCGCAGGTCAGGACGTCATCCTCGAGATCGATTGGCAGGGCGCTCGTCAGGTCAGGGCGCAGATGCCGGACGCGGTCTCGGTGTTCATTCTGCCGCCCTCCCGGGAAGAGCTCGAGCGTCGCCTGTCGAGCCGTGGTACGGATGACCATCAGGTCGTCAGCGCGCGCATGCGTGAAGCCGTCAGTGAAATGTCTCACCATGACGAATACGACTTCCTGGTGATCAATGACGACTTCACCACGGCGCTGGACGAACTGCGTGCACTGGTCGTCGCCCAGCGCCTAGCGACCCCGCGCCAGAATCAGCGTCATGCTGCCCTGCTCGAAGCGCTGTTGACCGATACGCAGCCACACAATTGAGGTACCTCCTCACCACCACGCCGGTGGGCAAGCGGTTCGGCACTGCAACGACCGTCCAGCGTCTTGTCAGAAGCGGCGTGACTCGAGTAATCTAGCCTGTCACTTCGCAGGTGCAACCCCCGGGCGCAATCGTCGGCGGGGGCATAGTCCGTCTCGCCGACCGCGAAAGGCCAGCACCTGCCCGACACACTGTCTGTCAGATCAGGAAGGGCCCAATGGCGCGAGTTACCGTCGAAGATTGTCTGGAACATGTCGAGAACCGTTTCAAGCTGGTGATGATTTCCACCCAGCGCTCCCGTCAGCTGGCCCGCGGCTCCCGCGATGCCCTGCTGCCCTGGGAAAACGACAAGCCCACGGTCATGGCCCTGCGTGAAATCGCCGACGGCCTGATCGATGACAGCGTACTGGACGAGCCGGTCGAGGCTCCCAGCCGCTTCCGTCCCGAGTACTCTCACGCCTCGCCCTCCGAGGAATGATCGCGCCGGGGATGGCCGTTGGCCATCCCACGGGGTCCTCATCACGCAGTCGGGGCACGCCACATGTTCACCATCGACGATCTGTCTGACCGACTCGGAGGCTATCTGCCCGCCGAGGAAATCCAGCAGGTCAGGCGTGCCTTTTACTACGCTGAACAGGCCCATGACGGCCAGCGCAGGCGTTCCGGTGAACCCTATGTGACTCATCCCTTGGCGGTGGCCAATATCCTCGCCAACATGCACATGGACCATCAGAGTCTGATGGCGGCCATGCTGCACGACGTCATCGAGGATACCGGCGTCCCCAAGGAGGCCCTGGCCAGACAGTTCGGCGAGCCCGTGGCCGACCTGGTCGACGGTGTATCCAAGCTGACCCAGATCACCTTCGAGGACAAGGCCGTCGCCCAGGCTGAGAACTTCCAGAAGATGGTGCTGGCGATGTCCCAGGACATCCGGGTCATCATCGTCAAACTGGCCGACCGTCTGCACAATATGCGCACCCTCGGTGCGCTCAGACCTGACAAGAAGCGTCGCATCGCCAGGGAAACCCTGGAAATCTATGCTCGCGTTGCCAGCCGCCTTGGCATCAACACCATTCGCGTCGAGCTCGAGGACCTGTCCTTTCAGGCTATCCACCCGATGCGGGCCGAGCGAATCAAGCGTGCCGTGGCCAGCGCCCGTGGCAATCGTCGCTCCGCCATTCGCCAGGTGCAGAACGCCTTGCAGACTCGGCTCGACGAGCACGAACTCAAGGGCACCGTCATCGGTCGCCAGAAGCATCTGCTGTCGATCTACCGCAAGATGCGCGACCAGCGAAAGTCCTTCGCCGAGATCATGGACGTGTTCGGCTTTCGCATCATCGCCGACGATGTCGACAGCTGTTATCGCATCCTGGGCATGGTGCACAACCTTTACAAGCCGGTACCCGGACGCTTCAAGGACTACATCGCGATCCCCAAGGCCAACGGCTACCAGAGCCTGCACACGACCCTGTTCGGCACCAACGGCATGCCCATCGAAGTGCAGATCCGCACTCGTGAAATGGAAGCCATGGCCAACAACGGCATCGCTGCCCACTGGCTCTACAAGGCAGGCCAGACCTCGCATCCGATTGCCGAGGGCAGCCGTGCCAGGGCCCGCGAATGGGTCAAGGGCCTGCTGGAGATGCAGCGCCATGCCGGCGACTCCCTGGAGTTCATCGAGCACGTCAAGAACGACCTGTTCCCGGACGATATCTACGTGTTCACCCCCAAGGGCGACATCATGGAGCTGCCCCAGGGCGCTACCGTGATCGACTTTGCCTATGCGGTGCACACCGAGATCGGCAACACCTGCATCGCCTGTCGCATCGATCGTCACCTGGCGCCGCTGTCGACCCGCCTCGAAAGCGGCCAGACGCTGGAGATCATCACCTCTCCTGGCGGCAAGCCTAACCTTGCCTGGCTCAATTTCGTGGTCACGGCCAAGGCCCGCTCGGCCATTCGTCACGCCTTGAAGCACCAACAGCACACCGAAGCCGTGCAGCTTGGTCGCCGTCTGCTGACCCGGGCGTTGATGGAATTCGAGGTACACCTTGAAGATCTGGGTGACGACGTCATGGCTCGCCTGCTCAAGGAAATGGAGATCCAGAACGAGTCCGATCTGCTGGAAGCCATCGGGCTTGGCAACCGCATGACCCACGTCATCGCGCGGCGCCTGGTGGAGCTGCAGCGGGGCGAGCGGATCACGCAGAATCGCGACAGCAGCGACAGCTCCAACGTCACTATCAGTGGCGTGGAAGGCATGGTGATCAAGTTTGCGCGCTGCTGTTATCCGCTACCGGGCGATCCGATCATCGGCCACTTATCGGTGGGCAAGGGCATCGTGGTACATCGCTCCGAGTGTCGCAATCTGCAGGAGCTGAAGAGCGATCCGGAAAAGCTGTTCACCCTGAACTGGTCGGACACCATTGATGAAGATTTCCAGGTGGCACTGCGCCTGGAGGTCGAGAGTCGTCGCGGCCTGGTGGCAGAACTGGCCGGACTGGTCACCGATGCCGACGCCAACATCGAGCGCATCGGTATCGAAGAGAGAGACGCTCGTCTCTCCATCGTCAATCTGACGCTTTCTGTGCGGGATCGCATTCACTTGGCGCGCATCATCAAGCGACTGCGTAATCTCTCCCATATCGGCAAGATTTCTCGTCTCGGCAACTGACCTGGGTGGCGCCAACAGGCCATGAATCCCATGGCCGTTCGCCACGTGGCTGTCGCCATCGACATGACATCAGGAGTCAATAATGAGCAACAAGGCTGTTATCAACACCGATCAAGCCCCCTCCGCCATCGGTCCTTACTCCCAGGCGATCAAGGCCGGCAACACGGTCTACCTGTCAGGCCAGATCCCCCTCGACCCGACCACCATGGAGCTGGTGTCGGATGACTTCGAGGCCCAGGCGCGCCAGGTGTTCACCAACATGAAAGCCGTCTGCGAAGAAGCCGCTGGCTCACTGCAGGACATCGTCAAGCTCAACCTGTATCTGGTGGACCTGGACAACTTCGCCACGGTCAACAAGGTGATGGAAGAGATCTTCACCAAGCCATACCCGGCCCGTGCGGCGGTGGGCGTCAAGGCACTGCCCAAGGGCAGCCAGTTCGAAGCAGAAGCGGTCATGGTCATCGGCGACTGATGACCCTCACGCCTGCCGGTGCCTGTGGCGTCATCAAGGTACCGGCATGGCTCCTCGCTGGCCCAGCCCATCATGCGACTGTTCATCGCCCTGCTCCCTGACGACGCCCTGCGCAAGCGCCTGGGTGCCCTCTCCGAAGCGCTGGAGGCTGACTGTGGCGGCCGCCGCATTGCCGATGCCAATATTCACCTGACCCTGGCCTTCCTGGGTGAACAGGATGCGACGACAAGCGCACGCCTTCGCCAGTTTGTTGAACACTACCCGCCCGTGAACGGCCGGCTCGTCCTCGATACCCTCGGTGTTTTTACGGCTCCCGGCATTGTCTGGATCGGCCCCGGGCAACCACCTCAGAACCTGCTGCTGCAACAGGCAGCGCTGTCTCGTCAGCTCGCTGACATGGGACTGGCTCACCGGCCTTCTCATTTTCGTCCCCATGTATCGCTACGGCGTAGAGCAATGGCGCCTGCGGCACAAGCTTTATCCGTGGACAAATTCTGCTGGTCCTATACTTCTATTCACCTAATACAGTCATCTTTAAGCCATGAGGGAAGCCACTACACGCTCTTGGCCTCCAGCAAGGCATGAAGGCGAATCATCAGGGTGAATCACCGTCAGTTGGTGGCTCTATTGGCACAAACTGACGCATCTTTATGGCATCGATCATACACAGAGTTGCCAGCACCTTTGCCCAACGTGCTGCCAGCCCCCCGCGGTCCGCACCGACCGCACATGCGTGACAGACAGGTTCACCCTGTCTCGGGTGAAGGCTTGCAGGGACATCGCAGGCCAATAACAAGGGATGAAAAGAACCAGGGAAAACTCATGCCAAACATACTTGCTCGTCCGCTGGCCGTCTGCCTGCTTGCCAGCCTTGCCACTCCAGCCATGGCTGGTCCGACGCTTGGTCTCGGCTCCACCAGTGAAGGGACAGGAGCCCTGGACCTGGGCTACGACTGGACCTTTGACCTCAGCCACTATCATCCGGCACTGGATCTTCGCCTGGGCACAGGATTCATTCTTTTCGAGGGGGATGAACGCAGCGATAACCAGGCGTTTTATGTTCGTCCGGCACTTCGCTACAGCTGGGAACACGTCTTCGTCGAGGGAGGTATTGGCGCGTCAGGTTTTGTCGATACCCACATCGAGGACCGAGACCTGGGCAGCGCCTTTCAGTTCGAAGATCGTTTGGCTCTGGGCGTAAGAATGGGGGTCTATGGTGACCTGTCAGTCAGCATCACCCACTACTCCAACGCCAGTATCAAGGAACCCAATGACGGCTTCGAGCTGTATGGGTTGAATTGGCGTCTGGCCTACTAGCCAAGCCCATAGGCACCGTGATGACTCGCTGTGCCATCAGCGTCTTGTCGAGCTGTCCTAGCGACCGGGCCCGTGACATATGTCGCGGGCCCTGACATTTCCAGGCAATCTCAGCCGACGGGATCCACCTGCAGGAAGCCCCCTTCCTTGAGCACCTGAGCGTAGCCGTCGCGAAAGCTGGGGTAACGAAAACGGTAGCCGCTCTCGATCAGCAGACGAGAATCGCAACGCTTGCTGGCCCTGCGCCGCAGCGGGGACTGAATGGTCTCGGTGCACTCGACCTTCAACTGCTTGGCCAACCACGTCATCACTTCATTGAGCGGGGCCGGTTCGCTGTCACTGGCCAGATAGAGCGGGGCCAGGGCGTCGTCCTGCAACGCCTTGTCGATCAGGTGCACCAGCACCCCGGCGCAATCGTCGCGATGAATGCGATTGGAGTACATGGGGGGCGTGGCGGGCGCAATCCGTCCTTCACTGACCTGCCGAATCAGACGGTCGCGGCCAGGCCCATAGATGCCGGAAAAGCGCACCACGGTTCCCGGTAGCGAGTGATCGATCAACGCCTGTTCGGCTTCCCGCATCAACACGCCGGAAAAGCCGGATGGCTCGGTAGGGCTCTGTTCATCGACCGTTTCTCCGTCACGCTGGGCGTACACGCTGGTGGAGGATACGAAGAACACATGGCGGGGCGGGACATCACGTTCAGATAGGGTGCCCAGGACCGCTTTCAGCCCCTCCGGATATGCCGCACGATACGCATCTTCCTCGAAGCGGTCGGCGCTGACCACGTATACCACGATGTCAGCATCCGGTAGGGCGGTCACGGATTCAGGATCGGCGAGATCCACCGTCACTCCCTCGATGCCCGTTTCGGCCAGCCGTTCGGGGTGGCGCCGAGCACCAATGACCCGATGTTCCTTGGCCAGAAGTTCACGGCCCAGCGCTATGCCAATGTCGCCACAACCAACAATCAACGTCGTCGTCTTCACCTTTACCGCGTCCCCCTGATATAAAATCCCTATGAGGCTCCGGTCCGGAGACCCGCGCATCCAGCGTCTGGCGCCTTGATCAATACCCCGAACAGAGGATGCCGATCGGCACCATATGACTCTAACAGAACTCCGCTATATCGTAACCTTGGCCCAGGAGCGCCATTTCGGGCGTGCCGCAGAGCGCTGCTTTGTCTCCCAGCCGACACTCTCGGTGGCGGTGAAAAAGCTGGAAGAGGAGCTGGAGGTCGCCCTGTTCGAGCGATCCAAGTCCACGGTACAGGTCACACCCCTCGGCGAAAAGATCGTCGAGCAGGCTCAGCGCGTGCTGGAACAAAGCAGCGCCATCAAGGAACTGGCGACGGCCGGACGTGACCAGCTGGCCAGTCCCCTGCGCATTGGTGCGATCTACACCATCGGGCCCTACCTGTTCCCGCATCTGATTCCGGAGCTGACCCGAGGCGCCCCCCAGATGCCTCTTTATATCGAGGAAGGCTTCACCGGTGGGCTGCGGCGCAAGCTGAGGAACGGCGAGCTGGATGCCATCATCGTCGCCCTGCCGTTTACCGAGACCGACGTGGTCACCAAGCCGCTGTATGAAGAAGACTTCGAGGTTCTGCTACCGTCAGATCATCGCTGGGCCAAGCGCAAGAGCATCGCCAAGGAAGACTTGCTGGAAGAACGCCTGCTGCTGCTGGGTGAAGGTCACTGCTTCCGTGACCAGATCCTGGAAGCCTGCCCGGCCATCAGCCAGAAGCTCAACAGTCCCAACAACACGCTGACCGCAGAAGGCGGGTCCCTGGAGACCATTCGCCACATGGTCGCATCGGGTCTTGGCATCACGGTATTGCCACGCTCCGCCATTGGTACCAGCCACTATGAGAGCGGCATGTTGATCAGCCGACCGTTCAGCGAGCCCCCGGGGCGCACGGTGGCGATCGCCTGGCGCGCCAGCTTTCCGCGGCCCAAGGCGATCGATGCGGTCACTGACGCCATCGCCCGCTGCCGCGCCGCCGACCAGGAGACGGCGTGAGTCGCCTGAACGAAGCCGTCACATCACTGAAGGGTGTGGGCGAGGCGCTGGCACTGAAGCTCGCGCGGCTGAAAGTGGAGACCGTCGAGGATCTGCTCTTTCATCTGCCGCTGCGCTACCAGGACCGCACGCGGATCACCCCCATCGCGACCCTGCGCGGGGGCCATGAAGCGGTCGTCGAGGGAGATGTCAGTGCCGCTGACGTCATCCGCGGTCGGCGCCGCAGTCTGCTGGTGCGACTGAAGGATGGCAGCGGCATTCTCAGCCTGCGCTTCTTTCACTTTTCTCCTGCCCAGCAGCAGCAATTCCGTCCAGGCACACGGGTGCGCGCCTTCGGTGAAGCCCGCGCCGGTGCCACGGGGCTGGAGATCTACCACCCCGAGTACCGCCTGATCGGGGGTGACGAGCCACCCGTGGAAGATCATCTGACCCCCATCTATCCCACCACCGAGGGTCTCCATCAGGCCAGGCTGCGCGCCTTGATCGACCAGGCCATGGCCATGCTCGAGGCCGACCCAGCAGCCTTGCCCGACTATGTACCAGACGACATTCGCCAACAGTTTTCCCTGGTCGGACTGCAGGACAGCCTGAAGACCCTGCACCACCCACCCCCGGACAGCGATGTCGACGCCCTGAGCGACGGCCGCCATCCGGCCAGCAAACGCCTGGCCACGGAAGAGCTGCTGGCCCATCAATTGAGCCTGCGCGAGGTGCGCCTGCGCATTCAGTCCGACGGCGCCCCCTGTTTGCCCAGCGGACGCAGTCTGAAGACGCGTTTTCTGGCACAGTTGCCCTTTTCTCTGACCGGGGCCCAGCGGCGGGTGCTCGACGAGATTGGCGTCGATCTGGCCAAGCCTGCCCCCATGCTGCGGCTGGTCCAGGGTGACGTGGGTTCAGGCAAGACCGTGGTCGCTGCCATGGCCGCCCTGACCGCCATTGCCGGAGGCTGCCAGGCCGCCATCATGGCGCCGACGGAACTGTTGGCAGAACAGCACTATCGGGCGTTTCGCGACTGGTTCAACGCTTTGGACATCGACGTTGCCTGGCTGTCGGGCAAGCTCAAGGGCAAGGCACGACTGGATACCAAGGCGGCTATCGCCGATGGTCGGGCGCGGATGATTGTCGGCACCCATGCCATCTTTCAGGATGACGTCTCTTTTGACCGCCTTGGCCTGGCCATCATCGACGAGCAGCATCGCTTCGGCGTCCACCAACGCCTGGCACTGCGCGAGAAAGGCGAGCAAGGTGGTCTGACGCCCCATCAGCTGGTCATGACTGCGACGCCGATCCCACGCACCCTGGCAATGAGTGCCTATGCCGATCTTGATGTGTCGGTGATTGATGAACTACCGCCCGGCCGAACTCCGGTGACCACTGCCGTGGTGCCGGATGAGCGTCGGCCCGACGTCATTGCACGAATTCGTAACGCCTGTGCCGAAGGAAGGCAGGCGTACTGGGTGTGTACCTTGATCGAGGAATCCGAGGCGCTGACCTGTCAGGCAGCCGAGGTGACCCATCAGGAGCTGACAGAGGCCCTGCCTGAGCTGTCCATCGGGCTGGTACACGGTCGCATGAAAGCCGCCGACAAGGCCGCTACCATGGCTGCCTTCAAGGGCGGTGAGCTGGACCTGCTGGTAGCGACCACCGTCATTGAAGTCGGTGTCGACGTGCCCAACGCCAGCCTGATGATCATCGAAAACCCTGAACGTCTCGGGCTCTCCCAGCTTCACCAGCTGCGTGGACGCGTCGGTCGAGGCAGCACCGAAAGCTACTGCGTGTTGCTCTATCACCCGCCGCTGTCGAACACCTCGAAGCAGCGCCTGGCGGTGATGCGAGAAACCACCGATGGCTTTCGCATTGCCGAGCGGGATCTGGAAATTCGTGGTCCAGGCGAGGTGCTGGGCACCCGCCAGACAGGCCTGGCTCAGATGAAGATTGCCGACCTGGAACGCGACGCCGACCTGCTGCCACAGATCACCCCACTGGCAGACGCCTTACTGGCACGCGATCCTGGGGCCAGTCGCCCGCTGATCAGGCGCTGGCTGGGAGAAGAAGCTGGGCGCTATGGGCAGGTGTAGACCGCGCAGAGCCACAAGGCATGTCGTGGGAAGCGTGCAGGAAGACGGCGGGTGATGCCCCCTGAAACGGGATGTCATCAATGCCTGCAGCACTATCAAGTTCTGTCACAAGATCAAGGTGCGGTGGATGCGGGTGCCAAGATTCACTCGCTGGCGGTGGGCCTGCTCCGCGCGATCACGAGCCACGCAATGGTGGCCGTCATCCCCCTACAGATGCTTGAGCAGACGCTGCAATCTGTCCATATCCTGAGCGTCCCCTACCAGGCGCAACTGTCCCGACATCATGGCGTCGAAAAACACTTGCTGGGTGGGCCGACGCAACACCTTCACCGCTGTCTGGCTATCCTGGAAGCGCAGCTCGAGGTCCAGGTCGACGGGGAGTCCTCGCTGGGTCTCGATACCGCTGGGCCGCATGCGGTAGTAACGAGCGATCGACAGGTCCTCTGTCGCGATACCCCAGTCGAGCCCACCTTTTTCTTCCAGCCGCTCACGAAAGCGCGCCTTGCGCTTGAGTGCCCGCTTCAGCATGACACCCAGCAGCCACAACATCAGTCTCAGAGTCATGTTGCCTCACGCTGGAATAGGAAGGCGCGGCCCGCCAAGCGAGCCGCGATATCAGCCATTCGCTGCCATTTCTGACAATGGCAAGCGTCGCCTCAGCGGGCGACGGCGTCCTTGAGGCCCTTGCCGGGCTTGAAGGCGACTGTCTTGCTGGCGGGAATCTTCAACGGCTGACCCGTCTGGGGATTCTTGCCGGTCCGCGCGGCACGCTCGCGCACGGTAAAGGTGCCGAAGCCGATCAAAGACACATCCTGGCCCGAGGAAACACTGCCGGTGATCTCGTCGAGAATCACGTTCAGCACCTGGCTGGCCTTGTCCTTGGATAGATCAGCGCGCTCGGCAATTGCCGCGGCGAGTTCTGGCTTGCGCATACAGCCCTCCTAATTTTGGCTTGACTACCCGGTGCCATGGCACCGGGATCATTGTTATGGAAACACTGTCCGTGTGTCCACCTGGACCCTTCCAGGTCCTGCCATGCCAACGCTCCCATACGATGCCGGCAATGAACGTCACGGATCGATCAGTGCATCCTTGTTGTGGTGAGATGACACTCGAAATCCATCGACGTGACACCGTCCATTCGTGTTACACGAATCAGAATCAGTATCACACACTGCAACGATGGCACCTTCAACGACGGTGGCCCAGCCACCATCAACGAACCTAGCCTAGCAACGGCGGTGCCGCCCGCGCCAGTTCGACTTTCCGACGAACGCATTTTCCCGTCAACGCAAACCCCTTGAGCTGCCCCTGTTCGTCCTCGGCAAGGGCGCTGATGTCATCGCCATCGGCCTCGATCCGCCATTGCACTCGCTCACTTGCCGGCGGCAACGCCACCACCGGCAGCAGCGGTGTCTTGACCAGCACGGGCCATGGGCCGTAGCTCACCGGGGTCGGGCTGCCGCACAGGGTAGCGGCCAGGGCCTTGGCCGATGCCTGCAACGGCTGCACATACATCGCGTTGACGCCGTCCACCGATGCCACGTCTCCCAGTGCGTGTATACGCGGACAGGACGTCGATAGATAGCGATCCACCTGGATGCCGTCGGGGCCGGTACGGATGCCCGCCGCTTCGGCCAACTGGCTGCGGGGCCTGAGCCCCGTAGCGACCAGCACGAGATCAGCGCTCAGCGTCTGGCCGTCATCGAGCCGAAGGACGATCTCCTGTTCATCGCCCGCAGCCTGACGCGCTACGCTGTCGACCAGGCGCCCGCTTCTGATCTCGATGCCAGCGTCACGAAACGCATTGCCCAGCGCCTGGCCCGGCTGCTGGGGTAGCAGCCTCGGCAGCAAGGTGGGCTCCGGGCCAACCATGACGACCTGGTGTCCGCCCGCCTGGAGGTCGTTGGCGAACTCGCAGCCCACCAGGCCCAACCCGATCACCGCCACTCGCGCCGGACGCTCCAGGCCGTCAAGAATGGCCGAGAAGCGGCGGTAGTCATCGAGATCATTGATCGAGAACACGCGGCCGCTGAGCTCTGCCGGAATGGCGAAGGGAGCGACAGGACTGGCACCGGTGGCCAGCACCAGGTCCGACCAGGGCAGCCGTTCCTGGCCAATCCACAGGCACGAGGACGCTGTATCGATGCGGTCTACCCAGGTATGGGTGCGCACCACCACATTCAGCTGATCGGCCAGCTCCAGGGCCGAACGGGCCGCCAGCCGATCCGCCGCCAAGCCCTTGGCAAAGCCCGTAGATAACAAGGGTTTGGAGTAGTCATCGCCGCTATCGGCCGTGATCAGGGTGATCGGACGCCGGGCGTCCAGTGCGCGCACCTGGCGCACCAGGCCAATGCCTGCCATGCCAGTGCCGATGATGGTCAAGGGTGCTTGCATCACGTACTTCGACTCTGCCGACGACCGCCCTGCGGTCATTCAAGAAACCGGAGTGCCCAGCGGGGGCTCCAGCGAGTGACTCCTGTGCACCATGGTACACTATGCGCCCATCTACCGGAGCACGACGTCCGGTGCAGCAAGGACCTCAAGGCCCCATGTCACAGCATCCTCATGTCACCCCGTCCCGTTGCCATGTCGAGCCCGAGTGCCCGCGATCGACTCCCGAGTGGCGCGACATCCCCGCATCGTCGCATGCCATCTCTGAGCGCTGGCTGGAGTGGCTGGCTTCCCGCGACTCACTGACGGAGAGACTGATGGCGGCCGCTGGCGAGGGACGCTTTCACGTGCGTCTGCTCGACCAGTACCTGGGGCAGCCATGGCCGGACGAGGCCGAGGCATTGGGACTGGCGGCCGGCCAGCAGGCCTGGCTGCGCGAGGTCGCGCTGTGCGTCGACGAGGTCCCTTGGGTGGTGGCACGCTCAGTGGCACCACGGGTGAGCGATCAACAGGCGCCCTTTGCCGGCCTTGGCGAAAACTCGCTGGGCAGTTGGCTGTTTCAGCAGCCGGATCTTCGCCGCAGTCCGATCGAGATCAGCCGGATATCTCGTCCTATCCACGGATACCGCGGTATCTGGCAACGGCGCTCTCTGTTTTGCCACGGGGGCTGGGTGATGCTGGTGCAAGAGAGCTTTCTGCCCGCCATGGCCGAGGCGCTGTCACTGGACCCGTCTCCAGGCTAGACAGCGACCGCGCTGTACTGGTCACGCCCGTCTCCCCGCGCTAGGCTTGGTCCGTTATGTCGACAAGCGCTGACCAGACCTGGCAGCAAATGGTCGCTCCCGGCGACACCCATGGATGAACTGTCTCGTCTTGTTTCGACGCTCAACGCCACACTAGCGGATGCGGACACGACAAAAGCGTGCCCGCCACGATGCCTGTGACAGCGACTTTCCACTAGCCCTCGAGAGACCACGATGGACCGCTCCCTGCTGCGTCCCCCCGGACGCCTCGCCCGAATTCCCGACTTCCTGGCGCTGATGCGTCTGGATCGCCCCATCGGCACTTGGCTGCTGATGTGGCCAACACTGTGGGCGCTGTGGGTAGCGGCGGACGGCATTCCCGCCCGCGACACCCTGCTGATCTTTGTCGCTGGCGTCTACCTGATGCGAGCAGCAGGCTGTGTCGTCAACGACTATGCGGACCGCCATTTCGACGGTCACGTCAAACGTACCAAACACCGCCCTCTGGCGACTGGGCGTATCAGCGAGCAGGAAGCCAAGATCCTGTTCGTCGGTCTGCTGACAGCGGCCTTCGTGCTGGTATGGCTGACCAACGGCTTTACCGTATGGCTGTCGCTGATCGGCGCCGTGCTGGCCGCCAGCTATCCCTTCATGAAGCGCTACACCCACTTTCCCCAGGTGGTGCTGGGGGCGGCCTTTTCCTGGGCGATTCCCATGGCATTCGGTGCCGTGCTGGGCGAGGTACCCACGGTCGGCTGGATCCTGTTCACCGCCAATGTACTGTGGACGGTGGCCTATGACACCGAATACGCCATGGTGGACCGTGACGATGATCTCAAGATCGGCATCAAGTCGACCGCAGTGCTGTTTGGTCGCTGGGACACTCGCATCATCGCGCTGCTGCAGCTGGCAACGCTGGGCCTGCTGGCCTGGGCGGGCGCTCTACTGAATATCGGCGGTTTCTATTGGCTGGGATGGCTGGCCATGGCGGCTACCTTTATCCACCAGCAGAAACTCATCAAGGAGCGTGATCGCGATCGCTGCTTCCAGGCCTTTCTCAACAATCACTGGTCGGGCCTGCTGCTGTTTGCCGGCCTGGCGCTGAGTCTCTATCCCGACCTGGGATGACCCTGTCGAGCTGACGAGGGCTCGACAGGTCGGCCAATGTCATCTAAATGTCACATTGACGTGGTGTCATCTGTCACCGTTGATAGGAAGACCCTGAACAAGAGGCCCGGGATGACAGCCAAGACCGTATTGATCGTCGACGACGAAGCGCCCATCCGCGAAATGATCGCGGTGGCTCTGGAAATGGCCGACTACCGGGTCCTCGAGGCCGACAATGCCCAGGCGGCTCACGCGATTATCGTGGACGATCAGCCAGACCTGCTGCTGCTGGACTGGATGATGCCCGGAACCAGTGGCATCGAGCTGGCACGCCGCCTCAAGCGGGAAGAAACCACCGCCGAGCTGCCGATCATCCTGCTCACCGCCAAGGGTGAGGAGGACAACAAGATTCAGGGGCTTGAAGCAGGTGCAGACGACTACATCACCAAGCCGTTCTCTCCCCGGGAACTGGTCGCCCGTCTAAAAGCGGTGCTGCGTCGTGCCACTCCCCGCGGCGTTGAAGACCCGGTGGAAGTCGACGGGCTCAAGCTCGATCCTGTCAGCCACCGCGTCAGCGTCGACGGCAAGTCGCTCGACATGGGGCCCACCGAATACCGCCTGCTGCAGTTTTTCATGACCCACCAGGAACGCGCCTACACCCGCGGCCAGTTGCTTGATCAGGTCTGGGGTGGCAACGTCTACGTCGAGGAACGCACCGTCGACGTGCACATTCGCCGCCTGCGAAAGGCCCTTGGCGAGCCACATCAGCAGCTGATCCAGACCGTGCGCGGCACCGGCTACCGTTTTTCGGCCAAGATGTGACGTCTTGCCTCCCTTCCACGCAGGCTTGATAGCGCCTGTACGGCTGGCGGCAGACAGGAGGACATAGGTGAACGGAGCCAGGAGCTGACGTGGGTCGACTGTGGAGACGAGAAGTCTGGCGCTTGACCCTGCTGGTCGGCATCGGCGCCCTGCTGGGCTGGCCCTTTTCCTTGACGAGTGTCGGCGTCGGAGCGGGCCTGACGCTTGGTCTCGCCTATCATCTGCGCAACCTGCACGCCATGCACGACTGGCTGACCCATCGTCCCCAGCAGGAACCTCCTACCGCCAGCGGTCTGTGGGGCGAGCTGTTTGATCGACTCTATCGCTACCAGAAGGGCCAGCGCATTACCCAACGACGCCTGCGCTCAACGCTTCAGCGTATCCAGGAGTCCTCTGAAGCGATGCGCGACAGTGTGGTCATGCTGGATCGCCATGGCGATCTCGAATGGTGGAACAGCTCTGCCGAGCGCATGCTAGGCCTGAAGCCGGCGCTGGACCGTGGTCAACATATCACCAACCTGCTGCGTGATCCGCGCTTCGTCGGCTATTTCAACGAGCGGGACTATCGTGAGCCGCTGAGCCTGCCATCGCCCATCGACGAGAACATGATCCTGCAGTTCCAGATCACCCTGTACGGTGACGATGAACGCCTGGTCATGGCGCGCGATATCACACGCCTGCATCGCCTGGAACAGATGCGCCGAGACTTTGTGGCCAACGTCTCCCATGAGCTGCGCACGCCACTGACGGTACTGACCGGCTATCTCGAGACCTACGGCGACATGGCCGACATGCTGCCCGAACGGCTCGGCAAGGGGGTGGCGCAGATGCAGAACCAGACCCGTCGGATGCAGAACCTGGTCAATGATCTGCTGCTGCTGTCGCGACTGGAAAACGATCAGGGCGGCGATGACCACACGCGGCTCGACCCCACCACTCTGTTGCAGACCGTCAAGCGAGATGCACAGGCGCTGTCTGGTGGGCGCCAGCAGATCGAGGTGTCCATCGACGATCCGCGTGGGCTCAAGGGAAGTGAGAAGGAAATTCACAGTGCCATTTCCAACCTGGCCTTCAATGCCGTGCGCTATGCCGGCGATGGCGCACGTATCCAGCTACGCTGGCGGGCCTACGGTGATGGCGCCTGTCTTGAGGTGGAGGACGACGGCGACGGCATCGACCCGATGCACCTTCCGCGCCTCACCGAGCGCTTCTATCGGGTAGACAAGGGACGCAGCACGGCGACCGGTGGCACCGGACTAGGCCTCGCCATCGTCAAGCACGTGCTGCTGCGCCACGATGCGCGCCTCGACATCGACTCACATCCGGGTGAAGGCGCCACCTTCCGCTGTATCTTCCCCTCGAGCCGAGTGCAGGAAAACCGCCAGACGGCCGCCTCGCCCTGACCCCGACCCAGGGACACACCAGCCCCGCTTCAAGCCAGGCTGGCATCACTGTGTCTTTTCAGCTCCTGGGACCCAGCAAGATAACCGCAGCGCCCGCCAGGCAAAGCGCCGCCCCCATCATGTCCCAGCGATCGGGGGGGCGCTGCTCCACCCACCACATCCAGCCCAACGATGCCGCGATATACACGCCGCCGTACGCGGCAAAGGCGCGTCCAGCATAGTCAGCGTCTACCTGGCTGAGCAGCCAGGCAAACAGCGCCAGGCTGAACAGACCGGGCAACAGCCACCAGGCCGCACCATCCGCCCTCCACCAGCGCCATACCGCGAAGCAGCCGGCGATCTCGGCCACCGCCGCCAACAGGTAGATGGCCAGCCCAGGCAACCCTGTCAACATCCCGCACCGGCCAGGTGACAGGTCGCCATCAGCGACGCACCATCGGCAGTTGGCGATAGTGCTGATCCCACATCAGCACAGCCCCGGCCACTGCGCCGGGAATCAGAAACAGATTGGCCAGTGGTATCCAGGTGATCAGCGTCACCAGGCCGCCAAAGCTGATACTCGGCCACCAGCGCGCCGACAGTCGCTTGCGCATATCGGGAAAACTGACCTTGTTATTGTCCATCGGATAGTCGAGATAGGTAATCGCCATGGTCCAGGCGCTGAAGGCCGCCCAGAGCAGCGGTGCCACCAGATTCACCACCGGGATCCAGCTCAGAATGAACAGGCCTATCATGCGCGGCAGAATATACGCCAGCTTGAGCAGTTCACGCCCGAGTGCATCAACACCGGTCTTGAGCCAACCGCGGTCGTCGCTGGGCTCCTGCCCCGTCAGCTCGACCTCGGCACGCGCTGCCAGAAAGCCGTAGAAGGGGGCTGCAATCAGGTGGGTCACCAGGGTGAACGAAAAGAACACGATCACGATCAGGCTGACCACGAACAGGGGCCAGATCAGCCAGTCGAGCCACTCCAGCCAGCTTGGGACCATGGCCATCCAGCTGTCGAGCCAGCCACCAAACTCACCCAGCACATAGCTGAGCATGCCGGCATAGACCAGCAGATTGACCAGAATGGGAAGAAAGACGTAGCGGCGCAGTCCACGGCTATAGACCAGCCGCGTACCGCGACGAACCGCCTCAATAGCATTCAGCATGACTTCTATCCTTGGCAATGACATCAACAAGGCCATAACGACTGCGGGCCATCGTCTCGACGATGGCCCGCAGTTCAGGGTACCGGCAACGACCCTGACAGGGCCGGCCTATTGACGCCGCTTGCGGCGTTCAGGTCAAGACGAGGCGTCGTCGTCCAGCAGATCCGGGTCAATCTTGTCCGGCGAGACGTGACGGATATCTAGGCCCTTGACCAGGTAAATGACGTACTCGGCCAGGTTGTTGGCGTGGTCACCCACGCGCTCTAGGGCTCGCAGAATCCACATGATGGCGAGCACTGGCGAGATAGACCGCGCATCTTCCATCATGAAGGTCATCAGCGATCGCATGGCGCTTTGATACTCGCTGTCGACGCGCTCGTCTTCCTGCACCACCTGCATCGCAAGCTCAGTATCGAAGCGGGCAAAGGAGGTCAGTGCATCGCGCATCATGTGGCGAACGTGCTCGCTGATATTGCGCACCTCGACGAACCCGCGAGTGCCATTGTTGCCGTCCACCAGTTCGATGGCGTTACGGGCGATCTTGCTGGCTTCATCACCGATACGCTCGAGATCGGATGCGGCGCGGATGACCGCCAGCACCAGGCGCAGGTCCGAGGCGGCCGGCTGGCGGCGGGCCAGCACGCGGGTGCACTCGTCATCAATCTTGATCTGCATATCGTTGACCGCGCGGTCATTGTCGACCACCCGGGAGGCCAACGCCGAGTCGGAGTCGAGCAGTGCGCTGACAGCATCCTGCACCTGCTTCTCGACCAGGCCACCCATGGCCATCAGGTGGGTCTTGAGCTCTTCAAGCTCGTGATTGAACTGGCGCGAGATATGCTGACTGTGGGTATCGCTGGTGATATCCATGGAGGTCTCCTGAAGGGAGGTGCAGGGGGCGATCAGCCCACCATACGTCCGGTGATGTAGTTTTCGGTGCGCCTCAGGCGCGGGTGCGTGAACAGGGTGTCGGTCGGTCCGTACTCCACCAGCTCACCGTTATGCAGGAACGCCGTATAGTCGGACACGCGTGCCGCCTGCTGCATGTTATGAGTGACCAGTACCAGGGTCAGATGTGGCTTCAGCGTGCGAATCAATTCCTCGATCTTGAGCGTCGAGATCGGGTCGAGAGCGGAGGCGGGTTCATCCAGCAGCAGCACCTCGGGCTCTACCGCCAGGGTCCGCGCAATCACCAGTCGCTGCTGTTGACCACCTGACAGTGACCAGGCTGACGCACGCAGGCGCCCCTTCACTTCTTCCCACAGTGCGGCTGACTTCAGCGCCCACTCGACCACATCATCGATGCGCCGCTTGCTGAGTCCCCCCTGCAGTCGCAAACCAAAGGCGACATTGTCGTAGATCGACATGGGAAAAGGATTGGGTGCCTGAAAGACCATGCCTACCCGTCGCCTCAACTCCGACACGGCCACTCGCGAATCATGGATGTCGTGCCCATCGAGATAGATACTGCCGCGCCGGCTGACGTCCTCGTTGAGGTCATGCAGCCGGTTAAGTGCCCGCAGCAACGTCGACTTGCCGCAGCCCGACGGCCCGATGAAGGCCGTCACTCGGTGCCGCGGGATGCGCAGCGTCAGATCCTTCAATGCGGGCTTGCCCGCATAGGCCAGACTTAGCCCCTGGATATCCAGGCACGTATCGGCTTCCGAAAACGCCATGACCGCCCCGCGCCGACTTCCCAGGGAGGCCTGGCTGAGCTGGCGTTGGGGCAGCCTTCCATCGATGGACATTGACTCTCCCTGCATCATCGACGCACCGGCGCACCATGACGCTTGCGCAGATAATGCCGCATGAATATTGCAGTCAGGTTAAGCACCAAAATAACCACTACCAACAACAGAGCCGTGGCATAGACCAGCGGCATGGCGGCCTGAACATCGCTGGAATGAAAGGCGGCATCGTAGATGTGATAGCCAAGGTGCATGAACTTTCTTTCAAGGTGGAGGAAAGGAAACTCACCGTCCACTGGAACCTGTGGTGCAAGCTTTGCCACGCCGACCAACATCAGCGGTGCCACTTCTCCTGCGGCCCGGGCCACCGCCAGAATCAGTCCTGTCAGCATGGCCGGCATGGCCATCGGCAGCACCACCCGAGTCAAGGTCTCGAAGCGTGTTGCCCCCAGTGCCAGTGCCCCCTCGCGCTGGTGCAGGGGAATCCGTGACAGGCCCTCTTCAGTGGCCACTATCACGACTGGCAGGGTCAACAGCGCCAGGGTCAACGATGCCCACAGCAATCCGCCGGTACCAAAGGTCGGCGATGGCAGAGAAGAGTCGAAGAACCACCGGTCAATGCTGCCACCGACACCATAGACGAAGACCCCGAGGCCAAACACGCCGTACACGATGGAGGGCACCCCGGCCAGATTGCGCACGCCAATCCTCACTAGCCGAGTCAAGCGACCTTGATGGGCCACTTCATTGAGATAGACGGCAGCCAGCACACCGAAGGGCGTGACCAGCACCGACATCAGCAACACCATCAAGATAGTGCCGAAGATCGCAGGCCACACGCCACCGGCCGTGTTGGCATCCCTGGGCCCCTCGGACAGGAATTGCCACAGTTCTCCTCCCCAGTGGCCCAGTTTTTCGTACCAGGCCATGGCGTTGGGGCGCCAGGCATCCAGCACTTCCTCCAAGGGCTGCTCCTGACGCTGGCCCTGGCTGTTCTCCAGCACCAGTACCCCGCCCTGCTGCAACCGACGAAGCTCCGTCGCCCGCGCCTGTAACGCTTCCAGTTGCCGGTCATCCAGGCGGTGCTGTGCCTCGCTCGACGACGGCTCGCGCTCCATGCGCCGGATCAACGGCAGTATGTCATCACGGGTCAACTGCTGTCGGGCCTGGCGCAGGGCATCAAGCTCCTTGAGCCGCTGCTCCATGGCCAGCCACGCGGCCTCTCCCGTCAGCCGTTCACCCTCCAGCCTCACTGCCACCAGGCGACCGAAGAAGGTGCCCCAGTGACGTCGCTCGAGCACGACCAGGTCATCAGGCGTCTGGTCACTCGCCAGCCGCGGGACGCTCAACCAGCGCCAGATGCCACCGCCATCATCGCGATTGGCTATCCAGTAGCGCCGCTCGACGCCTTCGCCACCGGGCAGCGTGCGCTGCTCAAAAGGCACGCCTATGACCGTGTCGCCGTCATCAAGGGTGACCTCATGCAGGGTCGACGGCCAGAAGTTGGCCAGCCCCTTCACGCTGAGCAGAACAATCAAGGCGCCTAGCATCAATATCGACAGCGCTACCGAGGCCGCAGCCAACCACGCCCAGGGCCCCTCATGCGGACGTCTAAGCGTCTTGCTGCCGACCGCCGTATGGCCGGGAATCTTCATTTATCACCCCGCGAACGCCGGAAGCGCTGCCTGAGTCTTGCACGCACCAGCTCGGCCAGGGTGTTCATCAGAAAGGTAAACAGAAACAGCGCCAGGGCCGCCAATAGCAGCAAACGGTAGTGAGTGCCGCCTGGTGCCGCTTCGGGCAGTTCAATAGCAATGCTCGAGGCCAGCGACCTCAGGCCATCCAACGGCGTCGCCGTCATCAGGGCGCTGTTACCGCTGGCCATCAACACGATCATGGTTTCTCCCACCGCTCGACCGGCCCCGATCATGATGGCGGAGAAGATCCCCGGGAGGGCAATCGGCAGCATGACGCGGGTCAGGGTCTGCCAGCGCGTGGCACCCATGGCCTGGGCGCCTTCCGCCAGGTTTCGCGGCACATCACTGAGCGCATCCTCGGCCAGCGCATAAATGCCGGGGATCACGGCAAACCCCATCGCCAGCCCCACGATCATGGCGTTACGTGCCTGAACATCGAGACCCCAGCGCTGCTCGACCCATTCGCGCAGGTCGCCACCGAACCACCAGCTCTCCCACAGCGGGGCAAGCTGCACCGCGGCGAGTACCAGCAACAACAGGCAGGGCAATAACCACAAGGCGGCCGAATTCAGCGTCAGGTACCGCTGCACGGGGACCGGTAGCCGACGATGGCCCAGCGCCAGCGTGATCATCGCGATGGGCAGCAGCAGCACGACGGACACTGCCTCGGCCAGATGGCGTTCCACCCAGGGGCCCAGCACCAGCCCGGCAATGAAACCCAGTACGACGCTGGGCATGGCTTCCATCAGCTCCAGGGTCGGCTTCATGCGCGCACGCAGTCCCGGCGTCATATACAGACTCGAGTGGGCCGCCGCGCCTAGTGCCAACGGTATGGCCACTATCAGCGCCCATATAGCGGCCTCAAGCGTCCCCCACAGCAACGGCGCCAGACTGGCCTGGGCAACCACCCCCTCTTCGAGGCGATGAGGCAGCCAGCGAAACTCAGCTTCGCCACTGGTGCCGGGGGCCGACCACAGCGCACTCAGAGACATTCCGTCTGCCCCGGGCCAGAACAGGGGCACCACCTCCACCAGCAGAAATACCGCGATGGCAATGACCGTCAACAGCACACCGATCCCCCCTGCCGTGATCAGCAGGGTGGCCAGTCGATCTCGCCGCTGGCGGGACCGATAGAGAGGATTGGTGGAGGTAGGATCAGACATCTAGGCCAGCCATTGTTGCATAGCGGAAGATTACGACATCTTCATGACATCTGGATGACAGAAGGCGGCTTGATCAACGTTCCTCTCGTGCCAACGCCGGTAGCCCCAGCGCTCGTCGCTGTGCCATCAATGCCGAGGGAGACAGCGCCACGAAGCCCAGTTCCTTCACCACGCGCTGACCCGACGGCGACAGCACCATGTCCAGGAAGGCACGCTCTACCTCCGGCAGCGGTGTTTCCGGGGGCCGGTTGACGTAAATGAGCAAGTCGCGAACCAACGGATAGTCCCCATCCCGCAGCGCCTGACGCTCAGGTCTCACGTCACGCTGGCCATCGGCAATGGCCACCTCACGCACGTCAGCGTTCAAATGATTCAAACCGACATACCCGATGCCTCGCGGGTCGTCACCGACAGCGGCGACCACCGCTGCCGATCCCGCCGAGACGGTGACGGATACCTTGAACTCACCATCACACAGCGCACGACGCCGAAACAGACCGTGAGTACCGGAGACCGCATTACGACCGTACAGATGGATGCTGCCCTGGGGATCATCCAGCCCCAGCTGCTGCCAGTGGTCGATGCTTTCTTCCGCACCACAGGCCAGCGTATCGGAGAAGATGGCGTCGAGCTGCTGGCGGTTCAGACGCTCGAGGGGATTATGCCGATTGACCACCACGACCAGGGCATCCTTGCCCACGACCACGGGAGTGACGGCATAGCCGTGACGTGCCGCAAATGCTGCCTTCTCATCATCCTGCATGGGCCGCGACATGGGGCCCAACAGCGTAGTGCCGGCAATCAACGCGGGTGGAGCACTGGCGGATCCTGCCACTTGCAGCTGCAGACGAACGCCTGGACGCTGCTCTTCGAACTGTTCCCCCCAGCGCAGCATCAGCTCGGCCATGGTGTCCGAACCTACTGCGTTCAATGCCCCCGCGACATCGTGTGCCGTCGCCGGCAAGGGTAACCATGCCACCCAGCCCAGCCACAGGAGCATCACGATGCGCCTGCTGGTGGCAGCAAAATGGGACACGCTGGACATCTGGCCTCCCGGCATTGGCTCAGCATCACGTCAGACAGAATGACGCCTTCGCTCGGCTATCTTCCTGAGTTTTCACATCATCCGTGCCACACGGTTGCCAAGGCAACCACCTAGAACTTCTGCCAGAGCTTCTGCCAGAACGTCTATCAAAGCTTCTGGGCGTGGTGGTCCTCGGCGCGACGTCCCTGCAGGGTAACGCACGAACGGTGGAGTATATCGCTCCGGGGTGGTTTCATGACGTCAGCGACGATGGCGTTTGCTTGCGAACGTCAGCGATGACAACAACTCACGCCGGATGCCACTCATCATGATGACCGAAGTCGATGACGTTCCTGTGCCAAAGGGTCAACTGACCTTGAAGCTCGCGGCGACTCGCCAGGACACCAACGCGCACGGTGACATTCCCGCTGGTTGGTTAGCCCGCCTGATGGACCAGGCCGCAGAGTGGACCGCCAGCCAAGAGGCACGGGGACGAACCGCCACCGTGGCGATCGAGGGAATGGACTTTCTCTGCCCGGTGCGTGTGGGGTCTCTGGTCTGCGTCTACACCCAAGTCGGTGACATTGGCCACAGTTCGATCAAGATTGATGTGGAGGTATGGGTTCGTACAGCTCACGACAGCGAGGACGACCTCCACAAGGTCACCGAAGCACGCCACGTGCTGGTGGCACTGGACGACAATGGCCGCATCCGAGGCGTGCATGCTTGATCCGGCGGCCTGCCACCGGGCAACGGCACTCGTCCACCGTTGCCCGGGCGTTCAGACATCAAGACAGCACGTTGTCCCGCGCCTTGAGATAGGCAAACTCGCCCACATCCGAGAACTTGCGCACCTGGGCCTGGAAGTTGCGGTATGACTCGTAAATGCGCGCAGACGCCTCGTCACTGTCCACCTGCTTCTGCAATACCTGCTCCGACGATTCGTGCAACGCCGTGATCACGTCGTCAGGGAAGGCACGCAGCTGCACGCCGTGCTCATTGACCAGCGCGTCTAGGGCTTCGGCATTGCGGAAGGCAAATTCACTGATCATCGCCAGGTTGGAGGCTCTCGCCGCCTCGGTCACGATGGCCTTGAGGTCGTCGGGAAGCGCGTTCCAGGCATCCAGATTGACCGTCCCCTCAAGGATAGCACTCGGCTCGTTCCAGGCAGAGGTATAGTAGAAATCCGCGACCTGGTGCAGACCAAAGGCCAAGTCGTTGTACGGTCCGACCCAGTCTGCAGCATCGAGCACACCGGTCTGCAGCGAAGTGAAAATCTCGCTGCCGGGAATCGTCAGCGTGGTGACCCCGATGCCTGACATGGCTTCACCGGCAAGAC
The DNA here is from genome assembly GCF_019801675.1 of Halomonas sp. DP8Y7-3. Taxonomy (NCBI): domain Bacteria; kingdom Pseudomonadati; phylum Pseudomonadota; class Gammaproteobacteria; order Oceanospirillales; family Halomonadaceae; genus Halomonas; species Halomonas sp. DP8Y7-3. Next base: position 399,720 of record NZ_JAHVIO010000004.1, read on the forward strand.
CGGGCAGACGCAGCTTGAGCCCCTGCATATCTTCCAGTGAGTTGATCTCCTTCTTGAACCAGCCGGCCATCTGGGTCCCGGTATTGCCCACCGCAAATGGCTTGAGGTTATGCCCGGCATACAGCTCGTCCCACAATTCCTGACCACCGCCATTGTAGAGCCAGGCGTTGGTCTCGGTGGTGGTCATGCCGAATGGCACGGCGGTAAAGAACTGGGATGCCGCCACCTTGCCACGCCAGTAATAGGAAGCGGAATGTCCCATTTCGGCGGTGCCCTGAGACACTGCGTCAAAGACTTCCATGGCCGGCACCATCTCGCCTGCACCGTGAACCCTAACTTTCATGCGCCCGCCGGACATCCGCTCAATCCGCTCGGCCAGGTCATTGGCACCGGTTCCCAATGCGGGGAAGTTCTTGGGCCAGGAGGTGACCATGTTCCAGGTAATGGTTTCCTGGGCACTGGCGGTGCTGACAAAGGGGGCGGCGGCGACGCCTGCAGCGCCGAGGCCGGCGGTCTTGAGAAAGGAACGGCGTTCCATGGGGCGAGCTCCTGAAGCGTGTTATGTCGACGCCGGCATCAAAGCAGCAGGGTCGAAGGCTGCTCTCCCCGGCGTGGTGTCCGCCGGGAAGTATGCGGGAAAGAGAAATTAGCCTGCAAGCCAGGCCTGAGACGCTGCGCTCAAGAGCGCAGCTGGCAAAGACGGCAGTGGGCTACAGCGCCTCGAGCTTGGCAAACCCGAGTACCAGCCATTTATCCCCGTGGCCTTCGAAGCTGACCTGCACCCGGGCACGCTCCCCCTCACCTTCTGCATTGAGGATGACGCCCTCACCAAATACCGGGTGGCGAACCCGCTGCCCCAATGACAGTGCAGGCAGGTCACCGCTGGCCTCGACACCGGACTGGGCAAAGCGTGGCGGCGTCGGCCGCGCGCTGACGGGACGCGATACCTGGCCGCGAAGACGCACTTCCTCCAGCAGCGACTCGGGCAACTCGCGCAGGAAACGAGACGGCCGCTGAAAGGTTTCCTTGCCATGCATGCGGCGAATCTCGGCATGGGTCAGATACAGCTTCTTCATCGCCCGGGTCACCCCGACGTAGCAGAGTCGGCGCTCTTCCTCGAGGCGGCCGGGCTCTTCCAGGGACATGCGGTGGGGAAACAGCCCCTCTTCGACTCCCGCAATAAATACCACCGGGAACTCCAACCCCTTGGCGGAGTGCAACGTCATCAGCTGCACGCTGTCTTCGAATTCGTCGGCCTCGTGCTCGCCAGCGTTGAGCGCCGCCTCGGCCAGAAAGGCCTCGAGCGCCACCATGCCCTCGCCAGCCTCCACGGTATCCAATGTCTCGCCCTGGGAGAACGCCCGCGCGGCATTGATCAGTTCTTCCAGGTTCTCGACTCGAGCCTGGCCCTTCTCGCCCTTCTCGCTGAGGTGGTGGTCAATCAGTCCCGTGCGCTGGTTAACGTGGGCGATGATCTCGTGAAGCGCCATCCCCGAGGTGTCATTGTCGAGACCTTCGATCAGATCGGCAAATGCCGTCACGGCGTTGGCGGCACGCCCCTTGAGAGAGCCGTCGGCCAGGGTGTCATGGATGGACTGCCACAGCGATACCTGCGCGCGGCGCGCACGATCGCGCAACCCCTCTACCGTGCGCGTACCGATACCTCTAGCGGGCACATTGATGACGCGTTCCAGGGACGCGTCATCGTCACGGTTCAGCAAAAGGCGCAGATATGCCAAGGCGTTCTTGATCTCAAGGCGCTCGTAGAACCGCTGCCCCCCGTAGATGCGATACGGCATGCCCTGGCGAATCAAGGTCTCCTCGATCACTCGAGACTGAGCATTGGAGCGATACAGAATGGCCACTTCCTGGCGCTGGAACCCTTCATCGACCTTTTCCTTGATGGTATCGACGATAAAGCGTGCCTCTTCCATATCATTGAAACCGGCATACACGGAAATGGGTTCGCCGCGACTGCCAGCCGTCCATAGCTCCTTGCCCATGCGATCAGAGTTCTGCTTGATCAGCGCGTTGGCCGCATCAAGGATGGCGCTGGTAGAGCGATAGTTCTGTTCGAGTCGGACGGTCTTGGTATCCGCAAACTCTTGCTCGAAGCGACGGATGTTCTCCACCTTGGCCCCACGCCAACCGTAGATCGACTGATCGTCATCACCCACCACCGTCATCGGCGTGCGCTGCCCAGTAAGAAGCTTCAACCAGGCGTACTGCAAGGTGTTGGTGTCCTGGAACTCATCCACCAGCACATGGGCAAAGCGTTCCTGGTAATGGGCCAGCAATGCAGGATTGTCACGCAAGAGCTCCAGGCTGCGCAGCAACAGCTCACCAAAATCGACCAGACCACCACGTTCACAGGTCAACTGATAGATGTCGTAAAGCGATACCATCTGCTCGACATAGGCGTCGCCGTTGGTACGTACCTGGTGTGGCCGAAGCCCTTCTTCCTTGCAACCACCGATGAAGGACTGCACTTGGCGCGGCGGGAAACGCTCGTCGTCGACCTGGTTATCTTTCAACAGGCGTTTGATCAGACGCAGTTGATCATCGGAATCGATGATCTGGAAGTGCTGGGGCAGACGAGCATCCTGCCAGTGAGTACGCAGCAAGCGGTGGGCAATCGAGTGGAAGGTGCCCACCCAGACATGCCTCAGCGAGAGTCCCAGAAGGGCCTCAAGACGCGTGCGCATCTCCCTGGCGGCCTTGTTGGTGAAGGTCACCGCCAGTACGGCGTAGGGTGACAGCCCCTCGGCCTGCATCAGCCAGGCGATACGATGCACCAGCACGCGGGTCTTGCCGGAGCCCGCGCCGGCGAGCACCAGCATGTTGCCCTGAGGAGCGCATACCGCCTCGTGCTGCGCCGAATTGAGGCCGTCAATGATCGCCGTGACGTCGTCCATGGAGAAGGCACCGCTGGAGAGAAAGTGGGCGCCCAGTCTACCATAGCGATGCTGGATAAAAGGACAGCAGACCATCGACCCCAAGGCGCGGGTCGTCAGTCTCCGCTTGTACGCGTCAAGATGAGTCGGATTCGGGGTAACGCAACGGGTTCAGGCTTCGCTTTACCGCCTTGAGCTGTTCGGCCAACTTGGGACCTCGGGTCTTGGCGACACCTACCGCCAACACGTCGATCAGCACCAGGTGCGCAATCCGCGAGCTCATCGGCGTATAAATTTCTGTGTCTTCGAGCACATCGATAAACAGCGGCAGGTCTACCTCATCCGCCAGCGGCGATCCGCTCGGGCAAAGGCCGACCACGGTGGCTCCCGCCTCCCGTGCCAGCTTGACGCTGGCGACCAGGGCGCGGGTACGCCCGGTCTGGGAAATGGCCACCACCACGTCGCCTTCCTTGAGCGTCACCGCCGACATGTTCTGCATATGGGGGTCGGCATAGGCAGCGGTAGAAATCTGCAGCCGGAAGAACTTGTGCTGCGCATCGAAGGCCACTGCACCAGACGCGCCGAAACCATAGAACTCGACACGATTGGCCATGGCCAGCGCGTTGATGGTCCTGTTCAACGCATCATTGTCCAGGCGATCGCGAATCGACAGCAGGGTGCCCACCGTCGAGTCGAAGATGCTGTGGGAGAATTCGGCCACGGAGTCGCTGTCATTCATCGAGAATTGAGCGAACTGGCTACCTGACGCCAGCATCTGCGCTAGCTTCAGTTTGAAATCCTGAAACCCGTCACAGCCAAGTGCGCGACAGAAGCGCACGACCGTGGGCTCGCTGACCTTTGCCTCTGTGGCAAGATCGACGATACGCATGTGGATAACTTCATCGGGGTTACGCAGAACGAAGCGTGCCACCTTCTGCTCTGACCGCCGGAAGTGTTCCATGCGACGTCGCATTTCATCAAACAGCGCGCGACTCACCCTTTACTCCTTTGACTGACGGGAGGCCCCGAGGTAGCAGGCCTTGAGCCTTGTCCCGCCCGACATCGTGCATGGCAGCATGACATACAGCTCCATGGCTGTCGGGCCGGTGTTGCATTCCAGTATGCCCGATGCCGGCGAGGATTGCCCAACCAATCGACATCCCCCTGATAGAGGCCAATGGTTTGAACAAAGGCACTTTTTTATCAAGCGTTGGTAGAGCGTTGCAGAATTGACACCCACACCGTCATCTTTTTGTCAACCGGGGTATAGTAAAAGGGCAGTGTCGCGCAGCGTCCTGGATGCCGGCACATTCACTGCATAGGAGAGTCGATCATGCGTAATGTCGAACGGTTAACCTCCGTAAAGAGTGAACTCCTCGACATCTTCATGAGCATGGAAGTCGCCGAACACGAGAAGCGCTCCCGTAGCGCGGCCCAGCGTAACCTCAGGGCCCGCCGCGGCATCGAGCTGCATCGCGAATTCAAGCGCCTTTCTGAAGACATCGCCGAATTGCCGGAAGACGGCAACGAAGACGAAATGCACTAGCCAGACAGTCTCATCAGCTCAGGCAGGCCTGCCACCACCGACGTTCCTGCCTGACGCCAATGAATGGCAACGTCCTCTCTGGGCATGCCATTCCCCATCTTGCCCCGCCATGAGGGCAGGTGATCGGCTCCGCCCTAAAAAATGGGCGTAGCAGCGTCTCCCCCCTACTCACGACGACCCCTGCCCAGCTCGAGCCCAGATTAAACAGAGCCCAGTTAACCAAAGCCCAGTTAACCCGAGCCCTGGCCAAACGCGGCTCGATGCGCTTGCGATGTGCCTTTAGCCGCACAATGCACAACAGGCATCGAAAGAGATCGGCGAAAACGCCAAGACCCGGCACAAGGCCGGGTCTTGGAAGCACTGAGTCGATCGACGCCACAGCGACGCCGATCTGACGAGCGGCTTACAGGCTCGAGATAAACACCACGATAACGCCGATGGGCGCGACAACACGGGTGAGAGCCACCCACACCATTTCCTTGCCGCCGGATAGGCCCAGATCTTCTGCGACACCCTCGCGGCTGAGGAACCAGCCAGCGAACACAATGGCGCCGAGACCGGTCAACGGCAGCATGAACTTGCTGGTCAGTTTATCGAGCAGATCGAAAACGCCAAGGCCAAACAGTACCGGCTCGCTCCACAGGTTGAACGACAACAGCGCGGCAATGCCCAGCGCCCAGGCACCGATACCGGCGACGACAGTCGAGGCCGAACGCGACAGGGGCGTACGCTCTTCCACGAATTCCACCACCGGCTCCAGCAGCGAAATGGCCGATGTCAGGGCCGCAAAGGTCAACAACAGGAAGAACATCAGGCCAAGAATCAAGCCGCCGCCCATGTTACCGAAGGCCAGAGGCAAGGTAACGAAGATCAGGCTGGGACCAGAGGCAAGGTCAAGCTCATTGGCGAACACGATGGGGAAGATGGCCAGGCCCGCGCCCAGTGCGATCACGGTATCCATGATAACGACGGTGCGAGCGGTCTTGATCAGATCCACCTTTTCGCCCAGGTAAGAGCCATAGGCAATCATGATGCCCATGCCCAGAGACAGCGTGAAGAAGGCATGTCCCAGAGCTGCCAGCACCACTTCGCCGTTCAGCGCTGACCAATCCGGATTGAACAGGTAGTTGAGCGCTTCGCCAAAGTGGCCAGTGGTCATGCCATAACCCACCAGCACGACCAGCAGCAGCGCCAGCGCGGGCATCAGTACATTGACCGCACCTTCCAGGCCCTTGGTGACGCCCCGCGCCACGATGCCGATCACCAGCAACATGAAGATGGAGTGCCACAGCAACAGCAGACCAGGACTCGCCAGCATGCCACCGAACAGGGCGCCGATGCCGTCGGCATCCTGACCGCTGAAGTCGCCAGTGACGCTACCCAGGGTGTAGTACAGGGACCAACCGCCGATCACGCTGTAGAACGACAGGATAAGGAAGGCACCGATCACACCGGAGATACCCACCAACGCCCAGATTTTGGGCTGACCGGCCTGCTTGGCCACGCTGGCCATGGCATTGACCGGGTTGCTTTGCCCACGCCGACCGATCATCCACTCGGTCACCAGAATAGGCAGGCCAATCAGGCCAATACACAGAAGGTAGACAAGAACGAAGGCGGCACCGCCACTCTCGCCCACCATGTAAGGAAACTTCCAGATGTTACCGAGACCAACGGCCGAGCCGGTAGCAGCAAGAATGAAGGACAAGCGCGATGACCACTGCGCATGTGTAGTCTTGGACATAAATCACCCTGAGGATACGTGTCGTCATTGATCGATCGGATGCAATGACGGCGTTGTGTTTGTAGTCGCCACGTCCTCGATAGCCCGGGTCACGGTACTACCGATAATCAAGGGGTCTGACGGATGTCAGCAGGATCACTGCCGGCACAACACTCTTCCCCAACGCCGGTTGGGCGCTGGTCGAGACCGTTGGGTTCAGGTGGGTCGTCGTCCGAGGTAAGGCGACGGCCGCCCTGGCCCATGGCAAGTGACGAACAGCCGACCAAACTAGCGTATGACACCAACAAACGCCAGCCAACATTGGTCAAAGCAGCAGATTCTGTCGATCTCCGGGGAAAGCGCAGAGTTCTGGCCACCCCATTTCCCTTGCGATTCTGGCGTAGAGCACTCTAGCCAGTTCTGGGGCCTGACGATTGTCAGCGGTATGCACAAACAGGAAAGGGGTTTTCCCCTGTTTTATCCACAGGCATAGCTGCCGTACCCAGGGCGCGAAATAGTGCTCATTTACGTCCTTGTCAAGATGCCCGATGTAACGAATGACAGGAAAATTTGCTGTGGAGAGCACATGTAGTGGGCGTCTTGGCTTTTCGCGCCTTGCCTGGATCAGCCCGGGATGGTCCATCGGTGGGCCTGAAAACAGCGGCCGCACGTCGAGCATGACGCGATCGACACCATGACTTATCAACAGCGCGTTGATATCCCGTTCAGCGGTCCCCTTGTGGAAAAACTCACTGTGTCGCAGCTCCACCGCGCAGGGGTAGTCGGACGGCCAGTCCTCGAGCGTCTGCGCCAGTGCCGGGATTTCGTCCGGACCGAAGTCTCGCGGTAGCTGGATCATGACGGGCCCAAGCCTGTCCCGAAGAGGCGCCAGCGCCTCCAGGAATGCCTCCACCTCTTGCCCCACCTGCCTGAGTCGCTTGCCGTGGGTCAGTTGCTGGGGCAGCTTGAAGCAGAAACGAAAGCCCGCAGGCGCCTGCCGCGACCAGGCATCTACGGTGTCAGGTCTAGGCGTACCGCTGTAGAAGGTCGTGTTGCCCTCCACCGCATTGAATACTTCGGCGTAGTCTGACAACCATCCGTCGCGACCAGCATGGGGGGGATAAAGCCCGCCTCGCCAGTCGGGATTCGCCCACATGGGCAAGCCGATATGCAGCGGGCGTTCAGGTGGAGATTCACACAAGGTCTTGCTCTCGCCGAGCCATCAGGGGCGACAGGATACCACCCCAACCTATTATCGTCCGGCGACAGCGCGAGCTCCCTAGGGCTTGCACGAAAAGTGCCTTCGCTTGGTGATACGGCGTTAAAAATCAGCTGGTACGCCAGCCCGGTCAAAATGCTCATTTACACCTCGTAAACTGCGCTTTCTCACCGATTTTTGCCTTGTCTAACGTTCGCTCGTCGACTTTTCGGACAAAGCCTTATCTACCGAGACCGGACGCCATCCGCGATGACGGCTCTTCATGACAGCTTTCTCACGGTTGCATGCCCCCCTGGTCTCCGTTGGGTACATCGTGGTGCGCCATCGAGGGTGGAACCTTGCCTAGAAGTCGTACTTGGCAGAGAGCTGCACGCGGTCTAGATCGAAGGTGTCCCCGTCGACCTCATCCAGGTCGTAGCGCTGGTACTCCGCTGACAGAGTGGTATTGGCGAAGGGAGACCACATCAGGTTGAGAAAAACGCTGTCGTAGCTGTCCGTATCATTGCCGCTGCCATGGCTGTCGAGTTCCGTGGCCGAGTAGGCAACGCTTGAGCGCAAGGTGTCGGTCCAGTAGTGCCGATAGATGGCGGACGCCCCCCAGGACTCGACCATCTTGAGCTGTCCATCCTCGACCTTGGCGTTGGGATAGGCACCCAGGGCCATGTAACGCCCCAGGTTGCCGTAGTTGGCCTGGAGCATAAGGTCATCTTTTTCGAACACCGGGAAACGCCCGGTCAGGCTATAACCGGCCCCCCAGCGACTGTCGTCATCCTCGGCATCGTCCAGGCTGAAGCGTCGGACGACGGTGGCAGCAGAGACATGTCCCCAGTCCTGATCCACGTTGACTCGGGCCACCATATCCGGGGTGTCCTGGTCGTCGTCGCCATCCTCAGGGTTCTCCACCGCGAATTGTAGATTGCCCCAGTCCAGCGGGTAGGTGTAACGGAGCTGAGGCTGTCGCACAAAGATGGAGCCCGTATGGGTACTGAAGGCGTCCAGCTCCCCGAGTCCCTTCACGTCCATGAAGGTCGACCAGGTCTGGCCGGCCAGCCAGTTTCCCCAGCTCAAGTAAGCGTGCCGCAACCTGGGGGCGTAGGAGTTGGACACAAATTCGTTGGCTTCATCGTCGGCACCGTAGAAGTCCATCTCGATGAAGGTGTTCATGGTATCGCCCCCCACCGGCGTGGAGGTGCCAATATTGAAGCGTGTTTCACGTGCACTGAGGCTGACCCGATTGTCCTTGTCATCATCGGTGGCACGCAACAGCCCCGCCGTCACCGTCTCGTTGGCCTTGCCGTCGCTCAAACCGTTGTCGGAGAAAGCCGCCTGGGCCTTGATATAACCACCGATGGCCACCGTCGTCTCGCCCACCAGAAAGTCGCCGTCGTCGGTGCGCCTGACCACGCTGTCGCTGACCTCGGCCACCTCATGCTGCATATGGGTCTGTTGGCTGATCAGGCTGTCGATCTGGGCCTGCTGCTGCTCGACCAGCGCCATCGCCGCCTGTTGCTGCTGTTTCAGCAGTTCGATCTGGGCCTTTAGCTCGTTGAGTTCCTGCATGGTGGTCTGGGCAACGGCCTTCATAGGCACCATGGCGAGCACAGAAACGCCGGTCAGCATGGCAGCCGAGAGCACCACAGGAGAGAGCATGACAGGGGAGCGTAAGGGGCCGCTGGAGCATCGTCTGATCATCGCCAGTCCTCGGTCGTTATCGTTATAGGCTCAGGAGATGGGCTTCACCGCTACCGGCCAACATCACAAGCGCTTGATAAGCGACTATAGGAACGAAGATGCATCCATGGTGTTTGATTATGTGCTCAATAAGGCTAAGCACATAATGGTATCTATTGGCACACTAGAGAGGATTTTATCCCTTTTTTCAGGGAACTAGCCTTACGCCAAAGACACATTTTCTGCACCGCAGCAGTTCGCAATGCACGCCATTGCACACATGTCGAAGGGTATTGTGCAGCGGATGCGGCAGCGTTGACGAGGTCTCGAAGCGACGGCGCCGAACACTGAGTGTTCGGCGCCGTCGCTTGTCTATGGTAGAGAACCACTCTTGTGGCTTACCGCTGGCCCCGTGGCTATTCCACGGTCACCGACTTGGCCAGGTTGCGCGGCTGATCCACATCGGTGCCCTTGAGTACCGCCACGTGGTAGGACAGCAGCTGCAGTGGCAGGGTGTAGAGGATCGGCGCCAAGGCATCATGCACATGGGGCAGATGCAGGACGCGGATACCGTCACTTTCATGCAGACCCACGTTCTCGTCAGCGAAGACATACAGCTCTCCGCCCCTTGCCCTGACTTCCTGCAAGTTGGACTTGAGCTTGTCGAGCAGCTCGTCGTTGGGGGCTACCGAGATCACCGGCATGTCGCTGTCCACCAGTGCCAACGGGCCATGCTTGAGCTCGCCCGCCGGATAGGCCTCGGCGTGAATATAGGAGATTTCCTTGAGCTTGAGCGCACCTTCCTGGGCGATGGGAAAGTGGGCACCACGGCCCAGGAACAGCGCATGATGCTTTTCGGCAAAGGCCATGGACATGGCCTCGATGTCCCGGTCGAGACCCAGTACCTGGCTGCACAGGGTGGGCAGCGAACGGAGCGCATCGACGATCTCGGCCTGCTCGCTCTCGTCCATGCCACGCACCCGTCCCAGCGCCAGCGCAAACAGCATCAGCGCCGTCAGCTGGGTGGTGAAGGCCTTGGTAGAGGCCACGCCGATCTCGGGACCCGCCTGGGTCATCAGGGTCAGGTCGGCCTCACGTACCAGCGAACTCCCCGGCACGTTACAGATCCCCAGGCTACCCAGGTAGTTCTGCTGCTGCATGGCAAAGCGCATGGCGGCCAGGGTATCCGCCGTCTCCCCCGACTGGGAGAGCGTCACGAACAGGGTACCTTGGGGAACCACTACCTGACGGTAGCGATACTCGGACGCCACCTCCACCTGCACGGGCACATTGGTGTAGCGCTCCAGCCAGTACCGCGCCACCATTCCCGCATGGTAGCTGGTACCACAGGCCACGATGTGAATCTGGCGAACGTCCTTGAACAGGCGCTCGGCATCGGGACCGAAACTTTCCACCAGCACGCTGCGATCCCCCAGACGCCCTTCCAGAGCGGCGGCGATCACCTCCGGCTGCTCGTGAATCTCCTTGAGCATGAAGTGACGGTAGGCGCCCTTGCTGGCCGCTCCATCACCGTGCTCGAAGGTGTGGATCTCACGCTGAACCGCAACGCCGTCGGCATCAAACAGCTCAATCTGACCGTCACCCGACAGCCTGACCACATCACCCTCAAGCAGGTAGATGAAGCGATCGGTGACGGGCAACAGCGCCAGCGGATCAGAGGCCAGGAACGCCTCGTCGATACCGACCCCCACCACCAGAGGGCTGCCCTTGCGCGCTCCCACCACGACCCCCGGCTCATCCACCGCCATGACCGCCAGCGCGTAAGCACCATCCAGCCCGGCGACAACCCGCTGAAACGCACTCAAGAGATTGCCGTCGCGGCGCGACTCGCGCTCCAGCAGATGGGCGATGACTTCGGTGTCAGTCTCGGATTCGAACTGATAGCCCTGATCGCTGAGCTCTTGGCGCAGCGACTCATGGTTCTCGATGATGCCGTTATGCACCACCGCCAGGCGGTCCCGGGACTGGTGAGGATGTGCGTTGGGCTCGCTGGGACGGCCGTGGGTCGCCCAGCGGGTGTGGGCGATGCCACTGTGACCGGGCAAGCCCGTCGCCTGCAGGCGTTCTTCCAGGGCCGCTACCTTGCCCACGGCACGTTGACGATCGAGCCTACCCATGGGGCTTCGCACCGCCATTCCGGCGCTATCGTAGCCGCGATACTCGAGGCGCTTGAGTCCCTCGAGCAAGATATTCTGTACGTTGCGCTGGGCAACCGCGGCGACGATGCCACACATAGGGGTCACTCCTTGAAAAACATCATGATTTACAGCAGCTACGCATCAGGGCACGGACACCCTCACTCATCGTCCTTGGACGGCCGCGGCCAGTTGGCCTTGGCAATCTGGCGTGCCCTGGTCACCGCCAGGCTGTGATCGGCCACGTCTCGGCTGATGGTCGAGCCAGCGCCTACCGTCGCCCCCTCACCGACACTGACCGGCGCCACCAGCGCTGAATTGGAACCGATAAAGGCGGCATCGCCGATCTCGGTACGATGCTTGTTGGCACCGTCATAGTTGCAGGTAATGGTACCTGCACCGATATTTACCTCACGGCCCAGGCGAGCGTCGCCCACATAACTCAAGTGGTTGATCTTGCTGCCTTCTCCGACCTCGGCATTCTTGGTCTCGACGAAGTTGCCCACCTTGGCCTTGACCGCCAGTCGCGAGCCAGGACGCAGCCGGGCGAAGGGGCCGACCTGATTGAGTCCCGCCAATACGGCGCCATCAATGATGCTATGCGCCTCAATCACGCTTTCGGCACCAATGTGACTGTTACGAATCACCGTGTAGGGTCCAATCCGCACGCCTTCGCCCAGCTCAACCTCGCCTTCGAACACGCAGCCTACGTCGATAAAGACATCGTGACCGCAGCTCAGACGCCCACGCACATCGAGTCGTGCAGGGTCGGCCAGGGCCACACCACTGGCCATCAATGACTCGGCGATGCTGTGCTGGTGGGCACGCTCGAGCCGGGCCATCTGAGACCGGTTGTTGACGCCTTCCACCTCGATCGGACGCGACGGCTGAGCGGTAGCAACGCGGACACCCTCGGCAGCCGCCATGGCAATCACATCGGTGAGGTAGTACTCACCCTGTGCATTGTCGGAGGACAGCTCGGGCAGCCAGCGCTTTAACTGCGCACTGGTCATGGCCATGATGCCGGTGTTGCACTCACGGATCGCAAGTTGCTCGTCGTTGGCATCCTTCTGCTCGACGATGGCCACGACATTGTCCTGCTCATCGCGCACGATGCGTCCGTAGCCGCTGGGATCTTCCAGAGTGACCGTCAAAAGGCCCATGCTGTGATCATTCACCTGGGTGAGCAATGACGTCAGCGTATCGCGACGAATCAGCGGCACATCGCCATACAGCACCAGGACCTTGCCATCTCCCAGTTGTCCCAGCGCCTGGGCCACGGCATGTCCGGTCCCTTTCTGTTCCGCCTGATGGGCGAATCCCACTCCTGTATCGGCCAGCGCCTCGCGCACCCGCTCACCGCCGTGTCCGATGACCACGTGGGTACGCTGTGCGCCAAGTCCCGACGCAGTGTCCACCACGTGACGCACCATCGGCTTTCCAGCCAGGGTATGCAGTACCTTGGGCAGGCTGGAGCGCATGCGGGTGCCTTGTCCGGCGGCCAGAATCACCACATCGAGGCTCATTGTGACTCCTTGTCGTGTAGAGGAGAGAAAAAGATCCGGACGGACCAGAACGCCATGACCTTGACCAGCAGGGACCGCTGCCCTTGAGACAGCATAGTCTGGTCAGCGCCAGGTCGCGCCTTCTTGCGAACAGTGTTTCTATTCTAGCGGGATGTCGTCCTGGGACACTACCTTGAGACCAAGCTTGTCGACGACATCACTGCCAAACCGCTCGACGAAGGCGGGACTGACCCAGCTCTCCCATCCCTCGCCTTGACGTACCAGCATGACGACCGGCAGCTCCGCGGCAATCGCCGCCTGCATGCCCTCCCGCTCGCCCATCACGCTGATGGCGGTGGCCCAGGCATCTGCCCAGGCGTTGGAGGGATGCACCACGCTGACCGACGCCAGGCGATGGGTGATCGGACGTCCAGTGCGCGGATCGATGGTGTGGGAATAGCGCTTGCCATCCACCTCGAAGTAATGGCGATAGTCGCCTGAGGTGGCTACCGAGATATCGTCCAGACCGACCACATGCTGTGCCTTGGGAGTGCCGTTCTCGGGTACCTCGATACCGATGCGCCATAGGCCATCACCACCGTCACGGTGGCCTTTCACCTTGACCTCGCCGCCCAGGTTGACCAGGTAGTTGGCAATGCCCTGGCGGTCGAGAAACGCCGCCACTTCATCCGTGGCAAACCCCTTGGCGACGCCGGAAAGGTCCACATAGACGTCGCGCAGGCGTCTGGCCTGGGCAGTGTCGGTATCAATCTCGAGGGCATCCATGCCAACTTCGGCCAGGCGCTGCTGCAGCACCGCCTCATCGGGAATCTGTTCGGGTTCGGCTTCAGGACCGAAACTCCACAAATTGACCAGACTGCCGACGGTCACATCGAACGCACCGTGACTTTGCTGGCTGACCGACTGGCTGATGGCCAGGACCTCCATGAACTCGTCGGAGATCGGCTGCCACTGAGCCAACGGGGCCTGATTGAAGGCACTGAGCTCGGAGTCATCCCGCCAGGTCGACATGGAAGCATCGACATCGTGCATTTCGTCGAGCACGCCCTGCTCGATCTCTTCCAGCTGCTGTTCGGTCAGCGGATCCGCCACGGTGATCTGGTAAAAGGTGCCAAAGATGTCGCCTTCCAGGGTCACCGCCGACGTGGTGGTGTCGGGCTCATCGCTGCAACCGATCAACAGTGATGCAAGCACAGGCAAAAGCCAGCAACGTCGCACAGTCTTGGCGCTGATCATGGGGGCCTCCTTGAGCATCAACCAAACAGCCAGATCAGCGCGATGCCCAGCAGCACGCGATAGACGACGAAAGGCTGCATGCCGATACGCTTGATGAATGACAAAAAGAAGTGGATGCACAGATAGGCGCTGACGCCGGACAGCAAGGTGCCTATCGCCAGATCTCCCCAGTGCACATCGATACCGGACTGCAGCAGCTCACAGGCTTCCAGCCCGCCAGCCAGGATGATGACCGGAATCGACAGCAAGAAGGAAAAGCGTGCCGCGGCCTCTCTGCCCATGCCAAGCAACAGCGCTACGGTAATGGTAATGCCGGAACGCGAGGTACCCGGGATCAGCGCCAACGCCTGACCGATGCCAATCCACAGGGCGTCTTTCCAGCTCAGCTGATATTCACTGCGGGACCCACGGAAGCGCCAGTCAGCCAGACCCAGCAACAGACCAAAGGCGATCAAACCGAATGCCAGCACCATGGGGGAGCGCGCGTACTGTTCAATGATGTCCTTGAACAGGAGGCCTGCCACGCCGACGGGAATCGTGGCAAGGATGACCCACCAGGCGAGCTTGCCGTCCTGATCGGTGCCACGGCCAGCGACACTTCTGCACCAGCTCACGATCATGCGCTGGATGTCATCGCGAAAGTAGATGAGTACGGCCGCCAGACTCCCCAGATGCAGGGCGACATCAAAGGCCAATCCTTGATCGGGCCAATCGCTGAACACCGGAACCAGAATCAAGTGAGCGGAGCTGGAGACGGGGAGGAACTCTGAAATTCCCTGAACCAGGGAAAGTACAACTATCTGTAGCCAATCCATCGGATAACCCGTAAGCATGAAAGGGTGACAGGCAAACGCGTGCAAGAGCATACACGCCGCCGCGCCGGATGTCCGCCCAGAGCCTTGAAGCGGAGCCCACGGGCAGCGTTTTCCCCACCTGGGTCAACCACCGACAACCTACCGTGCTGTTGGCGCGTCACCACCGTTCACACGCTGGAAGATGAGGCAGAGCTCCCGGCAAGAGGGCCATCAAGAGCCTGTCAGTATCAGGGCGGCAATCGAGAAGTAGATGACCACACCGGAGGCATCGATCAAGGTGGTCACCAGCGGAGCAGAGGCCGTCGCTGGATCCCAGCCCAGGCGGTCCAGCACAAACGGCAGGCACATGCCCAGTAGGCTGCCAAACAGCACGATGCAGATCATGCTGATGGCGACCACCATGGCAACCGCCTCACCGCCCCGCATCACGCCGATGGGGGCCACCGCCAGCGCCATGGTCAGACCGAGCGATCCCGCGACCAGCAACTCTCGCCCCAGCAGCTTGCCCCAGTCCTTGATCCCCACATCGCCGGTCGCCATGCCACGTACCATCAAGGTGGCGGCCTGGGCACCGGCATTCCCGCCACTGCCAATTAGCAGCGGCAGAAAAAACACCAGGGTCACCTGAGCCGCGATGGTGTCCTCGAAATGGGCGATACCAGCGCCAGAAAACAGGTTACCGAACACCAACAGCACCAGCCAGGTGACCCGCTTGCGATAGAGGCTCCACAACGGCACTCGCGAAACCCCACCCTCCAGCTGGCCGATGGACATCCCCTTGTGGATATCCTCGGTGGCCTCGGACTCGACCACATCCAGCGCGTCGTCGTGGGTCACGATACCCACCAGCCGCGCGTCGCCATCAATCACCGGCAGGGCCAGCAGGTCGTAGCGTGCCACCACCCGCGCGACCTCCTCCTGCTCGGCATCCACATTGATGCTGATGACGTCACGTATCATCAGTTCATCGATGGTCGCCTGGGGCCTTGCCACCATCAGCTGACGCAACGACATGGTGCCTGCCAGACGCCCCTGTTCATCCACTACGTACAGCTGATACACGGTTTCCGCGTCGGGGGCGGTCTGGCGCACCCTCATCATGGCTCTAGAGACCGTGAGTCCCATCGGGATCGCCACATAATCCGCGGTCATCAGCGCACCAGCGGTGCCTTCTTCGTAGCTCGCAAGGCGCTTCAACGCTTCCCGCTCACGCCTGGCCATGCGGCGCAGCAGCGCCTCCTTGCGGTCGTCTCCCAGCACCTTGAACAGATCGGCTCGCTCATCGGACCCCATCTTGTCGAGGATGCGCGACAACCAGGCATCCTCTACCCGCCCCGCCATTTCATCCTGGGCATCGTTCGGCAGGTGTCCAAAAACGCTGGCCTGGCGCTCCATGGGCAGGCTCTTGAGCAGCGCCAAGGCGCTATCCACCTGGGCCTCATCTTCCAGCATCTGCTCGAGGATATCCGCCAGATCAGCCGACCGTACCTGAGGCAAGCGGGCGTCCAGCGCCTCACTGTCACCTTGCGCCAGGGCCGCCAACAGGGCCTGCTGGTGCTGCATCAAGGAAGCAGTCAATGTCATGGGCGTCTCCTTGGGCGTGACAGAAAGAGGCCTGAATGTGGCGCTGCGACGTGCCGTGCGGCCTATGCGCAGACCCGGGGCGTGGCAACATGCTTCAACCAGCGTGCTCGGTGGCAAGGGCAGTGGCATGAGCCGTGACATGATCGGCGACACGGCCGTCTTGGAGGACTCGCCATGCTGTCAGCACCTGCCGGGAGGCATGCTGCCCCAGAGCATTAAACGAAAGTCGATATGATGCCACGCTCTCGTGACAAAAGCGCTCCAGCAACGCAGATCTACCGGCACTGATCATGAGCAAGGACTGCGCATAAGCCGTCTCGTCGCCCTTCGTGCCCTGCTCCAGCAGCCGCTCCGTCAGCCACCCTGGCGGCGACCACCTTACCCAGCAAAAAAACGCCCCCCGAGTGGAGACCACTCGGGGGGCGGGGGCTTGCTTGCCGGGGCGCGAGCGGTTAGCTCTTGCCAGCCTTGCGACGCAGCTGCTGGATGGTACGCAGCTGAGCCATGGCCTCGGAAAGCTCCGCTGCGGCACGGGTGTAATCCATTTCCGCAGACTTGTCTTCCATGGCCTTCAGGGCCTGCTTGCGCGCCTCTTCGGCGGACGCCTCATCCAGATCGGATGCGCGAACCGCTGTATCGGCCAGCACGATCACCTTCTCGGGCTGCACTTCGATAAAACCGCCGGAGACGTAGTAGTTCTCCTCGCGGCCTTCGTTGAGCACGCGCACGGGACCAGGTGCCAACTCGGTCAGCAGCGGCGTGTGGCCGGCCAGGATACCAAGATCCCCCAGGATGCCAGCCGCCACCACCTGCTCGGCGCTACCGGAGTAGACCGAGCCTTCGGCACTGACGATCTCGCATTGGATGGTTTTCGTCATGATGACGTCTCCCGGTTAGAGGGATTACTTCATCTGGTTGGCTTTCTCGACGGCCTCGTCGATGGTGCCGACCATGTAGAAGGCCTGCTCGGGCAGCTCGTCGTACTCGCCGTCAAGGATGCCCTGGAAGCCACGAATGGTTTCCTTCAGGGACACGTACTTGCCCGGAGAGCCGGTGAAGACCTCAGCAACGAAGAACGGCTGCGACAGGAAGCGCTGAATCTTACGCGCCCGTGCCACGATCTGCTTGTCTTCGTCGGACAGCTCGTCCATCCCCAGGATGGCGATGATGTCCTTGAGCTCCTTGTAACGCTGGAGCACGCCCTGCACACCGCGAGCCACGTTGTAGTGCTCGTCGCCCACGACCAGCGGATCGAGCTGGCGAGAGGTGGAGTCCAGCGGGTCGATGGCCGGGTAGATACCCAGCTCGGCGATGGAGCGCGCCAGTACGACCGTGGCATCCAGGTGCGAGAAGGTGGTGGCCGGAGACGGATCGGTCAAGTCATCCGCAGGCACGTAGACGGCCTGGACGGAGGTGATGGAGCCCGTCTTGGTGGAGGTGATACGCTCCTGCAGAACGCCCATCTCCTCGGCCAGCGTCGGCTGATAACCCACCGCAGACGGCATACGGCCGAGCAGTGCGGATACTTCAGTACCGGCCAGGGTGTAACGATAGATGTTGTCGACGAACAGCAGAACGTCACGACCTTCGTCACGGAACTTCTCGGCGATGGTCAGACCGGTCAGCGCGACGCGCAGACGGTTGCCGGGCGGCTCGTTCATCTGGCCATAGACCAGTGCCACCTTGTCGAGAACGTTGGATTCCTGCATCTCGTGATAGAAGTCGTTACCTTCACGAGTACGCTCACCAACACCGGCAAACACGGAGTAACCGCTGTGCTCGGTGGCGATGTTACGAATCAGTTCCATCATGTTGACGGTCTTGCCGACACCGGCACCGCCGAACAGACCGACCTTACCGCCCTTGGCAAACGGACACACCAGGTCGATGACCTTGATACCCGTCTCGAGCAGTTCGTTGGTCGCTGCCTGGTCCGCATAGCCCGGAGCTCCGCGGTGGATCGGCATACGTTCCTGCTCGCCGATGTCACCCGCTTCATCGATCGGCTCGCCCAGCACGTTCATGATCCGGCCCAGGGTTTCCTGGCCCACCGGAACAGAAATTGCCGCACCGGTGTTCTCGGTGTTCATGCCGCGCTTGAGCCCTTCGGTAGAGCCCATGGCGATGCAGCGCACCACGCCGTCACCCAGCTGCTGCTGGACTTCGAGGATGGTTTCCTTGTCGGAGACCTTCAGCGCGTCGTAGACCTTGGGCACGTCGTCCCGCGGAAACTCTACGTCAATCACCGCGCCGATGATTTGTACGATACGTCCGCTCATCTTGGTTCCTCTCTAAAACCTGCAAATGAAACCTGCATACCTTTAAACAGCGGCGGCACCGCCAACGATCTCGGAGATTTCCTGGGTAATGGCCGCCTGACGGGCCTTGTTGTACACCAGCTCCAGATCATCGATGAGGTTGCCCGCGTTGTCGGTCGCGCTCTTCATGGCAACCATGCGTGCCGCCTGCTCGCACGCTGTGTTCTCGACCACTGCCTGATACACCTGCGCTTCCACGTAGCGCACGAGCAGGCTGTCGAGCAGCGCCTTGGCATCCGGCTCATACAGGTAGTCCCAACTGTTGGGACGTTTGTTCTCGTCGTCATCCTCGACCTTGGCGGTGTCCTCGGTCAGCGGAAGCAGCTGACGGACGACCGGCTTCTGGGTCATGGTGTTGACGAATTCGTTGTGCACGACGTAAAGACGATCCAGATTGCCTGCATCGTAGGCATCCAGCATCACCTTCACGCTACCGATCAGATCATCAAGACTCGGCGACTCGCCGAGGCCGCTCTTGGCCGCGACCAGACTTCCACCGTACTTGCGGAAGAAGCTGCTGGCCTTGCTGCCAAGGGCACAGAAGTCGAGCTCAGCGCCCTTCTCGTGCCATGCCTGGGCATCCTTGACCGTCGCCTTGAACAGGTTGACGTTCAAGCCGCCGCAGAGACCGCGATCGCTGGAGACGACGATGTAACCGACGCGCTTGGCCTCACGCTCTTCCATCCACGGATGCTTGTACTCCGGGTTGGCCTGGGCGAGATGACCCACCACGTAACGGATCTGTTCGGCATAAGGCTTGCTTGCCGACATCCGTTCCTGGGTCTTGCGCATCTTCGACGCCGCCACCATCTGCATCGCATTAGTGATCTTCTGCGTGTTCTTGATGCTCGCAATCTGCGTGCGAATCTCTTTTCCGACTGCCATGGCGATCTACCCTTGTTCGGTGACCCTCAGAATCCTGTTCGACCAGCTGGCCCGCCGTCAGGCGGGCCAGAGGGCGCTTACCAGCTCTGAGAAGACTTGAACTTCTGGAGACCTTGCTTCAGGCCGTCCTTGATCTCGTCGTTGTAGTCGCCGGACTCGTTGATCTTGTCGATCAAGGCGCCATGCTCGGACTTCATGTACTCATGCAGCGCATGCTCGAAGTCCAGCACCTTGTTGACGTCGACGTCATCGAGGAAGCCCTCGTTGGCGGCAAACAGAGAGATGGCCATCTCGGCAACCGACATAGGCGAGTACTGCTTCTGCTTCATCAGCTCGGTAACGCGCTGACCGTGCTCGAGCTGCTTGCGGGTCGCTTCGTCCAGGTCGGAGGCGAACTGGGAGAAGGCCGCGAGCTCGCGGTACTGGGCCAACGCCAGACGGACGCTGCCGCCGAGCTTCTTGATGATCTTGGTCTGAGCAGAACCACCCACACGAGATACCGACAGACCAGCGTTGATGGCCGGACGGATACCCGAGTTGAACAGGTCGGTCTCGAGGAAGATCTGACCGTCGGTGATGGAGATCACGTTGGTCGGAACGAACGCAGACACGTCACCGGCCTGGGTCTCGATGATCGGCAGAGCGGTCAGCGAGCCCGTCTTGCCCTTCACTTCACCATTGGTGAACTTCTCGACATAGTCGGCGTTCACGCGAGCGGCACGCTCGAGCAGGCGAGAGTGGAGGTAGAAGACGTCACCAGGGAAGGCTTCACGGCCCGGCGGACGACGCAGCAGCAGAGACACCTGGCGGTACGCCACGGCCTGCTTGGACAGGTCATCATAGACGATCAGGGCATCTTCGCCGCGGTCACGGAAGTACTCACCCATGGTGCAGCCGGAGTAGGCGGCCAGGAACTGCATCGGGGCCGGGTCGGCGGCGCCGGCAGCAACCACGATGGTGTGCTCCATGGCGCCGTGCTCTTCGAGCTTGCGCACCACGTTGGCGATGGTCGACTGCTTCTGACCGATGGCCACGTAGACACAGGTAACACCAGTGCCTTTCTGGTTGATGATGGCATCGATGGCGATCGCCGACTTACCAATCTGGCGGTCACCGATGATCAGCTCACGCTGACCACGGCCGATCGGCACCATGGCGTCGATGGACTTGAAACCGGTCTGGATCGGCTCGTCAACGGACTGACGAGTGATGACGCCAGGCGCGACCTTCTCGACCGCGTCGGTTTCCTTGGTGCCCAGGTCGCCCTTGCCGTCGATGGGGTTACCGAGGGCGTCGACCACGCGACCACGCAGCTCGGGGCCCACCGGCACCTCGAGGATGCGGCCGGTGCACTGGGCAGTCATGCCCTCTTCCAGCTGCAGGTAATCACCCAGGACCACGGCACCGACATTGTCGCGCTCGAGGTTCAGGGTCATCCCGAAGATGCCGCCGGGGAATTCGATCATCTCACCGAACATTGCGTCGGCGAGGCCGTGAATCTGCACGATACCGTCAGACACGCTGACGATCGTACCCTGATTACGGGCTTCGGATGCGACGTCAAGCTTCTCAATGCGCTGCTTGATGATGTCGCTGATCTCGGAAGGATTCAGTTGCTGCATGCCATGTCCCTCAGACTCAGGCGGAAAGGGCTTCCTGGAGGCGGTTCAATCGACCGCGTACCGAACCGTCAATGACGGTGTCGCCGGCACGCAGGATCACGCCGCCCAGGAGCGTCTTGTCCACCTGAGTGGTAATGGAGATTTCGCGGTTCAGACGCTTGGCCAGTGCACTCGCGAGCGATTGTTCCTGGGCTTCGGCCAGCGGAAAGGCAGAGACAATCTCCACCTCGACCCGCTTTTCCTGCTGGGCCTTGAGCACCTCGAACTGCTCGGCGATGGCGCCGAGCGCCGTCAGGCGACCCTTTTGGCCGACCAGACGAACGAAGTTCTTGAGGTCGTCATTGACGGCGTCACCACAGACGTCGACGACAACATCAGCCTTCTGTGCGCTGGACAGCTTGGGGTTGCCGAGCACTCGGCCGCGCATGTCGTCATCGCTGACGACCTGCGCGACGCGGGCCAGCATGCCGGACCAGTCCTCGAGCGCGTCCTTGGCCACGGCGTGCTCAAAGGCAGCCTTGGCGTATGGGCGAGCGATAGTTGACGTTTCCGCCATGGGGCACCTCCTCAGAGCTCTTTGGCGAGTTTGTCGACGATGGCAGCGTGCTGCTTCTCGTCGATGGAGGACTCCAGAATTCGCTCAGCGCCCAGCACCGCCAGGCGTGACACTTGTGCGCGCAGATCTTCTTTCGCGCGTGCCACTTCCTGCTCGATTTCAGACTTGGCCTTGGCAATCATGCGCTCGCCTTCGAGGCGGGCGTCTTCGCGTGCCTGTTCGAGCTTCTGGTTGGCCTGTTTCTGGGCCTGTTCCAGGATCTCGGCCGCCTCTTGCTTGCTCTTGCGCAGAGTCTCGTCGGCCTCTTTCTCGGCCACTTCGAGATCCCGCGCCGCACGGCTGGCAGCATCCAGGCCATCGGCGATCTTCTTCTGGCGTTCCTGCAGAGCTTGCATGACCGGCGGCCAAATAAACTTCATGCAGAACCAGACGAAGAACGCAAAGGCGATAGCCTGGCCGACTAGGGTAAGGTTCAGGTTCACGCCAGCACCTCTCGCGTTACGGGTTTGGGGTTAAGGGTTCGACGGCTCATGACGAGCGGTCGGACATTAACCGACAAACGGGTTAGCGAAGGTGAAGAACAGCGCGATACCCACACCGATCATGGTCACGGCGTCCAGCAGGCCGGCGACGATGAACATCTTGACCTGCAGCATCGGAACCATTTCCGGCTGACGTGCAGCGCCTTCCAGGAACTTGCCGCCGAGGATACCGAAGCCGATAGCGGTACCGAGGGCACCCAGGCCGATCAGCAGGGACACGGCGATGGCGGTCATACCCAGAACTTGTGCTTCCATGGTGGTCTCTCCAGTTTTTAGTTGAAACTAAGGTTTATCAGTGGGTTAGGGTTAAGGGTTAGGGGTAATGCGAAACCGTCAGTGCTTTTCCACCGCCATGCTCATGTAGACGATGGTCAGCATCATGAAGATGAAGGCCTGCAGGGTGATGACCAGAATGTGGAACACCGCCCAGGTGAAGTGCAGCGGCAGCTGCCACAGGCCAATCATGGCGATCAGGATGAAGATCAGCTCACCGGCGTAGAGGTTGCCGAACAGTCGCAGGGCCAGGGAAATCGGCTTGGCCAGCAGGGTCACGAACTCCAGCAGGAAGTTGACCGGGATGAACAGCGCCTGAACCAGCTTGTTCGGTGAGTTGAACGGGTGCAGGGTCAGCTCGCCAATGAAGCCGGAGAAGCCCTTGGTGCGAATGGTGTAGAAGATGATCAGGCCAAACACCGACAGCGCCATGCCCAGGGTGGCATTGACGTCAGTGGTCGGCACCACCTTGAAGTAGACGTGGGCAGGATCGGCTCCGAACATGGCGCCAATCTTGGCCGCCAGCATCGGCAGGAAGTCTACCGGCACCAGGTCCATGAGGTTCATCAGGAACACCCAGCAGAAGATCGTCAGCGCCAGCGGCGCGATCAGCTTGCTCTTGCCGTGGAAGGTGTCCTTGACCGAGTTGTCGACGAACTCGACCATCAGCTCGACAAAGTTCTGCAGCGCGCCAGGCACACCGGTGGTCGCCGTGTTGGCGGCCTTCTTGAACAGCCACAGGAAGATCAGGCCCAGGCCCACGGACCAGCCCAGCGTGTCCAGGTGAACGGCCCAGAAGCCCATGTCGGACGCTTCCTGAGCGGAATGCGCGATGGACCAGCCATTGTCGGGATGCAGCCCGAAGGTCAGGTTCTGCAGGTGGTGCTGGATATATTCCGTAGGGGTCGGATTCGTGCCTGCCATGTCTGCCTCGTTGTCAGGTGTGCGACGGTCGTTTCACTAGCCAGGGCCCCAGCCAATGAACGAACAGCGTCACCACATAAGCGCCAAAGAAAAAAGTCGGGTTTGAGGGAGGCACTGCGATGAACACTAGAGTGAACAGCGCCGCCGTCAAACCGAACTTGCCGGCTTCCGCACGATAGAAATTGTTGACGATGATCTTTGAATGACGCGCCCCTTGCGTGCGGAACACACACCAGGCAAAGAACACGTTGGGCAGGAAGGCCACAAGCCCACCCAGGGCCGCAGAGGATGTCCCCGGCACACCGCTGGTCACAGCGGCAACCGCGCTGATCAGCGCAACGGTGGCAAGCTGCACCATCAGCAGACGCTGCACCTGGGGTCGTTGAATCCTGGCCGCCAAGTGATTCTCCCGACGCGCCGCATTGCGCGCATTCAATATTCATCGTGTTGTCGGCGACAGACCACCGACAGACTCCGGCGCGATTATAGGGAAGCCCCCTTGGGGCTTCAACCAAAGACGCAACGATTTGTCGTCACTTCGCGCTGGCTTACGACCAAATGCGGAGAACTGGTCGCTAAAGTTGTTAGCGACCTAAGTGGTTTACTGCGCGAAATCGCACACACCTATGCCGCGCCTATCCGCTCTCTTCAGCGAATATGCTCGAGGATGCCATCCAGCTCATCCAGGCTGGAGTACTGGATCGTCACCTTGCCCTTGCCCGCCTTGCCGTGACTGATCTTGACCGGTGCACCGAGCAGGTCCGCCAGGCGCGTCTCCAGCCGCGACACGTCCTGCTGTGGAGATGCCTTGGCCGCCTTTGGCTTGCCGCTGGCCAGTTGCTTCACCAGTGCTTCGGTGGCACGCACGGTCAAATCCTTGTTGACCACTTCGTGAGCCGCCTTGCGTTGTTTGGCCGCAGGCAGCGACAGCAGCGCACGGGCATGCCCCATATCAAGATCACCGCGCTCAAGCAGGGTCTGGACTTCGCCATCCAGGGTCAGCAGGCGCAACAGGTTGGTGACCTGGGCGCGGGAGCGCCCCACGGCGTCGGCCACCTGCTGCTGGGTCAACTCGAATTCATCGAGCAGGCGCTTGAGCGCCAACGCTTCTTCGACCGGGTTGAGGTTCTCGCGCTGGATGTTCTCGATCAGCGCCAGCGCCAGCGCCACCTCGTCGGAGACGTCGCGGATGACCGCAGGAATCACATCCAGCTCAGCCAACTGCGAGGCACGCCAGCGGCGTTCACCGGCAATGATCTCGTAGCGATCGGTGCCAATAGGGCGAACGACAATAGGCTGCATCACGCCCTGGGCGCGGATCGAGTCAGCCAGCTCCTCCAACGCCTCAGGCTGAATGTCGCGCCTGGGCTGATACTTTCCTCGGCTGAGCTGTCCCAGCGGCAGGCGTTCAAGTCGTTCTTCCGCCATGGCCGGCGCGACAGCATCGGCGCCGCCATCCTCGGCTTCCATCAATTCAGCGTCGACCTCGGGAAGATCCAGGCTTTCACGGCGTCTGGCGCCCGCCCCGATCAGCGCGTCCAAACCCCGTCCCAGGGCGCGTTTGCGTGTCATCGATTCATCCTCATCACAGCACGCTTTGAAAAGTCGACCGTCCCGCCGCGCGGCTACAGTGACAACCGGCGAATCAATTCCTTGGCAAGTACCCGGTGGGCCTGGCTACCCCTTGAAAAGCGCGCGTACTTGGTGACAGGCAGGCCATGACTGGGCGCTTCGGCAACCCGCACGTTACGCGGTATCGTCGTCTTCAGCAGGGCATCACCGAAGTAGTCACGCAGCTGCTTGCTGACGTCTCGCGTCAAGCTATTGCGGGCGTCGAACATGGTGCGCAGGATGCCATAGATTTCGAGCCCCGGATTCACGCTGTCCTTGATCTGTTCAACCGTGTCCAGCAGCGCCGACAGCCCTTCGAGAGCATAGAACTCACACTGCAGCGGAATCAGTACCCCGTCCGCTGCCGTCAGCGCATTGACGGTCAGCATGTTCAATGACGGCGGGCAGTCGATCATGACCACGTCATACTCGCCTGCCACCTCGGACAATGCCTTGCCCAGGGCACGCTCGCGCCCTTCTCCACGGTCCAGCAGCTCAACCTCGGCAGCGGTCAGATCACCATTGCCCGGAAGCAGCGCATAGCCCGCCTCTGGGCAGTCAAGGATGACTTCCACGGGGCGCTTGTCGCCCAGGATGACGTCCAGCACGCTGCCTTCGAGGCTATGCTTATCAACGCCACTGCCCATGGTGGCGTGCCCCTGGGGATCAAGATCGACCAGCAGCACCCGGCGATCGAGCGCCGCCAGGCTGGCGGCCAGATTGACGGCAGAGGTGGTCTTGCCGACCCCACCCTTCTGGTTGGTCAAGGCGATGATTTTCGTCACGACGTCATCCTTGCGTGGAAATTCTCGGGTGGCAGGCCAGCCAAATTGGGCCCGACAGGTCGTTCCAAGGTTGAGCCTAGCGATCCCCGGCGTCGGGTTCCAGCATAACCAGTTCTCGTCCCCCATCGGCGAACGGCACTCTCAACGGATGACGTGACAACACGCGAATATCATCATCCAGCCGCTCAAGCTCGCCATCTACTGCCGGTCCTTTCATGGCCAGCCACTGGCCGCTAGGCGCCAGCAGGCTGCGTGTCATGCCGATGAAATCCTCGAGACTGGCGAAGGCACGGGAGATCAATTGGTCGTAACCGCCCGCTGGCGGCGCAAAGGACTCCACTCGGGCCTGGATCGGGGTCACCCGGGTCAACCCCAGCTCCATCACTGCCTGGCGCTGAAAGCGAACCTTCTTGCCGTTGCTGTCGAGCAGACTGATGTCCAGATCAGGTCTGAGTATTGCCAGTACCAGCCCCGGAAGACCGGGCCCAGCGCCGACATCCAGGATCCGCGGCCCCTCGACCCAGGGCAGCACGGCAGCGCTGTCCAGCAGATGGCGGGACACCATTTCCAGGGGGTCTCGCACCGCGGTGAGGTTATAGGCCCGATTCCACTTGTGCAACAAGACGACCAGGGCGACCAGATGATCGACCTGGTAGGGGCTGACGGCAATCTCGAGGGTCTTGAGACCCTCGACCAAGCGGGCGCGCAGACGCCCCTCCAGCGCGCTATCGATGGACGCTGTCATCCTGTCACCACTTTCTGATCATCCAGCAGCCGACGCTTCTTGAGATGGATCAGCAGGATCGACACCGCAGCAGGGGTCACCCCACTGATGCGTCCGGCCTGAGCCAGGGTCTCGGGCCGCGCTTCCGCCAGCTTCTGGCGAATCTCGTGGGACAACCCTTCGACGCGGGCGTAATCGAGATCTGCCGGCAGTGCCATGGATTCGTGGCGCTTGAGCTTGTCGATCTCGTCCTGCTGACGATCGATATAGCCTTGATACTTGGCCTGAATCTGAACCTGTTCGGCCACGGTGTCGTCACTGACAGGATCTCCCTTGGCACCCGCCACATCGGCATATCCAAGCTCGGGACGCTTGAGCAGATCCATCAGGCTGTATTCGCGACCAAGGGGTTTGCCGGTGACGCTTTCGATCGACTTCGCCGCATCGCTGCCAGGCTGAACCCAAGTGGCTTTCAAGCGTGCACTTTCCCGCTCTACCGCCTCGCGCTTCTCGCTGAAACGGGACCAGCGCTCGTCGTCGACCAGTCCCAGTTCACGGCCGTGTTCGGTCAATCGCATATCGGCATTGTCTTCCCGCAGCAGCAGCCGGTATTCGGCGCGGGAGGTGAACATGCGATAGGGCTCCTTGGTGCCCATGGTGATCAGGTCATCCACCAGCACCCCCAGATACGCTTCATCGCGTCTCGGGCACCAGGCTTCCAGGGATTTCGCCCGACGGGCGGCGTTCAAGCCTGCCAATAGCCCCTGGGCACCGGCTTCTTCGTAGCCGGTGGTGCCATTGATCTGGCCGGCAAAAAACAGGTTGTGGATAAATTTGGTTTCCAGCGAGTGCTTCAGATCCCGCGGATCGAAGAAGTCATACTCGATGGCATAGCCCGGGCGTGTGATGTGCGCACGCTCGAGGCCCTCGATGGAACGGACCACCTGGAGCTGGACGTCGAAGGGCAGCGAGGTAGAAATACCATTTGGGTATAGCTCGTGCGTATCCAGTCCTTCGGGTTCAATGAAGACCTGGTGGCTGTTCTTGTCAGCGAAACGGTGGACCTTGTCTTCAATGGATGGGCAGTAGCGAGGACCGACGCCCTCGATCACTCCCGAAAACATCGGCGAGCGATCGAGATTGTTGAAGATGATCTCGTGGGTCCGCTCATTGGTGTGCGCAATGTGGCAACTGACCTGACGAGGATGCATCTCCCGCGAACCGAGATAGGACATCACCGGCGTTGGGGCATCACCCGGCTGTTCCTCGAGTCGAGCGAAATCAACGCTCTTGGCATCAATACGCGGTGGTGTCCCTGTCTTGAGTCGGTCAACCCGGAAGGGCAAAGCGCGAAGACGTTCTGCCAATGCGTTGGAGGGCGGGTCGCCAGCGCGGCCACCGCGGCTGTTGTCCAAGCCGATGTGAATGACCCCTCCGAGGAAGGTTCCGGTGCACAGCACGACGGTGTCTGACAGGAAACGCAGCCCGGTTTCGGTAACCACGCCACGTACCGTGTCCTGTTCGACGATCAGATCACCGGCAGCCTGCTGAAACAGCGTCAGATTCGGCTGATTTTCCAGCATTCCACGAATCGCAGCCTTGTAGCGCACGCGATCGGCCTGAGCACGAGTGGCGCGCACCGCGGGTCCCTTGCGTGCATTCAGCACACGGAACTGGATACCGCCCAGGTCCGTCGCCAAGCCCATGGCGCCGCCGAGAGCGTCGATTTCCTTGACCAAATGACTCTTGCCGATCCCACCAATAGCGGGATTGCAGGACATTTGACCAAGGGTCTCGATGTTGTGTGTCAACAGCAGGGTCTGGCAACCCATGCGGGCAGAGGCCAGGGCAGCTTCCGTTCCAGCATGGCCACCGCCGATGACGATGACGTCAAAGCGGTCGGGATACTCCAAGGTTCACCTCGTTCGGCGCAGCGCGCCAGCGTCGGAAATGATGGGTCATGCAAAAATTAGCCCGCCAGTATAAACCCTCCTGTGGGTAAACGTCAGGGTTTTCCACACCCTCGTCGGCCAGATCCTCACTTGGTTTTTCTCCTATAAAAAAATAAGAAGAATAAGAAAGGAAGTTCTGTAGTGGTAGTAACTACTGGTGTGGACAAAATTTGTGGAAAACCTATAAAACCCTAATTGTTACAATAGCTTGAAATGTTGATCGATTGTTGGACAAGAGGCGTACCAGCTCTTGACGCCATGTTCTTAGGCTGTGGATGAAAGCCGAGGTTGCCCACAAGCGTGAGGGTCCACGTGTTATCCACCGTGCTCAGGCAGCGTTGTCCTCGTGACGGTGAACATTTCAGCGGATACCTCGTAGTCGGCGCCATGACTGGGTTAGCGGCGAATGCGTAAAAAAGTTGTCCACAGCCAAAAAAACGCCCTGTCGATATCTCGACAGGGCGTTTTCAGTGCTTCAGGAAGCGTTGTCAGTGCTTGAGTACCCGTGACAGGAAGCTCTGGGTACGCTCATTTTGCGGGTTGTCGAAGATATCTTCAGGCTTGCCTTGCTCCACGATTTCACCCTTGTGGATGTAGATGACCCGATCGGCGACCTCGCGAGCGAAGCCCATCTCATGGGTCACGATCATCATGGTCATGCCCTCCTTGGCGAGCTCACGCATGGCGTCCAGGACCTCACCGATCATCTCCGGATCGAGTGCAGAGGTGGGCTCGTCGAAGAGCATCAGGCGCGGCTCCATGGCCAGTGCTCGGGCCAGAGCGACGCGCTGTTGCTGGCCGCCTGACAGCTGTGTCGGATACTTGCTTGCCTGGTCCTTGATCCCGACCCTGTCCAGCAAGCGCTCAGCCGTCGCCTCAGCGGCATCTCGCGCCATGTTGCGCACTTTCATCGGCGCCAGAGTGACGTTGTCACGGACGCTTAAGTGCGGAAACAGATTGAATTGCTGGAAGACCATGCCGACTTCGGTGCGGATCGTCTGCAGGGCGCGACTGGCCTTGCCATGGGGCTTGAGATCGTTGCCATCGACGCGCAGCTCGCCCTGCTGGAATTCTTCCAGGCCATTGACGCAGCGAATCAAGGTCGACTTGCCGGAGCCACTGGCGCCGATGATCACGACCACTTCTCCCTGCGCCACTTCAAGGTCGATGTTCTTGAGCACGTGCAGGGAGCCAAAGTGCTTGTTCAACTTGCCAATGCGGACGATGGGCTCGCCCTGGGGCATCGAAGCAGAAGACTGAGAAGCTTGGGACTGACGGTGATTTTCCATATGACGGCTCCTCACTGACCCACCAGGCCCTTGCGCTCAAGCATGCGCAGGGCAAACGACAAGGATAGGGTGATGGCGAGATACATGAGTGCCACCATCAAATAGACCTCCAGTGCGGTGAAGGTCGTCGCGATATAGATCTGGCCCTGACGTACCAGTTCTCCGACACCGATGACCGCGAACAGAGAGGTGTCCTTGATGC
Organism: Halomonas sp. DP8Y7-3; assembly: GCF_019801675.1. NCBI lineage: Bacteria > Pseudomonadati > Pseudomonadota > Gammaproteobacteria > Oceanospirillales > Halomonadaceae > Halomonas > Halomonas sp. DP8Y7-3. The sequence continues at coordinate 429,773 of NZ_JAHVIO010000004.1, forward strand.
TGATGATGGCCTGGTTGCCGAGAGCAGGGATCATGCGTCTGAATGCCTGTGGCCAGATGATGTAGCGGAAGGTCTGGCGCTGTGACAGGCCAAGAGACAGTCCCGCTTCGCCCTGGCCGCGTTCGATGGACTGAACGCCTCCGCGCACGATTTCCGAGATATAGGCGCCTGAGTTGACGGCGATGGCAGCAATACCGGCGGTAATGGCATCGATGGGGCCTCCCAGCAGGCTGGGCAGGCCGTAAAAGATAAACAGGACCTGAACCAGCACGGGCGTGCCACGGAAGATCTCGATATAGGCCACCGCAGGAATGCGTAGCCATGCGTGTCGCGAGATTCTTAACAGACCAAAGATGATGCCGATGATAAAACCGATGGCGAGACCACCGAAGGAGATCATCAGCGTGTAGGGGATGCCGGTCAGCAGCTGAGGAATGGAGGACAGGGCTGCCGACCAGTCGAATTGAAAATTGACGTCCACGAGTGGGTCTCCGTCATGCTTATGAGATCAGGACAAGGCCGCTTGCCTTGACGCGAGGGTCGAGACTGCGCCTCGAAGTGACGTCCGGGCAGGATCGAAAAGGGCCGGTATGGCTCCGGCCCCTGGAAAGCACTGTCCTCTCGCCATCACGTTACTGCCTAGACGCTGGGCAGCCCCGTCGCGGGCAATTGGCCAGTGCTTTCACCGCGTTAAGCGGGTCTATGTCACTCGCTAGGAGCGCCGAACCACTTGGTGTGAATCTCGTCGTAGGTGCCGTCTTCCTTCATGGCTGCCAGCGCCTCGTTGACCGGCTCGACCCACTCGCTGCCCTTGACGAAGACAATGCCGTATTGCTGGCCTTCATAGAGCGGGCCTACGACCTTGACCTTGCCTTCGCCACGAGTCTGAGAGAAGTAGCCGACATTGGGCGCATCGTAGAAGGCGGCATCGACGCTACCTCCCAGCAAGGCCATGTACATGTCAGGAGTGCCCGGATACGGCGTGATCTCGGCATCTTCGCCCAGGTTTTCCTGCAGGAAGTCGTAGCTGGTAGAGCCGATCTTGGTGCCGATTCGCATTCCGGCGAGGTCGCCAATCTCTGCCACGCCTTCCTCGTCGGCGCTGACCAGAATCTTGAGACCGGAATCATAGTAGGCATCGGAAAAGTCGACGATTTCAGCGCGCTCATCGGTGATGGTGATGCCCGCAATCGCGATGTCGACATTGCCGGTCTGGACGGCTGGGATGATGCCGTTGAAGTCCATGGTGCGCAGTTCGTAGTCGAAGCCGGCACGCTCGGCCAGTTCCTTGATGATATCCATATCGAAACCGACCATTTCGCCGGTTTCCTGATCCATCATCTCGAACGGTACGAAGCTGGGATCGGTGGCCACGTTCAGGGTCTCGGCCTGGGCGGTACCGATGATACCGAAGGTCATCAGGGCAGAGGCCAGTGCAGCAGAGGTAAGGGCGGTTTTCATGGTTTTCCCCAGTTGACGTTATTGTGAAATCCGTAACTACCATGGCGAGTTGCGGCGAGGGGGTCAAGCTGGGGAAGAATCCGCTGGGCCAACGCTGGGCGTGTTGCCAGGGGCATGCCCGGGGATCGACCAGGCCGAGGGAACCGGGTCTGAAGGGAGTCTTGGGGAGAACCTAAGGAGTCGCTAGCCTGCAACGAAAGACGCAGCCCTTGGGCTGCGTCAGATGTCTGGCTTGCGGCGGGTTACACCATGAACGATGCACCGCAGCCACAGGTCGTGGTGGCGTTGGGGTTCTGGACCAGAAAGCGAGCCCCGGCCAGGCCCTCTTCGTAGTCAATGGTCGAGCCCACCAGGTATTGGTAGGACAGCGGGTCAACCACCAGCGAAACGCTGCCGAAAGGGATTTCGGTGTCGTCGTCGTTGAAGCTGTCGGCGACGTCGAAGCCGTATTGAAATCCTGAACAGCCGCCACCTGTGACATACACGCGCAGGGCGATCTTTTCGGCACCGTCCTCGGCCATCAGCGCCTTGAGACGACGCTGTGCGTTGTCGGACAGCAGCAACGGAGTAGGAACAAAGGATTCGGCACCGCTCATTAGGAGCTCCGGGGGTCAGGTCACATGGAGTGTCATTCCTGGCGTCAGGCGCCAGAGACGAACAACACCGGGTATTATCCCTAAACCAGAGTAAAAGGGTCAACTTTTCCAAGGAGGTAGCGCCGCGCCGCCAGCGTGACGGCACGACAGCGTGTTCCTTCTCATGTCTCTCGCGACCTATCGCGCCATCTTCCCGTGGTGACCTGTCTGTCCCGGAAAACCGTCGGGGCAGGGTTTCCGTCGGTCAGGGCATGATGGCTGGGGCATCGAGTCCCGCCGTCTCATCAAAGTCGAACATCAGGTTGAGCGCATGGATGGCCTGCCCCGACGCCCCCTTGACCAGGTTATCGATGACCGCAAGCACGACAACCGTATTGCCGTTGCCAGGGCGATGGACGGCGATACGGCAGAGATTGGCGCCTTTGACACTGCGGGTCTCCGGATGGCTGCCTGCGGGCATCACATCGACAAAGGGTTCATTGGCGAAGCGCTCTTCGAAGCGCTGCTGAAGGTCGCCAGGATCGCCGGTGAGCTGTCCGTAGAGCGTGGCATGTATGCCACGGATCATCGGTGTCAGGTGTGGCACGAAGGTCAGGGCAACATCCTGGCCTGCGGCATCCCCAAGACCCTGCCGTATCTCAGGTAGATGGCGATGACCAGAAGCGCCGTAGGCCTTCATGGATTCGCTCGCCTCGGCCAGCAGGGAGGGAACCTTTGCGCCTCTGCCCGCACCGGTCACCCCGGACTTGCAGTCGGCGATGAGCTGCTCAGGATCGATCAGCCCTGCTTCCAGCAGCGGCAGGAAGCCGAGCTGTACGGCGGTAGGATAGCAACCCGGTACAGCAATCAGCCGCGCTTGCTTGATCTGGTCGCGATTGACTTCCGGCAGGCCGTAGACGGCTTCTTCAAGCAGTCCTGGAGCACCATGAGGCTGGCCGTACCATTCGGCCCACACGTCAGCGTCGCGCAGGCGAAAATCTGCTGACAGGTCGATAACGCGAGTGCCGCGCTCGAGAAGATCCCCCGCCAGCGCATGAGCAACGCCGTGGGGCGTGGCGAAGAATACCGCATCACAGGCTGCGAGACGCTCTGGGTCAGGTTCACTAAAGCACAGTCCGTCATAGTGACCGCGCAGGTTGGGGTACAGTTCGGCCACGCCGAGACCTGCTTCGCTGCGTGAGGTGATGGCATCCACCTCGACGCCAGGGTGGCGAGCCAGCAGTCTGAGCAGTTCGACACCGGTGTAGCCGGTACCGCCGACGATTCCAACCTTGATCACGTGATGCTCCTTTGCACTTTGCTCTATCAGCGCATTGCCTGAACGATAAGTAGCCCATTGCCGGCGCAATACCGGCCTGGCGCCAAGGCCCCGACGCATTCGGGAGGTCCCCGGGGCAGAGCCAAGTCATGCCAGCCGTCTGGGTGCCGGGTCCCGTTCTATGATACACAAGAGACAGTCACTTCACTCGAGCCTTGGCCACTTGGGTGTGACAGGGACCCGCCCTCTGCCTTCACGGAAGGAAACAAGGAAGCCATGCGCCTGCCAGATCTCAGTCTCGATGCCTTCCGCCGCCAGCTGGCGAGCGTCGATGCCCTGCCGCAACTGTGTGTACTGGGCATTGCGACCGGCTTGATCACCGGTAGTTTGATGGTGGTGTTTCGCCTTGCACTGATGCTGGGGGCGATGCTGGTCATGCCCCATGACGACCCTGAGGCCTTCGAACAGCTGTCTACCGGGCTGCGCATGGTACTCCCGATCCTGGCGGTGACCATCATCGGGTTTGCGTTGTGGCGTCAGCCGTTGGCGGCCCGCAAGATTGGGGTGAGCCATGTCATCGAGCGCCTGACCTATCACCAGGGACGCTTTCCGCTGCGTAACTGGCTGAATCAATGGTGGGTCGGGGTGGTGACGGTGGTAGGCGGTCTCTCTGCCGGGAGGGAGGGGCCCGCGATTCACCTGGGCGCCGCGGCCTCCAGTGGGCTTGGCCAGTTGCTGCGCCTTCCTCACAACAGTCTGCGTGTGCTGGTGGCCTGCGGTACCGCGGCCGGTATCGCGGCTTCCTTCAATACCCCTATCGCCGGGGTGATCTTCGCCATGGAAGTGGTGATGATGGAGTACACCATTGTCGGCTTCATGCCGGTGATCCTGGCGGCCTGCATGGGGGCTCTGGTATCGCAGCTGGTGTATGGCGCCGAGCCCGCCTTCGCGGTGCCCGACCTGGCCCTGGGATCGCTATTCAATATTTATTGGATTGCCGTCATGGCCTTTGGCATCGGATTGCTGGCGGGGTTGTTCATTCACGTGTCCCGTTCCGAGAGACTGGCACGCCTGCCGCTGTGGTGGCGGTTGACGATGGTCGGTGCCCTGGCGGCGTTACTGGCCTGGTGCTATCCCCAGGTACAAGGCATCGGCTATGACAGCCTGTCAGATGCCCTGTTCAATCGGCTGGCACTCGACATTCTGTTGGCCCTGGTGCTTGGCAAGCTGCTGCTGACGGCGTTCGCGGTAGGTTGCGGTGTGCCGGTCAGCATCATTGGCCCGGTGCTGGTGATTGGCGCAGCAGCGGGAGCCATGTTCGGTCTGGCCGGGACCTGGCTGTGGCCTGAAAAGGCGGCCGATCCCGGCCTGTTCGCCATGATTGGCATGGCGGCAATGATGGGAGCGGTGCTGCAGGCGCCTCTCGCTGCGTTGATGGCACTGCTGGAGCTGACCCATATTCCGCACATCCTGCTACCGGGCATGCTGGCAGTGGTCGTTGCGGGCCTCACCACCCGGCAATTGTGTCGTTGCGATGGCTTCTTTATCAGCGTCAAGCTGCACGGCCTGCATCCGCTCCAGCAACCGTTGATGCAAGCACTGTCCCGGGTGTCGGTGCCTGCGGTCATGGAACGCAGCTTGGTGAGAACCAAGCGGCGTGTCTCCGAGGGACAAGCTCGCGCCTTGCTGGAGGCCAAGCCTGTCTGGATCATTATCGAGCGATCCACGGATGACAAACCGACCCTTGCCCTCAAGGCCGCGGATCTGGCGCGCTACTTGATCGAGCAAGATGAGCGGGAGGCAGCGGCCAAGGATAAGGTCAGTGATCCGGACGACAGCATGATGGAAGCGTTGATAGAGGCAGAATCGCCAGCGGAGAGCATTGCTGGCAAGAACGTGGATCGCTCCCCCCTGCGCTCGCCTCCACCGGAAACCGAGCAGGCCGAGGACAAGCAGGCGTTGCTCGACCTGCTGGAAATACCCGGTCAGCGACTCGACCTGGTGCCCATCCACCTACAGGCAACACTGACGGAAGCATTGAACGTGCTGAACGAAAGCAAGGTCGATGGACTCTATGTAGAACATGGTTATCGACCGAAGCAGAAACGAATTTCCGGTATCATCACCCGTGACGCCATCGAGCGGTACTACCGCCTGTCTGATTCATCCACAGCCTGAGGAGTTGACATGTACCTGTGGATAAAAGCCTTTCACCTGATGTCCATCGTGACCTGGTTTGCGGCGATGTTCTATCTCCCCCGCCTGTACGTGTACCACGCCCAGGCTAGAGACAAGGGTGAGTACGCAACCATGGACACCTTCATGGTCATGGAGCGCAAGCTGTATCGCGGCATCATGACCCCCTCCATGGTGGCTGTGCTGTTGTTTGGCGCCCTGCTGGTATGGCTCAACCCTGGCTGGATGAGTCAGGGCTGGCTGCATGCCAAGCTGGCATTGGTGGTAGCGCTGGTGGCCTATCACCATGTTTGCCTGATCTACCTGAAGCAGCTGGCAGCAGACCGCTGCCGACGCAGTGCCACGTTTTTCCGTGTCTTCAATGAGCTGCCGGTGCTGGCGCTGGTAGCGATCATCATCCTGGCTGTGGTGAAACCCTTTTGAATAGCTTGAACGCGGAATATTCACCCCATCTGCCGACAGTGCTGGTGCTGTCGGGCCATGACCCTACCGGAGGTGCTGGGCTGGTCGCTGATGCCGAGAGCGTGGCGGCTTGCGGCGGTTGGGCGATGACCATTCCTACCGCACTGACGGTACAGGATCTGCGTGATGTGCACTCGCTGCATCCGCTGCCGGCGTCTTGCATCAGAGAGGCGGCCAAGGCACTGGCCTCGCTGCCGATTGCGGCGATCAAGATTGGCTTGATTGCGGATCTGGAAGGGCTCGATGCAGTGGTTGACGTGATCAAGCGGCGACCGGGAATTCCCGTGGTGGCAGATCCTGTGTTGAGAGCGGGAGGCGGAGCATCACTGGCGACCCAGGAGTTGATCGATGCCTATCGGCAGCAATTGCTCCCGATGATCGATATCCTGACCCCGAACCGTGGTGAACTGGCACGGCTGGCCGGAGCCGACTATCAGGATGACACGGAACGCTGTGTCAGCCTGATGCACCAGGGATGTCAGGCCGTGCTGGTGACCGGCACCGATGACCCCGAACCCGGCAAGGCGCGCGACACGGTGTCTCACACCCTGCATACGCCCGATAGCGATCGTCAGTGGACGTGGCCACGACTACCTGCAAGCTATCATGGGTCCGGCTGCACCTTGGCTTCCGCCTTGGCAGCGCGGCTGGCGGCAGGTGAAACTCTGGTACAGGCTTGCGAACAGGCCCAGGTCTTCGCCTGGCAGGCGCTGGCCCACGGCTGGGATCCTGGCCACGGCCAGTCGCTGCCTCGCAGGCTGTGGAAAATGCCGACGCCACGCTTTTCGCCAGACGAGGTCAAGGTATGATGGGTAGCCTGCGTCATATGTCACCGAATCGGGCAACTTGCGAGACATTTGGGCCACATTCACCGGGTTATCCCATGCCCTCCACAGGGTTATCCACAGGCCTTCATTCACCGTATCGGTGCCTAGCACCGACGACAGAACTTACACTTGGGCAAAGAGGTTTCCATGACCACATCCGCTGAGCTCTTCGAACAGGCCTGTCGGCACATCCCCGGTGGCGTCAATTCACCGGTGCGCGCGTTCAAGGGGCTGCATCGTCCGCCAGTGTTCATGGAGAGTGCGCAAGGCGCCTATCTTGTTGACGTCGAAGGCAAGCGCTATGTCGACTACGTCGGCTCCTGGGGGCCGATGATCACCGGTCACGCCGATCCTGATGTGCTTGGCGCCGTGCGTGAGCGTCTGGACAAGGGGCTGTCCTTCGGTACCCCCACCGCGGTCGAAACGACCATGGCGGACCTGATCTGCGAGATCATCCCGAGCATCGAGATGGTGCGCATGACCAATTCCGGTACCGAGGCGACCATGTCGGCGATTCGCCTGGCTCGCGGCTACACCGGGCGTGACAAGATCGTGAAGTTTGAGGGTAACTATCACGGTCACAGTGATTCGCTGCTGGTGAAGGCAGGGTCCGGCGCCTTGACCCATGGCGAGCCGAGTTCCCCTGGGGTACCCGCTGCGTTGGCTGAGCACACTATTACCTTGTCCTACAATGACAGCGACGAGGTGGAACGCTGCTTCGAGGAAATCGGTAGCCAGATTGCCTGCATCATTGTCGAGCCGGTGGCCGGCAACATGAACTGCATTCCGCCCAACCCGGACTTCCTCAAGACACTGCGTCAGGTGTGTGACCGCCATCAGAGCGTATTGATCTTTGACGAGGTGATGACCGGGTTCCGGGTGGCTCTGGGTGGCGCCCAGGCCCACTATGGGGTGACGCCTGACCTGACCTGCCTGGGCAAGATCGTCGGTGGGGGCATGCCGGTAGGCGCCTTTGGCGGCAGCCGCGAGATCATGAGCGAACTGTCTCCGTTAGGGCCGGTTTACCAGGCGGGCACCCTCGCGGGTAACCCCTTGGCGATGGCCGCGGGGGTGGCCCTGCTGAAGAAATTGCGTGAGCCTGGCTTCCATAATGCGCTGGCACAGCGTGTCGAGACCCTCTGCAACGGCTTGGAAAGCCGGGCAAGAGCGGCGGGTGTGGATCTCATCACGCAGCGTGCGGGGGGCATGTTCGGCCTGTTCTTCACCGCCCAGAGCAGCGTGGAGAACTTTGCCCAGGCCACTGCCTGTGATGCGGATGCCTTCCGCCGTTTCTTTGCCGCCATGCTGGATCAAGGGGTCTATCTGGCGCCCTCCGCTTATGAGGCCGGTTTCATGTCCAGCGCTCACACGCCGGAAGATATTCAGCGTACTCTGGACGCCGCAGAACACGCCTTTGCACAGATGACGACCCAGGCCTGAAAGGAGCCGACCATGACTGGCAATGACGCCGCTTCGCCGGACACCGCGCTGGAGCCCTTTACCCTGGAAGAACTGCTGGATGTGCTGGCAGAGTTTCACGCCGAGCCGTTGCCGCCCGAGGTGGCACTGCCCGATGCGCTAAGCGTGCTGAAACAACGCAGCGAGGCAGAACACAGCGCCTGCAAGGCCCTGCTGTCCGGTGACGAGGACGTACAACGTCTGGCGTCACTCAAGGTGTGGCTGGACCAGGAGTTCGATCGACTGGCCCCGATCATCGAAGTTCGCCAGGACCGTTTGCGCCCGAGCCGCTGGTACATGGAGTATTCCGATGTACGGCTTTGCGATAACGGCCGCCTGGTGGTGGCCCAGAGTGCTGCCCAGGACCCGCAGCCCTTTGACTATCCTGAGATGGCCGACCCAGGCCATGATCTGGCAAGCCTCAGGGTTGAGCTGGAGCTGCGCGGAGAGATGACGCTGTCGCATCAGGCTCTGGACGGTTACCTGCGCCGCAGCGGCGACTACGAGCTGGCGCGGATTCTGTCGCTGCTGCAGGTCATCGAGGCAATGGCGGGCATGCGTCGTGTGCTGCAACGTCGCTTCACGTCGGGTCATGAGCGACCCGCGCTGATGGCCGAGACCATGAATGCCTTCCGTCGCTATCTGACGTTGGCGGAGCGACATGCCGAGTTCCGGTTCCCTCCGTTGGTGATCGGTGTAGGCGTCTCCGGCAGTGGCAAGAGCCGCTTCACCAAGACACTGGTGGGTCGCCTCGGAGCGGTAAGACTGAGTTCAGACGTGCAGCGCATGTTGCTGCATGGTTTTAGTCCACAGGCCGAGGGCGATGGTCTGCCTGTGGATATCTACACCCGAGAGGCAACAGACAAGACCTATCAGCGGCTGGCGACCTGTGCGGGTATCCTGCTGGATGCCGGCTATATGGTGTGCGTCGACGGGACTTTCCTCGAGCGCGGTCAGCGTGAGCTGTTGCGATGGCAGGCGGAAGCCAGAGGCCTGCCGGTACTGCTGGTCAGCTTTGAAGCCGATGACGAGACCCTGCGACGTCGTATCAGCAAGCGGGCGGTTCGCAATGAACGGGACGAATCACTGAGTCTTGCCGTGCTGGCAGCGCAGCAGGATGCGTTCGAGGACTTCACTGACGAGGAAAGGCTGCATCTGGTGCGCCTCGATAGTACAGCAGACAATGCTGCAGAGACCTTGGCAAGCCTGATTGAAGAGCACATTCGCGTCCTCTAGTCGGCGCGATGGTGGTAGCGAGTGGTCGGCGCGTTGATGGTAGCGAGTGGTCGGCGCGACGATGGTAGCGAGCCAGCAGAGGCCGTGAGTGTCTACCCAAGGCTTGACGATCACATCATTGACTATGGCATGAGTGCAGAGCACGGACGCCGGCAATGGCCGGCGTCCGTTTTTCTTTTGATCAGCGCATGGCAGTGATCAGCGCATGGCAGTGCTACGTCTGGGGGGCGGGGCGCCGAGGTTCTGGCGAGCCCAGTTGACGGCTTGCAGGCGGTTGCTGACCCGAATCTTCTTGAACACGTTATAGAGGTGGGACTTTACCGTGTGTTCGCTGACGCAAAGACGCTCGGCGATTTCCATGTTGGATGCCCCCGACCCCAGCAGGCCGATGATTTCCATTTCCCGCTGGGTCAGTCCACAGGCAGGACGATAGGCATTGAGCTGCTGGCGTCGCGAAAACTCGATGAGCCGGGTCATCAGCGACCGCGACATCCACAGGTCGTCGGACTCGAACAGCTTGGCGATCCCCTTGCAGATGCTCTCCAGGCTGTCTTGACGATAGAAGACACCACGTAGATGCATAAAGGAGAGCACCTCCAGCGCATGCTCTTCATCACGCAGGTTGAAGGCAGTGAGCAACAGCCCATGATGGTGAGAGCTGACATCCTGCCAGTGCTGCATGGCGGTGTCGTCCACATGGTCGGCATCCATCAACACCAGCACCGGCTGGGAGTCATCGACATCAATGGTGTCGGCAGGTGCAGCGATGGATACAGGGCAGTGGAACTGATCCTTGATGTAATTGATAAAGAGCAGCGACTGAGGGTTGTGGTCAGTCACCAGCACTATCTGTCCTGTGGCGTGGCTCATCGTCGTGTCTCCGTGCATCCGCTGCCGTCTGCCCTCGGCGGATGGGCATGACTAAGTCGTGTTGGTCATTATGCGCCTATTTTATATCTTTTGTAAGATTCTGTAACACCTGCACAGTAAAGTTTGCCAAAAAACGGCTCCCGTGAACAAAACAACGACCGGACGAGGGGCTCTACCCGCCTTTGACGGCATGATATGGCGGCATTTTTCTGGTTCACGTATCAGTATTTGTGCTGAATCGGAACTCATCTTGCCCATGCTAGAGTATAGGCAAACATTCCGGCGTATCGCCGGGGATTTCAAGATACTTTCCACCAATGAGCGAGACCATGAGCCACCTGACAGAACTCGTGCTGGCAAGCGGCAATGCCGGCAAACTAAGGGAGCTGGGCGAGATGTTGGCCCCCTTGGGTATCAAGGTGCAGGCCCAATCGGATTTCGACGTGAAAGAGGTCGAGGAGACGGGGCTGACGTTTGTCGAGAACGCGTTGCTCAAGGCGCGAGAAGCCAGCCGAGTGAGTGGCCGTCCAGCCCTGGCTGACGATTCAGGACTGGCAGTGGATGCCCTGGCCGGACGTCCGGGGATCTATTCGGCGCGCTTTGCTGGCGAGCCCAAGGATGATGACCGCAACAACGATGCATTGCTTGAGGCGCTGGCCGACGTGCCTGAAGGCAGCCGTGGTGCCAGTTACTGGTGCGTACTGGTATTGCTCGAGCATCCCGAGGATCCCGTGCCGTTGATCGTGCAGTCTCACTGGCGCGGCGAAATTCTTGCCCATCCGCGCGGGCAAGGTGGATTCGGCTATGATCCGCTGTTCTGGCTTCCTGACCAGGGCGCAACCGCGGCAGAGCTGAGCGCTGCCGAAAAGAACCGGCTCAGCCACCGCGGTCGTGCCTTGTCTCAGCTGCTGGCCGAACTCGAACGGGCCAAGCAGTGACGATGGCTACCCTGCCCCCACTGTCGATGTACGTGCACGTACCCTGGTGCGTGCGCAAATGTCCGTACTGTGACTTCAACTCACACGGCGTTGGCCGACAGGCAGAGTTGCCGGAAGAGGCGTACCTGTCTGCCTTGTTGGCCGATCTCGACAACGACGCTGGTCTGGCCCAGGGGCGTGAGCTCACCAGTATCTTTATTGGTGGAGGGACGCCGAGCTTGATGTCCGGCCACTTTTATCAGCGTCTGCTCGATGAAGCGCGCAAGCGGCTGCCCTTTGCCGCTGACATCGAAATCACCCTCGAGGCCAATCCGGGGACCCTCGAGAGGGGCCGCTTCGCGGCCTACCGAGAGGCGGGTATCAATCGTCTTTCCCTCGGTGTCCAGAGCTTTCATCAGGAACAGCTCAAGGCCTTGGGGCGCATTCACAGCGGTGAAGATGCGCTTCACGCGGTGACCGAGGCGCGTGAGGCGGGCTTTGATAATCTCAATCTGGATCTGATGCATGGCCTGCCCGGGCAGACGCCGCAGCTGGCTCTGGCAGATCTCGAGCAGGCCATTGCCCTGGCGCCGGAGCATCTCTCCTGGTACCAGCTGACGCTGGAACCCAACACCGAGTTTCATGCTCATCCGCCGACGCTGCCCGAGGAAGAAGTGCTCTGGGATATCCAGGATGAAGGTCATGAGCGCCTGGAGGCCGCTGGCTTTCAACGCTATGAAATTTCAGCCTATGCCCAGTCAGGCAGACGCGCGAGACATAACCTCAACTACTGGCGCTTTGGGGATTATCTCGGCATCGGTGCCGGGGCTCACGCCAAGATCAGCCAACCCGGCGCGACCGGGTTCGCCATCGAGCGGCGCTGGAAGACCCGCCAGCCAGAGGCGTATCTGCGCCGCTTGAACGATCCCCGGGGCTTCATTGCTGGACATCGACGTGTCACAGATGATGAGGTGGCGCTGGAATTCGCCATGAACGCACTGCGTCTGGTGGAGGGCGTACCGGTTGAGACCTGGCAGGCGTGCACAGGACGTCCGTTTGATGAACTGTCGCCGAAGATCGACAGGGCGCGTGAAAAGGGACTTATTGTGCAAGATGCCGCCAGGGTTCAAGCTTCTGCCCAAGGTCTATTATTCTTGAACGACCTTTTGACCCTGTTCAGCGATGACTGAAAGGGACAATGTAATACATGGAAGGAGACGTTGACGCTATGAGCCGCAAGATTCGACTGATTGCCCCACTGGCTGCCGCCGTGATTCTGGCTGGTTGCTCCACAACGGACCCTTACACTGGCCAGACCGATCGTAACAACACCGGTATCGGCGCTGCCGTGGGCGCCGCAGTGGGCGCAGCGGCAGGTGCCATCAGTGGTGACGGTAGCACCAGCAAGCGCGACCGTGCGCTGATCGGGGCCGCCGCCGGTGCTGCTGTTGGTGGCGGGATTGGCGTTTACATGGACCGCCAGGAAGAGCAGTTGCGCCAGAGCATGCAGGGCACCGGTATCGGTGTAGAGCGCCAAGGCGACAACATCGTGCTCAACATGCCGAGTAGCGTGACCTTCGGCTTCGATTCCGCCGATCTCACCGGCAGTGCCACCAGCGCATTGAATGATGTGGCGAATGTCCTGACCCAGTATCCGGAAACCCGCATCAACATCGCTGGCCACACCGACTCTACCGGTGACGCCAGCTACAACCAGCGCCTGTCCGAGCGACGCGCGCAGTCCGTCGGCAGTTACCTGCAAGGCCAGGGCGTGGCGTCCAACCGCCTTTATGTCAGCGGCTATGGTGAAAACCAGCCGGTGGCCAGCAACAATACCGAGGAAGGTCGCGCGCAGAACCGTCGCGTCGAGATCACCCTGACGCCGACCGGCCAGCAGGGATAAGACGACACGCCTGATTCCAGGCCCGTCGACATCAAGGCCCGCGCTCCGAAAGGACGCGGGCCTTTGTGTTGGCTGGAGCGGTCAGGCATTCGGCAGATGCCTTCCGCGACCTCTGGGCGATTGTCCCGCTATCATAGTCCTCTTTATCCTGCGATGGATGACCGCGGATTCCCCATCGCGATGCACACCAGGCGGAATGCCATGCTCTCTTATCAACACGCTTACCATGCCGGCAATTTCGCCGATGTTCACAAGCATTTATGGCTTTACAGTGTTACCGAACACTTATTACGTAAAGATAGTGCTATTACGTTTGTAGATACGCATGCGGGACGAGGTAGCTATCCTCTCGCTGCCGCTGAAACGGCACGTCTCAAAGAGTACGAAACCGGTGTTCAGCGGCTGTGGGTATCTCGTCACCAAGGCGACGTGAAAGAGCAGGAGCTGTTGAGTGCCTGGCTCGATGCTGTCGCCTCGTTGCAATCAGGGTCGACAGGATTGTCCCACTATCCTGGTTCGCCCTGGTGGCTGGGGCATCGTCTGCGCAAGCAGGACCGCCTTCGCTTGTTTGAGCTGCACCCGGGTGAGCACGGCCATTTGACCCAGCAATCGCTGGTGGATGCTGACACGCTGCCGCTTATCCAACGCATCCATGGTGATGGACTGGCGGGATTGAAATCCCTGGTGCCGGTGAAAACACCAAGGCTTTGTGTGTTGATGGATCCCAGCTTCGAGCAGAAGTCCGAGTACCAGGAGGTGGCCAGGACCCTGGTACATGTGCTCGGCAAGGTTCGGCATGCCGTGATCATGCTGTGGTACCCACTGCTGCCGGCTGGACGTCATCAGGACATGCTGGAGGAGCTGCGCTCAAGCGGTGTGCGCAAACTGTGGCGCAGCGAGGTCAGCCTGGCCCCTCCTGGCGAATCCCGTCACGGCATGTACGGCAGCGGCATGTTGATCGCTAATCCTCCCTGGGGCGTCGACCAGCGCATGGGCGCTGCCATCGACACCTGGCTTCCATTGCTGGGACCTCAGGCTCGTCATGAACAGCACTGGTGGGTAGAAGAGTAGGGCGCCAGGCCCAGGTTCTGAGCCACCATAGAGTTGCTACCTGGCGCCACACCAGCAGCTCCCGGACGGATGCGAACCGCGCCTAGGGCGATTCGAACAGCAGCCGAAAACCCACCGGCGACGTCCGCGCGATGGAAGACAGGCCGGCGATATCTTGAAGGGTGGCGATACCCTGGACGAGCCCCAGTGAGGAGGCGTCGACCCAGATCGGCTGATCGGAGACGACCAGCCAGCGCGATTCGGAAAGTCGAACGACCATCACTGTGGCGTCATAGTCGCTGCCAGCAGCGCCTAGAGTGACGCTAACGGGTACCCGGGCCAAGAGCGTGTTGCCGGGCATCAGCGACGCAAACTGCATGGGGTCCAGGTTGCTGCTGATCGCCAGGCTAGGAGTCGGGAACAGGTGCTCTTGCATGCGCTCATCGCGAATATCGATACCGCTATCGAGAGAGGCGGTGGTGGCCTCGATAGCCACCTTGCCGTCGTCGTCGATATTGCCCGTTAGCGAGTCAACGACATGCGTTTCACCGACGCTTTCATTCTTCACTGAACCGAACCACAGGCGTGATTCGTCATCCATCAGGTTCCAGTCTGCCGAGGCGTTGGCCGATAGGCAGGCAAGTCCGAGGGCGGCTGACATGACTAGCGCTTTCATGAGCGACTCCTGAAGGGGGCAGCATGTCCCTCCAGTGTAGAGAGTCGCTCACTATCTTCTGTACGCAGCGACCCCCGGCATTGTGCCGTAGCGGCTTGAGAAGGGCGTATGCGGTCTGACGAGCGCTGTCACTTCCCGATGCAGAATCTAATAACCCAAACAAAAACAATAATTTATAAACATGCATGGAGCACATGCGGAGTGCAAAAAAACTGCGATAAAAGCGCAAATATTTGTGTTTTTTTCAGAACCGGCTCCTGATCACCCATTTCAATACTGGGATAAGTGGGAAACTGGGAACCCTGCATACGCTTCAATTGTGATATCCAGCTGTTGAGGCTGCCTCGTAGCACCTTCATGTTAGCCTTAGATATAATAACATCACTCTCCAAACAGGTTCGTTCTCATTTAAACGATGTTGACGCACAGCAATTGCAGGTAAACCTGTCTGGATGGTGTTCAAACAAGGTATACAAACAGTATCGCCTGATCTTTCGCTGGGAAGACAGTACCGTCTTGGATGCGTATCTAGCCTCCCATGCGTACAAGGGTTAGTGGAGACTATAGTTATGAGAACTACAAAACGTCGTCCGGTGACCGTGGGCCAAATGCTGGTCACCGAGCTCCTGGAGCCGATGAACATTGAAATCAGTGAACTGGCTGAAGCAATGGGTGTGCACAGAAATACCCTCAGTCGGATTGTTCACGACAAAGGCACCCTGACCGCGCCTATGGCTATCAAGCTGGCAGCGGCTCTGGGAAATACACCGGAGTTCTGACTGAACATTCAACACGCGGTTGAGTTATGGGATGTTTGCAGTGGTTCAATGATTCCGGACACCAACGAAGGTGGTAAGATCGCCACCATAAACGAGGTGTCTGATGACCAGAAAGCGACGTTCCTTTACTCCTGAATTCAAGCAGGAAGCAGCCAGCTTGGTGCTGGATCAAGGTTACAGCATTGCCCAGGCGAGTACGTCCCTGGGAGTGGGTGAAAGCGCCCTCCGGCGATGGGTTCAACAGCTAACGGATGAGCGCGAAGGGATCACCCCGAAGGGCAAGGCCCTAACCCCGGAGCAACGCCGTATCCAAGAGCTGGAAGCCCGCTGTAATCGGCTGAACGGGAGTAGGACATATTAACCACTCTCTTGATGTCGGACGAGATGAATCGTACGCGCTGATAGACCGATTGAGGGAGCAGGAGTCTACGGAATTGGTCTGTGAAGCGTTTGATGTCAGTCGTTCCAACTATTACGAGTACCGCCACCGGCGGAGCCACATTGACGTTGAGCGTCTGGCCCTGAAGGCTCAGGTAAACCGCTTGTTCACCAAGAGCCGCAGCTCTGCTGGCAGCCGGACGATTAAGGACATGCTCAGCGACGAAGGCATCACTGTTGGCCGCTTCAAGGTTCGGCGCCTTATGAACGAACTGGGGCTGATCTGCAAACAACCAGGCCCTCACGCCTACAAACAGGCCACTGTTGAACGGCCGGATATCCCAAACCATCTGGCTCGTGAATTTGCGTTAGACCAACCCAACCAGGTCTGGTGTGGTGATATCACCTACATCTGGAGTGGCCAGCGGTGGAGCTATCTGGCGGTCGTGTTGGATCTGTACGCTCGCCGGGTTGTTGGCTGGGTCATGTCCTCCAGTCCGGATGCCAATCTGGTTGTAAAAGCTCTGGATCACGCCTGGGAACAGCGTGGTCGACCAGAAAAAGTCATGTTCCATTCGGATCAGGGAAGCCAATACGCTAGCCGTAAGTTCCGCCAGAGGCCCTGGCGCTACCGGATGACCCAAAGCATGAGCCGGCGTGGCAAATGCTAGGACACTACAACCGGCAACGACCTCATGCATTCAATGGTGGCATTTCGCCTGTTGCTGCTGAGGAAAAACTTAAAATACTGTCCGGGATTAGTTGACCACTATAGCATTATCGGTGCACTGTCCCGGTCCATTCATACTGTGACGGACCTGGTGCTGCTTCAGAAGCGCTTGCGTCTTGTGGGCCCGGTACTCGATGCCCCGATCCGTATGGAACAACAAGCCGAGCGCCGGCTGTCGCGTCTTGAAAGCCTCTCTCAGGGTCGCTCGCGAGAAGTCGGCATTCAGATTCTCACCCAGTCGCCAACTGACGATGCGACGGGAGAACAGATCCAAGACAACGGCCAGAAACACGTACTTCCGGCCCATCTTGATGTAGGTGACATCGTTGCTGCAGTGCTGATTGGTCGCCTCTGGCCTGGGCGCTTCCAGTCGGTAGTTGGGGAGTGTTTTGGCCGAGTCTCGGCGCTTGGTCATTTGCCGATAGACGCGCGTGACACGCGCCTTCATGCCCCATTCCCGCATCAGGCGAGCCACCTGGTTCTCGCCGACCTCAATGCCTTCCCGTCGTAGCGACTGATACACGCGAGGGCTCCCATACCGGCCGTTGCTCGCGTTATAGGTGCGACGGATCTTGAGCAGCAGATCGGCGTTCTCTGACACTCTCTGGCTGGGCTTTCGGTTCACCCAGGCGTAGTAGCCGGACCGCGAGACATTCAGGTGGCGGCACAGCGTCTTTACTCCGTGTTCCCGTCGGTGTTTCCAGACGAACCGGAACGCTTCCGTCGTTCCTCGGCCTGAAAACGTTGAAACTTTTTTAGGATGTCGTTTTCCTCATGAAGCTCGGTGACCTGGCGCTTCAGGCGGTTGATCTCATCCTGCTCTTTGATTTGCTGCTTGGCTTGGGCGGGTGCTTTTTTGACACGCTTCATGGCGAACTTTCCCTCACGGTATTCCTTTCGCCAGCGTGACAGCATGAAGGGATGAATATCCAGCGCTTCCGCTACGCCCTTAACACTCCGGTGGGCCTGGTGGCTCCATTCCACCGCTTTGACTTTGAACTCAGTGCTGTACTGCTGGTTTTTCTTCCCCGTGATCATTTCCGGCATCGGTTTTCTCCTGCTTGGGAGTTAGCGATGCGTGCCCACTTAACTGTGGGGAAGTCCAAGCCGGCACCGAGTGGATTGTTAAATCAATGCCGGAGTGACGCGTGGCAGGAATAATCTTTACTTCAAAGCGTTCAAAATAATCATCACGTTATATTGGCTTTATCATTCAAACTGATGTGGTGACTAAAGCTGTATATCCCGAAGGCAAGAACTATAAAGCCCGCTGCAACTACATTCAGAGATTCGGTTCCGAGTGTTTGGTATACATGCTTTCCAATAAATGTGGAGAACGAAACTCCCAGATAGATGGCGGATGTGTTCAGGCCAAGAACAATCGGCGCACTGGATGGCGCAGTTTTAACTAGTTGGTGCTGCAAAGGCACCAAACAGCCCCAGGCCAAGGCGCCCCATACCACAATGGGCACCACCGCCATTACGGGCGAAGATGAAAGCAATGGCCAAATCAAGAAGTCCAGGCCCAGTAATCCGAGCCCTGCAAAGATGACCGTCCTGCCGCCCCATTTGTCAGTTAATCTACCCGCAGAGAAGGTTCCTATAGTCGCTGCAACACCCCAGCAAGCCATCAATAAAGCCAAAGTCTGGCCATTACCAGCGGTGGCGGGCTCAAGAAGAACACTGGCGTAGCTATGCACGATGTATGACCCGGTCATCAGGAACAAGGTTGTTCCCAGGACTCCCAAAATGGAGAGTCTCTTGATCGGTTTTAGAAGATCCAAGGGTCTCTTTCTTGTGACTGGCTTAAGGGCAGGGTCAAGTAAAAATACCAGTCCGATAGCTGCCAAACTGGCCAGGATGGCAACGAACCACATACCAAGCCGCCAGTCACCAAAACTCGTTGAGAGGGCAATTCCCAATGGCGCCCCAATAGCGGTCGAGGCACTCAGCCCGGCTGTTATCAAGGATAATGAACGCGCCCAGTATTCCTGTGCAACTATTGCGGTGGCTGCAGCTCCGGCAATTGGCATATACAAGGCACAACCAAAGCCCGCCAAGGCTCGGCCAGCAATTATCAGTTCAAGATCAGAAGATGCTGCAGATAGGATATGCCCTACAGCCAGGACAGCCATACCAAAGATCAGAATTGGCTTGTAAGAAAAATTCACAAGTAGCGTGGCGGAAATAGGTGTCATCAATGCATATGCAGCAGCAAAGGCGGCAATCATGCCTGCAGCTGTTCCGACATTGACATTAAGGCTCTCTGCAACCTCGGGTAGCAGGCCCGCCATAATGAAACTACCGGTGCCAATAGCGAACATTCCAAAAGACAGGATGAGTAGCTTTTTCATGAGGGATTACATTATCGAGTGCCCACTTGTCTCTTGGATGCCAAAAGGCAAGTGGGCCCGGTGAGGGAAAAGGGCCAGCCTGAATCATATCCCGGCCGACTTCGCTGGTTTGGTTCAGCTTTCGAGGGTAATAACGCCCTGAGTCCAGATTAGTTGGATGCTATAAGCGTTAACAACGCTTGGGCAGCAGCCTCCGAAGAAGCTGGATTTTGCCCGGTGACCAAAAGACCATCAGTAACCACATATGACTGCCAGTCATCACCACAACTGTAGCTGCCTCCATGTTCTTTCAGCATGTCCTCCACGAGGAAGGGAACTACGTTAGTGAGGCCGACCGCCTCCTCTTCTGTATTGGTGAACCCGGTCACCCGCTTATTCCTAACGAGGGGGAATCCATTGTTGTCTTTAACGTGTTGGAGTACTCCCGGGGCGTGACAAACTGCAGCCACGGGTTTATCCGCGCGAATTGCGCTTTCGATGAGCGCGATGGACTCGGAGTTCTCAACCAAATCCCACAGCGGGCCATGGCCGCCAGGGTAGAATACGGCGTCGAAATCGGAAACCGCCACGTCTGCGAGTTTGACCGTTGAAGCCAGGGCTGCGACGGCTTCGGTATCAGCGTCAAAACGATGCGTAGCATCCGTCTGAAAATCAGGCTCATTGCTTTTCGGGTCTAACGGCGGCTGTCCTCCATTGGGCGACGCCAATACGATATCCGCTCCCGCGTCCTTGAAGGCGTAATAGGGCGCAGCCAGTTCTTCAAGCCAGAAGCCAGTTTTCTCGCCGGTATCCCCCAGCTCATCATGTGAAGTCAGTACCATTAATATCTTCATCGCTTGCCTCAATTAATCACAGATTCTGTGTTATGCGCGACGACCTACGCGGATAACCCGTTTACCAAAATTTTCGCCCCTGAGAAGGCCTATGAATGCCTCGGGGGCATTTTCCAAGTCATCAATGATTTCTTCTCGATACTTGATGTTTCCGGCTTCGACCCAGTCACCCATTACTTCAGCGAAGTCCTGGTAGAGATGGCCGAAATCCTCGAAGATAATGAATCCCTGCACCTTGAGCCTTTTGCGCAGAATCACCGACATCAGCCAGTTCATCCTGTCTGGGCCCTGCGGTAGTTCGGTGGCGTTGTACTGCGATACAAGTCCACATACCGGTACCCTCGCGTTGGTATTCAGAAGCGGAACCACAGCATCGAGGACCCTGCCGCCTACATTCTCGAAATAGACATCAACACCGTCCGGACACGCGTTGGTTAGCTGGTCTGCGAAGTCAGGTGAAGTGTGATCAAGGCACGCATCAAACCCCAACTCTTCGACCGCATAAGCACACTTTTCCGGGGTACCGGCAATACCAACTACGCGGCACCCAAGGAGCTTACCGATCTGACCAACAGTGGCACCTACCGGGCCGGTTGCTGCAGCCACCGCTATGGTTTCTCCGGACTGCGGCCGACCGATCTGTGTTAATCCGGCCCAGGCAGTGAACCCGGGCATGCCTAGCACCCCCAACGCCCAGGACGGATGTGCCGGTGAGGAACCCAGGTTAATCACCCCTTCCCCGTCTGACAGCGAATAGTCCTGCCAACCATTGCCACTTAACACCCAGTCTCCCGCCGAGAAGCCCTCGATATGAGACGACACAACCCTTGCGACTGTTCCGCCGACCATGACTTCGCCCAGTTCCACCGGGGCCGCGTAGGAGGGTGCATCGCTCATCCTGCCCCGCATGTAGGGGTCAAGAGACAGGAATTCCGTGCGCAAGAGCATCTGATTATTCCCAACCGAGGGAATCTGCTCTCTGACAAGTTTAAGTGTGTCTTTCGTCGGCTCGCCTTTCGGACGTTTCGCAAGCACGAACTTTCGGTTCACCGTTTCAATGTTTGTCATGATTGCTCTCCCTACAGTGCTGCTTCGAGTATCCGACGGGCATCTTCAGGAGCAATCACACCGTATTCCCCGAGTGCAGTCATGCCATGCTCCTGTAGGCCGGTGACAATCTGATCAATTTCGGGTTCGGCGATGCCATAATCCCGCAGCTGTGTTTTTATCCCCATCCGCTGAAAGAATTCCCGTGTCGCTTCAATGGCAGCATCAATGCGGTCCTCCTCACCGCCATCAACAATCCCCCAAACATTACGGGCATACTGAAGAAGTTTTTCTCGTTTCGGGACACGTTGATCATTCAGAAGTGAAGGCAGAACAATCGCCAGCGTGCGAGCGTGATCGGTATCATTCAGCGCGGTAATTTCGTGACCAATCATATGAGTGGCCCAGTCTTGCGGTACCCCGGCTCCAATCAATCCATTCAAAGCCATCGTTGCTGTCCACATCAGGTTGGCGCGGGTATCGTAATCATCCGGTGTCTCGAGTGCCTTGGGTCCAAGCTCGATTAAGGTACGCAGCAGAGTTTCAGCGAAACCATCCTGGACGAAAGCAGAAACAGGGTATGTCAGATACTGCTCAACTGTGTGGACAAACGCGTCTACCACGCCATTCGCGACCTGGCGGGGAGGTAGGGTGTAGGTAACCTCGGGATCGAGTACCGAAAATGTGGGATAACAATGAGGGCTGCTAAATGGAAGCTTAGCGCCTTTTTCAGCATTCGTAATCACTGCGCCTGAGTTCATCTCAGATCCGGTTGCAGGCAGCGTTAGCACAGTGCCGAATGGGATCGCTCTCGTGATAACTGAACCACGTGTCGTGAGGATTTCCCAGGGATCACCGTCATAGTCTGCAGCCGCTGCAATAAACTTGGCTGCGTCGATGACGGATCCTCCGCCGACGGCAAGCACGAATGTCACATCCTTTTCCCGGATCGTTTCAACTGCTTTCAGCGCTGTAGCGTAGCGTGGGTTCGGCTCAATGCCGCCAAACTCATAAAACGTATGGGCAGAGAGTGCATCACGTACCTGAGCCAGCACACCGGTCCGTTCCGCACTGCCACCACCGTATAGAACAAGAACTCTCGCATCAGCGGGAACGTGGTCTTTAATATCTGCGATGGTGCCTTTACCGAATAATATTCGAGTCGGGTTTCTGAAGTTAAAGTTCTTCATTATTCGGTTGTCTCCGTTTCTATGTGTAGGCGAACATCCACGTTGCCGCGAATCGCGTTAGAGTATGGGCAGAGCTCATGCGTCGCTTCGATTAATCGCTCGGCGTCCGAACTGGCCATCCCGGGCAAATGAGCTGTAATATCGACTTCAAGGCCGTAACCGCCCTCGGTTAGTTGGCCTATGCCCACTTCGATCGAGGTTTTGGCCCCTTGTGCGTCCACCTTCAGTTGCTTCGCCATGAGCTGCATGGCGTTGTCAAAACAGGCGGCATAGCCAAGAGCAAACAACTGTTCAGGATTAACACCGGTAACGTTGCTACCAGGCGGTACCATTTGCACGGAAAAGCTTCCGTCATTCAGTGTGGACGTTCCTGACCGCCCGCCAGATGCCGTGGCAGCCGTTTTGTAAAAAACCTTCATTATTGACCTCCTGTTTATTAGACCGGTCGTATATTCGCCCGACAAAAAAATGTTCTTCAAACCGCCATTCGGCGGCCTATCAACTCGATTGCGCCCTCAAGCGGCTAGTGAATTGCGCCACTTCGGTGCATGAGCATGCCGCCACTGCGCCCACGCAGAACGGCACTGATTTCCGATACTATCGCCATAGCGACACTTTCAGGGGTGTCTCCCCCCAAATCCAACCCCACGGGATAATGCAATTTTTCTCGTATCACTTCCGACCCATTCCACTCATCCATCCCGGACAGCAAGCGTTCAGTCCGGTATCGTGGCCCCAACTGCCCGACATAACTGGCGCGGCTTCTCAAGGCCAGCGATAGCCAGTTTTTGTCCTGCTCAAGACTATGCGTCATGATAACGACGGCCGCGTTATCAAGGAGCTCTTCTGTCGATAACAGCGAATCATGACTCTCAACTACCCGTACCTCGTCAGCCGCAGGAAACCGTGACGGGACGGCGAACGTGGCGCGACCATCGATGACAGTGACGTGCCAGCCCAGCATTTTTGCAAACTTGGCCAGCGGTTGAGCGTCATGCCCAGCACCGAAAACCACGAGCTTTTGTGGTGGTGACACCAGCTCGATAAACACTTCAATGCTGCCGTTTGGACCACGATATTTTTGTACCCGAGATCGACCGTTCGCCATCACCGACTTCATATCGGCAAGAACAGACGGCCGGATAGCGTCATCCCTCAGGCCGCCCTTCAGTTCACCCGAGTGCGCAAGTATCAGGCGCTCACCAATGGTAACCCTGGAATCATCGGGCGCCCCGATGACGGTGGCAACCACCGCCTGCTGCATATCGGCTCTCACACGTTTAAGGATATCCACCAAATCGGACTGGATGTCGGGAGTAACCCGCTCAAACAGCAAATGCACCTTGCCATCACACCCTAGTGCGAAATGATAGGAGGTATCACTGGCCTCGCCCTCCTCGTCCGTGCTGTAACTGCGCACGGTCGGCCCATCTGAGGTCAGCCAGAAGGCCTTACGGATGACATCCTGCTCCAGACAGCCACCACTGACCGTGCCTTCCGACTGTCCCATCGAGGAAATCAGCATACGCGCGCCCGGCCGCCGGTAGGCCGAGCCTTCGACCTTCACCACCGTCGCGAGAACGAACTCCTCGCCGGCGCGCTCCTGATTCTCGATCGCCTCTAACAGCGACACCAATCCCGACATCCTGGAATACCCGTGTAGGTTTAATGCAAGGCCGCAGCCTGACGTTCCCGGATCTGCTCCGGTGTCACCTCCGCGTCCAGGCCACCGAAGTGTTGCAGAACGAAGGTGGCCAGGGCCGACAGCTCATAATCGTTGTAAACGGTTCCGAAATCCGGCATCCGGTGGTTCACCGGCAGCGAGGACGCCGGATTGCCTTCCATCAGTATACCCATCAGATTCCGCGCCTTCGGATCGTGAACCGTTTTCAGGCCCGCCAGGGTCGCAGCCGGCGACTGGTTACCCTCTCCGTTCCACTGATGACAGCTGGCACAGGCCTCGGCAAACACCTTGCTGCCCAGCCCGGGCTGCTCCGGCGCCGCCAATGTGTCTGCCAGGGGCGTCGGCCGGGGCAAGCCGGTGGCCTGTGGCTCGGTCTGTTTCAGATAGGTCGCTATCGCCCGCAGATCCCGGTCGTTCAGGTGCCGCAGGCTCAGCTCGACGACCTCTGCCATGGGGCCGCCGGCAACGCCCAGGCCCTCGGCATAGCCCTGCCTGAAATAGTTCACCAGCTGCTCTTCTGTCCAGGTGCCAATGCCATGGGAATCGCTACCGCTGATGTTGTACGCACGCCAGCCTCCCAAGTCGGCCCCGGCCAGGCGCTCGCTGCTATCCATGGCCTGAAACAGATTTCTCGGTGTATGGCACTCCCCGCAGTGTCCGGGGCCTGTGACCAGATAGGCACCCCGGTTCCAGTCCTCACTGCGATCCGGGTCGGGCTCAAAGCGGCCTTCGTCGAGAAAGAGCAGATTCCAGAAATACAGCCCCCAGCGCTGATTGAAGGGGAACGCGATATCGTTCTCCGGGGCAGACTGCTCTACCGGGTCCAGACTGAACAGATAGGCCTTGATGGCCAGAATATCCTCGCGCGGCATTTTGGTGTACGACGTATAGGGAAAGGCGGGGTAGTAATGATCGCCCTCCGGGCCAATACCCTCTTGCAGGGCTTTGACAAACTGCTCATCGCTCCAGCCGCCGATACCGGTTTCCCGGTCTGGCGTGATGTTGGGCGAATACAGCGTGCCAAACGGCAGTTCGAAGGCCAACCCGCCGGCATAGGGTTCCTTGCCGGGCGCGGTGTGGCAAGCCACGCAGTCGCTCGCCTTGGCCAGGTATTTGCCTTTTTCAAGCATCGCCGCATCTTCACTTGCCAGGGACATCCCGGCTCCGGTCATCAGATACGCGAGCAAACCATAAACCAGCGTTCTCACAGCGCCTCCCTTAAACAATGTAATAGCCTGAACGAGTCAGCGGTAACTGGCGCACACGATCACCGAATGCGGCATGAACAGCGTTGACCAGCGCCGGACCAATCAGCGCAGTACCTGCTTCACCCACGCCTCCCGGTGCCTCCGCGCTGGGCACAATATCCACTTCCACCGAGGGAGCTTCGCCCATACGCAACTGGCGATACTCGTGGAAGTTTTCCTGCTGTACTTGCCCCTGCTCGATCTCGATTTCATTGAACAGCGCCGCCGACAACCCAAACAGCGTGCCGCCTTCCATTTGCGCTTTTACAGAGGTGGGGTTAGTTACCAGGCCACAATCCACCACCGTCACCAGGCGGTCTATACGGATGCCCTTGTCGCCCACCGCCGACAGCTCCACTACTGTCGCCACCACACTGCCAAACACTTCACCGACCGCCAGGCCGCGCCCTCGGCCCTCGGGCAGAGGGTCGCCCCAGTTGCTCTGCCCAGCCAGCCGATCCAGTGCCGAGACTACCCTGGGGCGATGCTGGAGCAGTGTTTTGCGGTACGTCAGCGGGTCGATCCCGGCGTTGTGAGCCAGCTCATCGATGAAGCATTCGACGGCATAAATGCCCCGCAACACCCCCACTCCTCGCCACCAGGAGATGGGCACCACCTCCGGCTCCTCCCGAATATAATGGACCTTGAGATCATCCAGGTGGTACACCGGGTCCACCGCGATTTCAACGGCATCGAAATCCACACCATTGTCTGGCAAGCCACCGAGGTAGCGCGCAATAATCGAACCTCCGGCAATGCGATGGCGCCATCCCGCCGGATATCCATCGTCCCCGATGGCGGCGGTCATGCGGTCAACGTACCGGGGACGGTACATATCGTGGGTCATGTCTTCTTCCCGGCTCCAGGTCAGCTTGACCGGATAATCCACCTTGCTGGCAATCTGGACGGCCTGGGTGATGAAATCAAAATCCAGCCGGCGCCCGAACGCACCACCAATCCACTGGTTATGGATCCGGATCTGCTCCGGGCTGAGCCCGGTGATCGACGCGGCGGTTTGCTGTGCCAGGCCGGGCACCTGGGTACCCACCCAGAGATCGCAACCGTCCGCCTGCACATGGGCCACGCAGGTCATCGGCTCAAGCGGGGAATGGGACAGAAACGGCTGTTCATAAACGGCCTCAAATTGCGTCGCTGCCGTATCCAGTGACTGGTCAATGTTGCCGTTCTCGGCCGCCACCACCCCATCACGGCGGCTGGCCTCGTGCAGTTTCTCACCAACCCGGGCGGAATCGAGTTCACGGTTGGCGCCGTAGTCCCACTCAATGTCCAGGGCCTTGAGAGCCTCAAAACACGCCCAGGTATTCGTGGCCGTAACGGCTACTGCATTCTCCAGAACCACAACGTCCTTTACCCCGGGAATCGCCCGCGCTGCGCGATCAGAAACCTGGCGCACAGTACCGCCGTAGACCGGGCAGGCCCGGGCCGAGGTAATCAGCATGCCCGGGACTTCCAGATCAATGGTGAATTTTGCCTCACCATTCACTTTCGCGGGGGTATCCAGACGTTGCGCCGGTGTTCCGATCAGCCGGAATTCCTCCGGCTGCTTGAGTTCCACGGTCTCGGGCAGGGGATAGGTCGCGGCCAGATCTACCAGCTTTCCATAACCGAGCGCCTGACCATCCGGCCCGAGCACCTGACCGTCCCGGGCCTGGCACTGCCCCGCCTCAACCTTCCAGACCGAGGCGGCAGCCTCAACCAGCAACATTCGTGCAGTCGCTCCGGCCCGCCGCAGAGGCTCCCAGGTATAGCGGGTCGAGGTTGAGCCTCCCGTAGCCTGAAACTGCAGCAACGTGTCGGTATAGAGGTCGGCATCAGGTGGTGCCTCCTGCAGGTCAATCTGGTCAAGCCCGACTTCCAGCTCCTCGGCGACCATCATGGCAATGCCGGTGTGAATGCCCTGCCCCATCTCGATTTTGGGTGAGATCACCGCAACCCGGCCATCATGTCCAACCCGGACGAAGGCACCAAAGCCTTCGGCAAAGCGGTCGCCCAGGGCGCCCTTTTGGGTAGCGACGGCCGCTGCGGCGGCACTTTTGGGCGCAAACGGTGGCAGCCATGCGCTTACCATAAGCCCGCCCATGGCCGCCGCGCTGCCTTTCAGAAACTGCCGGCGGGATGCGCTTTCCTGTGTCAGATGGTTATCGCTCATGGCTGCCAGACTCCTACACTCTCGCTGACGTCCTGAATGGCACTGCGAATCCGGGTGTACGTGGCACAACGGCAGATGTTGCCCGCCATCGCCTGGTCAATCGCGTGATCGTCGATGCGGTTGTTGTTGGCCAGCAACGCCACCGCAGACATAATCTGGCCAGACTGGCAATACCCGCACTGGGCAACCTCATGATCGAGCCAAGCACGCTGGACCTTTTGCGCCAGCGGTTGCTCGCCGATGGCCTCAATGGTGGTGATCTCGCGGCCCGAGACATCGCCCACCGGCATGACACAGGAACGGATGGGCTGGCCATCCATATGGACCGTACAGGCGCCACACTGGGCAATCCCGCAGCCGAACTTGGTACCCGTCAGTTTGAGAATGTCCCGCAACACCCAGAGCAATGGCATGTCACCGGGCACATCCACAACATGGGTCTGATTGTTTACTTTCACCGTCTGCATGGTGCCCTCTTGTCGCCATTAAATCTAAAAGATATCAAACCGATAGATTAGACCGGTCGTATAGCTCCGTCAAGAAACAGCTCAAGATAAGGTCCTAACATCACGTTAAATGATGAACGTCAACAAAAGCAGAGAAATGAACAACCCGACAATGGCGGCTACGGGCGACGACCCTTGCCGAGCTTGCGAGGGATTAGCCAAACAGCGCTTCAACGCTTTTAGAAAGCGCTTTGGGGTGTAGATATTTTTTTTATAGTTTGTCCGAAAAAATCTGAGCGTAGCCTCTGGCATGCTCCTCCGATCAAACCGATACCAGAGCTTTAATACACCCAGCAAGTCTCTCTTGCGTGCCCAGCTTCCGATAGAACGAGGGAGCAGATACAGAGGAAGAGCAGATCCAAAATCGATTATTTTGGGATCCCCGGAAGTCGAGCACAACACGTTACCAGAATTACCCAGGTCCAGATGGACAATGCCGTACCGATGCAACTGCTGCACAGATACGTAGAGCTTCACGAAGAAATCTTCAGGAATCGCTGATTTTCTGAAGGCATCTTTCAAACCGATGCCATCGATATATCGATATGTGATCGTCCACGGATCGTCAGAACAACGGCTTGCCAAACTGGGGGTGAACGCGGCTCCATCCGCCCTAATGAGCATTCGGTATTCATGATTCGCCAACATACGAAAATACAATGATAAAGGAAACACTCCGTTAGGGTATTTCTTCATCACTCGCTTATCACCATTCTGGCTGTGAATCACTGCAGTGACGGGCTTATACCAGCGCTTGGGAAACCTCCCCTCTTCCTCACCAGCTTGGTTACGCAAATCAATACACTCTAGAAGGTCAGTACTATGAATACTCATCGGTCATTTCCTTAACGGACGTGAACTCCAACGATGCAGCAGATGAGAGGCTAAAATTCAAACTATTGAACGTGCCGATCTACTATTGCTGATTGATTATCAAGGAATGATTTTCATATGAATAATTACGGCGCTATATGCTTACCATCACCTGAAATGATGAATTTTGCTGAAAGTATGATTTCGCCCTCTTCGTACATCGGGACTTAAAACAACCAAATCCCCTTCCGATTCGGAAGAGGATTTGCATGGGACATTGTTTAAACCTGTTCAGTAACACTCTCTCTGGAGAGGGAATCGAGATGGGACCCAACAGTCGGATAGTCGGTATATCCTTTATCAGTTCCACCGTACATCGTTGTCGGATCTACATCGTTCCAGGGCAAGCCCTTCCGAATTCGATCAGGTAGATCAGGATTCGCTATGAACGGTTTACCAAAAGCGAACAGATCACCATAACCTGCCTCAAGCATGCGAATTGCTTTTTCAGGCGTGTAACGGCCAGCAAAAATCAAAACACCGCTGAACGCGTTTCGCAGAGCCACGCAGAAACTTTCCGGAAGCTCTGGTGCGTTGTCCCAGTCCGCTTCGGCAATAGAGATATAGGCCACCCCCCGCTTCTCCAGAAGCTTTGCAGCCTCCAGATAAGTTTCATGCGGGTCTGATTCAACCAGCCCCAGATATACTCGTTCCTCCTCGGTACTCTCGAACAATGGAGCAAAACGTACCCCAAGGCGCTCCGCGCCTACCTCTGCAGAAATAGCAGACACGATTTCCTCAAGAAACCGGAGTCTGTTTTTCAGGCTTCCGCCGTACTGGTCGGTCCGGTGATTTGAATGCTCCGAGATAAACTGATTGACCAGATAGCCATTAGCACTATGAATTTCTACCCCATCAAAACCGGCCTCAACAGCGTTACGAGCTGCACGCGCATACATAGCAACTAATTCCTGCACCTCCGCCGTGGTTAACTCACGAGGCTCGTCAGGATCTGCCAACGCGCCCGTCCCAGGCCCTGTTTCAACAAAAACTTTTACGCCTTCGGCGCGAATCGCGGATGGGGCAACAGGTGCCTGCCCATCAGGCTGCAGCGAACGATGGGAAACCCGTCCTACGTGCCACAATTGACAAAAAATTGTGCCACCCTGACTATGAACAGCGCGGGTCACTTTTTTCCAGCCCTCGATCTGTTCTGCGGTAAAGATACCTGGAGTCCAGGCATAGCCTTGACCTCGCGGCTCAATCTGCACGCCTTCGGTTACCATAAAACCGGCTGTGGCTCGCTGAGCGTAATAGGTGGCCATGAGATCATTTGGAATGTTTCCGGGCTGCGTACTTCTTGATCGCGTCAAAGGGGGCAAAACAATGCGATTTTTCAGATTTAAACGGCCCAATTTCACCGACTCAAAAAGAGAACTTACATTCATCACTTTAATTCCTTTCAAGTATGTTTCTAATGTTGCTTTAGGGTCTCTCTAAAAGCCCCTAGAATAGGCCGTACGTGGACTCATTCAAGCTGATGATTATGTTTTTCTTCTCGGTGTAACTATCGAGCATCATCTTGTGAGTTTCGCGGCCAATACCAGATTTTTTATATCCACCAAAGGGTGCGTGCGCGGGCAATTCGTGATAAGTGTTGACCCACATCCGTCCAGTTTTAATTGCACGAGCTACTCGCAGGGCCCGATTGATGTCCTGAGTCCAGACGGCCCCGGCCAAGCCATAATCGGATTCATTCGCCAACGCGATAACATCAGCTTCATCCTCAAATGACATAACCACCAACACTGGGCCGAAAATCTCTTCCTGAGCCACTGACATATTGTTTGATGCACCCGTGATGATGGTCGGCGCGATAAAACTTCCGCGGCCCAGCGCCCCACCGGTCAAGCGCTTTCCACCGGTAAGAACATTGAGGCCTTCCTGCGACGCCAGGTCGACATACCCCAGAATCCTCGCCATCTGCTGTTCACTGACCTGGCTTCCCATTTGGGTTTGAGGATCCAAAGGATCTCCTACTCTGATTTGTTCAAAACGCTCTTTTAGCGCTCCAATGAATTTTTCAAAGATGGAGTGATGAACGAATAAACGGGCCCCGGCCTCACAGACCTCTCCCTGATTGAGAAGAATAGAGAGAGCAGCTCCTTCCAGGGCTTTCTCCAGGTTGGCATCGGGAAACACGATGTTGGCTGATTTACCGCCCAACTCCAGAGTGGCCGGGATCAGCTTTTCTGCCGCAGCCTTCGCCACGCGGTACCCAACCGCCGTCGATCCCGTAAAAGCAAGTTTATCCACGTCTGGGTGATCAAGAAGAGCTTGTCCCGCTTCTGCACCCTGACCGGTAACAATATTTACGACTCCTGGTGGCAGTACATCATTGAGAATTTCACCCAATGTAAGAAGGGTTATAGACGTCATCTCGGATGGCTTGATGACAACAGTATTGCCAGCTGCAAGCGCGGGCGCTAATTTCCAGGCTGCCATCAATAGCGGAAAGTTCCAGGGAATGATTTGGCCAACCACACCAACAGGTTCATTTAACACCAGGCTCAATGTGTTGTTATCGAGCTGCACAGCTTCATCGCTGTGAGAACGAATCACACCGGCAAAATACCGAAAATGATCAATCGCCAGGGGGACGTCAATCTGTCTGGTTTCTCGGACCGGCTTGCCATTGTCAAGCGTCTCAAGGATTGCAAACTCTTCTGCTCGCGCTTCGAGTCTGCTCGCAATTGCAAGCAACGCCTGTTGACGCTCCTGGGGAGATGTTTGACCCCAAACAGCCAGCGCTTTACGCGCTGATTTCACTGCAGCATCAACATCTTCTTTGTTGGCCATCGGTATGTTGGTCAACACGGCGCCTGTGGCCGGGTTAATCGAAGGAGAAGAACGTCCGGACAGACTTGTCACCCAGCGCCCGTCAATGAACATCTTATAGTCGGTCTTTATTGACCGTTGAATCAATTCGTTACCAGTACTATGACTCATGAAATGCTCTCACCTTATCGCAGCATAGGATCAACACGTCACCCATAACAGACCGGTGTCTAGATTCCAGGCCGCTGGGTGGCGAGTCATGACAAGAGCATGCTATGCGGATATAATAACAAATAGAAACAGTATTTATTGGTGATAGATACAAATATGAGTGATATTAACCGAGTCGACCTGAAGCAGCTGCGAGTGTTCAAAATTCTGTTAAAAGAGAGGAATGTCACGCGAGCCGCGAGTCAGATGGGCATGACCCAACAAGCCGTCAGCGCTCAGCTCAGTAAACTCAGAGATATCTTTCAGGATCGACTGTTCATACGATCCGGACAAGGGGTCATACCCACGCCACTTGCTGAACAGCTAGAACCACGAGTTAACGCTGTTTTTGAGAGTCTTGATCGTTTGATGGCGCCTGACGACTTCAATCCGACCACTGTGGAAACGACCTACGTGATCTCAGCGACGGATTACGCTGTAGCGGTTGTATTGCCAAGATTGATGATGAAGTTACGAAAGCTGGCACCGGGATTGAAGTTAATCGTGCGAGATTTTGAAAGTGATCGACTCTATGCGTTACTGGCATCGGGAGACGTGGACCTCGCGCTGACTTTTCCGGCATTTGTTCCTGAAAGCTGTCAGACGCAATGGCTTTTTTCAGAACACCATGTCTGCGTAACCCGAAAAGATTCTCCCTTGCTCGCCCGGCGACTTACGATAGGTGACGTTGCCGGACTGCCCCAACTCATTGTCTCTCCGACACGAGCCAACCTGATCGGCTCAGCCGATGAGTGGTTTGCCAGTAATGGCTATAAACGCAATGTCGTTATGTCTGTCCCAAGCTTCTCTGCCGCACCGGTTTGCGTGGCATCAACCGACTGCATCGCATTCCTACCATCACGCATTTTGCCAAACCCACTGGTGAAAGAGATCGAGCTCGACCAATCGCCTCCGTGTTTCGATGTGATCGCAGCCTGGCATTCTCGTTCCAGTCAGGATCCGCTGCACAGTTGGATACTGACCCTTCTTCAGCAAGAGTTTCCGAATATCTAGACCCAAAAAAGCCGCCTCAACACCAGTGTGCTGGACGGCAAAGAGACAACGCTTCACATTAGCCTAATGCTAAGGAAGCTGCGAATAAGTCCGACTCAAGGCTCTGAAACGTCGTTATCACTGCCTTAGAGGCAAAAATTCAGCACTTTTCACCCTTTTTAACCCTCTGTAACCGCCTTTTCAGGCAGTACAGGCGGATTAACCTTGCGCTCTCAACATCTGGTCCACCCGTACAACGTTGGCCAGCGCGAACAGCATGGCCAACTTGCAGTCGTTTTTCTTCAGGCCACGGTAGCGGGCTTTTACAAAACCAAACTGGCACTTGATGATCCGAAACGGATGCTAAACTTTCGCACGGATACTGGCTTTCAGATACTCGGTGCGGATTCTGACCTTATTGATCCGAGGGTGTTGTTTGAGTGTCTTCAGCTTTCCTGGCTGTTCGGCGATGTACCAGCCCGCGCTGACATCTTTCAGCTCATCTCGCTTTTCGGCGCCCCGGTAACCCGCATCAGCAAAGATGAATGTTTCTTCACCGTGCAGAAGCTGGTCGGCCGGATTGAGGTCGTGTTCGTTTGCCGCAGTTGTCGTGAAACTGTGCGTGATGCCGGTAGGGGCATCAACCCCGATGTGAGCCTTCATCCCGAAGTGCCATTGATTCCCTTTTTTGGTCTGGTGCATCTCGGGATCGCGTTCGCCCGTTTTGTTCTTGGTGGAGCTGGGAGATTCGATGATGGTGGCATCGACCAGTGAGCCCTCTTTCAGCAGGACTCCGGCTTCAGACAGCCATTGGTTTACTTCTTCAAAAATCTGTCGAGCCAGACCTTGGCGCTCCAAAAGATGACGGAAGTTCAGGATAGTGGTGTGATCGGGGATGGCCTTGTCCAATGACAATCGAGCAAACAGCCGCATGGACGCGATCTCATACAGCGCATCTTCCATGGCGGGGTCACTGAGGTTATACCACTGCTGCATGCAGTGAATGCGAAGCATTGTAGACAAGGGATACGGTCGACGGCCATTGCCAGCCTTGGGATAATGAGGGTCGATGACGGCTTCGGGACGCGCCCACGGGATCAGCTTGTCCATTCGGCCCAGAAACTTTTCCTTGCGGGTTTGACGGCGCTTGCTGCTGAACTCGCTGTCCGCGAATGTAAGTTGCTGATCCATCGGGGCGTCCTCAATCGTGTGCAGCGGGCATTATCCCATGCGGCGGACTTATTCGCAGCTTCCCTAACCGAGCCTCGGACGCAACATCACCCGATTAGCCGTCACGACAGCTCTCACCACTCAACAACGATCTTGCCAAAATGACCGCCACTTTGTTGAACGGCAAATGCCTCCGCTAATTGGTCCAGACGAAAGCTTTGATCTATCACCGGGCGCAGATCATTTTGCTGAAGAGCGGCAATATAGTCCTGTTGTTGCCGCCGATTACCGACAATCAAACCCTGAAGCCGGGCCTGCTTCGCCATGAGCAGCCCCGTAGGAACCTGGCCCTCACGACCGGTTAGAACACCTATCAGGGCTATGTGGCCGCCTACACAAACCGCCTGAAAAGACTGACTGAGAGTACCAGGCCCACCTACTTCAACAACATGGTCGACGCCTCGACCCTCGGTTAATGAGAGAACCTCATGCCCCCAATCCGGACAACGTCGATAGTTAATGGTTTGATCCGCTCCGAGCTTTCTAGCCCTTGCGAGCTTTGCATCTGACGAAGAGGTCACAATGACCCTGGCCCCCATTGCTTTGGCAATTTGCAGAGCTGCGATTGAGACCCCGCCGGTTCCCAGCACCAAAACGCTTTGACCAGCCTTCAAGTTGCCCTCTACAACCAAAGCGCGCCACGCTGTTAATCCCGCAGTAGTGATAGTCGCCGCTTCCGCATGACTCCACCCAGCAGGAGCGTGAGTAAAATCAGTGGCTGCGCGAACCGCGTACTCTGCAGCAAAGCCATCGACGCCATCGCCCGGTGTTTCTGCAAAATTTCCAACTCTGTCGTAGGCTTGCCCGTCCTGCCACTGAGGGAAAAAACCGGAAACAACATGATCACCTATCTGGAACTCTGTGACGCCTTCACCGACGGCCTCAACAACGCCGGCCCCGTCTGACATTAAAATCCGACCGTCTTCCGTCGGGATACTACCATTCGCGACCAACAGGTCATGGTAATTCAGAGAGGTGGCACGTATTGCAACCCGTATCTGCCCCGGTCCCGGCTGACCCGGGTCTGGAGTGTCTCTTAGCTCCAGTGAATCAAGCCCACCTGGAGCATGAAGAGTGACTGTTTTCATAGCATTTTCTCCAAGAATAAGTAGACCGGTCGTATAGTTTTAGTTCAAAAAAAGTCAGGTTTGGCCCAGCAACACCTTGGTCGCTTCCAAAGCGGACTCCATCGGCTCCCGGTCACGGGTGATCTTGCCACGCAGACTGGCGCCTAACCAAAGCTGATAAAGAGTAGTAGCCGTTCCTCTGGGGTTAAGTGTGGCTGGCAGAGACCCATCCGAGATTCCTTCCTCGACGGTTTGCGCTAGTCTGGCAATAACCCGACCAGTCTCTCTGGCTAATACGTTGCGCATGGCTTCTGATAAATCGCAAACTTCGGCTGCAAGCTTTACCGTTAAACACTTGCCTTTGGGGTCACACGTGGATTGCGTTTCTAACCAGGATTCCCAATAACTCAGAAGACGCTCAGCCCCCGACATGCCGGGGCGGGACAACAACGAATCCAGGGAACTCTGGTATTCAGAAAAATAGCTTTTGAGAAGCTCCTCACCAAAAGCCTCTTTAGACCCAAAGTAGTGATAGAAAGACCCTTTGGGAACACCAGAGGCTTTCAAAATTTCATTTAATCCAACAGCACTGAAGCCCTTACCACTGATGATGACTTCTGCCGTTTTAAGAACGTGCTTTCGCACATCATGAGAAACTGTTTTTGATTCCATGGGGTGATTTTAGGCCGCACTAGACCAATTGTCTAGGGAACCGCTGAACAATTCAGTCATGGGCACATGAAGCGATCAGCGACCACCTGCTGACCACCTCAGCTGGTTTGCTTTCCCTGGCAGCCGGGGTATCCGGCTGCCAAGCCAGATTCAAGACGCATTGGCCCCGTCGGTAAGTCCTGAGCATCGTCCTGCCAGCACCAGATTGCCGAGGGCGAACAGGGTGAACAGTTGGGCCTCGTTCTTGGCCAACCTCTTGTAGCGAACCTTCCGGTAGCCGAAGAGGTTCTTGATGACATGAAACGGGTGCTCCACCTTGGCGCGGATGCTGGCCTTGGACTTCTCGATTGCCAGGAGGAGCGTTTTCATCGGGCTGTCGTCCATCTTCTTGATCGCGCCGCGCTTGGCGGCAATGCAGCACTTGGAATCCGGGGCATCCTTCTCTTCGTCGAGATGCTTCCACATGCCGGTGTAACCCGCGTCGCCGTATACCCGCTTGTCATTCTCCCGGACCAGAGCATCGGCCATGGTGACATCGGCGACGTTGGCCGAGTTCGCGACGACTTTGTGAGTCAGTCCGGTGACGGCATCGACGCCGATATGGGTCTTCAGGCCGAAGTACCACTGGTTGCC
The DNA here is from genome assembly GCF_019801675.1 of Halomonas sp. DP8Y7-3. NCBI lineage: Bacteria > Pseudomonadati > Pseudomonadota > Gammaproteobacteria > Oceanospirillales > Halomonadaceae > Halomonas > Halomonas sp. DP8Y7-3. The sequence continues at coordinate 466,057 of NZ_JAHVIO010000004.1, forward strand.
TTTCTTGGTCTGCTTCATCTCCGGATCGCGCTGCTTGGCCTTGTTCTTGGTGGAAGGAGCCGCAGCCACGATGGTGCCCTCGCGCATGAACAGGCCCTGCTCAGCCAAGTGGGCGTTGATCTCTTCGAAGAACCGCTGGGTCAGCGCATGCTTCTCCAACAGATGACGGAAGCGCAGCAGCGTGGTCGCGTCCGGTACGCTCTCGATGGCCAAATCGATACCCACGAAGTCACGCATCGCCTGGCTATCGTATATTGAATCTTCGAGCGCCTCGTCTGCGAGCGCATACCACTGTTGCTAGAAGTAGATCCGCAGCATGCGCTACAAGCCAATAGGCGGGCGGCCGCGCTTGCCCGCTGCGTTCGGGAAGTAGGACGGCGACAGCGCGTCGATGAGCCGTTGCCAATGCACCAGCGCCTCCATCTGGGCCAGGAACCGCTCGCGGCGGGTCACTTTCTTCTTGTTCTGGTGCTCTGCCTGGGCGAAAGAGATCTGCTTCATCGTGTGGCTCGGTCAGGTGGTGACAGCGTGGCCAGATTTTACCCCGCCGACGGCTGCCAGGTAGCTGTGGCGGGATTTGTGCAAGTTGTCAATAGATCACACTTCACAAGAGCCAGTTATTCTATCCAGCCTCTTTACCGCAACCCTGAATGGTACCTGTGAACTCAGTATTTACTAGCATTAGACCAGTCGTCTATAATACATGATATTAAGACTTTAAGACATTTTACGCCCAGCCACCTTAACTAGTGAAGCAATCTGCATACACCATAAACGGAAGGAAATTATGATTATTGTTCATCATCTAAATGACTCACGCTCGCAGAGGATTCTCTGGCTGCTCGAAGAGCTGGGCCTCGAATACGATATTAAACGCTACAAAAGAGACCCTGATACCCACTTGGCACCACAGGAATTATTTCAGATTCACGCACTAGGCAAATCTCCCGTCATTGAACATCGGCAATCCATCATCCATGAATCTGGTGCGATTATTGACTACCTCCTCCGGCACTATGACGGGGCTGACCTGCAGCCGCCCCGCACCACCAAGGAATATGATCAATACGTGCAATGGCTTCACTATGCCGAAGGATCAGCAATGCTTCCTTTGCTCCTGAAAATTTACGTTGATCCTCTTGGCAACAATGGCGTCCCCCTACACCCGCGGATCAATAGCGAGTTGGACAACCATCTGGGCTTTATCGAAAACTCACTGAAAGGACAAAGCTATCTGGTGAACGATACGTTTAGTGCCGCCGACATTCAGATGAGCTTTATTGGTGAAGTTGCCAAGTCTTTTCAATTACTGAGCCAGCGCCCCAATCTGCAAGCCTGGCTTGAACGACTTCACTCCAGACCTGCTTATCAATCGGCTATTGCCAGGGGTGGTGTGTACAAGTTGGCGTAATATTTTGTTGCCTCGAGCACAAGCGTTATTCCCGTTACCAGTTGAGAAAGGGCGGTCTTAAGGACCGCCCTGATCAATCAAACAGTCTTCCGGCAAGCATGGCTCTGATCGATAGAATGCTTTGCCTATGCAATCGCTTTGGAGGTGAGGTGGCTGCATGGGGACTTGGTCATGATGTCATGCCAGCGCTCTTGAAGAAGTCTTTCAACGTGTGTTCGCAACCAGACAATACCGGGATCACGAGCATGCCAGATTAGATACAGGCTGGTAGGATCCACGCTGAAAGGAAGCTCACCCATCCACAACCCGTTCACAAAACCGTAATCCTGACTGATCAACTCGGGTACTGCCGCAATCAAGTCTGACGCTCGCAATATTTTCGGTACAATCGAAAAATGATTTACCGTCGATGCTATACGCCTGCTATGTCCCTTCTTATTCAGATAACTATCGACGAACCCGTGCGCATCCCCTGACATTGTTACAATTAGGTGACGGGCACTCAGAAACTTATCCATGATAATTGGTCTTCCGGCAAGCGGGTGGTCTCCACGCATAGCGAGCAAATAGCTACCCTCGAATAACCACGTACTTCGTAGACTATGGTCGTGCTGAGTGAGAACACCTATAGCCAGATCAACATGAGCTTCCCTAAGATCATGGTGCGTTCCCTCCAGCGTGTACGGAACGGCATGGACGTCCACTCCCGGCGCCTCACGCTCAAGCAGTTCAATCAGCTGAGGCCAGACCAACTCCACGAACATATCGGTTACTGCAATTCGAAACCTGTGTTTCGAGGTTCCTGGATCAAACTGTGTCGCACTGACCGCGTTGATGAGCGCAAACATAGGATCACTAACCAGGTCCCAGAGACTCAAGGTATAGGAGGTTGGCTCGATGTTCCTGCCCTTGCGTACAAATAAAGGATCGTTCCAAATTTGACGCATTCTGGAAATAGCATTGGACACTGCCGGCTGTGTCATAGCGAGACGATCGGCCGCGCGAGTCACTGAACGCTCTGTCATGATGGCATCCAACACGTACAACAGTTGCAGTTCTTGGGTTTTCATCAGACTTTTCCCGAGATGCAAAAAAACCGCCCAAGCAGGAGGCTTGTACTATGCACTTAATAAGTTACCTTTAAGAAAGGCTCTCAATTCACTCAAACTTCCGGCACCTGTTTTCTGTGCAATTACACCGCCCTCATTAAAAAGAGCAAGAGTCGGGATGCTCCGAATACGCATCTTGGCAGCAATCTACGGACTCTCGTCCACGTTCACTTTGGCGATGGTTAACTGATCGCCCAGCTCATCAGCAATTTCCTCCAGCATCGGCGTAACAGTTTTGCAGGGGCCGCACCACGGAGCCCAAAAATCGACCAACACTGGCCGATCACTCTGGACCACGGATTGCTCAAAGTTCACGTCTGTTAAATCAATGATTTGATTCATTAGGTAATCTCCTTGTCGAAAGCGCCAGTACCGAATCAGCAGACTCAGCGCGGGGTCCCGCTCCCGCCAGTGAAAACACCAAAATACGAACGTTCATAGCCAACTCCGGCTCTGTTAGTGCAAACCATTGATTTATAAATATTATCTTTAGTTTCCTCTTGCATATTATCAATCTCATGAGAATATTTAATAAAAGCAGGAGGACATAATGAAAAGATTAGCACCCTTAACTACAGCAATATTGGCCGCTGCCCTGGCTGGCTGCGCGGCTACCCCACGAGCTTACAATCCGGAAGAGTCTCGGGCCTTAAACCTGGCGAGAGCCGGTGGCATCTACGATATGGACTTGCGGGATTCTGAGGATGGTACCCGCTCCTACAATAAAGGCATGTTGGTGCCATTACTGGATCTCGCCAGCCTGGCGACCTCATTCGATGCACCGCTTCGACATCTATCGGGTAGCCAGACGTTTTTGTTCAACGCTACCGACATCCTGATGACACCGGACAATCCATCGGCGAGACCAAGCCTGATGGGATGGATGCCTGCGTCTATGGCCACTTCAGAGGCTCAGGCCTATGAGCAGTATGTAGATCTGGTTGACCAGGCCATCCGGCTAGCTGCCAATGATATGGCGTTGAGTGCCACCAAACTCAGTAACGTGGAAACGCCTGAGATTGACGGCCATCCACTGATGCTCTGGTCGATTGAAAGCACTGAGCATGGATGCGGTGCTGGTCAATGTGTGGTTGCTTACAACATCAAAACGCCGAATCGCTGGAAGTCTCCGGCCTACGTGGAAGGCGCTGAGCCTGAAAGCTACAACATTGCGGCTAATCATCCAGAGAATTATTCCCGCCTTGTTTTCCGGCAGTCAGATGAGCAACTCAGCTTCCCTGTGGACGAGTTCTACCGCACGATCAGTGGTGCCTTACCATCCTGGATGGTGGTGTACTTTCCTCCCGGCACCGTCACCCAGGATGGCGAACCGCTACCGTACCCTGTGCTGTACGAGCAGGGGCAGCGACTGATGTTCAAGGAGCCAGATCATGAATGACTGGCATGATCAACTGGAGTTCGCGCTGTTGCCGCTTGAAGACGCCAAAATCGATAGCGACTGCATGACCTCTGTGATCAGCAATGCCCTGAGAGAGCAAGGCATCTTCCATCAATGCCGTATCGGATACGCAGAGGACCGACTGAGCCGAATGGTCACTGCTCCCCATTGTTGGATCGAGCTTGAACAGGGCTGGTGTATCGATCTCCGGCTCAGACAGTGGCTGGGCGATGAGGACGACCTCCCTCATGGCGTATTCCAGCCAACCAACTTCCCGCGAGTTCGATACCAAGGCACGGCGTTGCTGGTTCCACATCTGGACGTGGAAGATTTGAGGGTGATGACGAACGATACCTACAACAAAGTGAAACTGCCATGGCTGGCCGGGCAAGCCAGAGCGGCCTGACGCCGATCAAAACTTGCATTTTCTCAGGTTCTGATAGCTTCGAAGTAAAGAACTATCGGGGACTGAAACCATGGTGAGGGTGACAAAAATAGTAGCAGTGGGGCTCGCCGGGATCGGCGTTGTGGAGCTCGCCTTTAGAGGTACCGATGCAGCACTTTACGCATGGTATCTATTGTTCGCGCTCTGGGTGGTCGCACTATTCATAAGCTTCGCACTGGCCGCAGTCGATGCTTACAAGACGGTTTTCGCCAAGGGACTCGATGGGCAAATGACGTTTCCTGAATTCGAGAAAAAGATGGCGTCGTTTGGTCGAGGCGGTGGTAGGGAAGAAGGTCCAAGCAGCACGACAACCTCCGACACCGGGAGTCAAGAAGGCGCAGGCGATCTGTTCGATGACTTCAGAGTCAATCCGATCCTCCGAGAGGATGATCCGTTCGGGCAGTTTTTCGACTCTTGAGGTGATTCCTTATGGGTACACATCATGAGAACCAACAATTCAGGCCGTTCAACATGACAAGGAACCATTTAAAACAGTCCGGCCAAGCGGAACCACTTATAACAGACTGAGGAGGCCTTAATGTTTATACGCGCCTATTTGAGAGCATCGACCCCGGAACAAAATGCCGAGCGGGCCAAAGCATCGCTAATCCAGTTTGCCGAGCAACACGGTCAGCGCATTGCTGCCTTTTATACCGAGAACGTCTCCGGTGCCACATTGCATCGCCCCGAACTGATGCGACTGATTGCCGAATCCGGTGAAGGTGACATTGTGCTAGTAGAACAGATAGACCGGCTTGCCCGCCTGAAACAGCAGGACTGGGATACGCTCAAGCAGAAGCTGGCCGCCAAGCGATTGGCGATTGTCTCGCCCGAGTTACCAACGAGTTGGCTGGCACTGGACAAGAAAGACAACACCAGCTTTACCGACTCTATCTTACCCGCTGTCAACAGCATGATGCTCGACATGTTGGCAGCGGTAGCCCGCAAAGATTACGTGGATAGGCGTCGACGCCAAAACCAGGGGATCAACAAGGCCCGCAGCGAGGGTAAGTATCAGGGGCGTCAACCTGATCTGAAGAGGCGGCAACACATCGCTAGTTTACTGCGCACCGGCCATAGCTATAGCGAAATCCAGGACATCCTGGGTTGTTCGCGCCATCTGATTGCCTCTGTCGCAAAGGAACAAAGGCAGTCAGATGCAGCATCGGCTGCAATTTGTACTCAAAGAACGAAAACAGGAGAACTCACATGATCGATATGTCCGTCACACTCATTGCTTTCCTCGGCTTTGTCGCCGTTATTCTGGCGATCTGCGGCATCACATACCTGAACGCTGACCGGCTGGAAGCATTTCTCAACCGGAAATTTAAAGGACGCCGCCCGGTCGATAAAAATTCCAGATGATCTGGGGTAAACGGCTACTTTTGCCCAAATTGGCAAATTACAGACCCGTGGGTTTGTCTCTGCGGCCAGTAGCATTTCTCTTGAACATCAACCAACAGGAGAATGCTAATGAGCAAACCCAAAACCATTCAGGAAATCACCGATAAGTGGCATGAGGTGGCGCGCGCCGGGGAGTTTGACCATCACCAGGGACGCCGAATGGCGCTTGATCAATGCAGACAGTATTTACAATCGCTATCCAAAAGCCTGGATATGGAGCGAGCACGCCTACGCTACCTCGCTCAGCGGCTGTCGGATCATTTCTGGGCGCATAATGAGGCTCATCGAACCAAGGAAACGAGAGGCTACCCTGGCCATCACGGCTGCCGGGTGAGAATGCTGCACGGCAGCTTGGAAATGCACTGGTATTACAACACCTTCGTAAGAGTGAAAAACGGTAAGGGGCATGCGGTTTTCAGTGAACACATCCGCCGAGCCCTGAAACACCGGTACTCAAAACCCGCATTTAACCGCGCTCACGACTGGGAGAGGCCCATCATTGAGGAGACCGAAGCCGGGTTTGAGATAGTGCGTATCATGAATGCAAACCTCACTCACATGCGCCGTCTCGTCAGGGCAAACCTGAAGCAGCTGGACAGTCTGGAGGCGCACTTCGATGGCCTTCGGCCCCCGGAATCCTAAACAAAAAACCATTCAGGCCCGTCCCCCTCCGGCGGGCTTTATGCACCCATTTTTCCATCTGGAAAGGAGCCAAAACTTTCACATGTGAAAGTTCTATAGGACAAATCAAAATGATTGCATAATATAGGTTTGTGTAATAAGGTGGCTAACCATGTTTAGTCAGAAAAGGTGCAAACGTGCCGGGAAACGCCGCCTTAAAGCTCGAAAATCACTCACACGCCCAGCGCGAGCGCTTGGCGTTCATTGATTTTTGCCTGCAATACCACGGCTCAGTGGGCCGAAGTGAGCTAATGGCGCACTTCGGCACCGCAGTCGCCTCCAGCACCCGGGACTTCACTCTCTACCGTGAACTAGCCCACGAGAACCTGATCCTCCGTCACGAAAACAAGCGCTACTACCGTACCGACAACTATCAGCCTCTGTTCCACCATGAGCCCCATGCCGCCTTGAAAACCCTGGCTCACGGCTTTGGCGACGGGCTATCGGTGACTCCTGGCCAGTCCGGTTTCTGTGAGGATGCACCAGATTTGATCGCGCCACCACAGGATGTGCTGTCGACAGTGAGCCGGGCCATCAGCCAACAACAGGCTGTGCGGATGACCTACCAGTCCCTCAGTTCAGGCGCTAGCGAGCGTGTGGTTGTGCCGCACAGCATCGTCAACAACGGCCAGCGTTGGCACATGCGCGGCTACTGCCGAAAACGCGGTGCATTCCGAGATTTTGTGTGCAATCGCATCACCAGCGCCCATATCTGTGAAAAGTCCATCGATAAAGCGGATATCGCAGAGCATGAGCATCAAACGTCGGATGCCGAATGGAATGAGCAACTGACCTTAGAGCTCATCCCGCACCCGTGCCACAGTCATCCGGAGGCTATTGCGCTGGATTTTAATATGTCCCGGCAGAACAACCAGCCGGTCCGACAGCTCAGCATCCGTGCCGCTCGTGCTGGCTACCTGCTACGCCATTGGAACGTGGACTGTAGCCCCGATCATCGGCTGCCAGAGCAGGAATATCACCTGTGGCTGCGTAACCACAACATTCTTGAACACTGCGCTAACGCTGTCCTGGCACCTGGCTATGCCGGCACCGGTGACGAGGCAGCGCCAAGTAGTTAACAACAGATATTAAATAGCGAGAACAGCATGCAACAAAACCATCATCAAAACCTTGTCGGCTTCATCTGGAACATCGCTAACAAGCTGCGAGGCCCGTATCGGCCACCCCAGTACCGGCGGGTAATGCTACCAATGATCGTCCTGCGTCGGTTTGACCTGGTATTGGCGGAAAACCAGAAAAAGGTACTGGCTGAGAAGGAACGCCTGGAAGCCCGCGGCATAACCGGCCCTGCACTGGAAAAGGCGCTTTCGCGCATTGCCACCAGTGGCCGCAAACAGGAACTGTTCAATACCAGCGGCTTCACCTTCGATAAGCTGCTGGCTGATCCGCCGAACATTGCGGGCAACATGATTGCCTACATCCAGGGTTTCTCACCCCGCGCTCGGGACATCTTTGATAAGTTCGATTTCGAGGCGGAAATCGCCAAGCTGGATGAGGCCAACCGCCTTTTCCTGATTCTCAAAGAGTTCTGTAGCAACGAAATTGATCTCTCACCTAAGACCCTCAGCAACCTACAGATGGGCTATCTGTTTGAAGAGCTTGTCAGAAAGTTCAATGAGCAAGCCAACGAAGAGGCCGGGGACCACTTTACTCCCCGTGAAGTCATCCGGTTGATGGTGCAACTGTTGTTTACCGATGAGGAAGGCATTTTCGCACCAGGCATTTACCGAAGCATCTACGATCCCACAGCCGGTACCGGTGGCATGCTCTCGGAAGCTGAAAAGTACATTTGCGGTGACGGTACCCATGAAGGATTGAACCCCGATGCCCACATCGAGCTGTTCGGCCAGGAGTACAATCCTGAATCCTACGCCATTTGTTGCTCAGACCTCCTGATCAAAGACGAACCCATCGACAACCTCATCTATGGGGACACGCTGGGCGTGAAAGACGCCAAGAACAAAAACAACGGCTTCGTACCGCACGATGGCCACCAGGAGAAGAAATTCCACTACATGCTTTCCAACCCGCCTTTTGGGGTTGAATGGAAGCCGGAAGAAGATTTCGTTCGTGAGGAGTACGACGACCAGGGCTTTTACGGGCGCTTTGGTGCCGGTCTGCCCCGAATCAATGATGGCTCGCTGCTTTTCCTGCAACACATGATTTCCAAGATGCACAACCCGCCGAAACTGGTGGATGGCATTAATGAAGGTGGTGACGGCTCAAAGATAGCCGTGGTTTTCAACGGCTCCCCGTTATTTACCGGCGATGCCGGTAGTGGTGAGAGCAATATTCGACGTTGGATTATCGAAAACGACCTGCTCGATGCCATCGTGGCCCTGCCAGATCAGATGTTCTACAACACCGGCATTTATACCTACGTCTGGATTGTCAGTAACCGCAAGACGGAACACCGTCGTGGCAAAGTGCAGCTAATCGACGGCACCCGCCATTACAAAAAGATGGACAAAAGCCTGGGTAACAAGCGAAATGAGTTGGCTGAGGAGCATATCCGAGAACTGGTTCGCCTCTACGCCGAACATCAGCATGAGGCGACCTCCGTAGCGCCGGTACATACCAAAGGATCATCAAGGCCGACCGGAACCGAAACCCGTACCGTCAGCAAGATCTTTAATAACCACGAGTTTGGCTATCTGAAAATCACAGTGGAACGCCCTCTAAGGCTGAATTTCCAGGCCAGCTCTCAGAGAATTGCTCGACTCGACGAGCAGCGGGCCTTTGCTAACTTGGCCACCAGTAAAAAGCGCAAGGACCAAGCGGCCTATCAGGCGGAAATTGAGGCAGGTAAACAGACTCAGGTTGCCATCAAAGACCTGCTGGAGGGTTTGGATGGCAACATCCTTTATCAGAACCGGGACGAATTCGAAGCCGTTTTGAACAAGGCTTTTAAGAAGGCCGACCTCAAGGTAGGTGCTCCGGTGAAGAAGGCGATACTGGCCGCGCTGTCAGAACGAGACCCAGAGGCTGACATTTGTCGTGACAAGAAGGGCAATCCAGAGCCAGATCCGGAGTTGCGTGATACCGAGAATGTGATTCTGCCCAACGATATCAGCCTGCCCTTACCGCTGAAATACGACAACGAAACCGATCATGACAAGCTGCTTGCGCTGGTAAAGGACCATTGCGAGGCCTACCTGGCTGCTGAGGTATTGCCCCATGTGCCGGATGCCTGGATTGATCATAGCAAAACTAAGGTTGGTTACGAAATTCCGCTGAACCGACATTTCTATGTGTATGAGCCACCACGCCCGCTTGAAGAAATCGCTGGTGAAATTAGTGAATTGGAAAGGGAAATCGTCGCTATGTTGGCGGAGGTGGTTTGATGGTGTTCCCAACGTATAAAGAATATATAGATTCAGGCTCTCGCTGGTTGGGGGATATTCCAGCACATTGGACAACAAAAAAACTGAAGTTTTTAGCTGTAGTCCAGCCTAGTAATGTAGATAAAAAAACCATCGAAGATGAAGTGCCTGTTTTATTGTGTAATTACACTGACGTATATAAAAATGAGCATATCGACGGCTCATTAAGTTTCATGGGAGCGACAGCGACCAAAGAGGAAATCAAGAAATTTACAGTCGAGCTCGGCGACGTAATAGTTACAAAGGACTCTGAAGATCGTAATGATATAGCCATTCCAGCTTCAGCATCGGAAAATGTTAAAAATTTAGTATGTGGTTATCACCTAACGCAGATTAAACCAAAGCATCTGGATGGTCGGTTTTTATTAAGACTTTTCCAGTCCAAGGGATTTAATGCCCAATTTATCGTTGCCGCAAATGGTGTGACGCGGTTTGGATTGCCACAAAATGCAATCGCGAATGCAGTCTCGCCTGTTCCCCCAATAGAGGAACAAAAGACTATTGGTCGTTTTCTTGACCACAAAACTGCACAGATTGATCTACTGATTGCCAAAAAGCAGTCTCTTTTGGACAAACTGGCTGAACAACGCACGGCTTTAATCAGTCAGGCAGTAACTAAAGGGCTCGACCCGTCGGTATCGATGAAGGATTCAGGTGTTGATTGGCTGGGGGAGATTCCAGGCCATTGGCATAGAGTTCTGCTTGTTCGTCTTATAATTCGTTTTGAGCAGGGTTGGAGCCCTTCTTGTGAAGCTCGTGAAGCATCTAAGGACGAATGGGGAGTTTTGAAATCGGGTTGTGTCAACTATGGGATATTTGACGAACGACAACATAAGACTCTACCAGCATCACTGACACCTATTGAGTCTCTGGAAGTAAAACCTGGCAACATTTTGATGTGTCGAGCCAGCGGCTCAAAGCATCTCATCGGTTCGGTCGCAAGAATAAAGTCTTGTAGAGCTAATCTCATTTTTTCTGACAAGACGTACCGAATTTCGCTCAATGAAAAGTTAATTGATCCTGATTTCTTTGTTTTTGCAATGAAATCAAAGTATATCCGGGAACAAATTGAGTTATCGATAAGCGGTGCTGATGGCTTGGCAAACAATATTCCCCAGGCGTCCGTTAAATCCTACCAATTCGTGCTTCCAGAAATCGACGAGCAAAGAGCTATCGTTAAGGTACTGACGGAAAAAAGCGATAGGATTTCACTTCAAGAAGAAAAAACAAAGGCAGTCATTGAACGGTTGCAGGAATACCGCTCTGCCCTGATCACCAACGCCGTCACTGGCAAGATCGACGTGCGGGACTTTTGCATACCCACTACCACTGAGCAAAGGGAGGTTGCCCATGGCTGATACGCCGTCCACCAATACTCACCACAAGAGCTTTGAAGGCATCCGCAGAGAGGATGAGCATGGTAACGAGTTCTGGTCAGCCAGGGAGCTGGCACCCCTGCTGGAATATCCGCAGTGGCGGAATTTTGTCCCGGTTATTGATAAGGCCAAACATGCCTGTGAAAGGTCCGGGAACATCGTTGCAGACCATTTTGCGGACGTGCGCAAAATGGTTGGTATCGGCTCCGGAGCGCAACGTGAGGTACCGGATGTCCACCTGTCACGCTATGCCTGCTACCTGATCGTACAGAACGGCGATCCCACGAAGCCGGTCATCGCCAACGGCCAGACCTACTTTGCTATCCAGACACGCCGACAGGAGCTGGAGGACAGCGAGCAGTTCACATCCCTCTCCGAGGATGAGAAGCGCCTGGCAATCCGTAAGGAGCTTATCGCCCACAACAAGTACCTGGCTGCGGCTGCCCAGGATGCTGGTGTAGAGACCCCCTTGGATTACGCCATTTTTCAGGATCATGGCTACAAAGGGCTATACGGGGGTCTGGGCGCCAAGGATTTACATGCCAGGAAAGGACTCAAGAAGAGCCACAAAATTCTGGACTACATGGGGAGCACAGAGCTCGCTGCCAACCTGTTCCGTGCTACACAGGCAGAAGAGAAGCTTCGCCGGGACAACATTCAGGGTAAGCAGAACGCCAACAAAACCCATTTCGAGGTAGGCCAAAAGGTTCGGCAAACCATTGGCGAACTGGGCGGCACCATGCCAGAAAACCTGCCCACGCCGGATAAAAGCGTCAAACAAGTAGAAAACGCGCAGAAGAAGCTGGGAAAGCAGCAGAACGATGATTCTGAGCAAGAGTAGTCGCTGGAACCCAGCCAAGTTTTAAAAAGGAACATAGGTTATGCACAAAGAAATCGACTTCGAGAACGCCATCGAGCAGGCGCTGATCAACCAGGGTGGCTATCAGAAGGGAGATCCCGCCAGTTTCGATGCTGAAACCGCCTTGTTCCCGGCGGATGTCGTGAGATTTGTGCAGAAGACACAACCCAAGATCTGGGAGCGTTTGAACAACCTGGATGCGAGCAAAGCCGAGAGTATGCTCCTGGATGCGCTCACCAAGGAACTGGCCGCTAAAGGCGCATTGACCGTGTTGCGCGAGGGATTCAAATGCGTCGGCAAGTCGGTGAAGCTGGCTTATTTTGCTCCCAATACCAGTATTGATACCGGCGCGGCTGAACGCTACGCCGCGAACAGGCTTACCGTGGTTCGTCAGGTACATACCAAGACGGGCGCAATTCCGGACATGGTACTGGCTGTGAACGGCCTCCCAGTTGCCACACTGGAGCTGAAAAATGCCATGTCGGCGACCGGGTGGACCGTTGAAAATGCCAAGTCTCAATACCGCTTCGAGCGGAACCCCAAAGACCCGCTGTTTGTCTTCAAGAATCGCTGCCTTGTGCATTTTGCGGTAGATACCGAGCAAGCGTTTATGACGACCCACCTGGAGGGTAAGGATACCTTTTTCCTGCCTTTCAACCGGGGTTTTAATCACGGCGCTGGCAACCCGCCCATGGAAGGTGATGTTCGTACCGCCTACCTCTGGGAAGAGGTGCTGGAGCGGGACAGCCTGATGGATATCCTCGCCCGTTTTCTGCACCTTCAGGTTGAGGATAAAACGGTCGTGACCGAAAAGGGAATCAAGCGCCACCGCAAGGAAACGCTGATTTTCCCCCGGTATCACCAACTGGATGCCGTAAGGTCTCTGACCCAGCACGCAAAAGCCAAGGGCTCCGGCCATAACTATCTGGTACAGCACTCTGCGGGTTCCGGTAAATCCAACTCCATTGCATGGTTGGCTCATCGTTTGTCCAGTCTGCACGATGCTAACAACGAGAAGGTATTCCATTCCGTGGTGGTGATTACCGACCGCCGGGTACTCGACCAGCAATTGCAGAACACCATCTTCCAGTTCGAGCACAAGTTGGGCGTTGTTCAGAAGATCGACGAGAATACTCAGCAACTGGCCAAGGCGCTGGCTGACGGGGTGCCGATCATCATCTCGACTATCCAGAAGTTCCCCTTCATCAGTCAGGCCATCCGCACGCTGGAGCAGAAAGGCAAAGGCATCTCAATTTCGACGGAAGGCAAACGCTTCGCGGTGATTGTGGATGAGGCCCACAGCTCCCAGAGTGGCGAAACGGCCATGGAGCTGCGGAAGATCCTGAACAAGGATGGCATCGAGTCAGCCATCGCTGAGCAATTACTGGACATGGAAGACGAAAGCCTTAGCGACGAGGCCAAAAAGGAGCTCATCCGTGAGCAGCTCAAACGTGCTAAGCAGCCAAACCTGAGCTTTTTTGCGTTCACCGCAACCCCCAAATTCAAGACCATGGCGGTGTTCAACGAGCCGGGACGAAACGGCGAAGCTCCGTTCCATCACTACAGTATGCGGCAGGCCATTGAAGAGGGGTTTATCCTTGACGTGCTGGCCCACTACACCTGCTACAAACGTTATTACAAGCTGATCCAGAAGGTGGAGGATGACCCTGAAGTGCCGCGCCGCAAGGCTGCAAGGGCGCTGGCTCGTTTTGTTTCCTTCCACGACTATGAGATAGCGCAGAAGGTCGAGGTGATCGTTGAGCACTTCCGCACCCATACCCGCCACAAAATCGGTGGTCGGGCAAAGGCCATGGTAGTGACCAGCTCTCGTGAACATGCGGTGCGCTACAAGCTGGGCTTCGACAAGTACATCAAATCTAAAGGCTATACGGATGTGAAGTCCCTTGTAGCCTTCTCGGGAGAAATCGCTCTCAAGGAATATGCTGACAAGACATTTACCGAAGTCGGTATGAACGAGGGCATCAAGGAGTCTGAGCTACCGGATAAATTCAACACCGAGGAATATCAGGTGTTACTGGTCGCTGAAAAATACCAAACCGGCTTTGACCAGCCACTGCTTCATAGCATGTATGTGGATAAGAAGCTGTCAGGCATTCAGGCGGTGCAAACGCTGTCACGGCTTAACCGAACGGCCAGGGGCAAGACAGATACCTTTGTCCTGGACTTCGTGAATGAGCCGGATGAAATCTACAAGGCGTTCAAACCCTATTACGAGGTGACCACCAAGGAAGAGGATACCGACCCTCAGCAGCTCAACAACCTGGCCCACACCCTGTCCACCTGGCAGATTTTTACAGAGGGTGAGGTGAGCGCGTGGTGCGAGATCTGGTTCCGGAACCGACTGAACCCGACGGGCGGCGAACACAAGAAACTGAACAGTCTGATTGACCTGGCTGTCGAGCGTTTCAAGAAATTGAGCGAGGAAGACCAAGCCCTGTTCAAGGGGCAATTGGTCAGCTTCCGTAACCTGTACGGCTTCGTTGCCCAGATTATTCCTTATCAGGACTCGGACCACGAGAAGCTGTACACCTATTCCCGCTTCCTGCTCACCAAGCTGCCTTACACCACCGATACGCGCACGGTGCAGGTTGATGACGAGGTAGAGCTGAAGTACTACCGGCTTCAGAAAATCAGTGAAGGAGCCATCGACCTGAAAGTAGGCGAGCCGGAAGCCTTGTATGGCCCGACAGAGGTCGGCACCGGCCAGGCCGAGGAAGAGGTGCAGTTATCGACGCTGGTCGACAAGCTCAATGAGCGATTTGGTACTGAATTTACCCCGGCGGATCAGCTGTTCTTCGATCAGGTGAAGGAAACCGCCGTTGCCAACGAACAGCTACGGCAGGCCGTCATGGCCAACAGCCTGGAGAATTTCGAACCGGTATTTAACAAGCAGCTTGAGAACTTGTTTGTAGAGCGAATGGACGGCAACGAAGACATCTTTATACGCCTGATGAACGACGAGTCCTTCCGCAATATCGCGTCCCAGTACCTGATGCGGGCTGTGTATAACCAGGTCAAAACCAGCGTTGAGACGGGATAAGGCAGGCGAAATGGAATCATGGGAAGAACTCTTCGCTGCGCTGGAAGCGTTTGACGAGGAACAAGCAGAACAAAAACGAAAGGGATTGAATGACTTCAATCTGCTCAGCTCGGTTCTGTCAGTCAATGATGAAGTCCGGCTTCATACCCGGTTTATCTATGCTCTGCTGAATCCGAAGGGGAAGCATTATCAGGGAACGCGGTTTCTGGAACTGTTCCTGGAGGCTATCGGACGACAGGATTGGCTGGATCCGACATCCGTAACCGTGCTGAAAGAACATTGTCCGGATGGCCAGGGAGATCAGATTGACCTGTGGATAACTGATGGTAAACGTCAGATCGTTGTCGAAAACAAACTCAATGCGCAGGACCAGCCCCGGCAGGTTGCGCGTTACCTTGAGGTGATTAATGCCACGGATCCGGCACAGGCAGACGAGACGCTGTTTATTTACCTGACTAAAAATCGACAGGCCCCCTCTGCCTTTGGTTTGGGTGGGTTAACGGTTTGTCACCGGACATCCCGTTTGCTCAACACCAGCAGCCAACCGGTCGCTCACTATCAAAATCTCAGTTACCGGAAAAATACCCAACAAGACAGTATTCATACTTGGCTTGAGTCATGCGTCAACGCTGTCGACCGGCAATCTCACATCGCTTGGGCGTTGCGGGATTATCAGGCAGTGGTAGAACGGGCAACGAAGGAGTATGTGAGCAAGGTGAAAACGCTAAAAGACATTCTCGAAGAGGGCATTGCCGAGGGAAAGCGACACCACGAGCAGGCAATCCAGTTGACCAGAGAATTACCTGCCATACACGCAAGTTGGCTTGAACAAGCATTAACAAGCAATCTCGAAGAGCTATTCGAGCCGTTTGTCAGTAAAGGTGACATGACCAGGATTGGGCCGGAAAACGTAGAGTTGCTGAGGCCCTTCGTCCATACCGCTTTTCAAAAAGATGCTTCCGGCCTCCTGTACGCGCCTAGATTTAATTTTTTCCGAGCGGGTAATGGGACGCGTAACCGTGGCGCTTTCTATCGACTGGAGACCGGGCCATGGGCCAAAGAGGCGGTTCTTATGCTGTTTTACGGCTCCAAGATGCTCCATGTGGGCTGCCTGCTGACAGAGCATGCTGATCGCTCTATAGAGGACCTGATGCCGACTCTGAAGCTTTCAGAGCCTGCTGCACTGAAAAGCAAGATATTTCCTCGGGTTATGACATACGCCGAAGCCCTTGAGTACCAAGGCATCATCCACCTTGCCGATTTTTCTAACAGCCCACAACGGGGCGTTCTGGACGAACTTTTAACAGGCTTGAGTTGTGCTGACAGCACGACTTTATCAGGAGGAAACGAGATATGAGCTACGACGCTAACTTCGATCAAACCCGACTAGACCAACTGGCGGAACAGTACTTGGCAGATAATCGAGCAGAAGGGGAAGTGTTTTTTCTGAGTGATACCGATGATAACCGTCTCGATCATGCTCGTTGGCGATTCGAGGAGGCTGATCACGATTCATTGAAGGATTCCGGCTTCAAAATGCATTTGATGGAGCTGCTGGACACCTTGCTGGTGTATCGCGCCAAACACGATAAACCGAACGCTAGCCAGGGCGTTGTAAAAGTTTGCGGCAGTGATCTGGCAATTGAGTGGCTGCCTCGGAGTAAGTTTGAAGAGTTACGGAATGCGTAAGCCTGTCCTGACGTGTCATTAGTGCCGGCATCTACGCAAGCCTGCTCCGATATTTCTCCAGGACGAGAGGATTACCGCCCTGGAGGACTTTCCAATCGCTACACATACCTATCTGATTTGGATAACTTTGAGCTCATTCCATGCGCTCTAATAGGTCGCCTCTTGGAGATATGAGCAGCACATACGCTATTAATCTGGATAAGTTGTCGTAGGAATCCCAGTGCGTGAGTTTTCCAAATCAGATGGAAACGACGGGCTTTCAGTCCAGTAACCTCCCTGCCAGTGCTTATGCGGCTGGTCCTAAGCGCCTCGAAAAAGACTCGCTGGGCACTTGTTGATGTTTTCCAGACTCGACGTTTACTGATTTGGCGTGAATGGGCCTCTGAAAGGGCCTTCATGAGGCTATTTCGGTTAGCGAGCACCTGGTGCTATTCAGCCTTGCCCGAAACGGCCTCGCAAAGGCCTTTCTCAAAGAAGAATGTGTGATTCGAATTCGTACAGTCATCAGTGAATCAAAAAATGCTTCTGAGACCGGAAAATGACTTTCACATGTGAAAGTCATGCAGCTAACTTGATCATTAAATGCACAAAATCCACTCGTGTAAGCCCTAATTTTGCGATTATGGCGTTCTTTTTCTGGTTTCTTGTGATTTTTATCTATTAATAATCAATGGCTTATTATCCGACCTCTCCTTTGCGCCCTTTTTGGGAAATTCCGCGGTTCTCCCCTAAGACGAATATTTCCGATGATTGCTCCGAACGATTCACAACCCAACTGGAGTAGTCATGAAGAAACAATCAAACACCACGACTGAGCGTCTGCTGACCTATGAGGAGGTCTGCACTGTTCTGAAGACATCGCAGGCAACGCTACGCCGTTATGTAAAACAAGGTCGGTTCCCGGCACCAGTGAAGCCGAACCCCCATGGCAGGGCCGTTCGCTTTCGCTATCAAGATGTAAAAGCTTGGCTCGACAAGCTGTGAGAGGGTGGAGCTGATGCAATACAAACTTCAAGAAGATGGGCTCTATGCCTTATCAGGGGATCACTGGCAGCGTATCGGTGGCTGGATTCAGGTGATGGCTCGAACCAGGTTAACCGACAAACGGCACGGACACGGAGCGTTGCTGGAATGGCAGAATTTCGATGGTGTGAAGCTACGCGAGGTCGTCTATGCCCGAGACCTCAACAGCGATAATGCCCGACAGGTGCGAGATATGTTGGTTGATAGCGGTTATCCATTAACACCAGGGCAGGCAAGCTGGAACCGACTTCAACACTATCTGTTGGAACAGATGGCTCTGGCCGAACCGGCGACGGTGGTTAATCGAACGGGCTGGCACGGTGGAGTATTTGCTACCAGTAACTGGACGATCGGCTCTGCTGACGAGCCCCACCATTTTGTAGGCCAGTTATCAGGTTCTCCAACTTTAGAGGAGGCCGGCAGTCTCAGCGACTGGCAGACTTATGTCGGTCAGCTATGCCGAGGTAATCCACTTGCGATATTCAGCATTGGAACGGCACTGGCTGGGCCACTGATTGCGTCTGCTGGTATGGAAAATGGCGCCATCCATCTGGTTGGAGCATCGTCGACTGGGAAGACGACCTTGTTGCAATTGGCGGCCAGCGTCTACGGGAGCAACCGCTATGTCCGCAGTTGGATCTCAACCAGCAACGGATTAGCGGCAGTCTCTTCAGAGCACAACGACATGCTGCTGCCGCTGGATGAAATCGGAATGGCCCGTCCGGAAGACATCGATACGGCGATATATCAGATCATGAACGGCGCAGGGAAGTTACGGGCTAACGTCTCCGGCGAGCTGGCCGCGACCTCGCATTGGCGAACGCTGGTGTTGAGTAGCGGCGAAGTCTGGATTGCAGAGCTGCTTCAGCAGATAGGTAAACCGTTGCGCGCAGGCCAGCAGATTCGTCTGGTGGAGCTCCCGGTGTTTGGCACCTACGGTGCGTTCGAGGAATTACATGGCCACAATCATCCGCAACAGTTTGTGGACGAGCTGAAATCATCTTGTCAGCGCTACCACGGCACTGTCATTCGGGAGTGGGTGTCATTGCTGACCGAACGTCACACTGAGCTAAGTCAGTATCTAAATCATGAGGTTGGTCGTCTGAGCGGTGCTTGGGCAAACGATCAGATGGCATCCCAGGTGCAACGTGTCATCCGGCGTTTTGCCTTGATTGGTGCAGCACTTTGTCTCGGTAGCAGGAATTTCATCCTCCCATGGTCCGAAGAGGAGTCTCTATCGGCAGTCCACAGAACTCTGAAGGCTTGGCTGGATAATAGAGGCCACTCCAGAAACTCTGAGGAATTCCGGCTTCTCAAAGCGCTGGAGCGGGCAATGAAAGTCTGGGAGCGTAGTCTCAGTAATATTGAACAAGCGAGTGGCCAGGGGGGAGCTGGTTTTCGACGCTCACACGAGGGGCGCGAGTTGTGGTTGATCTATAAATCGCACTTCCTGAAGCGGCTCGGGCTGCCGACCCATTACATGAGGGAAGTGGAGGTGCTGTTACAGCGTGACTGCTTGGTGAGTAATGAGCGCTCCCGGGGGACCTACAAAACCAGGGTCAACGGAGATTTTCAGCGGTTTTTCGCGCTCAGGCCTGACCAAGTTAGACGGCAACTTGAAGAACTGGAGAGGATTGAACATGAGAACTGACGTGGTGTTCCCAATTTCCCAGTTTTCCCACTTTGGTTATGGCGGTGTAGGGGTAGAGCGATGACAGAAAAAGAAATGTTACAGCGAGTATTGCAGGACATGTTGGTCCTCAAAAAAATCATTTTGGACCACATTAATGGCAGCAAGGCCCCGGAGGTCGACAAGGAGATCATGAGTCTTGAAGACTGTGCGGAATACACGGGGCTGAAGAAAAGCACCCTGTACCAGCTAACCTCCCAAAAGAAGATTCCTCATTTCAAGCCAAATGGTCACCGGATTTTCTTTCGCCGTGCAGATATCCTGAAATGGCTCCAGTCCAATCGGATCGCGACGGCGGAAGAGATTGAACAGTCGGCTGCTCAGCACCTGGTGAGCCACCGAAGACCAGGACGGCGGAGTGTTTGATGTGGGGCAGGTGTAAAGAGGGGCTGTGAAAGCCCCTCTCGTCACTTAGGCTGCACATTCCCCAACCTCGTCCAGTGTCTCCTCAAATATGTCAGGAAAACTCCTCATGGCCTCTGTACGGCGAGTTTCGAGTATGTCCGCGTAGATCTCCGTGGTTCTGAGCTCGCTGTGGCCCAGAAGCCGGGACAACGAGTAGATATCCACACCCCTGGCCAGTTGATTGACCGCAAAGGTGTGCCGTCCGGCATGGAAGGTGACGTTCTTGGTGATTCCTGCCCGCATGACCCACTGCGCTAATGCAACGTTGGTGTAGGAGTCATACTTCAGACCCTTGAAAACCCTATCGCCTGGCTTACCGCGATTCTCAAGGTTCAACAATCTCACCGCTGAGTCTGGAAGATCCAGGTATTGCAGTGAGTTCCCGGCGTTCACCAGCTTCTTCTGCCGAAAAATGATGCGGTAGTGGCCATCGGCGAATTCCTCTATCTCACCCCAGACCAGCTTGTGGATATCTGACCAGCGAAGGCCAGTAGTGCAGGAAAACAGGAAAGCCCGCCTCAGCACGTCATACCGGCACTCGGCTTTGGTCAGAGCCCGGACCTCTTCCAAGGTCAGGTAAGTCCGTTTCGTGTTTTCCGGCTTGATGGACTTAACCTGTTGAACCGGGTTGTCGCGGACAATGCCATCCCGATAGGCCTGGTTGAGCGCTGCCCGAACCTTGTTGAAGTAACTGCTGGTCGTGTTCTTGGCCAGTTTGGTACCGGATTTAGTGGTGGCTTCATGCTGTAGGTAGTGCCGAAACCCCTCCAGGAACCGCTTATCGACTTGTTCAAAGGTCAGCTCAGACAAGCCATGGTATCGGTGCAGGTGATGACGGGTGGAGATCCAGATCGAATGGTTGGATTTGCTCCCGGAAGCCTTCTCGTCGGTCAACTGGTCGAAGTAATCGAAGAAGCTGGCAGACAGCTTGGTCCGATCATCCAGTCCATGCCGTGACGACTCGATTTCCAACAGCCGCTTTGCCCGGATGGCCTCAGCCTTCTGATTCACGGTCTTGTTGTGCTCACGCTCCGCCGGAAGGCGGGGTTTGTCGTAGAGGAACAGGTTCAGGGGCTCATATGAGCGCTTCTGCGCCCGAGAACCGTTCTGACCCGTCTTGGAACCGTGATAGTAGACCAGTCGCAAGGCACGGTGGCCGTTCTTGTCTGGTTCGCGTTTCTGGATAGTGATTTTCATGTTTTGCTCCTTTTGTGCTCCGAGTGCTCCGAAAACTTATACTCGGAGCACACACGGAGCAAGAGGGGGCAAAACGGATCAAATTGCCTGCAAAGAAATATAATAAATTTCTTTATAAAACAATGTCTTATTTGTATTTAATTGGATGCTTTTCGATCTTTTTGGCCGTTTCACTTCCCTATGCAGAAGCTGCCGAAGATCTCGCCCAGCAGGTCATCGGCGCTGAATTCACCCGTGATCTCTCCCAGGGCTTGCTGCGCGTCTCGCAGGTCCTCGGCCAGCAGCTCGCCGGCACCATGGCCCATGAGCTGGGCATTGCCGTTATCCATGGCCTCCTTGGCCCTGTCCAGGGCATCCAGGTGTCGCCGTCGTGCGGAGAACCGACCTTCGGTGGTGGCTTGGAAGCCCATGATGCTCTTGAGATGGGACTTCAGGTTATCCACACCCTCGCCAGAGCGGGCTGACAGCCGGAGGGTAGGTGGGGTTGTGGATAGATCGAGCCCTGCTGCTTCACCACTCTGGTCAACCTTGTTGCGTACCAGGGTGAGGCGAGCAGGGTCTGGCAGTCGTTCGACAAACTCTGGCCATATCTGCATAGGGTCGGTGGCACTGGTGGTCGTGGCATCCACCAGCAGCAGCACGCGGTCGGCCTTCTCTATTTCGCTCCAGGCCCGTGCAACCCCGATCTTCTCCACCGCATCCGGGGTGTCCCGCAAGCCCGCCGTATCGATGATATGCAGCGGCATCCCGTCCAGGTGGATATGCTCACGCAGGACGTCTCTGGTGGTGCCTTCGATGTCGGTGACGATCGCCGTATCCTGCTCTGTCAGCGCGTTGAGCAGGCTCGACTTGCCGGCATTGGGGCGTCCGGCAATGACCACGCTCATGCCTTCGCGCATCAAGGCACCTTGGCCGGCGCTGGCTCGCACATCGGCCAGCTGGTCCATCAATTGCTGAAGCTTGGCGGCGACGTGGCCATCGGCAAGAAAGTCGATTTCCTCCTCAGGGAAGTCGATGGCCGCCTCGACGTACATGCGCAGCTCGATCAGTCGCTGAACCAGCGATTGGACGCGGCTGGAAAACTCACCCTGCAGGGAGCGCAGAGCGTTCTCTGCCGCTGTCCGAGAGCTGGCGTCGATCAGGTCGGCGATGGCTTCTGCCTGGGCCAGGTCAAGCTTGTCGTTGAGGAAGGCGCGTTCAGAGAATTCGCCTGGCCTTGCCAGCCGGGCGCCGAGGGAGACACAGCGCTCCAGCAGCATATCCATGATCATCGGACCGCCATGCCCCTGCAGTTCCAGCACGTCTTCTCCGGTGAAGGAGTGGGGGCCCTGGAAGAACAGCGCAATACCCTCATCAATAATGCTGTCAGCGCCCCTGAAAGGGCCATAGAACGCTTGGCGTGGCTCAGGTTGATGGCCCAGCATCGCCTTGGCGATGTCCCGACAGGCAGGGCCTGACACGCGAATGATGCCGACGCCTCCACGCCCGGGCGGGGTAGCAAGTGCGCAAATGCTGTCCTGGGTATAAAGCGGGGCGGTCATATCCAAGCTCCTGAAGGATTGGGCCTATTGTCGGGTGCCTGACAGCGCATTGCCAGCCTGGCGGGACACGCCTGTCAGGCTCGCCGGCCTGAAACGACAAACCCCCGCCGAGGCGGGGGTTCACTTGCTGATCACACGGGGCTTACTTGGTCTTCAAGCCCTTGCCGACCTCGGGGTCGTCCTCGATCTTGCGGGTGATCACATACTGCTGAACGATCGAGATGCAGTTGTTGCACACCCAGTAGATGACCAGACCTGCAGGGAACCACAGGAAGAAGAAGGTGAAGACGATCGGCAGCATCTTCATGATCTTCGCCTGCATCGGGTCCGGAGGTGTCGGGTTGAGCAGCTGCTGCACGAACATTGATGCCCCCATCAGGATCGGCAGCACAAAGTACGGGTCCTTCACCGACAGATCCTGAATCCACAGCATGAACGGTGCATGGCGCAGTTCGACGGATTCCAGCAGCATCCAGTAAAGCGCGATGAACACCGGCATCTGGATGAGGATCGGCAAACAGCCACCCAGAGGATTGATCTTTTCCTTCTGGTAGAACTTCATCATCTCCTGAGACATCTTCTGGCGATCATCGCCGAAGCGCTCCTTGAGACGCTGCATTTCCGGACCCAGCTTGCGCATGCGTGCCATGGACTTGTAGGCCTTGGCAGACAGCGGCCACAGGGCAGCCTTGACCATGATGGTCAGGATCACGATGGACCAGCCCCAGTTGCCGATCAGGCTGTGGATATGATCCAGCAGCCAGAACAACGGGTTGGCGATAAACCACAGCCAGCCGAAATCGACCGTCAGCTCCAGGTTGGGGGCAACGGCCTCGAGGCGCTCCTGGACCTTGGGGCCCATGTACAGGGTCGCGCCAAGGCTGGCTTCTGCCCCCGGTTCCAGCGTCTGAGACTGACCAGCGAAGGCGGCGACGTTACGGTCCTGACTATCGGTGGCAGCGTAGAAAAGATTGTCCTGCTGCTGCGGCGGCACCCAGGCAGAGGTGAAGTAGTGCTGAATGATGGCGACCCAGCCGCCCTCGACTTCACGATTCTGGAAGTTCCCGGCCTGGATGTCCTCGAAATCGATCTTTTCGTAGCGGTTGTCCGGTGACGAATAGGCAGCACCCAGGAAGGAACGCATGCCCATCTTGGGACCCGTTGAAGGATCGGGGTTGTTGTCCCGTGCCAGTTGCCCGATGAAGCGTGCACTGACGGCGGACTCGCCACCATTGGCCAGCAGGTAGGACACATTGACCGCATAGTCGTCACGCTTGAAGGTAAAGCGCTTGATGATATCGATGCCGTTGACGGTGGCGGTCATGTCGACTTGCAGGCTGTCCTGGCCATCGACCATGCGATATTCGGTCTTCTCCGGGGCAAAGGCGATGCGGCCGCTGTTGCCATCAAGCTGAAGCCCTGAACGTGCGACGTAGCTCAGCGTGCTGTTGTTGGACAGCAGCACGTAAGGACGATCTCCGTCCTGGCTCATCAGGTGCTGCGGCAAGGCGGCGTAGACGATATCGCCACCTTGAGGATCAATGCGTACGTCGAGCACGTCGGTGATGACCGCGACGAGATCTCGACTATTGGCGGCGGGCTCGCTGCTGCCCGGCAGTTCACTGCCAACATCATTGGCGGAACTGGGTGCCGCGAGGCCTTGAGAAGAAGAAGCGTCGCTGGCATCTGCTGCGTTGCTGGTGATAGCCGGAGCATCGGGAGTGCTCGGCGGCTGACCATAATCCTGGTTCCACTGCACCATGATCAGATAGGCGAGCACCGCCAGGGGTATCAGCAGGAGTAGTCGTTTTACGTCCATGAGGGGTCTGCCCGAAGGGAAGTGAACATGCCGATGGCGTCACGCGAGACGCCTGCGTGAAATACACGAAAGCCTGCCAGAGGCAGGCCAAGATTCGTACGAAGACGTTCCGCGTCGCGAGAGGTGACGTCAAGGGGCCAGGAGAGGGACTCGCTCATGCTCAGACGGAGTGTGGTCGGCATTGCACAGTCTCTCACTACCTAGCTGCGGCGTCGCTGCGGCTCTGGCTGGGCAGCACCGGCCTGGCGAGGATCTTTCGAGAGTCGTGACTTTTCAGCCTCTCGTTCAAGGCGACGCCACATACCGAACAATTGTCGCTGCACGGTATCGTTGTCGGCCTCGTTGATGCCACGTCTGGCCAGCAGGACGATATCCACAGAGGGAAGTCGGTGCTGGGCATGGCGAACGGACTCTCGAGCCAGTCGCTTCAGTCGGTTGCGATCTACCGCTCGGCGTACGTTCTTCTTGCTGAAGACAAGGCCCAGGCGCGGGTGCCCCAGTTCATTAGGAACAGCCAGCGCCATCAGGCCTTTGCCGTGAACCTTGTACACCGCCCCATCAAACACACGGCGGTAGTCCCCGGCAGTCAGCAAGCGGCAGTGCCGGGGAAAGGTCAGACAGGTCACGCAGGACCTGCTTAGGCGCTCAGGCGCTTGCGGCCTTTGGCACGGCGACGTGCCAGAACGGCGCGGCCGTTCTTGGTAGCCATGCGAGCACGGAAGCCGTGCGCGCGCTTGCGCTTGAGAACGCTCGGTTGGAATGTGCGCTTCATAACTCGTTAATCCCACAGTGGTTTTTTGGAACGGATAGACATCCAGAGGCGCCCGGAATCCGCTCGGGCCTCCGGGGGTATTCGGCTCAAGACCGGACATTTTAGTGATTTCAAGCCCCGGGTGCAATCTTTTCACTGACCGCCCGACATCGAGGAGTGCGCGCCGGTCGCTGGCGATGTGGGGGCTTGTGACTTCACAGAGCAGCGCTTCCTTAACACTACTACTAAAGGAAGTTCTTGACTGATGCTGTGATTATTACTGGGGATAAAGATTGTGGATAAGCCATACAACTATCAACATATCATTATGTTGCGTTGCAAATAAGAATGTGGAGAAGACGTTGAGCAGCTGAGGGCAGCCGGTGCAAGGAAGGTGGACAGGATGCGAGATTATCCACAGCACGGATGATGCGTTCAGCTTGTCCCCGACTCATCATGGGTAGCAAACATGTGTTGTCCACAATGTTTTTCAGGTCCTCAAGTCGTGTGGATAACTCGTTCAGACGCAGCTACAATATGCGGTCGTTCTTCAACCAAGGTAGCTCGCGTGTCGCTCGCTCTCTGGCAACAGTGTCTACAAACCCTTCAGGATGAACTGAGTTCCCAGCAGTTCAACACCTGGATTCGCCCATTGCAGGCGGAAGAAGGGGAGTCCAATCAGCTTCGGCTGCTGGCACCCAATCGCTTTGTGCGCGATTGGGTCAGTGACAAGTATGCAAAGCGAATCAGTGAGTTGATGCGGGAGCTTGCGCCGGCAAAGCCGCCCAAAGTGATGCTCACTGTGGGTAGCCGACGGGCAGCGTCGCCCGCTCCCCAGACGCGGGATCTGGGTGATCCGGTCTCCGCCAGCGCGCCACGTGCCCCAGCGGTGCATACCCCACCCCGTGGCGATGTCGGCGATGAAAGGGAAGTCGATCGGCTGCGGGACGAGGGCAACGACCCGGTGGCGCGCTCCGCTGGAGGGGAGCGTCAGGTACAGGTAGAGGGTAGCCTCAAGCACTCCAGCGGCCTGAACCCCAACTTCACCTTCGAGACCTTCGTCGAGGGCAAGTCAAACCAGCTGGCTCGAGCCGCGTCTCGCCAGGTGTCGGAAAACCCCGGCGGTGCCTACAATCCCCTGTTCCTGTACGGTGGGGTGGGTCTTGGTAAGACACACTTGATGCACGCGGTCGGTAACGCGCTGGCAGGGCGCCGCGAGAACGCCAGAGTGGTGTATCTCCATTCCGAGCGGTTCGTTGCCGATATGGTCAAGGCGCTGCAGCTGAATGCCATCAACGATTTCAAGCGTTTCTATCGTAGTGTCGATGCGCTGTTGATCGATGACATCCAGTTCTTTGCCGGCAAGGAACGCTCCCAGGAAGAATTTTTCCATACCTTCAATGCGCTGCTTGAAGGCGGTCAGCAGATGATTCTGACGTCTGACCGCTATCCCAAGGAGATCAGTGGGGTCGAGGAACGCCTCAAGTCTCGCTTTGGCTGGGGCCTGACGGTTGCCATCGAGCCACCCGAGCTCGAGACGCGAGTCGCGATCTTGATGAAGAAGGCGGATCAGGCAAAGGTCGACTTGCCCCACGATGCGGCGTTCTTCATTGCCCAGAAGATCCGTTCGAATGTGCGCGAGCTGGAAGGTGCCCTGAAGAAAGTCATCGCTGACTCGCACTTCATGGGCAAGCCGATTACCCAGGACTTTATTCGGGAGTCGCTCAAGGATTTGCTGGCCCTCCAGGACAAGCAGGTAGGCGTGGACAATATTCAGCGCACTGTCGCTGAGTATTACAAGATCAAGCTGGCCGACCTTCTGTCGAAGCGACGTTCGCGTTCAGTGGCTCGCCCGCGCCAGGTCGCCATGGCATTGGCCAAGGAGCTGACGAACCATAGCCTGCCCGAAATCGGGGATGCCTTTGGGGGCCGTGACCACACCACCGTGCTGCATGCTTGCCGAAAGGTGCAGGCGCTGCAGGAAGAAAATGCCGACATCCGTGAAGACTACAAGAACCTGCTGCGGTTGCTGACAAGCTGAGGCTGAGTGGCCACCCACGGCATTCACTGCTGTGTCATCACACCCCAGAGGGGTTGCCCGGGGGCCATGGATGTATCGATGACGTCTGACCCTGGGCGATACTATGCCACCAAGACACGCAGCGCCTGTGGCGCCGTATGTATGTCACTGACTGATACCCCGTCTCACTCTCTCGGACAAGAAGTGGAGCCGACATGAAATTTTCCATCTCCCGCGAAGCGCTACTGCGGCCGTTGACGCTGGTCGCCGGCGTGGTCGAGCGTCGGCAGACCTTGCCGGTGCTTTCCAATGTGCTGATCCAGGTCGAGCAAGACGAAGTTGCGCTGACCGGTACCGATCTAGAGGTTGAGCTGGTCGGCCGTACTGTCGCTAGCCAGGTCGACGAGCCCGGCGCGATCACAGTTCCGGCGCGCAAGCTGATGGATATCTGCAAGTCACTACCGGATCAGTCTGAGCTTGAGCTGTCCATCGAGGATGGTCGTGCCGTTCTGCGAAGTGGGCGTTCGAGATTTACCTTGTCGACGCTTCCGGTGGCTGAGTTTCCGAATATCGAAGATGGCCAGAGCAGCGTAGAGTTGGCGCTTCCGCGGGGGACGCTCAAGCAGCTTATCGATGCGACCTCATTCGCCATGGCACAGCAGGATGTGCGCTATTACTTGAATGGTCTGCTGCTGGAGTTCGCCCCTAACCTGGTTCGCTCCGTCGCGACCGACGGCCACCGTCTGGCGGTGTGCTCTCGGCCCGCCGACATCCAGGTCAGTGCTTCCCAGAAGCTGATCGTGCCTCGCAAGGGCGTCCTGGAGCTGGTGCGTCTACTGGATGACTCGGAAGAGCCCGTCAGTCTGACCCTCGGCTCGACCCATATTCGCGCCCACACCGGTGACTTTACCTTCACCTCCAAGCTGGTAGACGGGAAGTTTCCGGACTATGAGCGAGTGGTCCCGAAGGGCGGTGACAAGGTCTTCATTGCCGAGCGAGCCGAGCTTCGTCAGGTCCTGTCGCGCACCGCGATTCTTTCCAACGAGAAGTATCGTGGCGTTCGTCTGAACCTTGAGGAAGGCAACTTGAGGGTGATGGCCAACAACCCTGAGCAGGAAGAAGCCGAAGAGAACATTGCTATCGAGTACAGCGGACCTGCCATGGAGATCGGCTTTAACGTCGGCTATCTGATCGATGTTCTCAATGCTGTCGGTGAAGACCGGGTGCAGATGACCTTGGGCGACCCTAACAGCAGTGCATTGATGGAAGAGCCGGGTGGTGGTGATGCGCTCTACGTCGTGATGCCGATGCGCCTTTGATGTCATGTGCCGTGCTCAAGGCTGATACATGCCGTTAGACCGTTTGGTGTTTCAGGGCCTGCGTAATCTGCAGGCCCTTGATGTTTTGCCTTCGCCAGGAATCAACTTGATCACTGGCCGGAATGGCAGTGGCAAGACCAGCCTGCTTGAAGGGATTCACCTGCTGGGCATGGGGCGCTCCTTCCGTGCCCGCAAGCTCGCCCAGGTGCTGCATCACGAGGTCGATACGCTCGTCCTGCATGGGCGTCTGGCCGGAGATCCTCCGGTGGCCATCGGACTGCGTCGGTGCCGGCATGAGAGTGAGCTTACCTTGCGTATTGGCGGTGAGCGCGTCGAGCGCCTGTCACAGCTTGTCGAAACGCTCCCCCTCCAGTTGATCAATCCGGATGCATTCCGTTTGTTGGAAGGTCCTCCAGCCGGGCGTCGCGAGTTTCTCGATTGGGGAGTGTTTCACGTGAAACATGACTTTCTGGGAGCCTGGCAGCGCTTTAGACGGGCCTTGAAACATCGGAATGCCCTGCTCAGGCATGGTAGAATGGACGCCCAGACGCTGGCAGTCTGGGAGCATGAGCTGGCAGTTTCAGGGGAGAGGATGGACGCACTGCGCGATGAGTGGGTCGATGCCTTTTCTCCCATCTTCCACGAAACCCTCGAAGGCTTGATTAGCCTGCCGGAATTACGTTTGCGCTACACCCGTGGGTGGGATCGTCAGCGCTCGCTGTCCGAGGTATTGGAAGGTGCCAGGGACACTGATCGTCAGATGGGATTTACCCAGCAGGGTCCGCAGAGAGCAGACCTCTCCATCAGGCTCGGCAAGCGTCCGGCTGTAGAAGTGCTTTCACGAGGACAGCAGAAACTCGTCGTGAGCGCACTCAAGCTTGCACAAGGAAGGATGCTGGAAAGGTTGACGGGGAGAACCTGTCTTTACCTGATCGACGATCTGCCCGCCGAACTGGACCATGACCATCGCAAGGTCTTTTGCCAGTGGCTGGAGCGGATGCGGTGCCAGGCCTTTATTACCAGCGTGGATCACGAGGTGCTGGCCGACCTGTGGCAGCCCGATACACCCTTGGCAATGTTTCACGTGAAACATCTCGCCGATGGACGAGGCCAGCTGCAGGCCATAGACAGACAGACTTCATGACGGAGTGGTCAATGAGCGAACAAGCTTACGACTCATCGAGCATCAAGGTACTGAAAGGCCTGGATGCCGTACGCAAGCGGCCCGGGATGTACATCGGCGATACCGATGATGGTACTGGCCTGCATCACATGGTGTTCGAGCTGGTGGACAACTCCATCGACGAGGCGCTGGCCGGACACTGTAGCGAAATCAAGGTGATCATCCATCCGGATGAATCCATCACCGTGAGCGATAACGGCCGCGGCATTCCGACGGATATCCACGAAGAGGAAGGCGTGTCCGCTGCAGAGGTCATCATGACGGTCCTGCACGCTGGCGGTAAGTTCGATGACAACTCCTATAAGGTCTCCGGCGGCCTTCACGGCGTAGGCGTGTCTGTTGTCAACGCGTTGTCCGAAGAGCTCAAGCTCACCATCTGGCGCGCTGGACAGGTACACGAGCAGGTGTATCGTCACGGTGTGCCTGATGCTCCGCTTAGCGTCGTGGGACAGACCGAGAAGACCGGGTCTCGTGTCCACTTCCGCCCGTCGCCTGAGACATTCGGTAATATCGAATTCCACTACGATATCCTGGCCAAGCGTCTGCGCGAGCTGTCCTTCCTGAACTCTGGGGTCGCCATCCGCCTGCTTGATGAACGGAGCGGCAAGGAAGAACTGTTTCACTACGAAGGCGGGCTCAAGGCTTTCGTCGATCACCTCAATACGAACAAGACCGTGCTGAATCCTGTCTTCCACTTCAATGTGGAGCGGGAAGATGGTGTCGCGGTCGAGGTGGCGATGCAGTGGAATGACACCTTTGCCGAGAATATCTTCTGTTATACCAATAACATCCCGCAGCGGGATGGTGGTACGCACCTGGCGGGCTTCCGTGCTTCTTTGACTCGCACACTGAATCATTACATCGAGTCTGAAGGCTTGTTGAAGAAGATGAAGGTCAGCACTTCCGGCGATGATGCCCGTGAGGGTTTGACGGCGATCATCTCGGTCAAGGTACCTGACCCGAAGTTCTCTTCCCAGACAAAGGACAAGCTGGTTTCCTCCGAAGTAAAAACGGCGGTGGAACAAGAGCTTGGAAGATCATTCTCGGAATATCTGGTAGAGCGGCCGAATGAGGCCAAGGCGATCGTCAACAAGATGCTTGACGCTGCCCGGGCTCGAGAGGCTGCACGTAAGGCCCGCGATATGACTCGCCGCAAGGGCGCGTTGGATATCGCTGGCCTACCCGGCAAGTTGGCAGACTGCCAGGAGAAGGATCCCGGCCTGTCTGAACTCTACCTGGTAGAGGGTGACTCTGCCGGTGGCAGCGCCAAGCAAGGGCGTGATCGACGCACCCAGGCCATCCTGCCGCTGAAGGGCAAGATTCTTAATGTCGAGAAAGCACGTTTCGACAAGATGTTGTCCTCCGCCGAGGTGGGTACGCTGATCACCGCGCTTGGCTGCGGTATCGGGCGTGAGGAGTTCAACCCAGATAAGCTGCGTTATCACTCGATCATCATCATGACCGACGCCGATGTGGATGGATCGCACATCCGTACGCTGCTGTTGACGTTCTTCTTCCGGCAGATGGCCGAGCTGATCGAGCGTGGTCATGTCTTTATTGCTCAGCCGCCGCTGTACAAGATCAAGCGCGGCAAGCAAGAGCTCTACCTCAAGGATGAGCAGGCGATGACTGACTACCTGACCACGACAGCGCTGGATGGTGCGCGTCTGTGTGTCAGCGAGGATGCCCCGGGCATTACTGGCGCTCAGCTTGAAACCCTGGTGAATCAGTATCGTGACGTGATGAAGCGGATCGATCGTCTGTCCAGGGTCTATCCCAGCGAGGTGCTGCGCAAGATTGTGCACGCGGCCAAGCTCGACGGTGAAAACAGTCTGCGTGACAGAGTTACCATGCAGAACTGGATCGAGCACCTGCAGAAGGAAATGGATGACCTGGTCGCCTATGAAGGTGGCCCGCGTTATACCTTCTCGCTCCAGGAAGATGACGAAAGGGGAGTCTTCCTGCCTGCCGTGACGCTGATCGCTCACGGTGTAACCACCGACTATGTGTGGGGACTCGACTTCTTCACCAGCGCTGACTACAAGGCCATTGCAGGCCTGGGTGAGACTCTGGAAGGGCTGCTTGAAGAGGGAGCGTACGTGGCACGGGGTGAGCGCAAGAAGCCCGTGAAGACCTTCTATGAGGCGCTGGACTGGCTGATGCATGAATCCCAGCGTGGCCTTTCTATTCAGCGCTACAAGGGTCTGGGGGAGATGAACCCGGAACAGCTTTGGGAAACCACGATGGATCCCAACACCCGCCGCATGTTGCGTGTGTCGATCGAGGATGCCGTGGCGGCGGACATGATGTTCAACACCCTGATGGGCGATGAAGTTGAGCCACGCCGTGACTTCATCGAGCGCAATGCTCTGGTGGCCAATCTGGACGTGTAGATCGTCCAGTTGGAGCATGGTAGCTTCGATGTTTCACGTGAAACATCGTCCCAGGAAGAGCCCGATCTGTTCTCAGGTCGGGCTTTTTCGTGAGCGATGGATAAAACTTGCCGGGATGCATGTTGCAGAGTCGCGGTGAAGAGCCCGGATGACGAATCCCTGACCGGACATTCTAGATCAAGCCTCCCAGATCAATCCCCCTGTGGACAGCGTCTGGAGGCGCGATGGAAGCCTATTGATACACATAATATTTCCTGGATTCCAGCTGTGGATAACGTTGCGCGTAAAACGTCTGTTGATGCCTTTTTCGAAACGCGCCTGTGAATAATATTTCTAGATAGCGTAAGCCTTCTGTGGGTTGTGTCCCAATTTGGCGGTGGGACCCTCTTAAAGGGAAGGGAAGGGAAGGGAAGAGAAGAGGAGAGGAGAAAAGAATAGCGGAGCGCGTTGATGGCAAGCCGCCAAGGGGAGGAGCAAGCTGCTTACGCTAACAGAAGGGATGGCGTGAAAACCCAGAAAAGATGGACCTGGCAACGTTAAAAGGTGACGTGGGCAGCGCTGGCTTTGCCATGATGATGTTTCATAACTCATTGAATTAACGAAGGTGACGCTAAGCTCCTGCGCGTTTCTCACAGGAGCTTGGAGGGGGCGTCAGATAGACAACAGGATCCGTTCTACGCCGACATGTTTCACGTGAAACATCGATATGATCGAATGCCAGCTAGTCTGATACCGCACATGCCGAGAACCGAGCAGCCGTGTAGTGTATGAACAAACTGTCCGGCCTCTTTTGTATATTCTGTGGCTCAGTCGGCGTGTTGGGTCGCAGATAGCAACACGTCGACGAAGTGGGCGAGGTCGTCATAGACCGTAACGTGACTCGTCGCTGCCTGAAGCTCCGGGTGCTTAGCAAGCGTCCGCTCACCCTTACCGGTGCGAACCAAGGCCTGGCGACAGCCCACCGCGTCACCCGCCTGAAGATCACGCAGGCTATCACCTACCATCCAGCACCCTCTCAGGGTTTCCAAGCCTAATGCCGACTGGATTTGCAGGAGCAGACCCGGTAGTGGCTTGCGGCAGTCGCACTGGTCGGTGTCGACGTGGGGGCAGTAGGCAATATGGTCAATGTTGCCGCCCTGAGCTTCAACCAGAGAGGTCATCCGCGCATGCATCAGCTCGAGAGTCGCGACATCATAATATCCTCTGCCGATGCCTGACTGGTTGGTAGCAACGGCAACTTGCCAGCCCGCCTGTGTCAGACGTGCGATAGCCGAAATGGCCGTTGGATAAGCCACCCACTCATCCAGTGATTTGATGTAGTTGTCGGAGTCACGGTTGATCACTCCGTCACGATCGAGAATGACGAGTCCCTGGGGCATATCGGCGTCTGCTGGAAGTAGTGTGTGGATGGCGAGTGCTGAGCAGGATCACAGCAGTGTAGAGCGATGTTTCACGTGAAACAATCACCGCAATGCCGTTGTCGTCGGGTGGCTTCTCACTAGCTGTCATGCTGCAGGGGACGATACGTTGAGTGATTCAGCGCCGTGCGCAAGAACTCAATGAACAGGCGGGCACGGAGGGGAGGATGACGATTTGGCGTGAGAGCATGCACGCTGATATCCGGTAGCGACCAGTCAGCAAGAACCCTCGTCAGGCGTCCCTGTTCTATCTGGTTCTGAACGATCGCTCTGGACGTGTGCAGGATACCGAGGCCAGCTTCGGCAGCGATAACGAGTGCATGTCCATAGTTGGAACGGAAGCTTCCTCGTATAGGGAGGCTGTGGACGTCCTCCCCCCTACGCATGCGCCATCGCTGAATGCCCTGGAACCGCGTGTAGTGAAGGCAGTTGTGCTCGAGCAGATCAAGCGGATGCAAGGGCGTTCGATAGCGCTGCAGGTAATGGGGCGATGCCACCAGAAGCCGTTCGTCAGAGGCGAGGGGGAAGGCGACGAGTCTTGAATCCTCGAGAGATCCAACCCGAACGGCCAGGTCATGACCTGATTCCAGAATATCGACAAAACGATCATCGAAGTCTGCTTCCAGACGGATATCCGGGTATCTGATGAGAAAGTCGGGAAGGATCGGCGCAATGTGCAGGCGACCGAAGTTGACGGGGAGTGAGACTCTCAGCGTTCCCGCAGGATGATCTTGCTGGCCCTTGAGGGACTGTTCGGCGTTTTCCAGTATGCCGAGGGCCGGTACCGCCTGCTCCAGGTAGGCATGGCCCGCGTCGGTCAGGGTCACGCGCCGAGTTGTCCTCAGCAGCAGCGGGACACCAAGGCGATCTTCCAAGGCATCTAGTCGACGACTGATCGCTCCACTGGTGAGGTTGAGGTGCTCTCCTGCAGCTCTGAGCGAGCCATGCCGTGCCACCTCGAGAAGTGCGATAAGGCCGGACAGTTGGGTGTCATGGTGAGACGGCATCGGAGTCTTCCTGGGACAGGGGGCCTTCGTCGACCGACGAGGTATTCTCTGATTCTTGAGTGTAGCGCAACACCCGTTTGCGGATGCTTCGATGGTGCTGGTCAATGTTGTCCCTGATGCTTAACGCTTCCAGGAATGAGGGGAGTAAGGCGATGACCATGACAGAGGGTGGGGGAGCGGGAGTTTCCGTCAAAGCACTTCGCTCAGTACACACGGGGCCCGAGGGGGTAAAGGCGCAATATGACGCTCGTCCAGTACTGAGGCCGGATGAGGTGCGAATTCGAGTCGCTGCGGCAGGGGTCAACTTTCGTGATGTGGCGCTTCAGGCAGGGAACTACCTGCCAAATATGCGCCGACCCTATATTCCTCTGTCAGAAGGGGCGGGCGTCGTGATCGAGACCGGAGCCGAGGTCGATGACTTGAAGGATGGCGATGCCGTGCTTGGTCACTATGTCGTCGACTGGCGGTCAGGGCCCTTCCGTCCCGCTTTTCACGACTCCAAGGTGGGTGGGCCAAGTGACGGTTGGCTGGCGGAGGAAGTGGTGATGCCGCGTCGCGCGCTGCTGCGCGTACCGGTGGGGTGGCGCCTGGAGGAGGCGGCGGCACTGGCCATCTCTGGCGTCACTGCTTGGAGAGCGTTACGAGGGCTCGTTGGGCTGGAAGGGCAGCATGTACTGTTGCCCGGAACTGGCAATGTCTCACTGCAGGCGCTTGAACTTGCCGCGTCCGCCGGGGCGCGAGCGTTGGTCGTTACGTCGAGGCCGGAGCTTTCCCCTCAACTTATGGCCATGGGAGCGGCTGCTGTGATCCATCGTCACCAGGACAGCGACGATCTGGTGGAGAGTATCCTGTCAGCCTCGGATGGCCAGGGTGTGGACGTCGCGTTGGATACGGTGGGCGGCCAGTTTCTGGTAGATATTATCTTGCCATCGATGGCGACCAATGGCCGCGTTGCCTTGCTGGGTTTCCTTGAGGGCAGCAACGTTCGCGGTGACGTTATTGGTCCTGCTATCCGAAAGCTGCTCCAGTTTGAAGGCATCAGTGTGGGTAGCCGGTTGGATTTCGAGCGCCTACTGGATCACATGCAGCGCCATCACTTGCGTCCGAGAATCGCAAGACGCACACCTCCGAACCGCTGGTCGGAGGTGTTTCGAGAACCCGAATGGCGTGATGGTGCCGGCCCTCAGGAGGCGCTGGGCAAGCACGTGGTGATCGTCGATGAAGAGCTGGCCTCATGGACGGTGTCCTGACGTTCCGTCAGAGTTGGCGGTCAGCTCTGCCCAGGAGGAACCACCTCTGGCGAAAAGGCGATGTTTCACGTGAAACATTGTCAGCCCTTATGTCCTGTATTCAGCCCCTGAGCGGTACCTTCCTTCCCGCTGGCGAAGGACATGAAAAAGGCCGACCCATGTTGGGTCGGCCTGTACCGAAACTACCTGTCGAGAACAACGTCCTGTTACTGCTGAAGCTCCGCGATGTCGGCAACTTCCAGGAACAGCGCCTGCAGGCTCGCAAGCAGAGCCAGGCGATTGGCGCGAACGGCTTCGTCGTCGGCCATGACCATCACCTGATCAAAGAAGGCATCCACCGGGGCTCTTAGGCTTGCCAGCACATCAAGGGCATCGCTGTAGCGCGCCTGCTGAAACAGCGGGGTGACTTCACTATCACAGGTACTGACAGCACGCTGCAGTGCCTTCTCTGCGTCTTCACTGAGAAGGCTCTCGTCCACTGACACGCTACCATCGTGCTGCTGCTTGCTCAGGATATTGCTGACGCGCTTGTTGGCTGCGGCCAGTGCCGCGGCCTCGTCACGGCCGGCAAAATGCGCCACGGCGCGCAGACGGCGGGCAAAGTCCAGGGGACGAGTCACCGGGCGGGCACGCACGGCCAGGTACACTTCAGCACCAATGCCTTCGTCCTGGGCCCAGGCACGGAAGCGGTCGAGCATATAGCCCAGCACGTCCTCTACCAGACCCTCGGCCTTGGGCAACGAAGCGTGCTGTGCCACCGCCAGTTCCAGCAGCTCGCGTAGATCAAGATTGAGCTCGCCCTTGACCATGATGTTCAGCACGCCGATGGAGGCACGGCGAAGCGCGAAAGGATCTTTGGTGCCACTGGGACGCTGCCCAATGCCAAAGATACCGGTGATGGTATCCAGTCGATCAGCGATCGCCAGCGCCTTGCCGGTCAGAGTGGCAGGAATGGCATCCGATGCGAAGCGGGGCAGGTACTGCTCCTCAAGCGCCTGGGCGACCTCCGGGTCTTCCCCATCATTCTGCGCATAGTAGCGGCCCATGATGCCCTGGAGCTCCGGAAACTCGAGGACCATCTCGGTGACCAGGTCACACTTGGCAAGGGTGGTGGCTCGGCGTGCACGTGAGGCATCGCCGCCAATCTGGCCGGCAATGTGAGCGGCGACCTCGGCGCTGCGGGCGGCCTTGTCGGCCAGGGTGCCCAGCTGCTTCTGGAAGACCACGTTGGCCAGGCCGTCGATCCGGTTGGCCAGGGGCTGCTTGCGATCGGTGTCGTAGAAGAAGGCGGCATCCGCCAGGCGCGGACGGATGACCTTCTCGTTGCCCGCGATGACCTTGTCCGGCTCGCGGCTGTCAATGTTGGACACCGTGATGAAGGCGGGCTTCAGCTTGCCTTCCTCATCAAGCAGGTGGAAGTACTTCTGGTTGGCCTTCATGGAGGAAATCAGGCATTCGGCAGGGACGTCGAGGAAGCGCTCATCGAAGCTGCCGGTCAGCGCCACTGGCCATTCCACCAGGCCACTGACTTCCACGAGCAGGTCTTCGTCGATCACCGCGGTGGCTTCGAGCAACTCGGCTTCGGCCAGTACCTGTTCGCGGATGCGTTCGCGGCGCCGGGTCCGATCGGCGAGCACCCAGGCATCCTCGAGCGCCTTCAGATAGTCGTCAGCATGCCCCAGGCTGATGGCTTCCGGGGCATGAAAACGGTGTCCACGAGTGTCGCGACCTGCCTCAAGTCCAAGTACGGTAGCCGGTACGACCTCGTCACCGTACAGCGCCACCAGCCAGTGCACCGGGCGGGAAAATTCTACGCGAGAAGCGCCCCAGCGCATGTTCTTGGGAACCGGCAACGCCGACACGGCCTTGTCGATGATGGCGGGCAGCAGGGCAACCGTGCTTTCCCCCTGCTGCTGTTCACGAAAGCCGAGCCAGGTGCCCTTGTCGGTTTCAAGATGAATCAGCTGGTCCACCTCGACCCCACAGGAACGTGCGAAGCCCTGAGCAGCCTTGGTCGGCTCACCGTCCTTGAACGCTGCAGCGAGAGCGGGGCCGCGCTTCTCGATCTCACGGTCGGGCTGCTTGTCGGCCAGGGCTTCCACCGTCACGGCCAGCCGTCGTGGTGAGGCGTAGGCGGCGATCGCCTGAAAGTCGACGTCGGCATCGACCAGGCCGCGGCGGATGCCTTCGGCGAAGGCATCGGAAAGGGTGTCGATGGCTCCGGGCGGAAGTTCTTCCACACCGAGTTCAACCAGGAGGGTATGGGCAGCCATGCTTATGCGTCTCCCTGGGCGGCAAGGGGTTCGTCGTCGAGAAGTTCACGCCGTAGTGCTTCCGGCGCCAGCGGGAAGCCGGCTGCCTTGCGTGAGGCGTAGTAAGCGTGGGCCACGTCACGGGCCATGGTGCGCACGCGCAGGATATAGCGCTGGCGTTCGGTGACCGAGATGGCGTGACGGGCGTCGAGCAGGTTGAAGGTATGAGAGGCCTTCAGCACTTGCTCGTAGGCCGGCAGCGGAAGGTTGGCTGCCAGCAGCTTCTGGCACTCGCTTTCCTGATGGTCGAAGTTGCCGAACAGGGCGGGTACGTCGGCGTGCTCGAAATTGTAGGTCGACTGCTCGCGCTCGTTCTGCAGATAGACGTCACCATAGCTGACGCGTGTGCCGTCCGGGGCAATGGCCCATACCAGGTCGTAGACGCTGTCCACGTCCTGCAGGTACATGGCGATACGTTCGAGACCGTAGGTCAGCTCACCGGTAACCGGGAAGCACTCGATGCCACCTGCCTGTTGGAAGTAGGTGAACTGGGTCACTTCCATGCCATTGAGCCAGACTTCCCAGCCGAGGCCCCAGGCACCCAGGGTGGGGGACTCCCAGTTGTCTTCGACGAAGCGAATGTCATGCACCAGGGGGTCGATGCCAAGTCGCTCCAGCGAACCCAGGTAGAGTTCCTGAAGATTGGCCGGGGACGGCTTCATGACCACCTGAAACTGGTAGTAGTGCTGCAGGCGATTGGGGTTTTCGCCGTAGCGGCCATCGGTGGGTCGGCGTGACGGTTGAACGTACGCGGAGTTCCAGGTTTCGGGTCCGATGGAGCGCAGGAAGGTCGCCGGGTGAAAGGTGCCCGCACCGACTTCCATGTCCAGTGGCTGCATGATCACGCAGCCCTGTTCGGCCCAGTACTGTTGCAGGGCAAGGATCAGGCCCTGGAAGGTTGCCACGTCTGGCGTCGACTGTGTCATTGGGAAGCACCGTTGGCCATGAATTCACGAGCCGTCAAGTATACAATCACAGGCAATTCGGTTATAGGCACAGCGCCAACAGAGGTTTCCCCATGATCGTAGTGACAGGCGGAGCCGGCTTCATCGGCTCAAATCTGGTCAAGGCATTCAATGACCGTGGACGCACAGACATCCTGGTGGTCGATGACCTGAGGGATGGCACCAAGTTCGTCAACCTGGCGGACCTGACGCTGGGCGACTACATGGATAAGGACGAGTTTCTCGCCAGGGTGCAGGCCCACATGCGCGGAGAGCTGAATCAGCTGCCGCCCATCGAGGCGATCTTCCATGAGGGCGCCTGCTCGGATACCACCGAGTGGGATGGCCGCTTCATGCTGGAAAATAACTTCACCTACTCCAAGGAGCTGCTGCATTTCTGCGAGCAGGAAGGCATTCCGTTCCTCTACGCGTCCTCGGCGGCCACCTACGGTGGAAGCGAGGTGTTCGTGGAGTCGCCGGAACACGAAAAACCGCTCAACGTCTACGGCTACTCCAAGCTGCTGTTCGACCAGTACGTACGCTCGCGTCAGGACACCCTCACGACCCAGGTAGTCGGCTTCCGCTACTTCAACGTCTACGGCCCGCGCGAACAGCACAAGGGCAAGATGTCCAGCGTGGCGTACCATCACCACACCCAGATCAGCGCCGGTGAAGACCTGCGCTTGTTTGGCGCATGGGACGGCTATGAAGCGGGCATGCAGAGCCGCGACTTCGTCTACGTCGGGGATGTGGTCGACGTCAACCTGTGGTTCCTGGACAACCCCGAGGTGTCTGGCATCTTCAACCTCGGCAGTGGCCGGGCGGAGCCATTCAAGGCCATCGGCGAGACGGTGATCGACTTCTACGGCAAGGGCAAGATCGAGTACATCGACTTTCCGGATGAACTCAAGGGACGCTATCAGAGCTACACCCGCGCCGATATTTCTCGTCTGCGCGAGGTCGGCTATGACAAGGAGTTCCATACGGTGGCACAAGGCGTGACACGCTATCTGGAGTGGCTGAATGGCTGATGCAGCCCACGCTGCTCCACCGCACCGGGCAGGGACGCGCCTGTCCGGTCAGCGTCTGTTGGTCGTTGGTCCGAGCTGGGTGGGCGATATGGTCATGGCCCAGAGCCTGTTCATGACGCTCAAGCAGCAGGGGGCTGCCAGCCTGGCGGTGGTGGCGCCGTCCTGGTCCCGGCCCATCCTCGAGCGCATGGATGAGATTGACGAAGTGGTGGAGCTGGGCGTCGGTCATGGCGTCTTTGGCCTTGCGCCGCGCCATCGTCTGGCACAGTCGCTGAAAGGCCGCTTCGACCTGGCCCTGGTGTTGCCCCGCTCGTGGAAGTCAGCGCTGGTGCCGTTTCTGGCCCGGGTGCCACGGCGGGTGGGGTTCACCGGTGAACATCGCTACGGGCTTTTGACCGAGCGCAGGACCTTGAATCGTCGCGTTCTCGACCAGACCGTCAAGCGTTTTGTCTCGCTGGGCCTGCCGGCGGCCACTGCCACGGCGGGTGACTTTGAGATACCCAGGCCGTTATTGCGGCAGGATGCCGACAACCTGGCCCGCCTGCATCGTGAACACGGCCTTGGCGTGCGGCCGGCCATCGGCATGATGCCTGGTGCAGAGTACGGCCCCGCCAAGCAGTGGCCCCTGGCCTACTTTCATCGGCTAGCCGCTGAACTGATCACGCAAGGCTTTGAGGTCAGGGTGCTGGGTGGGCCCAAGGATCGCGCCGCAGGAGAAGAGATTGTCAGCGGCCTCGAGCACGCCCACAACCTGTGTGGTGCGACGCGCCTGGAAGATGCTGTCGACCTGCTGGGCGACTGTCGTCAGGTCGTGACCAACGACTCCGGGCTGATGCATGTGGCCGCGGCGGTAGGGACTCGCATCCAGGCCATCTATGGATCCTCGTCACCCGCGTACACGCCGCCTCTGACCAGCAATGCGCGGATTCACTACCTGGCACTGTCCTGCTCGCCCTGCTTCGAACGTCAGTGTCCGTTGGGCCACACCAACTGCCTCAAGCAGATTACCCCTGACACCTTGCTGGAAGCGATCACGGCGGATCAGCAGCTTCTCGATACACCGTCTCGTATCAACGCCTGATCGCCGTTCGGGGATCGCCATCAAGGTTGGTGCGGAGCTTCCGGTGGCGCATCCGGCTGTCCGCTGGTGCGATAGGCGGGCGCAAGGCCTTCCCAGAGACGCTCCTGCAGCGCGGTTTCTTCACGCATATAGCCGTTGAGGGCTTCCAGCCCTACCTGCTCTGCCAGCGTTGGCTCGCCTGAAAACAGGGAGACGCCAAGGCCTGCTCGGTGCCAGTCGATGGTAAACCCCATGGCTTCCAGCAGTGTCGGCAGGGTATCCATGGTCGTCGCTTGGGTCGAGATACGGGCAGGTGTCAACGCGTTGCCCATCATCATCAAGGTGTTGGTCCTGGGGGTCTGGATCAGTTGGTCCCAGGCGGACACGCGCATAGTCAGGTGGTCACTGGCAATGACGACCAGGGTGTTGTCCAGCAGTTGCTCGTCTTCCAGCTGCTCAAGCAGACGCCGGGTGAGCCAGCCTGAGCACTTCACCGCGTACAGGATATCGACACCGTCGTGCACACCCTGTTCGGCCTCGCACGCCTGGGACGGATAGCCCGCCGGGGCATGGGCGGACAGGTTCAGCAGCGTCATGTTCCATGGCCCCTGCTGGCGGTCCAGGCGGCGTATCTCATCCACCGCCATCTCGTAGAGGCTATCGTCGTAGAGCCCCCAGCTGTTGAGGTATTGGCTGTCATCCAGGCGCTCCACCAGCTGCTCTCGGCCCAGTACGCGCTGGTAGGCGTGGTCGGTGTAGAACAACCCCTTGCCGGCGAACTCGGTGCTGGCTCCGCCCATGAAGGTCTGACGGTAGCCGAGGCGTGCGAGCAAATCCCCCAGGCAGTCGACTCCAGGAACCACGTGGTGCAGGGGATCGAACTGACTGTCATGCAGCAGCCCCGCTGGCATCAGCGGCGTGCCACACTGGCTGGCAATCATGCCGGCCATGGTCCAGCCCGTATTATCGATCTGGCGCACGTTGTCAAAGACGACGGCCTGGGGCTCCAGTGCCGCGAGGTCGGCGTAGGCGTCGCCAAAGCGCGCCGTGTCCGAGTAGGTGCGCTCCAGGCTTTCAAGATAGATCAGCAGCAGGTTGGGCGGGCGCTGGGGCGCCTTGAGAATGACCGGATCCACGTAGCGACGATCGAGCCAGGTCCCTGGGTCTGTGACCACCGCGGCGCCGCGCTGGCCCATGGAGTAGAACATGGGATTGCCCAGCAGCAGCACGAAGGCCAGCCAGTGGTCCCAGCGTTGCCAGCGGTAATCGGCCCGCACCAGCCAGGTATAGCCGGCAAGGATCAGCACCATGGCCAAGGTATAGATGATGGCGGCAATCGTCCGCTCGCTGCCCCCATGCTGCGAGATGCCCGCCTGGAGGTGAAAGTAGACAGCACCCATATCCACCTGTCCGAAGCTGCTGGCCAGATAGACATAGATCCCCCAGAACGCCAGTGGAACCAACGCCCAGGGGATGACCCGGATACGCAAGCGAGGCGGTGGCGGATCGCCCCAGCGCTTCCAGCCAGCCACCAGGCACCAGATGATCGCCGGTATCGGCAGGCACCAACCGGGCAGGCGCGTGACCATGACCACGGCATGACCTATGGCCAGGCCCAGCAGCAGGTGGACGGCCCAGCGCAGCCAGGGAGACGTGATAGGGAAAGGTACAGGCATGTTCGAGGCGCC
The DNA here is from genome assembly GCF_019801675.1 of Halomonas sp. DP8Y7-3. Lineage (NCBI taxonomy): Bacteria > Pseudomonadati > Pseudomonadota > Gammaproteobacteria > Oceanospirillales > Halomonadaceae > Halomonas > Halomonas sp. DP8Y7-3. The sequence continues at coordinate 508,946 of NZ_JAHVIO010000004.1, forward strand.
CAAAGGTCAATCCATGAAGCCATTGTCGCCCGGGAGTCGCGAATCAGCAGTGCTGACCGCGGAGGTGCGAATCCTTCGCTTGACGCACTAGCGCGTCGACGTCGAGTCGTCGTTACCTGACGACCCGGTTGGACGGCTTCCCTGGCGCTCGGCTCGCTCGTTTTCGTACAGTTCGTTCAGCTTTGCATACTTCATGTACGCATGGAATGCCGTCGTGATCGCGACGGTCATACCATCCTGACCCTGCAGCAGACCTCCCTTCAGCACCAGCTTGCGCAGCATGGCGGTGAGCGCATGCAGGCTGGGGCGAAGCGCAGAGGGGGTGACACCCCGTTCCCTCATCGCCCAGGCATCCCGGGTCGACAGCTGATCGATCCGCTGCATCCAGTGTGACAGGTCACGGTAGGTGAAATGGCTCAGGTGAGCATCGACATCGACCACCGTTGGCGCCTTGACGGATGAGTGCGCCTTCTTGGGCAGATAGCCCGAGGTCGTGCGGTTGTATAACCGCGTCACCGGATCAGGATAGAAGCCCGCGGCACGTATCCAGTGTCGACCTGCGAAGTTGCGTCGACGAAAGCGATAGGCCGTCTGTGGGTCTTCCAAGGTCAGCTCGCGAATGGCGGCTATAGCGTCGTCATCGAGCCGTTCATCGGCATCCAGCGCCAGGATCCAGTCATGTCGTGCCTGGGGGACGGCAAAGGCCTTCTGCGGCCCATCCCCCAGATAGGGTTGATGAATCACCTTCGCACCCGCCGCCTCGGCCAGCGCTACGGTGTCATCGTCGCTGCCGGAGTCCACCACGATGATTTCATCGCACACGGGTTGCAGCGACGCGATGGCCCCTTCGACATTGTCCTGTTCGTTGAGGGTAATGATGATGCCGGTAATCGGAGTCATGGCGACATGCCTGCTGTGGTGATGCGAAAGATGAAGCGAACGACCCGCTGACGGACAGTAGACGCGGTGTCCAGTGTGCATCAGCGTGTCAGGACTATGCGGGTGTGCACAACAAAAGTCGATGGGTGCCGTTGGTCCTGGGCTTAGCAAATCAGGCTTGGCAAATCAGGCCTAGCGAGACAGGCCTAGCGACACTGGGTTGGCAAGACACGACTCATGACGTGGCTCGCCTGTCGGCGTCGACCAGTGTCGCCGCGATGGCTGCTGCGGCCTCGTCCAGGTCTACCGCGGACATGTCGCGAGCCTGGTCCCCTGGGGGCGGGTGAAAGGCCAGCCGATGTTCAGGGGCATTGCAGGTTTGCCAGCGCAGCGGTGTCGCTGAACGGTGGGACGGGTAGAAGCCTACCGTGATCACGTCGAGACAGCCCGCGATATGCAGCGGGCCGGTGGAGCCGGCAACGAAGGCGTCAGCGGCGGCGATACTGCAGGCAAAGTCAGCGAGCCCTGCGGCAGGGGGCAGACGCCGGGCGCTTAGGCCAGCGCTTTCCAGGCGGGCGACGAGAGTATTCGCTACCGCGTCTTCCCCGGGCCCAGCGGTGACGATCCAGTGGGGCTGAGTGGCGCCCTGCTGCCGCATGCGGCGATCGACGTCCTGTGCCAGCTGGGCGTAGGCGTCGGGGCTGAGGTTGACCGCTGACCCCCCGCTGCCAGGGTGCAGATAGATCCAGCTCCCGGTGGAGGCAAGACCAAGTTGGCTGGCCAGTGCCAGGCGACGTTGTTCCCTGTCTCCCTCGGGTTGAGGCCAGAAGGGTGGGCGGACGGCTTCGCCCGGTGACAGCGCCAAGGCCTCGACCATCGCCTCTGCCAATTGCTGGTTGTAGACGTATTCGGGCCGGTCAGAACGGGATCTGCGCTGAGTGATCCGGCGGTTGTAGAATAGCTGCGCCCACTTGGTCGCGGGGGCCATGCGCAGCGGAATCCCGGCACGCAACCCTAGCCAACCGATCCGCGTGGTGGAAAACAGCGTCAGCAGTGCCGTGAAGTGCCCCTGGCGCAGAGATGCGAGCAGCTGACGCTGCTGCGCTTTCGGCGCCTCGTCGCCTGGGTCCAGGATCACTTCGTCGATCCACGGGCATAGCCTGGCGACGGGCGCCGTGTAGGATGGCACCAGCGCGGTAATATGTGGTGCCGGGCGTGCTGCCTTCAGCGTGGCCAGGGCTGGCCAGGCAAGCATGAAGTCGCCAAGCTTGTCGTTGCGCACCACCAGCAGTCGAGGGGTGCTTGCGTCGGCCGTGGCCGTCGTTGATGTCATCAGGGCTCCCGAGCCCGCCATCGGAAAGGAGACCACCTTGAGTCACAAGGTCATGCATATCTGCCTGTCGGACGGCTGGGGCGGACTGGAAATGTATCCGGCGAGGATTATACCGGAGCTGGCCGCCCGTGGGTGGGAGACGCACGCTCTGGCACTGGCGGACTCACGGGTAGCGCAAAGCCTCGAAGGCGCTGGTGTCGTCCCTCTGACCGCTGCCTCGCGCACGTCAGCGCTGTTTGCCGTGGGGCGTTGGCTGGCGTATCTGCGCGAGCACGACATTCGTCTGCTGCATTGCCACAAGTCCAGCGATCTGCGACTCGCTGCACTGCTGGCGACGCTGAGGCCGAGCCTGGGCGTGATCTTTACCGACCATATGGGCGTCACGCGGCCGAAGAAGGACCTCTACCACCGCTGGGCCTACGGCAAGGTCGATCGATTGCTGTCGATCAGTGACGCGACCCGTCGTCGTAACCTCAAGGCCTTTCCACTGCCCGCCGAACGTATCCAGCGGCTGTATCTGGGGATCGATCCGGCGGCGTTGGCACCGCGCCTGGATGCGGGTGAGCGGCGCGCCCTTCGAAGTAGCCTGGGCCTGCCGGCCAAGGCGGTGACCATCGGGGTGGCGGGTCGGCTGACACCCGGCAAGGGACAGCAGGTGTTCATCGAAGCGCTGGCTCTGCTGCTGCGCGAACATCCGGCACTCGACGTGCACGGGGTCATCGTTGGCGGTCTGGCAGCAGAAGAGGGTAGCCGCGAGGAGTACGTAGCGGAGCTCCAGGCGCGAGTCGAGGAGTTGGGACTGTCATCGAGGGTGACCTTCACCGGGTTTCGGCGGGATCTCGCGCGGTTATTCGAAGTGCTCGACGTGGTGTGCGTGCCGTCACGCAATGAAGCCTTCGGACTGACAGTGATCGAAGCGATGGCGGCAGGCAAGGCGGTGATCGGCTCACGCAGTGGTGCCATTCCTGAACTTATCGATAGCCACAGTGGCCGCCTGGCAGATCCCCAGGCGCCCCAGGAATGGGCATCTGCGATGGCCGAGCTGTCGGCCGACAGTGAGCTGCGAGCGCGTCTGGGCAGCGAGGCAAGGCTCAGGGTGAAACAGCATTTCCTGCTGTCACGCCACGTCGAGGGACTGATCGATGTCTACGCTGACGTCATCGACGCTTAGTGGGAGCCAGAGCCTTCCTCAGAACGGTAGCCTCGCTGGATGTCTGCCAGTGCCTGGGCGGCGGCTGTTGAGGTTGCACAGAAGCGCTCAAGGGAGCGGCCCAGACGTGCCAGGTTGGCGTCCTGCCAGCGCCCGGGGCGGCGCAGGCGACAGCGATCAAGGTCGATCAGCCAGACCTGCCTTGTGGTGTCGATGAGCAGGTTACGTGCGTTGAGGTCGACATGGTCCAGGCCCTGGTCGTGGCACCGCCGGATCACGCGTCCGACGTCGGCCAGCAGCTCGGCATCGACCTCGTGGCTGGCCAGCGCCTCGGCCAGAGCACGAGTCTGGGGCAGGCGCTGGGTGATCAGCGCGGCCTGATAGGTGGGCCCCTGACGTATGACGCCCCCCAGGATCGGCCGTGGCACCGGCAGCCCGGCGTCAAACAGCGTAGCGGTCAGTTCTACCTCGCGGAAGGCGCGGGTGCGTTCGATGCCGGTCCACAGGTAGTGACTGCGAGACAGGCGTGCCACCATACCGCCACGCCGATAGGGTCTCAGCACCCATTGCTGCTCGCCCAGATCGAGAAACAGACTCTGGCCTCGACCAGGCGCCTGGCCGACGACATGACCACTGTCTCGCCAGTATTCCGGGTCCAGCAAGGACGCTCCGATTTGTGGCGTTAGACCAGCGTCACATAAACTAGTGGCATCGTATAAAATGCCCACCTTTCCTGATTGATACGTTGCCAACCGCATGAAGCATCCTCTGCCCGCTCGTCCAGCCCACATCGGCGTGCTGCGTCTCTCCGCCCTGGGAGATGTCTGCAACCTGGTGCCCACGGTTCGAGCCCTGCAGCGCCAATGGCCCGAAGCGCGGATCACCTGGATCATCGGCAAGGGCGAACACAGTCTACTGACGGGCTTGTCAGGGGTCGAGTTCATCGTCTACGACAAGTCCACTGGCCTCAAGGGCATGCGCGCGCTGTGGCGAGAACTGGCCGATACCCGGTTTGATGTGCTGCTGCACATGCAGCAAGCGCTGCGGGCCAGTGTGCTGTCACTGGGACTCAAGGCCGATGTTCGGGTGGGTTTTGATCCGGCTCGCGCCAAGGATCGTCAGTACTGGTTTACCCATCGTCAGCTGGCCCCGCGTGATCGCGCTCACGTTCTCGAGTCCTTCATGGACTTTGCTCGCTTGATGGGCGTCGAGGATGACAGCCTGGAGTGGCGCCTGCCGATACCCGAGGCGGCTTACCAGGAAGCCCGTGAGCTGACCGGGGAGGCGGGCTACGTGTTGATCAGCCCCTGTGCAAACCCGCGTCTGCGCAATTTCCGCAACTGGTCGGCAGAAGGCTACGCCGCCGTGGTCGAGCATGCCTGGACCCAATATGGCCTGAAGACCGTCATGACCGGTGGTGGCAGCACCCAGGAAAGAGAGATGGGCTCGCGCATCCAGGGCCTGTGCCAGAGTGATGCGGTGATCGACGCCATCGGTGGCACGTCGCTCAAGGGCCTGCTGGCGCTGATCGATCGGGCCCGTGCGGTCATCGCTCCGGATTCAGGACCCGTGCATATGGCCAATGCCCTGAACACACCGGTGGTGGGCCTGTTTGCGACGACCAATCCGGATCGTGCCGCCCCATACCTGTGGCGAGACTATGTGGTCAATCGCTACCCCGACGCCGTGCGCCAGTTCCTGCACGAGGACGCTGCCACCATCACCTGGGGGCAGCGGGTGCGTCACCCGGACGCGATGTCCCTGATCAGCGCTGACGACGTCATTGCGCAGCTAGACCGACTGCTGGCCGATACTGCCGCCTCTTCCCGCTCCGACCTCGATAGGGAGTCCCCCGATGAAGCTTGATTTGACCGCGCTTGAGCGCTCCCGCGTACTGGTGGTGGGCGACGTCATGCTGGACCGCTACTGGCATGGGGGAACCTCGCGGATCTCGCCCGAGGCGCCGGTGCCGGTGGTGCGGGTGGAAGAGTGCGAAGATCGTCCCGGGGGCGCCGCCAACGTTGCGCTGAACATTGCCTCGCTGGGCGCTCATGCGGCTCTGGCTGGGTTGGTCGGGGACGATGACAATGCCGACCGCCTGACGACTCGCCTGGAGGAGGTAGGAGTAAGTACTCACTTCCATCGTACTCCTGGTGTGCCCACGATTACCAAGCTTAGGGTAATGAGCCGCAACCAGCAGCTGATCCGCCTGGATTTCGAGGACGGGCTCGACAAGATCGATACCAGCGAACTGGCCCCGCGACTGGTAGAGGCCACCGACAGTTTCGACCTGGTGATCCTGTCCGACTATGGCAAGGGCACCCTGGCCAATGTCGAAGCGGTCATTCCCGAGATGCGCCGTGCCGGCAAGCGCGTGCTGGTGGATCCCAAGGGCAGCGATTTTCGCCGCTACCGCGGTGCCAGCGTGATTACCCCCAATCTGGCCGAGTTCGAGGCGGTGGTCGGGCCTTGCCCGAGCGATGACATCCTGGCCAGCAAGGGAGAAGCGCTGCGCCAGGAGCTGGACCTGGAAGCGCTGCTGATCACCCGCAGCGAAAAGGGCATGACGCTGATTCGCGAAGGGCAAGATCCCTTGCACCTGCCGACCCGAGCACGTGAGGTCTACGATGTGACCGGTGCCGGCGATACCGTGATTGCCGTGCTTGGGCTGGCTCTTGCCGCCGGGCATGGCTTTGCCGAGGCCATGACCTTGTCCAACCTGGCGGCGGGCCTGGTGGTGGCCAAGCCCGGCACCGCGACCCTGTCGATTGCCGAGCTTTATACCGCTCTGCATGGCGATAAGTTGGCCGAATTCGGCGTCATCGAAGAATGTCCGCTGGTGCTTGCGGTGCGCGCAGCTCAGGCGCGCGGTGAACGGGTCGTCATGACCAACGGCTGCTTCGACATTCTGCACGCAGGCCATGTGGCCTACCTGGAGCACGCTCGACAGCTGGGTGATCGCCTGATCGTGGCGGTAAACGATGACGAGTCTATCCGTCGGCTCAAGGGACCCAAGCGACCGATCAACCCGCTTCACCGTCGGATGCAAGTGCTGGCGGGCCTGGGGGCCGTCGACTGGGTGGTGCCCTTCGCCGAAGAGACTCCGGCACGGCTGATCGAAGCCGTGCTGCCGGATGTGCTGGTCAAGGGGGGGGACTATCGGCCCGAGGATATCGCGGGCGGCGAGGCGGTCCGCGCTGCCGGTGGCGAGGTCAAGGTGCTGGGCTTTGAGGACGGTGTCTCCACCACCGCCATGATATCGACCATCCTCGACCGCGAGGGCTGAGCATGCGCTGGCCGCGGCTTGCCTATTCAGGCGCGCTTTGCCTGCTCTCGCCGGTGATCTGGCGACGAGTATGGCGGGAACAATTGGTGGGACGACCTCGAGCAGAGCGCCTTGGCTGTTTGCTGCCCTTCGCCGATGAGCGTCCAAGGCTCTGGCTCCATTGCGCATCGGTAGGAGAGGTTGTCGCCGCCCGCCCGCTGATTCGAGCGCTGCGCTTGCGGCACCCTGATCATCGGCTGGTGGTCAGCACCATGACCGCCACCGGCGCCGAGCGCGTGGCCTCGTTGGCCGAGGACGTGCCTGAGGCGGAGGCTGCGGCCCCCTTGAGCCACGTTTTCGTGGCGCTGGACTTTCCTGGCGCGGCGCGCCGTTTCGTCCAGCGCCTGGCACCGCAGCAGGCCATCTTCTTCGAGACCGAGCTGTGGCCTAACCTGCTCAACGCCTGTGTCCAGCAGAGCATTCCCGTGGCGGTGGTCAATGGACGACTGTCGCCACGCGCCTTTCGCGGCTATCGCCGGCTGCGCCCGCTGATGGCCCAGGCGCTGTCCTGTGTCGATTGGCTGGCGGCCAAGTCCAGAGACGACGCTGAGCGCTTCATCGCGCTAGGCATGGCGCCCCAGAATATTCAGGTCGTCGGCTCGATGAAGTTCGACATGACGGTGGATCCCGCCTCTCAGGTGGTGAGTGAGCGCTTGCACGCAGCCATTGGTCATCGCCCGGTCTGGGTCGCAGGATCGACCCATCCGGGTGAAGACGAGCAGTTGCTGGAGGTGCATCGACGGCTGCTGGAGCGCTTCCCGGATGCGTTGCTGGTGCTGGTACCGAGGCATCCGCAGCGCTTTGATGACGTCGCCGAACTGTGCCGTGAGGCCGGTTTCGACACCGTCCGCCGTTCCCGCGGACGTGTGCCCAGCGCTCGGGTCCATGTGTATCTCGGTGACAGCATGGGCGAGCTGCAGGCCCTCTACGGGTGTGCCGACCTTGCGTTTGTGGGGGGCAGCCTCGTGCCGATCGGAGGACACAACCTGCTGGAGCCCGCCATGATGGGGGTGCCGGTGGTTACCGGGCCGCATCTGGAGAACTTCGCGGACGTCGCCCAGGCGTTGCGAGATGCCGGAGCGCTGGTCGAGGTTGCCGACGCCGAGGAACTGAGTGAGCGAGTGGCGGCGTTACTGGAAGATGGTGAACAGCGTCAGCGGCTCAGTGAGGCCGGGCAGCACGTGCTTGATACCCATCGAGGTGCGTTGGACGCGACCCTCGATGGGCTGGATGCGCTTATCGATGCACGAAGCAGTGAGCGCGCACGGGAGCTTACGCCGGCAGTTGACGACTGACGCCTTCAGCACTGCCGAGCAGCAGCACGTCGGCGGGACGAGCCGCAAACAGCCCATTGGTGACAACGCCGACGATGGCATTGATCTGGCGCTCGAGGGCGACGGCATCGTCGATCTCGAGACCATAGCAATCGATGATCTGGTTGCCGTTGTCAGTCACCACGCCCTCGCGGTAGACCGGGTCCGCACCCAGCTTGACCATTTCACGCGCCACGTAGGACCTGGCCATCGGGATCACCTCGATCGGCAGCGGGAAGTCGCCAAGTCGTTCCACTCGCTTGGACGCATCGGCGATACAGATGAAGGTGGTCGAACAGGCGGCCACGATCTTCTCGCGGGTCAGTGCGGCACCCCCGCCCTTGATCATGTGTAAGTGAGCATTCACTTCGTCTGCGCCGTCCACATAGACTGGCAGTGTGCCAACTTCGTTCAGTTCATACAGATCGATGCCATGGTCCTTCAAGCGCTTGGCGCTGGCCTCGCTACTGGCGACGGCACCGCGGAAGTCGCCGCGCAGCGCTGCGAGTCGATCGATGAAGAAGTTCGCGGTCGAGCCGGTGCCGACGCCGATCACGATGTCTTTGCCAAGCATCGGGCGCACTTCATCGATGGCGGCTGCCGCGACAGCGTCCTTGAGTTCGTCCTGGGTCATGAGATACCTGCGCAGGGGTCTTCAAAATGGGTGGGCGGCGATCATTATAGGGTAAACGTGCACAGACAGCAGCCGAGGCGACTGGCGCTGGACGCCAGGTGCAGCGCGATGCTAACAATAGGGGCTTTGCTTGCCCCCTCACGCTGGATACCAGAATGCTCGAAGCTACCGTCAAGAAGATCCTCCAGGCCCGGGTTTATGAAGCGGCCCGTGAAACGCCGATTTCCCCGGCTCCCATGCTGTCTCGACGGTTCAACAACCAGATTCTGATCAAGCGTGAAGATCTGCAGCCGGTGCACTCGTTCAAGATTCGCGGCGCCTATAACCGTATGGCCCACCTCAGCGACGAGCAGAAGGCCAAAGGCGTGATCGCGGCCTCTGCGGGAAATCACGCTCAGGGACTGGCGCTTGCCGCCAAGTTGATGGGCGTCAAGGCGGTGATCGTAATGCCGCGCATCACCCCTGAAATCAAGGTCGCCGCCGTGCGAGGCTGGGGCGCCAAGGTCATCCTCAAGGGCGATGCCTTCGCCGCTGCTGCAGAGCATGCTCACGAGTTGGTGGAGCAGCACGGCTATACCTACATCCCGCCATTTGACGACATCGACGTGGTCGCCGGTCAGGGGACCGTCGCCATGGAGATTCTGCGCCAGCATAGCGGCCCCATTGACGCCGTCTTCATTCCGGTGGGCGGCGGCGGATTGATCGCCGGCATGGCGGCCTACATCAAGTACCTGCGCCCTGAGATCAAGGTCATCGGGGTCGAGTCCGAGGACAGTGCCTGTCTCAAGGCTGCCCTTGAGGCGGGTGAACGGGTGGTGCTGGACCAGGTGGGGGTATTCGCCGAGGGCGTAGCCGTAGCGCAGATCGGCAAGGTGCCTTTTTCACTGATGCGCGACCTGGTCGATGACGTAATTACCGTCAACACCGATGAGATGTGTGCGGCGGTCAAGGATATCTTCGAGGATACCCGTGCCGTGTCAGAGACCTCGGGGGCGCTGTCGCTGGCTGGACTGAAGAAATATATCCAGGAGAGCGGCGCCCAGGATCAGACGCTGGTATGCATCAACTCTGGCGCCAACACCAACTTTGACCGCCTTCAGCATATTGCCGAACGGACTGAGCTGGGTGAACAGCGTGAGGCGATCCTGGCGGTGACGATTCCTGAGCGCCCAGGCAGTTTCAAGAAGTTCTGCCGTACCATCGGCAAGCGTATGGTGACCGAATTCAATTATCGCTACGCCGACGCCGACCAGGCCCATATCTTTGTCGGTGTGCAGGTCAAGCCCGGTGGTGAGGATCGCCAGGCGTTGATCGGCCGTCTGTTCGAGGCGGGTTATCCGGTCGAGGACCTCACCGACAACGAGCTGGCGAAGTTGCATATTCGCCACCTTGGCGGAGGTCGACCCCGCACCGAGTTTGTTGAAGAAGCCTATCGCTTCGAGTTCCCCGAACGTCCCGGGGCGCTGATGAATTTCCTGACCCACCTTCCCCAGGACTGGAACATTTCGCTGTTCCACTATCGCAATCATGGCGCGGCCTATGGTCGAGTGCTCGTCGGTATGCAGATTCCCAACGGCGATCGCAGTCATGTGGAAGAGCATTTCGATGCCATTGGCTATCGCTATTGGAAGGAAAGCGACAATCCCGCCTACCAACTGTTCATGGCATAGCGTTGGGGCATGGCTTCTTGGCATCGCTTCAGGGCATCGCCAAGCGCCCCGAGCACAGCACTGTATCGGCCCTGTCAGCGCCACTGACACTGAATGAGTAACGGTGGCCAGCAGGGCCTTGTCGAAGGGGAATGCCGTCATCCGCGCATGTCATGACGGAGGACAGTGAATAGCGTGCCAAGAGAGCTTGGCAGTTGGGATCAAGCGGCGTATCCTGCGCGCGAGCGCTGACTTACTTGCTGGGCCAGAGCTGGTCTGTAGACGTGCGTCATGCCACTAGAGTGGTAATTGCCATGCATAAGTGCCCAGCCTATAGTCTGAGCTTGGGAAGCGCTGAATAAATCAGCCGAGCGGAATGAGGTGCAAGGCGCCCGCAGCGCAGAACCCGGAGCCTATGCGGTATAGGTGAGGAGTTCGAGCAGCGCGCAACGCAGCGAATCGTCTGCACAGGCATTTATGCAGTGTTTCCTTAGTTGCTTCGACCTATAACATCAAGACAATACGGCAGGCGGCCGTATATACGGAGTCAGGAATGAGACGCAAGCCCGATTTGATCATGTCACTGGTGCTGGTTTTCGGTCTGGGAGTCGTCGCCACCGGCTATGCCCAGGCGCTGGTCGGCGGCTGAAACCGACCAGAGGGAGAGATCTCCCGCGCCATTGAGCACGACATCGGCAGATATCGCGATCCGGCCGCCCACCATGGGCGGCCGGATGCGTTTCAGGACCTGAGCCGCGGCTGTTTCAGTGCGCAGGACGAATGACGCCTGCATCGCTGACGATGGCATCCAGGGGGACATCCCAGGAGGCGATCGGTAGGTGGTCCACTCGCTGTACATCATGGGCGAGCCCAATCAGGCGAGGCCTGGGGCCGCCGTTGTATTGCGCTGGATGGGCAAAGGCCAGGGTGCGGTCGTAAAAGCCCCCTCCCATGCCCATGCGCTGCCCTGACGAGTCAAAGCCGACCAGAGGCAGCAGGATGGCATCGAGAGCCCAGGCAGGCATACGGTGTGACGGATGCGCCCCAAAACGGCTGTCCGGCTCGGATATGCCGAAGCGATTGGTCACCATGGGGGTGCGGGCGTCGTAGCGAACGAACCACAGGCAGTTGGCCGCCAAGGGGCGCAGTACCGGGAGGTAGGCCTGGGCACGGCGGCGATGCAGCCAGCGAATGAGGGGCCGAGGATCGATTTCCCCGTCGTTGGGCAGGTAGAGCGCCACGTGTCGAGCGGTCAACAGCTCCGGCAGGCGACGCAGTCTCGCGACCAATGCCTGGCTCGCCGTCTGTTGCTGCTGCTGACTCAAGTCGCGGCGTCGGCGACGCAGCTCGCGTCGCAGCTCGGTGCGTGACAAGTGCCCGAGCTCTGTCTGAGCTTCGTGGTTGGAGCACAGATTCATCGTTCAAGGTTCCCCAGAATGCCGCTGTCGTTCTGGCCCTTGAACCCATAGGTTCAAGGTGGGTGGCCGCAGCCGAGCCGTCAGGCTTTCCGTCGCACGGACATGCACACGGGCCCGGCTAGCTATTGGCCCCCTGGGTACTGCTCATAGGCTCGAGGGACTATAACGACTGGCGCACACCCCAGGGAACAGCTCCATGCTAACAGACAGCGAGGCTGCTCCAAAGCGAAGATGCCAATGAGGGACAAGCGCCCAGTGCAAACCGTCGCTGGCGGGTGTGGCCCCGTAGTGTGTCTGAGTCACGTGCGTCGTGGCGTCTCAGTCACGTGATTCGCGGGCTGGGGCGGTGGCCAAGGCCTGCTCCAGTCGGGTGTTCAGCTCACTGAGACTGGCCTCACTGGCGCGCTTCTCGTCACGCAAGCCAAGTAGCTCATGGGCCAGGTTGAGTGCCGCCATGATCGCGATCTTCTCGCGATCCACCATCTTGCCGCGTGCGTGAATACCCTGCATAGCCTGGTCCAGGTAGCGCGCAGCGCGCTCAAGGCCCTCTTGCTCCTCTGGGGCGCAGGCAATGGTATAGGGGCGCTCCAGCAGCGTAATGTCGGTGGTATGCCGCGTGGTATCTGTCATGGGCCTGGCTCCGGAAGGGCCTCGGTCAACGCAGCGCCGAAGGGGCAGAATGCGTTACCATCAGGGGTATCGATTGCGAGTCACTATAAGAGAGCCGTCAGCGGGGGGTCAACGCGAGGCATCATGACCTCGGGACCTTCGTCGATAGCGTGGGGGTGCCAGGCGTTGCTGCGGTCCTCCCAGTCCCCTCCCCGATGCCGTCTCTTTCAGCGGAAATTGCTATGTCACTGATTAACGAACGCCAGGATTTTTCCACCATTGCCGATACCTTCCTGCTGCACGGAAGCATGCAGTCGCCGGCCTTTCTGGATGGCCGTCTGTGTGCCGAGCTGGGGCTCCACGATCTGACGGCGGAAGGCTGGTTGCAGCAGGTCTGTTTAACCCTGGGGGTCGACCAGCCCAAGGATGAAGCCAGCGCTGAACGTCTGCTGGGTTGGCGCCGCCAGACCCTGGATGCGCTGTCAGCCAGCGAGCTGAATTTTGAGCCGCTGCTGCCTGACGAGCTGTTTTCCCTGGCCGAGCGCGCGCAGGGCCTGAAGGAGTGGACGCTCGGTTTTCTTGAGGTCGTTGAGGATGCCGGTGAAGAACCGCGCAAGGCATGGTCGGCGGCGCTGGCGGAAGCCATCGACGACCTGGCAGGCCTGGCGGCCATCGACACCGATATCGATGACAGCGCGGAAAACGAAAACGACCTGTTCGCCTTGACCGAGCATGCGCGCATGGCGGCGATGTTGCTCTATACCGAACAGCATCCGGGCACGCCGCAAGTGGAAAAGGTCGACGAAGAGCCGCCGACCACCCATTGAGGCGCGCTCCCAGGTGGCGTTCTACCGCTGCCTGGGCACGCCCTGCCACGGACCAGGTGTCAGCGGGTGTCGCCTGCACCGTCCGTTTCCCCCCTCGCCGCGGCCTTTGCCCTGAGCGCCCAAGCGATAGCCGCGGCGGCTAGATCTCTCCGCTCTCCCCTGCTCGTTGTTGTTGCCGTTGTCTTTACGTCGCCTTGCTCGTCCGCTCACTGGTTGAGCGCCTTGCCCTGCTGCGCTCTCGCCTGGTCATGCCCTCTGCCGTCCAGTGAACCCCTTCTCGATACGCAACCTTCACTCTGACGCAGAGCCTGCTATGCTGCGTATTGCTGGTTATTTTGTTGTGATCGTGGTGCTAACGGTATCGAAAATAGATAAAACCGCCGACAGCTTGAATCTCGTGTCCTATCGCGCCCGTGCGACATGCGACGTCGTCAGCGGCCATTCTCTGCTGCTGTCGGCAGCACCGAGACGCCACTGGTCGATGCTGTCACTGCCGCCATTTGCTGGTGTGACGGTCAGGCAATGCTGCTGTTTATTGCTGGCAGCCAACTTAGAGGGTCTCGTCAGGTGGCCAAGGCAGTTGATCGAGATCGACCGGAAAGGACTCTGAGGGCGCTTGGCCGGCAAGGTGGCCCTGGCAGGACCTTGTGTCTGGCAGGGGGAATCAGCGATGCCAGGAGCGACTTTTTGGCTACTAGCTGCTGGCTTTATTGTTACACAATGTGGTTATTTTCTGATCGCCTTATCGTGTTCAGAAAGCTTGTTACGTAAAATATTTACAGGATTACAGTATGACCGAAGGTCGTCCCCAGGATCAGGCGGCACCCCAGGCGGTAGCGGCTGCCGATGCGCAAGACAACGCCCAGGCTGGTGCGGATACCGGAGGTGATGCCCCCGGCCAAATGGCGAGCGCCAGTGCGCCTTTGGGGGTGGCACGCGAGGAGGTGTCGGCCGGCGTTGAGCAGGTGGATGTCGCGATTATTGGTGGCGGACTGGTCGGCGCCAGCCTGGGCGTCGCACTGTCGCGGTTGATCCACGATCGTGGCTTGCGGGTAGCCGTCATCGAAGCCTCGCCAATGTCCGCTGCGACGGCCCCAGCCAGTGACTGGCAGCCCAGCTTCGATGCCCGGGCAAGCGCTATCGCGGCAGGGACCGCGGCGCACTTCGAGACCTTGGGTGTGTGGTCGGCCATGGCCCCCCAGGCGAGCCCCATCTCATTGATTCATGTCAGTGAGAAAGGGCGATTGGGGGCGACACGGCTGCGTGCGCATGAAATGGGCGTCGATGCCTTGGGCTATGTGATCCCTAATGCGTGGATGGGGCAGGTGTTGCATCACCGCCTCGCCGAGCTGCCGTTGGACTGGCACTGTCCCGCAACGGTCGAGCACATCTCTGCCTGTGCTGCCGGACACCGACTGGTGCTGTCATCAGGTCGTACCTTGCAGGCAGGCCTTACGGTCATGGCTGACGGCGGTCGATCAGGCTTGAAAGAGGCGCTGGGCATCGAAAGTGATGCCACGCCCTACGAGCAGGTTGCGCTGATCGCCAATGTGGCGGTCTCCCGGCCCCATGGGGGCGTCGCCTATGAGCGCTTCACCCGCGAAGGGCCGATGGCGCTGCTGCCTTTGCCCGGGCAGTCGATGGAGCTGGTGTGGACCCATGCCAGGGAAAGCGAGCAGCGTCGTCTGGCGCTGTCTGACCGGGGTTTTCTCGACGAGTTGCAGCGGGCTTTCGGCGACCGCGCTGGTGCCTTCGTCAAGGTGGGCAAGCGACACGTCTACCCGCTGTCACTGGTGACCGCACGTGAGACGACTCGGCCTGGCCTGGCGGTGATGGGAAATGCCGCCCATGCCCTCCACCCGGTCGCGGGACAGGGCTTCAATCTCGCCCTGCGAGGCGTGATGGACCTGGTCGAGGCGATTGACCGAGGGCTGGAAGATGGCCATGCCCCGGGAAGCAGTGACACCTTGTCGGCATTCGAACGGAGGCGCCAGGCGGACCAGCGTAATGTGGTGCGCTTCAGTGACGGACTGATCCGACTGTTTGGCATCGACCAGCCGCTGCTGTCCCATGCTCGTGCAGCGGGCCTGATCGGGCTCAACCTGAGTGGCCCGCTGCGCGGGACCTTGACCAGGCGAGCGATGGGGATAGAGCGTTAGGGCATAACTGCCTGCGCCGATGATCCGCTGCGCTGCGGCTGCCTAGTGGCGTTCGGCTGATGTATTTGGCCTCCCTCACGGAAGCGCGGCATCTCCATCAGGAGGATGAGACAGCAAGGCGGCGAGCGAAGCCAGGGGCATGGCGGTACACTGTGCCTGCCAGCGCGATGGCGTCAGGCAATGGTTCAGCATTCGAGAACAGGCGGGGGCTAAGGTGAGCGAGCAAGATCAACACGCGGCCAGTGCGACGGCGCCAGAAGCCTATGATGTCGTGGTGTCGGGCATCGGCATGGTCGGTGCGGTTCTAGCCGTACTGCTGGGACGCGCCGGCTGGTCGGTGGCGATGGTCGACCCACGCCCTGGCCCTCTTGACCGGCAGAGGCTGCCGCTGGCGTCGCCTGCCCCTCGGGTAAGCGCCTTGACGCCTGTATCCCAGCGGCTGCTTCAGGGGATTGGTGCGTGGACGGACATTACATCACGGCGCGTAACGCCCTACACCGGCATGCAGGTGTGGGATGCCGAGGGCTCCGGCGAGATTCGTTTTCGCGCCGACCAGGCGGGGGTTTCGGTACTGGGCCACATCGTCGAGAACGACCTGGTGCTGGCTTCACTGGAAGCTTGCCTGGACGCGCTGCCGCAGATCAGGCGCTTTTATGGCCAGCGAATCGTCAGTCTGGCCGGTAGGGATGATATGCGTGAGGTGGGCCTGGAGGATGGCAGAACGCTGTCGGCGCCGCTAATGGTTGGGGCGGATGGGGCGCGATCACCACTACGCGAGTTGGCGGGGATTGAGGTCAGCCAACATGACACAGGGCATCAGGCAGTGGTCACCACCGTCAGGACCGAGCGTCAGCATGGCGCGGTAGCGCGCCAGGCGTTTCTGCCCAGCGGACCCTTGGCCTTTCTGCCGCTGACGGTCGACGGCGACAGCCACTATTGCTCGATCGTCTGGTCGACCTCTCCTGAGCATGCGCAGCAGCTGTGTGAGATGCCGTCCGAGGCGTTGGGACAGGCTATGGGGGCTGCCGTGGATCACTGCCTCGGCGCGGTCGAGGTCCTCGACCAGGCGATCCGTTTTCCGCTGAGCCAGCGTCACGCTGAGCGCTACCACCAGCCAGGCCTGGCGCTGGTCGGTGATGCTGCCCATAGCATTCACCCGTTGGCCGGTCAGGGGGTCAATCTGGGCTTTCTGGATGCGGCAGTGCTGGCCGAGGAATTGCTGGAGGGCCGGCGCCGAGGCGTGTCTCCGGGCAACATTCGCCTGCTGGCGCGCTACGAGCGCCGCAGGCGCGGTGACAACAGCATGATGCTGGTGATGATGGATGGCTTCAGACGGCTCTTCGGAAGCCGCCACCCCGGTATTACCCTGCTGCGCAACCTGGGCTTGTCTGGCGTCGATCGAGTGTCGCTGCTCAAGCGCCTGATCATGCAGCAGGCAACCGGGTCGCGCGGGCGCCTGCCGGCGTCGTGTCGCTGATGACAGTCCGCACCGGTCGGTAGGCGTTATTGACTAGGTGATGGCTCTGGTGAGGGCCCTGGTGATGGCCCAGGAGACGGTGGCCAGGATGACCTGGCCACCTGCGTCTTACTGAGGGGTGCGCTGGCTGATGACATTCAGCGCCTTGAGCAGGTTCAGGGCCTCGCCGAGCTGATAGTCTCCAGCCAGTCTGTCGCTCTGGTCGCTCCTGTCTCGCTGGCTATCCTCGCCTAGGTGCCCTTGCAGGTCGGCTTCACGAATCCTCAAGCCGCTGCTTTCCGCGACCTCGAGCCGGCCCCGCACGACTTCCACATCGGGCTCGATGCCCTGGGCCTGAATCGAGCGCCCGTTGGGGGTGTAGTAGAGCGCCGTGGTCAGCTTCAGCCCTTCTCCATTGCCGAGGGGCAGGATCTGCTGCACCGATCCCTTTCCGAAGCTCTCGGTGCCCATTACCACGCCGCGACGCTGGTCCTGCAGCGCGCCTGCCACGATCTCGGCGGCGGATGCGCTGCCACCGTTGATCAGGATGACCAGAGGCACGTCGGGCGCCACGGTGCGACGAGTGGCGGAGAAGCTCATGTCGCTGTCGGCCAAGCGCCCTTCGGTATAGACGATCAGGCCTCTGTCGAGGAAGGCGTCGGCCACGTCCACCGCTGATTGCAGAACGCCTCCAGGGTTATTGCGCAGGTCCAGCACGATACCCGACTGGGCGCCCTCGTCACGCAGCTCGGCCAGGGCATCTTCGACCTGCTCACCGGTGCGCGACTGGAACTGGCTGATGCGCAGATAGCCGTATCCGGGCTCCAGCACGTCGCTCTTCACGCTGTCGGTGCGGATGATCTCACGAGACAGGGTGACTTCCCTTGGGGCTCCTTCGCCGGCACCCACCACGGTGAGGCGGATGTCGGTACCTGGGTCGCCGCGCATCATGTCCACGGCTTCCTGCAGCGTCAGGCGGTCCGTCGGGGTGTCATCAATGCGCAGGATGGCATCGCGTGCCTCCAGGCCAGCCCGCTGGGCCGGCGTATCATCGATCGGTGTGATGACCGTGAGCTGGCCGTCGTCGAGCCCGACCTCGATGCCGATGCCGCCGAATTCGCCCTGGGTGGTCTCGCGCAGGTTGCGGAAGGCGTCCTCGTCCAGGTAACTGGAATGCGGGTCGAGCTCGGACAACATGCCGCGCATGGCATTCTTGAGCAGGGTGGCATCGTCGACTTCCTCGACATAGCCACGCTTGATCCGCTCGAAGACCTCCGAGAAGGCCTGTATTTCGTTGATCGGCAGCGCATCGTCGGCGCTGCTGGTCTGGGCCAGACTGGTGCCGGGCCAGGCCAGCAGGGCGGTGAGGCACCACGCCAGGCCGAGCCCGGTGACGGTCGCAGGGCGCGAGGGGCGATGTGCGGCTCGGTGTTGGAACATGCGGTCTCCGCTCGACGTAGGGGCAAGGTTCAAGCATAGCCCCAGGCAGGTGGTATGGAAATGGCAGGGATCAGCGCCGCGCGATCCAGCCGCTAGGGTCAATCGGGCTGCCGCGTCGGCGGACCTCGAAGTACAGTCCGGGGGCGTCCCGGCCGCCGCTGACGCCAACGCGGCCAAGCACCTGGCCGCGCTCGACCCTGCTGCCGACGCTCGTCTCGAACTGCTGCAGGTGGGCATAGAGCGTCATTACCTGATCGCCGTGATCGATGATCAACAGATTGCCAAAGCCGCGCATCCAGTCGGCAAACACCACGCGCCCGGCATGCACTGCCTCGACAGCGGTGCCCGAGGCTGCCTGGATCAGGATGCCATTGCGGTGGACGCCACGGGACTGGTGAAAACGGCTCAACATCATGCCCTGTACCGGCCATGGCAGATCGCCGCGAGTGCGCTCGATGGCGGTGGACGGGGGCGGTCGCTCCAGCCGGGTCATGGCCTCCTGTACGTCGCGCAGCACGCGTTCGGCGTGGGCCCTGTCCTGGTCGAGCGCTGCCAGGCGCGATGCTTCGGTGTCATAACGCTGGTCCAGCTCGTTCACCAGGGCCTGGCGTTCCTGGCTCTGGCGGGCCAGGGACTGGCTGCGGGCTTCAACGTCGGCCCTGAGCGCTGCAAGGCGCTGTGTGCGCTGCTCCAGCGCGTCCCGGTTCTCGTCCAGGCGTCGGTTGAGCTGTGCCAGCAGATCCAGTCGCTGGTTGCGTGCCTCGGCCAGATGGTTGAGGTAGGCCTGCAGGCGGTCGAGCCGGGCAGGGTCGTCCTGATTCAGCAGCAGCTTCAGCTGTGGTGTGGTTCCCATGCGATACAGCGCGTCCAATTGGCGAGCCAGGGCGGCCTGCTGCTGTTCGCGTTCCGCCTCCATCAACTCTCGGCGTCTTTCCAGCTCGGCCATTTCCTGGTCGATATCCCGGCGCTCGGCCTGCAGCTCATCCAGCTGTCGGTGGGTGTCGGCCAGGGCGGTTTCCACCTCACGCAGGTCAGCGCTGGCATCGTCGCGAGCGCTATCGGTGCTGGCCAGGCGCCGATTGGCCTCCTGAATGCGCTCACCGATGGCGTCCAGGGTGGCCTGGGCCTCGCGCTCATCGGGGCTGGCGAAGGCAGCGGGCAAGGAGGCCACCGTCATCCCGGTCAGTGGGGTAGGCAGACCGCCCAGCCACAGGGCGGCGGCAAGCAGAAACGTGCCGCAGCGGCCATGAGGCGTGCTTGCGAGGCCATGACGCCGCCTCGTGGGAGACGGCGTCATGGCTGAGCGTGCAAGGGCGGCGGGTCGGCCTTGACGAAAGGGTACGAAGAAGCGTCTCACGACAGTTCGATCAGCACCTCGCCGGTCATTTCCTCAGGCACGGTTTCGTTCATCATCGTCAGCAGCGTGGGAGCAAGATCGCACAGGCGCCCGCCATCCTTGAGCCGGGCCTCGCGGCTGCCGACATACACCAGTGGCACCGGGAAGGTGGTGTGGGCGGTCTGCGGGTTGCCTGTCTGCGGATGCACCATCTGTTCGGCGTTGCCGTGGTCGGCGGTGATCAGACAGGCACCCCCCGCTCTCTCGATCGCCTCGACCACACGGCCTACGCACTTGTCCACTGCCTCGATGGCGGCCTTGGCGGCGTTGAAGTCGCCGGTGTGGCCGACCATGTCGCCGTTGGCGTAGTTGCAGATGATCAGGTCATAGCTGCCGCCATCGATGGCCTCGACCAGGGTGTCGGTCAGCTCAAAGGCGCTCATCTCGGGCTTTTCGTCGTAGGTCTTGACGTCCTGGGGGGAAGGAATCAGGGCGCGCTTCTCACCTTCGAATTCCTGCTCGCGGCCGCCGGAGAAGAAAAACGTCACGTGCGCGTACTTTTCGGTCTCGGCGATACGCAGCTGGGTCTTGCCGCGACGCTCCATCACCTCACCCAGGGTGTTGGTCAGGTCTGCGGGCGGGAAGGCCGAGGGAGCGGGAATGTCTGCCGCGTACTGGGTCAGCATGACCAGACCATCGGCGGCCAGTGTCGGCCGTGCTTGACGGTTGAAGCCGTCGAAGTCCTCGAGCACAAAGGCGCGGGTGAGTTCGCGGGCGCGATCGGCGCGGAAATTGAGGAACAGCAGGGCGTCACCATCGTTGACGGTGACGGCCTCGCCGTTGGGCCGCACGCTGGTAGCGGCCACAAACTCGTCGGTTTCACCACGTTCGTAGGCGGCGGCGAGACCCGCTTCGGCACTTTCGGCCTGCTGCTCGCCGTGGCCTTCGGTAATCAGGCGGTAGGCCTTTTCCACTCGCTCCCAGCGGTTGTCACGGTCCATCGCGAAGTAGCGACCGATGATCGACGCCACATAGCCGTTATCTTTGCCCACCAGCTCAGCGAGCTTGGCGTTGGCGCGCTCGATCGACGCCTGGGCGCTCTTGGGCGCTGTGTCGCGGCCGTCCAGGAACCCGTGCAGGTAGATGCGGGTGGCGCCGCGGCGGGCGGCCATCTCGGCGATGGCCAGCAGGTGGTCCTCGTGGCTATGTACGCCACCAGGGGAAAGTAGCCCCAACAGATGGACGGCCTTGCCGGCACTGACGGCAGCGTCGATCGGTGCGGTCAGAACGACATTGTGGTCAATCTCACCGTCCTCGATGGCCTTGGTGATGCGGGTAAAGTCCTGATAGACGATACGCCCGGCACCCAGGTTCATATGGCCGACCTCTGAGTTACCCATCTGGCCGTCCGGCAGGCCCACATGGCGCCCATCGGTGTGGATCAGCGTGTGGGGACGCTCCTTCCACAGGCGGTCCATATGAGGAGTGTCGGCGGCGGCAACGGCATTGGACGCGGTATCTTCGTTGTGTCCGTAGCCGTCGAGAATGATCAGCGCCACCGGGCGCGGTGCGGTCGCAGTGTCCGTCATGAGGAATAGCCTCTAGCTCAAGGTGACCTCGCCCGGCATCCTTCTCTGTGGTCATCGCGGTGGATGACGGGGGATGTCCTGGGGTGTCGTGAATTAACGCTGGTGCCTGGCGTTGCGGGAAGCGTGCAGCATGGCATGCCAAACGTCGCTGACGGGCTTATGGCGTAGGCGAACGGGCTCGCGACACGAACTTCCTTGCGGCATCATATCGCACGCTGGCGTCAAGCGTCATTGCCCCGAGGGGGCACTGACCGCGAGGCATCAGCGCTGAGTCGTGTATACTGGCCGCCCCGCGGCGGTCAGGGGAGACGCAGGCGATGCTGGCGTGCTTCCCTGGCGGTGATCGAGCGCTTCGCAGGTGGTGTCTGACCCCGCGCCTTGATCCTGCGCCCCAGGCCTTCACCATCTTTGCATCCGACAAGAGTTAGCCGAGCCCATGATCGATCAGCTGTTCGAATTTGTGCAGAACCATCCGCTGCTGGTGGCGGCCTTCCTGGCCGTGCTGACGGCCTGGCTGCTGTATGAGCTGCGCAATGCCAATGCCGGTGGCGTCACGACCAGTGAGGCCACTCAGATGGTCAACCGCGAGGACGCCGTGATCCTCGACGTGCGCGACAAGAACGACTTCAAGGCAGGGCATATTGCCGGTGCGCGCAATATCCCCCAGAGCAACCTCGACAATCGCCTTAACGAGCTCGACAAGGTCAAGTCATCGCCCATCGTAGTGGTGTGCAAGCATGGCCAGAGCTCTGGCGCCGTAGCGGCCAAGCTGAAAAAAGCCGGTTTCGAGCGTGTGTTCAAGCTCAAGGGTGGCATGACCCAGTGGCAGACCGATAACCTGCCCATCGTCAAGAAATGATCGCCCGCACTGATTTCTGATTACCCGTTTCAAGGATTTTTACCATGGCAGATGACAACAACCAGAACGCCGGTGCCCAGGCCGCCGGTCAGCAGGATCAGGAAAAGCCGCAGGTGCAGTTTTCTCTGCAGCGCATCTACGTGAAGGACATCTCCTTCGAAGCGCCCAACTCCCCAGGCGTCTTTGGCCAGCCGTTCAAGCCGAAGGTCGGACTTGACCTGGATACGCGCAGCGCCAAGGTCAGCGAGGGTCTGTACGAGGTGGTGATCAAGGTGACCGCCCAGGTGACCCATAGCGAGAGCGGCACCACCTGCTTCCTCGCCGAGATCGAGCAGGCTGGCCTGTTCCGCATCACGGGTATCGAAGGCGACCAGCTGGACCACACCCTGGGTGCTTTCTGCCCCAATGTGCTGTTCCCGTATGCTCGCGAGTGTGTTGACAGCCTGGTCAACCGCGGTGGTTTCCCGCCGCTGATGCTGGCGCCGGTCAACTTCGAAGCACTGTACGCCCAGAAGAAGCGTCGCGAAGCCGAGCAGCAAGGTGCGGCTCAGGGCGAACAGGCGCCGACCGCTCACTGATGAGCGATATCGCCTTCCGGGGCCCCCGCATTCACGTCGCCGCCGCGCTTGTCGCTGGCGGCGACGTCGTTCTGCCCGAAGGAGCCGCGCGACATGTGGGGCGCGTACTGCGGCTCAAGCCAGGCGATTCGCTGGTACTGTTCGATGGCCAAGGCCAGGAGGCTTGCGCCAGCATCGCTGAGGCCGACCGAAAGAAAGTAAGCGTTCACATACGTGAGGTAAGAGACGGTAGCGGCGAGTCGCCCCTGTCGGTTCACCTTGGCCAGGCGATCTCCAAGGGGGATCGGATGGACTATGCCATCCAGAAGGCGGTCGAGCTTGGAGCAGCGGCGATCACGCCGTTGTACACCGAGCACGGTGATGTGCGTCTGAAGGGGGAGCGCGAGGCCAAGAAGCTGGCGCATTGGCAAGCCGTGGCGGTCAGTGCCTGTGAGCAGTGCGGGCGGGCCACGGTGCCCCCGGTACATGAGCCTCAGACACTGGAGCACTGGCTTGGCCAGCGCGATGAGCCGCTGAAACTGGTGCTGCACCCCGGTACGCCTGGGGTCCTCGATCGCGTTGACGCCGTCGACCGCGCCTGTGTGCTGATCGGCCCGGAAGGCGGCCTGTCCCTCGCCGAGGTTGAGGCGGCGAGCGCCAAGGGGTTCGCTGCCCTCACGCTGGGACCACGCATCCTGCGCACCGAAACCGCCCCAGTGGTGGCATTGACCCTGCTTCAATCGAGGTTTGGGGATATGTGAGCGCTTGCTGACTTTTCAGCTTGACGCTTGTCGGCAAGCCCGGCCAATGCGCCGGGCTTGCTCGTTGTGGGCCTGTACCGTGTTGGAGGCCGCTTACGCCTCCTGCCCCAGCTTGGCCCGGGTGGTGCGGTAGACGCTGTCCAGGTGGGCCAGCATGGCGCGCTCGGCGGCGTCGGGGTCGCGACGCTTCAAGGCGTCGAGTATGTGGCAGTGTTCCCGGTAGCTGCGTTCGATGGCGCCGGGTTCGATCATCACCTGGCGACGCACATTGAGGCCGTAGGCGTAGAGTTCCTCGCTGTAGCCGGCGAGGATCTCGTTGCGGGCGTACTCCGAGATCAGTTTGTGAAAGTTCTGGTCCGATAGCTGGAAAGGCACCGGTGAATCGAACATGTCGGCCTGGGCGTGCAGCAGGCGCTCAAGGCGCATGAGGCCATCGTCGTCGATATTCATGGCGGCCTTGCGGGCAATCGCTGCCTCCACCACGATACGGCTTTCAAATACGCTGTCGACGTCATGACGGTTGACGGCATGCCCTTCATCGAACCCGTGCTGGCGCCGATAGGCCTCCAGGTCCCGGTCGGTGGCACACACTCGCGTCTTGGCGCCGTGGGAGACGCTGATCAGGCCATAGCCGCTGACCAGCGACATGGCGCCGCGCACGGTTTCACGGCTGACCCCGAACAGCTGCGCCAGGTCTCGCTCACTTGGCATCACATCGCCGTCTCGCAGCAGGCCGTCCAAGATCATGCCCACCAGCTTGTCCGCCAGGATGTCTTTTTTTGTCTTGTTCTTCAGGGTCTTCTCGAAGGCAAAGGCCGAGCTTTCCATGGCGTGGTCCCTCTCATGCGTCGACGTCGTCCGGCAACCTCCGGCGCGGTATCCGCCGTCGGCTCTGTCGTTCGTTTCGGTAGTGGATGATGCCGCGATGGCATTGGCTGTCGTCGGGCTGGCGCGGGCCTCGCGCTTTCCACGGCTTTCTGGTCTGCATGTTAGACCAGATCAATCTCGACGGAAACGTATCTCTTGTTCGTTGCGACTATCTGCTAGACAAAGGTCTAGTTTTACGCCAAAGCAGTTGACTGGTCTGGAACGTCACGCCTAGATTTCGTTTCAACTGGTCTGGTAATCCAACCACTAGACCAGATGGCAGCGGAGCCTCGCCATGGCGGGGGCCAGCAGGCGACTCCAGCGGCCATGACCGGCACTCCCAATAACAATCATATCGACATAACAACGATACCAACGCTCAGGAGCATCCCATGAACAAGTGCACGCTCGCTCTCTCCGCTCTGACGCTGGCCCTGGCGTCCACCGTTGCCCAGGCTGACAAGATCGTCTTCGCCATCGGTGGCGCGCCCGGCAGCTTGCAAGGCCAGACCTCCCAGTACTTCGCCGACGCGCTGCAGGAGCGCCTGGGCGACGCCCACCAGGTGGAGTACTACCACAGTGGTCAGATCGGCGATGAACGCCAACTGATCCAGAAGCTGCGTCTTGGTACCGTCGACCTGGCCGCCATCTCATCGATCATGTCGTCGGTGGCGCCGAGCTTCGCGCTGTTCGATCTGCCGTTTCTGGTCAAGGATCGCCAGCACCTGGTGGCCGTGGATCAAGACATCGTCATGACCGACCTGGCCGAGGATGCTCGTGAGCAGGGGCTTGAGATCGTGTCGACCTGGGAGAACGGGTTTCGCCAGATCACCAACAATGAGCGTCCGGTCAATGTGCCGGAGGACCTGGATGGTCTGAAGCTGCGTACCCCCCAGAGCGAGTGGCGTACACGCATGTTCGAGACCTGGGGGGCCAATCCCACGCCGATGGCCTTCTCCGAGGTATTCGTGGCGCTGCAGACCGGCGTCGTCGATGGTCAGGAGAACCCGCTGTCCAATATCGACGGCGCCAAGTTCCAGGAAGTACAGGACTATCTGTCGCTGTCCAACCACGTCTATTCGCCGATCTGGCTGACCGCCGGCAAGGGCGGCTGGGAAAAACTGCCGGAGGACGTGCGCAGCGCCATCCAGGAGGTGGCCGTGGAAACCCAGGGGTGGGCGCTGGCCAAGGGTGAAGCGCTGGACGGCGAGCTGGTGTCGGTGCTGGAGGAGGCCGGCATGCAGGTCAACATGGTCGACCGCGGCGCTTTCGTGGAAGCCAGTACACCGGTCTATGAAGCCTTTGCCAGTCAGGTGGACGGCGGCCAGGCGCTGATCGATCGGGCGCTGGGCCTGGCCGGCGAATAACCGGCCGGGTGCCACCAGGGACGTCGCCATGGCATCCCTGGTGGCTACTGTCCTTTCTCTGTTGTTGCTATACCCGCTGCCCATCTATCCCTGCTGGAGATCGAGACCATGACGCCGCTCGACACGGCACGCCTGTGGCTGGAACGCCTGCTGGAGTGCTTCACCGTCACCTTGCTGCTGACACTGACGACCATCGTGCTGGTCGCCGTGGCACTGCGTACCTTTGGCGGCAATCTGCCCTGGTACGACGAGGTGGCCTCCATCAACCTGGCCTGGTTGAGCTTCTACGGCGCCTGTCTGGCCGCGCTCAAGCGTGCCCACATGGGCTTTCCCGGTCTCGTCGCCAAGGCCAGCCCTGGCCTTCGCAGCAGTCTGTTTGTGCTTTCCGAGATCATCGTTGTCGGCTTCTTTCTGGCGGTGGGCTACTACGGCTACCTGGTGCTGCCGATCCTGGCCTGGGACAGCCTGGTGGCGCTGCCGTCGATCGGGCTGGATGTGACTCAGTCGGTGATTCCGATTAGCGCTGTGCTGTTCATCCTGTGTGAACTGCTGAGCCTACCGGTGGCGTGGAACAAGGTACGTGCCGGTATCGACAGCGAAGAGGAAGCCATCGAAGAGGCGATCCGCATCGCCGAGCAAGACTTGAAGGAGCACCGCTCATGACGCTTTTGATCGTGATCGCCGCGCTGTTCGCGCTGGTACTGATCAATGTGCCCATCGCGGTGGCCATCGGCACCGTGGGCGTGGTCGGGGTGGCCGTCTTCATGGGCGTCGATTCCCTGGTCAATGTGCCATTGACGCTGTTCAACGGCGCCACCAAGTTTCCGCTGATCGCCATTCCGCTGTTCATCTTTGCCGGCGCCCTGATGAATACCTCCGGCATCTCGCTGCGCCTGATCAACCTGGTCTCCGCCATGGTCGGCTTCGTCCGTGGCGGCCTGGCCATGGTCAACGTCGGGGTGTCGATGTTCTTCGCCGAAATCTCGGGGTCCGCCGTGGCTGACGTGGCGGCCACCGGTTCGGTATTGATTCCCGAGATGAAGCGGCGCAAGTACAACGCCAACTTCTCTGCGGCCATCACCTCATCCTCGGCGTCGCTGGCGATCATCATTCCGCCGTCGCTGTCGATGATCCTGTACGGCGCCATCGCCGACACCTCCATCGTCAAGCTGTTCGTGGCCGGCATCATTCCCGGCATCCTGGGCGGCGTCGGCCTGGCCATGGCCTGCTACTACTACGCGGTGAAGTACGACCTGCCCCGCGAAGAGGCCTTTTCGCTGTCGCGCCTGGGCAAGGCGTTCAAGGAAGCCTTCTGGGCGCTGACCCTGCCGGTGATCATCCTCGGCGGCATCTTCGGCGGCTTTGTCACCGCCACCGAGGGAGCAGGTATCGCGGTGCTGGCCGCGCTGGTCATCGGCGGCCTGGTCTACCGCGAGCTCAATCTCAAGATTCTCTACCGCGCGGTGATCGAAGGCGTGATCCAGACCGCGGTGGTGATGCTGCTGGTGGCGACCTCCGCGGTGCTGGGGCTGTTTCTCACTGAAATGCAGCTGCCCCAGGAGCTGGCGCGCCAGATTACCGCCATCACCAGCGACCCGGTGGCGGTACTGGCGTTGCTCAACATCCTGCTGCTGCTGCTCGGCATGTTCCTGCACGGGGCCGCCGCGATCATTCTGGTGGTGCCCATCGTGATGCCGCTGGTCCAGCAGATCGGCATCGACCCGATTCACTTCGGCCTGATCCTGACGCTCAACCTGGCCATCGGCCAGCAGACGCCGCCGGTGGCCTCGGTGCTGGCGACCTCCTGCTCGATCGCCAAGACCGACATGTGGGAGGTGACCAAGGTCAACCTGCCGATGATCTTCGTGCTGTTCGTGGTGCTGATGCTGGTCACCTACGTGCCGGCGATCCCCATGAGCCTGGTCCATGCCTTCTACGGCTGACGCTTTCGAACTTCCGCCTTACTGGCGCTACAGACAATCGAACAAGGAATAACGACATGACCCAGAAGACTCCCCTGATCGCGCTGACCCTCGGTGACCCTGGCGGTATCGGCCCGGAACTGGTGGCCAAGCTGTTGGCCGAGGGCGAGGCCACCCAGGGCTGCCATACCGTGCTGATTGGCGACCGCTGGCTATGGCAGGAAGGCCAGCGCGTGGCTGGGGTGAACCTCGAACTGCCCGAGGTGGAGAGCTTTAAGGAGGCCCGCGATCACAGTGGTCCGGTATTTCTCGAGATGGACACGGTGTCGCCTGAGCAGACCGCCTACGCCGAGGCCAACGCCGCGGGTGGCGCCTCGGTGCTGGCGGTGCTGAGCCGCTGCATCGAGGCCCACAAGGCCGGCGAGGTCGACGGTATCTGCTTTGCGCCGCTCAACAAGTACGCCATGAAGCTCGGTGGGCTGGGCCACGAGGACGAGCTGCACTGGTTCGTCGAGAAGCTGGGGGTGACCACCTTCTTCAGTGAGTTCAATACCCTGGGAACGCTTTGGACCTCGCGTATCTCGTCCCATGTGCCGCTCAAGGACGCCCACACCTACATCACCGAAGAACGCATCGTCGCAGCGGCCACCCTGATCCACGACACCCTGAAAAAGGCCGGCTTCGACGCGCCCAGGGTCGCGGTGGCGGGCTTCAATCCCCACGCCGGCGAGGGTGGCACCTGTGGCCGCGAAGAGATCGACATCATCGCCCCGGCGGTGGAGGCATGCGTCGCCAAGGGCTACCCCATCGTGGGGCCTTTCCCTGCTGACACGGTGTTTCTCAAGGCCCGTGATGGCGAGCTGGACGCGGTAGTCACCATGTACCACGACCAGGGCCAGATCGCGATCAAGATGCTGGGCTTCGATCGTGGCGTGACCATTCTCGGTGGCCTGCCGGTGCCGGTAGGGTCGCCGGCCCATGGCACCGCCTTCGATATCGCGGGCCAGGGCAAGGCCAACCTGACCCCGACTCGTAACGCCTTCAACCTGGTCAAGGCCATGTGCCTCAACTGATCGACGGCTTCTCTATTTACCAGCCCTTTTAACCAGCCCTTTTAACCAGCCCTATGAACCAGCCCTTTTAACCAGCCCCGGCCATCGGCCTTGGCGGCAACTCTTGCCGATAGCGGTGATGGCGATACGAGCATCGGCAGCTTGGGCGGCATGACAAGAATGCGACAGGAACCGACATGAAGATCACAAACGTACGTACCCGAGTCTTTGAGTGGAACGGTCATACGGTAGCGCCCCAGGCGCACTTCTGCTCCAACGCCATGGACGAGCTGTGGGACAAGGGCGACTCCATGGGGACCTTCCGTTTCCACGGCTGGACCACGGTAGAGGTCGAGACCGACGCTGGCCTCGTTGGCCTCGGCAATGTGGCCCTGGCACCGCGCATCGCCAAGGCGATCATCGATCAATATCTGGCGCCGCTGGTGATTGGCCAAGACCCCTTCGACTACGAGTACCTGTGGCAGCGCATGTATCGCTCGACCCATGCCTGGGGTCGTCGTGGTATCGGTATGGCGGCGATTTCCGGCGTCGATATCGCCATCTGGGACCTGATGGGCAAGGCGGTCGGCAAGCCGGTGTTCAAGCTGCTCGGCGGACGCACCAAGGAGAAGATTCCCTGCTACGCCTCCAAGCTCTATCGCACCGACCTCAATGAGATGCAGCGTGAGGCCCAGTCCTATCTGGACCAGGGCTTCAAGGCCATGAAGATGCGCTTTGGCTATGGCCCGAAGGACGGCCCGGAAGGGGTACGCGAAAACCTCAAGAGCGTCGCTGCGGTGCGCGAGGTCATCGGCGACGACATCGACCTGATGCTCGAGTGCTATATGGGCTGGAACCTGGAATATGCCAAGCGCATCCTGCCGAAGCTCGAGCGCTTCGAGCCGCGCTGGCTCGAGGAACCGGTGCTGGCAGATGACATCGATGGCTACGCCGAACTCAATGCATTGACCAGCATTCCGATCTCCGGTGGCGAACATGAGTTCAACCACTATGGTTTCCGCCAGCTGCTGGAGAAGCGCGCCGTATCAGTGGTGCAGTACGACACCAACCGGGTCGGTGGTATCACCGCCGCGCGCAAGATCAACGCCATCGCCGAGTCGTTCAGCGTGCCGGTCATCCCCCATGCCGGCCAGATGCACAACTACCATCTGACCATGTCGACATTGGCGTCTCCGATGTCAGAGTTCTTCCCGGTGCATGACGTCGAAATCGGCAATGAACTGTTCTATTACCTGTTCAAGGGTGACCCCGAACCGGTCAATGGCTTCCTCGATCTGGATGACGACCTGCCTGGTCTGGGGCTCGAGCTCAACGAACAGTACTTCGACCAGTTCACCATCATCGAGTGAGACGACCATGCGTGTGATCCAGTATGAAGAGCAGGGTCGCCTGCGCGCTGCGCTGGTCGATAGCCCTGAGCGGGTCACCCCCATCGATATCGATGGGGGGGTCTATGCCCTGGCCTTGCAGGCCATCGACACGGGGACGTCTCTCGCCAGCGTGATCGAGGCACGCCTGGAGACGGGCAGCGTCGACTACCAGGCACTGGTCGACGAAGGACGCTTGCGGCCGCCGCTGACCCATCCGGACCCGGCCCACTGTCTGGTGACCGGTACCGGCCTGACCCACCTGGGCAGCGCCGATACCCGCAGCGCCATGCATGCCAAGATCGAGGGTGCCAGCGAAGCCGAGCTGACCGATTCCATGCGCATGTTCCAGATGGGGGTCGAAGGCGGCAAGCCTGGCCCGGGTGAGAGCGGCGCCCAGCCCGAGTGGTTCTACAAGGGGGACGGACGCTGGGTGGTGGCCCCAGAGGCTACGCTGACGTCACCGGCCTTTGCCGAGGATGCCGGTGAGGAGCCGGAGCTGGTCGGGCTGTACGTCAATGGGTCCGACGGGCGCCCCTACCGGGTCGGCTTCGCCATCGGCAACGAGTTCTCCGACCATGTCACCGAGCGCCACAACTACCTGTGGCTGGCCCATTCCAAGCTGCGTCAGTGCAGCTTCGGGCCGGAGCTGCATATCGGTGAGCTGCCCGAGCATCTGGAAGGGGTGAGCCGTATCACCCGTGCCGGCGAGGTGCGCTGGGAGAAGTCGTTTCTCACCGGCGAGGCCAATATGTCCCACAGCATCGCCAACCTGGAGCGCCACCACTTCAAGTACGCAGGCTTTCGCGCCCCTGGGGATGTGCACGTGCATTTCTTCGGTACCGCCACCCTGAGCTTCGCCGACGGCATCCAGGTGGCACCGGGGGATCGTTACGAGATCGAGTTGCCGGCCTTTGGCCGTCCATTACGTAATCTGCTGGCTCAGGAGGAGGCAGCCCCCGAGGCCGAGACCCGGCCCACTGCACTGTAAACGCCGAAGCGCTTAGCGCAGATCACCGCCGCGCCTGGATGACGTGGCGGTGTCTATCACCTCCTCGAGGATACGATAATGATAACGTCCCTGAACGCCTTTGCTCCGACCCTTCGTTCTACCGCGCTCGCTGCCCTGGCCGGAGGTTGTGTCCTTGGCGCGGCCTCGGTGTCTGCCGCGACGCTGACTTTCGCCCACACCCACCCGGTGCAGGATGCCCAGCACAAGGCCGCCGAGCGCTTCGCCGAACTGGTCAAGGAGGGCAGCGATGGCGAGCTGGAAGTGCGTGTCTTCCCCAGTGGCCAGTTGGGCAGCGACACCGCCCTGGTCAGTGGGGTACGCAGCGGCAGCGTCGATATCGCACTGACCGGCAATCCCTACTACACCGGCCTGGTGGGCGAACTCAACGTGCTCGACCTGCCGTTCCTGTTTGACGACTACGACCACGCTTACCGGGTGCTGGACGGCGACGTCGGTCAGTCGCTGCTGGACAAACTCGGCGAGCACGACATGACCGGGCTGGCGTTCTGGGAGATCGGCTTTCGCAACCTGACCAACTCCCGCCGGGCGGTGGAAACCGCCGCCGACATCGAGGGGCTGAAGCTGCGCACCACGCCGAATCCGGCCCATATCGCGGCCTTCCAGGCGCTCGGGGCCAACCCTACGCCGATGCCTTTCACTGAGCTGTTCACGTCGTTGGAGACCCGCACCGTGGACGGTCAGGAGAACCCGGTCAGCCTGATCCGCTCGGCCAACTTCTACGAGGTGCAGGACCACCTGTCGCTGACGGCCCACGCCTACACCGCAGCCCCGCTGGTGATGAACAAGGCCAAGTTCGAAGGACTGCCCGAGGACCAGCGTCGTCTGTTGGTGGAGGCCGCCCGGGAAGCCGCCAGTTACGAGCGTGCCCTGTTGGCGGATGGCATGGCCGACGACCTGGCCTTCCTCAAGGAGCAGGGCATGCAGGTGGTCGAATCCCCGGATCGAGATTCCATGCGCGAGGCGGTGGCGGATTCGGTGCGCTCGACCTTCGCCGACGAGTACGGCAGCGAACTGATCGATGCCATCGTCGCCGCCAAGGCCGAGTAGCCCAGGGCGCCCCAGCAGGAGGAGTGGTCATGCAGCTTGACGTAGCGCGCCGGCGCTTTCTGGAAAGCGGTGAGGATCGCGATCTGCCGATCGTCGATGCGCACCTGCATTTCTGGGACCCGACCCAAAATTACCATCCCTGGCTGTGTGACGAGCCGCTGATCCCGTTTCGCTACGGCGATTACCGGGCCATTCGGTGTCCCTTTCTGCCACAGGAGTACCGGCGCCTGGCCGGCGTTCACCGAGTGCTGGGGTGCGTCTACATGGAGGCCGAGTGGGCGCCGGACCAGGCCGTGGGTGAGGCGGCCTGGATCCAGCGCCTGCATCAGGCGACAGGCTGGCCCAATGCCATGCTGGCCCAAGCCTGGCTGGACCGTGACGATATCGAGGAGCAGCTGGCGGCGCTGTCCGACTATCCGCTGGTCAAGGGGGTGCGCCACAAGCCGACCAGCATGCGACGGCAAGACTATCGGCCGGGTCATGGCCTGGCCGGTTCGCTGGAATGCTCGCGCTATCAGACCGGCGTGGCGGCCCTGGCGCGGCGGGGCTGGATCTTCGAGCTGCAGGTGCCTTGGTGGCATTTGGGCGAGCTTGTGACACTGCTCGAGCGCCACCCCGACATGCCGGTGGTGATCAACCATGCCGGTGTTCCGGGAGATCGCGATCCCGCAACTCTGGCAGGCTGGCGCGCCGCCATGCACAAGGTCGCCGTCTATCCCCAGGTCATGCTCAAGCTCTCGGGCATTGGCCTTGCGGACCAGCCCTGGCGGCTCGCCGACAATCGTGAACTGCTGCATACCGCCATCGAGCTGTTCGGCCCCGAGCGCTGCATGTTCGCCAGCAACTTCCCGGTGGACAGCCTCGTTGTCGATCTCGCCGAGCTGTTCGACGCCTTCAAGGCGGTGAGTGCGGGCTATACCCGTGAGCAGCGTCTGGCGATGTTCTGCGATAACGCCGTGCGCTGCTATGGCCTGGACGACTCCCGCCTGGCGCTCATCTCTGACGATCACCCCTGACGATCACCCCTGACGACTACACCTGCCGCTGGCCCTGGCATCAACCCTGGTATCAAGCCTGGTATCAACCCCAGGGCGGCGAATGAACCCCCTAACGAATAACGAAAAAGGTAGCCCCAACATGATATCCGCAAAGCACATTCTGCTCGCTTCAGCGCTGGTCGCCGGCCTCGGTCTTGGCGGTACCAGTCAGGCCGCGGTCACCGCGCGTATGGGCACCAGCCTGCCCGATACCCACCCCCAGACCCTCGGGGCAAAACGCTTCGCCGAGCTGGTCGAGCAGAAGACCGATGGCGAGGTCAAGGTTCAGGTCTTCAGCAACGGCATTCTCGGCAACGACGTCAACATGACCTCGATGCTGCAGGCGGGCACCCTGGCCTTCACCGCACCGTCTACCGCCACCCTGGCCAGCCTCAACCCCAATTTCAGCATCGTCAGCCTGCCGTTCCAGTTCGACGACAGCGAACATGCCGACGCCGTGCTCGACGGCCCCGCCGGGCGTGAGCTGCTGGCGAGCCTCGCCGACAAGGGCCTGGTGGGCTACGAGTTCTGGGAAAACGGCTTTCGCCATATCACCAACAGCCGCCGGGCGGTTGAGGCCGCCGACGATGTGGAGGGCCTGAAGATCCGCACCATGCAGAACGAGCTGTACATCGACATGTTCAATGGCCTGGGCGCCAACGCCGTGCCGATGCCGGTGAATGAGCTGTTCACCGCGCTGGAGACGCGCACCGTCGACGGCCAGGAAAACCCCTATAGCGTGATCGAGTCCAAGCGCTTCTTCGAGGTGCAGCAGTACCTGTCCCAGACCGCCCATGCCTACGACGCCCAGGTGTTGATCGGCTCGGCCAGCTTCCTCGACGGCCTGACCGACGACCAGCGCGAGGCCATCGCCGAGGCAGCGCGGGAGGCCACTCTGTATCAGCGTCAGGCCAGCCGCGAGCTGAATGACCGGCTGCTGGCAGAGCTGTCCGACAAGATGACCGTCAACGCGGTGCCGCTGGAGCAGCGTCGCGCCATGGGCGAGCGCCTGGCGCCAGTGATCGAGGCCCATCGTGACGCCCTGGCTGCCGACTTCGTGGCTGACTTCGACAAGGCCCTGGCCGAGGCCCGTTAACAGGCGCCAACGCCAGGTAGGTATCTCCGGGGCGGAGTGTCCGCCCCGACTGCAAGGAGGTCGACGCCATGTCGCCATCCTCTCCGTCCTCCGTGAAACACGATCCGCCCGCCCACGGCGCGGCGGCGTCGCTGATGCGACTGTCACGGGTTACCGAGCGCCTGCTCAATGCCCTGATGGTGCTGGCGCTGGTGGCCATGATCACGCTGGTATTCACCAACGTGGTGCTGCGTTATGGCTTCAACAGCGGCATCTCCATGAGCGTCGAGCTGTCGCGCTTCCTGTTCGTCTGGGTGACCTTCCTGGGCACCGTGGTCTGCCTGATGCGCCACGAGCATCTGAGTGTGACCACCTTCAGCGACCGCCTGCCGGCGCCGTTGCAGGCCGTGCTGGCTCGCCTGGTAACTCTGGTCATGCTGGGCTGCTGCCTGATGCTGCTCAAGGGTAGCTACGCCCAGACCCTGCTCAACTGGAGCAACGTCTCGCCGATCAGCGGTATCCCGGTGGGGGTGTTCTATCTGGCGGGGCTGGTGGCGGGGGGGCTGATGTCGGTGATCCTGCTGTTTCGGCTGGTAGCGCCGGCCTCGTTGAGCCGCCCGGCTGTCTCTGGGGAGGAATTGCCATGACCATCGGTCTGTTTCTGACGTCACTGCTGGCGTCTATCGGTCTCAGCCTGCCGATCGCCTTCGCACTGCTGGTCAGTGCGGTGGTGCTGATGCTCCACCTGGGGCTGTTCGACTCCCAGATTCTGGCCCAGAACCTGGTCAACGGCGCCGACAGCTATACCCTGCTGGCGATTCCGTTCTTCCTGGTGGCGGGCGAGGTGATGTCCCGGGGTGGCCTGTCCAAGCGCATCGTGGTGCTGGCGATGAGCCTGGTCGGCCATCGCAAGGGCGGGCTCGGCTTTGTGGCCATCTTTGCCGCTATCGTCATGGCCAGCCTGTCCGGTTCGGCGGTGGCTGATACCGCGGCGCTGGCCAGCATGCTGCTGCCGATGATGCGCGAGGCGGGCTACCCGCTGGGGCGTTCGTCGGGGCTGATGGCGGCCGGGGGCATCATCGCGCCGATCATTCCCCCGTCGATTCCGCTGATCATCATCGGCGTGGCGGGCAGCATCTCCATCACCAAGCTGTTTCTGGCAGGTATCGTGCCGGGGCTGATCATGGGCGTCACCCTGGTGGTGATGTGGCTGTTCATGACCCGCAAGGAAGACCTGGTGGTGGCCGAGAAGGCGTCCGGCAAGGCGCGCCTCAAGGCATTGCGCCAGAGCTTCTGGGCGATGATGCTGCCGGTGATCATCATCGGGGGCATCAAGACCGGCATCTTCACCCCGACCGAGGCCGGAGTGGTGGCGGCGGTCTACGCCATTGTCGTGTCGACCTTGATCTACCGTGAGCTGAATCTGTCCGAGCTGTACCAGGTGCTGGTCCAGGCGGCGCGTTCCACCGCCGTGGTGATGTTCCTGATCGCCGCTGCCAGCGTGGCCTCATGGCTGATCAGCATCGCCCAGCTACCGATGCTGGTGGCGGACCTGCTGGCACCCCTGGCCGACAACCCGCGGCTGCTGATGCTGGCGATCATGGCCATCGTGCTGATCGTTGGCATGGTCATGGACCTGACGCCGACCATTCTGGTGCTGACACCGATCCTGATGCCCATCGTCAAGATCTCCGGCATCGATCCGGTCTACTTCGGCATCATGTTTGTACTGAACTGTGCCATCGGGCTTATCACGCCGCCTGTCGGCAACGTGCTCAACGTCATCACCAGCGTGGGCCAGCTCAAGTTCGAGAAAGCGGTGGCGGGCGTCATGCCCTTCGCCCTGGCCTATGTGGTGATCCTGCTGCTGTTCGTGGCCTTCCCGCAGATCATCACCGCGCCGCTCTACTGGCTCGCAGGATAAGGAGACATCATGGCAACTCAGGACCTGATCGACGCCCACCATCACTTCTGGGCGCTGGATGGCAGCGTGCATTACCCCTGGCTCGAGGACGAGATCAATCCCCACTTCTTCCTCGGCGACTATCAGGCCTTTCGCCGACCCTTCCAGGCGCCGGACATCAAGGCGCTGGTGCCGAAAGGTTATCGCCTGGTCGGCACGGTGCACTGCGAGGCCGAGGCCGAGCGCAGCGATCCCGCCCGGGAAACCTCCTGGTTGACCGAGCATGCCGAGCGCCACGGGCTGCCGGTGGCGCTGGTGGGCTGGGCCGACTTCGCCAGCGCCGATTGCGAGGCGCAGCTCGAGGCGCAGATGGCCTCGCCGCTGTTTCGTGGCGTGCGCGCCAAGCCGGTGACCGCGGCGCGGCCTGACCAGGTGGGCGAGATCGTCGGCCAGCCTGGCTCGCTCAGAGATCCTGGCTGGACCCGGGGGCTGCGCTTGCTGGAGGAGCGGTCGCTGTCCTGGGATCTGCGTGTGCCTGCCTGGCATCTGGAAGAGGCCGCCGAGACGCTGGAAGCGACGCCCGCACTCGAGGTGATTCTCAACCATACCGGTCTGCCCTGGGACCGCTCCCCCGAGGGGCTTGCCCAGTGGCGGCGGGGCATGCACCGGTTGGCCGACAACTCGCGGGTCACGGTCAAGCTTTCGGAGCTGGGTAGTCCCATGGCGGCCTGGGATGAACAGGCCAATATCGCCATTCTGGCCGAGGCCATCGACATCTTCGGGCCCGAGCGCTGCATCTTTGCCAGCAATTTCCCGGTGACCGGGCTCAATGCCAGCTACGCCACCTGGTTGGCCATGGTGGAGCGGGCCATCGCCCAGGCCGCGCCCCAGGCTCGCCAGCGGATTCTCCACGACAACGCGGTGCGCTGTTACCGCCTTGATGCCTGAACGTGATGCCTGAAGGGGAGCATTCTCCGCTATCGTAAGGAAGTATGCTTTTTCGCCTACCCTGCAAAGGGTACTTCTGCCCGATGATGAAGGAGTCGCGCCATGGCAAGACGTTCTGCCGGAATGTCGTCCGCTCAGTGGGGATCCCCCCTTGGCTATTGGTTGATGGGCATGCAAATGACCCAGATGATGGTCGAAGCGCAGTGGGTCATGGGTATGCGCTTGCTGGGTATGCGAGGTCTGTGGGCGGTGGCGCCCAACGAGGATGTGCGCATGGTCACGGAGAAGATGACGGCGTTCACCCAGTCGGCCCTGGCCGCACAGCGGGCCGTGATGAAAGGCCACAGCCCTGATCAGGTATGGACCGCAGCCATCCGGCCGCTGGGACGCAAGACGTCGGCCAACAGCCGTCGCCTGGGGCGCCGGGGCCCCCGCTGGCCGAACTGAAGGGCAGCGTTGCTGACGCTGCCTGATCGTAGGGTCTGCCGCGGGCGGTATCATGTGCCCGCGGTAGTCGCCATAATAGGCGCTGCACACTTTTGCGGAACCCTTCCCCATGTCCGATTCCCGCCATCGCGGGGCGCCGCCGCGCTCCAGCAATAGCCGTTCTTCCTCCTCACGGACCCGTCAGGGCCATGGCGCGCCGAAGGTGATGGTGGGTGAGGTGGCCGACCTGCGTGTGGTGCAGGTCACCGACTTCGGTGCCTTTCTCGATTGGGGGCACGAGCGTGACCTGCTGTTGCCCCGCAGCGAACAGCGCCTGACGCCCGCGGTCGGGCGCCGTGTGCTGGTCAAGGTCAGCGAGGATCACAGCGGTCGTCCGGTGGCCTCTCAGCGGCTTGAGCGCTACCTCAGCGATCATAGCGACGAGCACCGCACCGGTGACCAGGTGGTGCTGATCATTGCCGATACCACCGAGCTCGGGGTCAAGGCGGTGGTCGATCACCGCTGCTGGGGTCTTCTGTACCATGACGAGATCAGCCGCCCGCTGCGTCGCGGCCAGCGCTTGACGGGCTACATCAAGCGCGTGCGCGAGGATGGACGGCTGGATCTGTCGTTGCTGCCTCCCGGCGAGGCCCGCCTGGACGTGGTGGGGGAGCAGGTACTGAAGGCGTTGCGAGATGCCGGGGGATATCTGCCCCTGTCCGACAAGAGCCAGGCTGCAGAGATCAAGGCACGCCTGGGCGTCAGCAAGAATGCCTACAAGCAGGCGATCGGCAGGCTCTACAAGCGCCGACTGATCGTCATCGAGGACAGCGGCGTGCGGCTGGCGCCCAGGGAATCGGGCTCGGTTGCCGACAGTGACTGACCTTGGTGGCGCCGGGGGTGTCGGGCATACTTGACGTCATCAACCGCTAGCGGACGACGCCCGAATGACCAATCGCCCCCTTCGCGTCGGCGTGGTGATGGACCCCATCGACCAGCTGACCTACAAGAAAGACACCAGCCTCGCCATGCTATGGTCCGCTCAGGATCGTGGCTGGAGCCTGTCCTACATGGAGCAGGAAGACCTGTTTCTGCGGGAAGGACGGGCGTATGCCCGGCAGCGCCCGCTCCAGGTACACCGTGATCCGACCCACTGGTACGACCTGGGCGAGGCCGAGTCACTCCCCCTGGCCGAGCTTGACGTGATCCTGATGCGCAAGGATCCGCCGGTGGATAGCCACTTCCTCAATGCCGTGCACCTGCTGGCCTTCGCCGAGCGCGAAGGCGTACTGGTGGTCAACCCCACTCGGCCGCTGTTCGAGTGCAACGAGAAGCTGTTCGCCCAGCAATTTCCGCAGTGCTGTACACCGACCCTGGTGTCCTGTCGCGACAGCGAGATCCGCGCCTTCCAGGCCGAGCACGGCGACGTCATCCTGAAGCCGCTGGACGGCATGGGTGGCAGCGGGATCTTCCACATCGGCCCCGAAGGCCGCAATCTTGGCGCGGTCATCGAGACTCTGACCGAACGCGGCCAGCGCCAGATCATGGCCCAGCGCTTCCTGCCCGAGATCAAGGACGGTGATACCCGCATCCTGCTGGTGGACGGCGAACCCGTACCCTACGGTCTGGCTCGTATCCCTTCCGCTGGCGAGACCCGCGGCAATCTGGCCGCCGGTGGCCGAGGGGTCAGCCGCGAGCTCACCGACCGCGACTACTGGCTGGTCGAGCAGGTCAAACCGGTGATCAAGGAAAAGGGGCTGATGTTCGTTGGGCTGGATGTGATCGGTGACTACATCACCGAGATCAACGTGACCAGCCCCACCTGCGTGCGCGAGATCGATGACCAGCGCGGCACGGACATCGCTGGACTGCTGATGGACGCCATCGAGCGTCGTGTGGCTGCGTATCACGCCGGGCGCTGACTCGGCTCGCGGGGTGGCGCCGGACAACGCTTGCCTGGCCCACTGTCGCTGAGCGCGATAGTCACTGAGTGCGATGCCCCCGAATGGTACAATGGGGGCATTCTGCCGGGGCATATGGGCTGACAGCCCTTCCCCGGCCATGCATCTGGATGGCGCGCGAGACCGCCTGGGAGACACATGCAAAGCTTGAAGAATCATTTCCTGATGGCCATGCCGCATCTGGAAGACCCGAATTTCGCAGGAACGCTGAGTTATCTGTGCGATCACGATGACAACGGCACCATGGGCGTGATCGTCAACAAGCCCACCGACCTGACCCTCGAAGCGTTGTTTGAGCAGCTGGAAATCAGTGTCGAGGAAGGCGCCATTGCCGAGGCCCCCGTGTATTACGGTGGTCCGGTTCACAAGGATCGCGGCTTCATTCTGCATACCGGCTCCGCCGAACCTTGGGACTCCAGTATCCAGGTCACCGATGACATCGCCCTGACCACGTCCATGGACATGCTCCAGGCACTGGCCCAGGGCCAAGGCCCCGAGAAGTTTCTGGTGTGCCTTGGCTGCGCTGGCTGGGAGTCCGGTCAGCTCGAGAACGAGCTGATGGAGAATGCCTGGCTCACCGTGGAAGGTAGCGCCCATGTGCTGTTCGAGACGCCGCCGGAACAGCGCTTGACGGCCAGTGCCGGCATCCTTGGTGTCGACCTCAACCTGATGACCCGTGAAGCCGGGCACGGCTGATGGCCGGCTCCAAGCGCGCCCCGGGCGAGCGCCTGATCCTGGCCTTTGACTTTGGCACCCGCCGTATTGGTGTCTCGGTCGGCAACGAGCTCTTGCGCAGTGCTCGGGAGCTGTCTCCGCTGCCGGCGCGGGACGGCATTCCCGACTGGGATCATATCAGCGCGCTGGTGGAGGAGTGGCAGCCCGACCGCTTTGTGGTGGGGCTGCCGCTCAACATGGACGGCAGCGAGAGCGAGATGAGCACCCGCGCGCGCAAATTCGGCAAGCGGCTGTTTGGCCGCTACGGTGTCGAGTGCGAGATGTTCGACGAGCGCGGCACCACCCGGGAGGCCAAGGCCATCGCCCGTGAGCAGGGACATGGGGGGAATTTCCGCAAGGAGAGCGTCGATGGCATCGCCGCCGTCCTCATCCTGGAGGGTTACTTCGCCCAAGAGGAAGGCCTGCCCAGCCGCTGAGGGGCCTCCTCTCTCTCGATGCCCCGTATTTCCCGTTCACTTAGCGGCTTTTCCTTGTGCCAACTCTCGCATCAGCAGGGTGCGCTTTCTGTCTACGCCCCAACGGTAGCCGGACAGGGCTCCATCGCTGCGCACGACCCGGTGGCAGGGAATCGCCAGTGCGAGGGAGTTGGAGGCGCAGGCCCTTGCCACGGCTCGCACCGCCTTGGGCGAGCCGATCCGCTCTGCCAACTCGGCGTAACTGATGGTGCTGCCAAGGGGAATCTCGGTCAGCGCCTGCCAGACCCGCTGCTGAAAGGCGGTCCCGCGAATATCCAGCGGCAGTGACAGTCCGACACCAGGCTCTTCGACGAATGCCACCACCTTGGCCACCCAGGCGTCGAAGCGCTTGTCGCCGGGGGTCAGATTGGCGTTCGCGAACTGCTCCTGAAACGCCTGCAAGAGCTGTTCCGCATCGTCCCCCAAGGAAATGGCACAGATGCCCTTGTCGCTGGTCGCCACCAGTATCGTGCCCAGTGAGCATTCTCCCAGGGCGAACTGAATCTCCATGCCCTTGCCGCCCTCACGGTAGCGCTTGGGGGCCATGCCCAGGATACGTTCGGCACTGGCATAGAAGCGTCCACTGGAATTGAAGCCCGCCGCATAGATCGCGTCGGTGACCGTGTCTTGCCGAGTCAGCGCTTGGCGAACCCGTTCGCTGCGGCAAGCGGCCGCGTAGGCCTTGGGCGTCAGCCCGGTGACGGCAGTGAAGACACGATGGAAGTGGAAACGACTTAGTCCCGCCACCTGGGCCAGTTCGTCAAGCGATGGCAGCGTGTCAGCGTGCTGTATCAGTCGACAGGCCCTGGCGACACTCTGAGCGTGCCGCTGGGGCAAGGAGGCGGCCTGGGGATGGCAGCGCTGACAGGGCCGGTACCCGGCCTGCTCGGCGGCGGCCGCATCGGCATAAAACTCGGCGTTCTCTCGGCGCGGACGGCGCGATGGGCAAGTAGGGCGGCAATAGATTCTGGTGGTGCGCACGGCGTAGATGAAGGCATCCACCGCGGCGACGTCGCGGGCCAGTACCGCGGCCCATCTGGCCTCATCGGAAGCGAAGCGTTGCGGACCATCTTCGGGTATCTCGTTCATGGCGGGCTCCTGCAGAGGCTGCGGCAATCTTCATGGGGACAAGATGCGCCCCGACGGCGCCTG
Organism: Halomonas sp. DP8Y7-3; assembly: GCF_019801675.1. Lineage (NCBI taxonomy): Bacteria > Pseudomonadati > Pseudomonadota > Gammaproteobacteria > Oceanospirillales > Halomonadaceae > Halomonas > Halomonas sp. DP8Y7-3. The sequence goes on from NZ_JAHVIO010000004.1 coordinate 550,608, forward strand.
ACACACTCCGCCTCTTGCTTTCAAAACACCTGCACACTGGTGGCGTGACATGCCCGTTACCTCGTGTGCCGCCCCGCCCATCTGCCACTCTACCACGCCGATCGCCACCGCCAGGCAGGGAAGGCCTCTGGGGTGGCGTCGAGTCGCGTGACCATTATCTCGTTTCTGTCTATTCCCCACCTCGACGCTATCTCGACTTTCGCAGCAACAAACGAAGTTCCCTCGCCGCTTCACCGACATAGGCTGCCAGGGTGTCCCGACCGGAGTCGTTGCAATGAAGATGATCGATCGCATCATGGGGCCCATGGAGTGGGCGCTATTGCTGGGCTTGTCGATATTGTGGGGTGGCTCATTCTTTTTCGTGGGAGTGGCCGTCGCGGAACTTGGGCCGCTCACCATCGTGGCCCTGCGAGTGGGCCTGGCTGCTGTGGCGCTGAACGCCCTGATACTGCTGCGAGGCCAGCGCATGCCCCTGGACCCAGGCCTGTGGGCTGCCTTCTTTGGCATGGGGTTGCTCAACAACATGCTGCCGTTCAGCCTGATTACCTGGGGGCAGGGGGTTATTGCCAGTGGCTTGGCGTCGATTCTCAATGCCACCACGCCATTTTTTACCCTCGTCGTGGCGCACTTTCTTACCCGTGACGAGCCCCTGAGCGCAGGTCGGCTGTTGGGTGTGGCGATCGGCTTTGCCGGTGTGGTGTATATGCTGGGCAGCGAGGTTCACGCGGGTACCGAGAGCCACGCATGGGCAGCGCTTGCGGTGCTGGCTGGCGCCCTGTCCTATGCCTTTGCCGGGGTCTTCGGGCGCCGTTTTCGTACCCTGGGCTGTCCGCCCCTGATCGCCGCCTGTGGCCAGGTCACGGCCTCGGCATTGGTGCTGATGCCCTTGGCCTTGGGGGTAGAGCGTTTCTGGCAATCACCCTGGCCGGGGCTGGCAACGTGGACGGCGGTGGTCAGCCTGGCACTCTTCTCGACCGCCCTGGCATATCTGATCTACTTTCGACTGCTGGAGCGTGCGGGGGCAACGAACCTGCTGCTGGTCACCTTGCTGATCCCGGCCAGCGCCATTCTGCTGGGAATGTGGGTGCTGGACGAGCGCCTGGAGTGGCGCCACCTGGCGGGCCTGGGGCTGATCGCCCTTGGGCTGTTGGCCATCGACGGGCGGTCATGGAGATGGTGTCGAAGCGTTGCCTGGACGCGTGGGAAGGCCCGGCGAGAAGGCGGGAGGCGCTGACGCCCACGGCGGGAGTTCCGGAAACACTGCATAGATGCCTGCGCCGACGATGCGCTGCGTTGCGCGCTGCTCGAACTCGTCACCTATACCGCATAGGCTCCGGGTGCTGCGCGGCGGGCGCATAGTGCTTCCTTCAGGCGCCCGCCGGATGAGTGCAGCCCGGGACGATCGGCCTAGAACGCTGCGTCATCGACCCCGACGGTGGCTGGCACGAACCAGGGAACATCGCGCATGTCTCGCTCGATCAGATGCTCGACCTTCAATAGCGTCGCGAAGATCGCCATACGCACCGGGATGCCGTTGTCGGTCTGACGGAAGATCGCCAGGCGCGGGTCTCCGTTGAGGTCCACGTCCAGGTCGTTGGCTTCTGGCCGGCTGTCACGGGGCAGTGGGTGCATGATGATGGTCGAGGGGTTGCAGCGGCTGTCCATGAAGGCGCGATGGACGGTGAAATCCCGCGACAGGTTGAAGCCTTCGCTCATCTCGGCGGTGAAGCGCTCCTTCTGGATGCGAGTGGTGTAGACCACATCGACGTCGGAGAAATCGCCCGCCAGGCTGTCGCGCACTTTCACGTCCAACCCCTGACGGCTGACGCGCTCGATCAGATGTTGCGGCATCTCCAGCCCGGGCGGCGCCACCAGCGTGATACGCATCGGTGCGTATAGTGCCAGCAGCTTGATCAGCGAATGCACGGTACGGCCGAACTTCAGGTCGCCGGTCATCAGCACATGAGCGCCCTTCAGCGCCTTGCCCTGGCGGTTGAACTCCTTGTCGATGGTGTAGAAGTCCAGCAGCGCCTGGCTCGGGTGCTCGCCGGGACCGTCGCCTGCGTTGATCACCGGTACATGGGTGGCGCTGGCGAATTCGGCCACGGACCCCTGATCCGGGTGACGCATCACGATCGCGTCGCAATAGCCTGCCATCACCCGGCTGGTATCGTAGAGGGATTCTCCCTTGGCCATCGACGAGAAGGTAAAGCCGGTGGTGTCACAGACGCTACCGCCAAGCCGCGAGAAGGCGGTGTGGAAGCTGACGCGGGTGCGGGTGCTGGCCTCGAAGAACAGGTTGCCGAGTACCGCGCCTTCCAGAACCCTGGTGACCTTGCGCCGCTGGGCAATGGGTTCCATGGTGGCCGCCACCCGCATCAGGTGGTCGATATCGTCGCGGGACAGGGAATCGATGGAGAGCAGGTGGGACATCACAGCGGCCTCGGCAGTGGGAACGGGCGCTAGTGTAACGCCGGAGCACAGTCAGTTCAGCCTCGATAAGCCTCTCAGCTGTCTGGGGTCAGCTCGGAACCCCTGATAGCCCCCGTTGCCGTGGCCTGGCGCTGACTTTGCCGTAGAGAAAAGTGGCGCGCCATGTGCTGGCGAGAAAGCGGCCCAGGCCAGTATGCTGGAAGGCGCTACCTGGCCCGGGTGAATGTTGCCTGTTGCTGGTCCAACCTGCTTCCCGTGGAGTCGCCGATGCTACCGTCCTTGACCCGCTATTATCTGCTCGATGTGTTTACCGACCGGCCCTTCGCCGGAAACCCCCTGGCGGTATTTCTCGATGCCGATGGCCTTGAGGCGGAGCGCATGCAAGCGATCGCCAATGAACTCAACCTGGCCGAGACGGTGTTCGTCGGGCGGGCCCAGGCCGGCGCTCACTTTCCACTGCGCATCTTTACCCCCGACAGGGAGCTGCCCTTTGCCGGGCATCCCTGCATTGGCACGGCGCACCTGCTGGCGGCCCAGGGACTGGTGGATAACGCCCGCAGCGAACTGGTGCTGGACCTTGCCGCAGGGCCCCTGAAGGTGACCTATGAAGGCGATCTGGCGCGCTTTCGCACTGCCCGTGCCCCGGAGGTTGGCACCAGTACCCTGGGACAAGCCAACGCGGCCGAGCTTGCCGGTCTCGCCCCGGATGACATCGCGGGTGATCCGGTCCAGGCGTCCTGTGGGCTGCCGTTCCACCTGGTTCCGTTGGCCAGTGTCGATGCCCTGTCGGGCATTCAGCTGGCCTCGAGTGTCTGGCATTCTCACGTTTCGCCCAGCGGCGTGGAGCAGGTCTATTTTTACGTAAGTGCCGACAACGCCAGACAGGCGAAGGGCGCCGGCACGCTTCACGCGCGAATGTTCTCCCGTCACGGGGGCAGCTTTGTCGAGGACCCGGCAACGGGCAGCGCTGCGGCCGCACTGGCAGGTTTTCTAGGAACAGAAATGAAGGGCAAGAGCGCCGACTGGCGAATCCATCAGGGCGATGCGATGGGGCGGTCTAGCCTGATCCATGCGCGCGCCCAGCGCGATGACAAGGACAAGGTGAGCATCGAGATTGCCGGCCAGGCCGTGTTGATCGGCGAGGGGGGACTCTATCCTCAGCCAGGTGGCTAGCGCCCGCTGAAGACATGCACAGTGAGGCATGGGGAGCCAACCCGCCACGATGGCGGACGCGGCGCTTTTCCTGATGGCCCTTGAGCGATATAGGCCGCCGTGGGAGTCTGATGAACACCAGCCGGACGCTGCTGGTGTCAGAGAATGATCCCTGTCCACGCTTCTCAGGAGGAGTCGCCATGTCCCGCCATCTTGCCCTTGCCTTCGCCGCCGGATTTCTTGCCGTCATCTGCTTCCACCAACCTGTGGTGGGATTGCTCAATGCCTACGGAGTGATCCCCTTTTCACCTTATTCCATGACGCCGGTCGCCCCTCTCGACGTCCCCGCCTGGTTTTCTGCAAGTTTTTGGGGCGGTGTCTGGGGCCTGGTCATGATGCTGGTGTTTGCGGCAGCACGTATTGAGCGCGGAGGCTGGTGGAAGGCGGGCCTGTTCGGCGGTATCGCGCTGACGCTGGTGGCGATGCTGGTGGTCTTTCCGCTCAAGGGGCGCGGTATCGATCTTGCCGTGTTTCCCATTGGCTTTCTGGTCAATGGCGCCTGGGGCATCGGCACCTGGACCTTCGTGCGCGCCTGGCGCCAGTAGCAGCGCCGCAATGCCAGCGGCCCCGTCGGGTCAGTTCACCTCCACGGGGCCGCTTGGCGTAAGCGCCTGCTGGTCAGTTCTCGGTGGCGGCCGTGCCTACTGGAGCCGCAGGAGGTCTGGTCACAATACAGCGGTAGCAGACCAGCGCCAGCATCCCGGAAAGCCCGATGGCGATCGCCATGCTATGGGAGGTGCCGTCGTGTAACTGGCCGACCAGCGCGCCTGCGGCGGCGGCGATACTCATCTGGATAAACCCGAACAGCGCCGAGGCCGAGCCCGCACAATGGGGGTTGGGCGCCAGGGCGCCTCCCATGGTCTGCGGCATGATGATGCCGAAGCCGACCATGTAGACCATGTTGGGGACGATGACCGCCCAGGGCGTATGCACCCCGGCCACTGACAGCAAGGCCATGGTGATACCGCCCAGGGCAGCGATCAGCGTTGCTACCGTCAGCAGCTGGTGTCGGCTACGCCGACGGCTGAGCTTGGCGCTTGCCATCGAGCCGATAAAGAAGCCCAGCACGATAGCGGCGAACAGATAGCCGTAGACATCGGGACTGACACCCATGTAGTCGATCAGCACGAAGGATGAGCCTGATAGAAAGGCGAACAGGCCGGAGAAAGCCGCGGCGTTGGCCAGGGTATAGCCGATAAAGTCTCGCTGTCCGAGCAATGAGCGGAAGGTGGTAGCCAGTGCCGAGGGCTTGATCGACTGGCGGCGATCCTTGGGCAGCGGCTCCGGCATCATCGCGATCAGCCCGAGCATGGCCAGGGCGTAGAACGCCAGTGCCAGGAAGATCGCGTCCCAGCCGAACCACACCAGCAGGCCCGCGCCCACCACCGGTGCCAGCGCCGGGGCCAGGGCCATGACGCTGGCCATGTAGGAAAGGATACGGCTGGCCTCGAAGGGGCCGTGGATGTCGCGTACTGCGGCCCGGCCCAGCACCGGTCCGGCAGAGCCGCCCAGGGCCTGGAAGAAGCGCGCCACCAGCAGTGTCTCGATGTTGGGGGCGAACGCGCAGGCCAGGCTTGCCAGCAGGAAGATACCCATGCCGGCGGCGAGAATCGGCTTGCGGCCGAAACGGTCCGACAGTGGGCCGCACAGCAGTTGCGCCATGGCAAAGCCAATCAGGTACAGCGATAGGGTCAACTGGATCTGGTCGGCGCCGGTACCGAGGGCCTCACGCATGGCGGGCATGGCGGGAAGATACATGTCGGTGGCCAGCGGCCCCAGAGCGGTCAGCGCGGCCAGCAGGCCTACCGTGGCGCGGGATGTCGGGTTCAGCACGTGCAGCTCCAGATCGGCGATGGCAAGTGTCAGGGAACGCGAAGGGAGCGCCGCGCGACGCTCCCTTCACGATGATATGGCGGGCTGCTCGGCCATACCGGCAGCGCCTGGTGGGGCCTCGGGTGGCTGACCAGGGTAGCTGGCTAAGGTAGCTGGCTAAGATAGCGGAGCAGCGTAGCCGAGTAGTGTAGCCGATCTCAGCGCGCGTCGGGCTGAACCTCGGGTGCCGCTTTGGCGAACGCTGGTAGACAGCGAGCCTGCTCGCAGATCGCTTGTATCGCGGGATAGGCGGACAGGTCACAGTCAAATCGCTCGGCATTGAACACCTGAGGCACCAGGCAGACGTCGGCCAGGGTCGGCTGATCGCCAACACAGAACCTGCCTCTATGAGGCTCAAGCATGGTCTCGACCGCTGTCAGCCCCGTGGCGACCCAGTGGCGGTACCAGGCCAGCCGGGAGTCTTGGGACAGGCCTAGCGCGCCGGTCAGATGCGTCAGCACCCGCAGGTTATTGAGCGGATGGATATCGCAGGCGATGACCTGGGCCAGGGCGCGGATGCGCGCCCGCTGTGCGGCATCGCCGGGCAGCAGCGGCGGATCGGGATAGCATTCGTCCAGATATTCGCACAGCGCCAGGGACTGGGTCAGCGGCTGCCCATCATCGGTGATCAGGGTCGGCACCAGCCCCTGGGGGTTGCGCGCCAGGCTGGCGCTGTTCCGCTGCTCGCCCTTGCTCAGGTCGACCGGATGATAGTCGAGGGAGATGCCCTTGAGGTTGGCGACGATACGCACCCGATAGGCCGCCGAAGAGCGGAAATAGCCGTAGAGCTGCATGTGGAGTATCCGCTGGTGGGATCAGGGTGTGTACTTCACCACTCGCTGGTCGATGGCACCGAAGATGCTGTGGCCGCTGTCGTCGAACATCTCGATGCGCACGCGATCGCCGAAGCGCATGAAGGGTGTCGTGCTGTCACCGTGGAGAATCTTCTCCACCATGCGTACCTCGGCCAGGCAGCTATAGCCTACGCCACCGTCGGCCACCGGCTTGCCGGGACCGCCATCCGGGTCCGGGTTGGACACGGTGCCGGAGCCGATCACCGCACCGGCACCCAGGTGGCGGGTGCGCGCGGCGTGGGCCACCAGTCGGGGGAAGCTGAAAATCATGTCGGGCCCGGCCTCGGGCGCGCCGAACATCTCGCCGTTGAGGTGAACCGTCAGCGGCAGGTGCACGCGCCCGTCGCGCCAGGCCTCGCCTAGCTCGTCCGGGGTGACGCAGACCGGCGAGAAGCTCGAGGCCGGCTTGGCCTGAAAGAAGCCGAAGCCCTTGGCCAGCTCTCCAGGAATCAAGCCACGCAGACTGACGTCGTTGACCAGCATGATCAGCTTGATATGTCCGGCCGCCTGCTCGGGGCTGGTCGCCATGGGCACGTCGTCGGTGATGACGGCAAGCTCACCCTCGAAGTCTATGCCATGGTCCTCGCTGATCGCCTCGATATCGTCAAAGGGACCGATAAAGCGGTCGCCGCCGCCCTGGTACATCAGCGGGTCGCTCCAGAAGGTCTCTGGCATCTCGGCGTTGCGCGCCTGGCGTACCAGCTGTACGTGATTGAGATAGGCCGAGCCATCGGCCCAGTGGTAGGTGCGTGGCAGCGGCGAGTGCAGTGAGTGATGGTCGAGCTCGAAGGCCTGATCCAGCTCGCCGTCATTGAGCCGCCGGTAGATGTCCTCGAGCTGGGGCGCGTTGGTGTCCCAATCTTCCATCAACTGTTGCAGGGTGGTGGCGATCTGGGGAACGCGCACGGCGCGAGTCAGGTCACGGGAGACGACCACCAGTTCGCCGTCGCGTCCGCTCTTGAGGCTAGCCAGTTTCATCGCAGGATTCCTTGTTGTCGCGTGGCTCAGGGCCGGTTCGGGTCGAAGTGGGAGCGCAGTCCCTGCCATACGCTCACGTAGTTGCGTTGGCGGAAGTCGGCGGCCAGAGCCTTTTCAGTGGGCTGGAACACGTAGCGACTCTCGAACATGAAGGCCAGAGTCGCGCCCAGGTAGTGGGGTTCCAGGCATGCGTTCGAGGCCTTCTCGAAGCTCTCGGCGTCGGGGCCATGGGGCGACATGCAGTTATGCAGGCTGGCGCCGCCGGGCAGGAAGCCCCCAGCCTTGGCGTCGTACTCGCCATGGATCAAGCCCATGAATTCGCTCATCAGGTTGCGATGGAAGTAGGGCGGGCGGAAGGTGTTTTCGGCCACCATCCAGCGTGGCGGAAAGATCACGAAATCGATATTGGCCATGCCCGGGGTATCCGACGGAGAAGTCAGCACGGTGAAGATCGATGGGTCCGGGTGGTCAAAGCTCACCGTGTTGATGGTGTTGAAGTTGGCCAGGTCGTACTTGCAGGGCGCCAGGTTGCCGTGCCAGGCCACCACGTTCAGTGGCGAGTGGTCGAGCCGTGCCGCCCATAACCTGCCTGAAAACTTGGCCACCAGCTCGATGTCTCCGCTGACCTCCTCATAGGCGGCGACGGGGGACAGGAAATCGCGCGGATTGGCCAGGCCGTTGGCCCCGATAGGGCCAAGCCCCGGCAGCTCCAGCGGACTGCCGTAGTTTTCGCAGACATAGCCTCGGGCCTGGTCGCCCTCAACAATGCGTACCTGGAACTTGACCCCGCGGGGGATCAGCGCGATCTCGCCATTCCCTACGTCCAGGGTGCCGAACTCGGTGCGCAGGCGCAGGGTGCCGAGCTGGGGCACGATCAGCAGCTCACCGTCGGCGCTGTAGAAGAAGCGCTCGGTCATGTCGCTGTTGCAGGCATAGAGGTGGACGCCGCAGCCGGTCTGGGTGCCGGCGTCGCCATTGACCGCGATGGTGGTCAGGCCGTCGATGAAGTCGGTGACCGCCTCGGGCATAGGGGCTGGGTCCCAGCGCATCTGGTTGGGGTCTGCGGCGGGCCGTGATAGCGGCGCGGTGGCAAGATCACCGCTATCCAATGGATGGTAGGCGCTTTGGGCCACCGACGGGCGGATGCGGTAGAGCCAACTTCTCAGGTTGTGGCTACGTGGCGCGGTAAAGGCCGAGCCGGTGAGCTGCTCGGCGTACAACCCGTAAGGGCATCGCTGGGGCGAATTCTGCCCTTGGGGCAGGGCGCCAGGCAGTGCCTCGCTGGTGAAGTGGTTACGAAAGCCACTCTGGTAGGTCAGAGAGCTTCGTCCAGGGCGGGGAGACATGAAAGACACCTCCATCGAAGAGACGACTGCTGATGTCCTTTTAATATAGTTTCAAAAGAAACTAATTGGCACGTGACTTTAGTGGAATACGCCCAAAGAGTGTTCTCCGACACGGCTCGCACAAGCTGAGCGTGAAGTTTATGCGCTTCCACTTTCCGGCAGAACGTCTTGCTAGCGGGACTTTTTCATGCTGAACAAGCACATTTTTGTCGGTGGTGAAGACGTGATAACACGGCGGCTAAAGTGCACTTCGGTCTCGTTCAACCATCGCTGTACGGATACGATTAACGGCCTAAAATCGATGTTGGTTTTCACTGCAGGTGATCTTTACTTGTGTAATTTCAATGGTTTGTATTTTAATATAAGCGTTTGTTTAATTTAATAAAATAATGATTTAGGGGTTCTGCTGGGGACAGCAGCCGCTCAGGCTGTTGCACGAGCTGCAGGCTCGCGTTCTGCCGACCGGCAAGGCGACGCCGGCAACACCTGCCAGGTATAGGCGGGGAGGCAGACAGGGAGATGAGATGTCATTGATGGCACCTGAGTTCAGAGAGAGAACCGATCACCAGGTGTACTGGATGACCGGGCAGTTTCGCGAGCGTGACCGTGAAGATGTATATCGCCGCACCATAAAACCAAGGGTTCGCTTTGAGTCGCGCCTGGCGATTGTCGTGGCGGCGATGATCTTTGGTATGTTCACCATTTCCGATTATTTTTATGTCGGTCAAAGCGTTGCCTTTTATGCGCTGGTCATCATGCGGGCCATTGTCGTCGGCTGTTGTCTGGCACTGGCCATGGCCATAGGGCGTTGGGGCAACTACAGCCAGCGCCTGTGGTTGCACGCCCTGCCGCTCTGGATATTGGCGACCGGCATTATCCTTATCGTTCCGCTGCGCCCTGATACGCTGTCGACGCAGATGCTGGCGGTCATCGTGGCGATCATGGCGTTCTATCTGCTGATTCCTAACCTGTTGACGGTGGTGACCGGCGCCAGCCTGTACCTCAGCGTGGGCTTTCTGGTGGCTGTGGTGCTGGCGACGGATGTCTCTGCGGTGGTCATCTTGCGCATCACGCTGCTGCTGATCATGGCCAATGTAGTGGGATTCTTTGCGCTGCTTCGGGTGGAATACCTGCAGCGCAAGCAGTTTGCGTTGTTGCATGAGGAGCGCGGCCACAATCGGCAGCTGCTCAGGGAAATGGCCCATCGGCGTTCTCTGGAGTCACAGCTGAGGCGGCTGGCCGAGCAGGACGCATTGACCGGCCTGGCTAACCGAGGCCACTTCATGAAGCGTGCCCAGACCCTATTTCAGCGCTCCCGCGTGGAAGGCATTCCGCTTAGCCTGTTCATGCTGGATGTCGATCACTTCAAGGTCATCAACGACACCTGGGGCCACAGCCAGGGGGATCAGGTCCTCATCGAAATTGCCGAGGCCTGTCAGCAGTCGCTGCGCCCACAGGACATTATCGGGCGTTTCGGCGGCGAAGAGTTTGTGGTGGCGCTGCCGGACACTCGCCTTGACGATGCGAAACAGGTGGCTGCCCGCCTGCAGCAGGCTATCGCCGGGCTCGCCTCGCGTTCCGACATGAGCATGCTGGCCTTGAGCGTGACGATCGGCATTGCCGACATGCGACCAGGGGATACGGACCTGGATGCGCTCTTGAAGCGGGCCGACAAGGCGCTGTATGTCGGTAAACGGGAAGGCCGGGATCGCGTCGTGGTGAGCTGAGTCGGGTGTTAAGCCCGCCGACTCAGGGGGGCATACTGGATGGCATCATGAGTGACGGTCGCAAGCGCCACGTTCGTATCACCACACGGATGTCACTACAGGGGTGTCACTACAGGGGTGTCACCGCATTGCTGCTCCTGCCTATCCCGGCTATCGTTCGGTATTCATCCATAAGCTGGCGTTCACGTCGGCGGCCGAACGTATCCTCCGGGGAAGACGCCATGGGCTCGCGTGAGCGCGATACCGCTACCAATACCGATATTGCTAGGCTGGATCTGCAGCAGTTTCTTCCCTATCGGCTGAATCGCCTGGCGGACAGGCTCAGCCAGGCGCTGGCGCAGATGTACGCAGAGCGCTACCAGCTGACCATTGCCCAGTGGAGGGTGCTGGCGTGGCTGTCCCATCTGGATGAGCTGTCGGCCAAGCAGATCGCCCAGGCCACGGGCATGGACAAGGTGCGTATCTCTCGCGCGGTGCAGGCGCTGGAGGAGCGAGGGTTCATCCTGCGCCAACCCGCGGATCATGACCAGCGGGTGCAGCACCTACGCCTGACGGCGGCTGGAAGGGCGCTGTTGTCCACGCTGATTCCCGAGGCTAGGCAGTGGGAAGCCGATGTCGTGGCCACGCTCAGCGCCGAGGAATATCGCGACCTGATGGGTCTGGTCGGGCGGCTTGAAGACCGGCTCGATCAGCTGGAGCAGGGGTGTGATTCCTCTCTTGGGGAATGATCTTTGCCTGATCTGTGGCTGATCTGTGCCTTATCTATGGCTGACCTGTGCTTGAGAGGGGAGACCTACGACGGCGCTCCCTCGCCGTGATGATCAGCCTCACTTGGTGAGAGATCGGGCAGACGGCGTAGCGTCACGGGTGCTGCTGGACCTTCAGCTTCGGCCAATGGGCAAGCCAGGCCTTTTCCTCGACGCGCTGGCGAAAAGCGTCTGCCTTGCCGCTTTTCGGGTTGAGTGTAATGGTGCCGGCGAAAAGTGGCGCCAGTCCGAAGGGGGCAATCAGTTCGATCTCTTGATCGCGTGAGAGCCTGACGCCAACCGCTGTTTCCAGCTCCACCCAATAGCTCATGGCATCCGCGGTCGACGTATAGGGGGCGTCATGATTGCGAATGTGCATTCTTGCCTGGTTTTTGACCGACCAAGGCAAGGGGGATTGCTGTTCAAGGAAGTGCTGGATGGCCGCGTCGCTGTTCTGGCACGTCCTGGTGGGCGCGTAGTGGATGAGGTCAAGGTCGTTGAGAGGGGAGGGCGTCAGCTTGTCATGAAGCTTATCCCAGACCAGATTTCGCACAAAGCCTGCGGCTAGGCACCAATCTTCCAGGTCCAGCTCCGCCGCCAGACGGAGGGCTCGCATTCTTGATGCGTCACTGCGAAGCCACGTCCTAAGGGTGGCGTCATGATCACTGTGGCGGGTCGCTCTTCGGTGTGAAAGCGCGGATAGCGTTTTCATTCACCTATCACCCACCAGCCATCTTTCTCAACCACGGGTACCGGGTCCAGCGCTTCGCCCTGGGCGGGGCCGGAGATGCCTTCACCGCTGTCGAGGCGAAAGCAGGCCTGGTGATGGGTGCAGATCAGCAGTTCGCCGTCCCGACTCATTATCGTGTCGCTGCGCCCGTTCAGGGGCAGGTACTGGTGGGGGCAGGCGTTGACGTAGGCGCGCACCTCTCCGCCGGCATCACGGGCGATGATCAGAGGAAACCGACCGCTATCGCTTTCCAGGGACAGGCACTGACTGTCACCAGGGGGCAGGCGGGAGCATTCCAGCAGCACGGTACCGGCGGGTGGAGCGCTCTTGTACTGACGCCAGGCGTCGCTCATGACAGCTCCTGTGGAGGATGACGGAATGATGCCGGTAGAGATATCAGGGCTTGAACTCGTCGGCCTCGGGAACGCGCCCGCCCAGTTGTGCGGTAATCTCGGCAGCGGTATCGCGCACTCTTTCGCCCAGCGCGTCCAGTCGCTCATCGGGGATGCGTGCTACCGGACCCGACACCGAAATGGCGGCCAGAGGCGTGCCGAGTTCGTCATGGATGCAGGCCGCCACACAGTGCAGGCCGATGGCATGTTCCTCGCGGTCGCAGGCGTATCCACGCTGACGAATCTCGGCCATGGCGCGGCGCAGCTCCGAAGGGCTCGACAGAGTATTGACGGTAACGCGGTCCAGTCCACGTTCTGCCAGGACCCGCTCTAGATCATCATCGGGCAGCCAGGCCATCAGTGCCTTGCCCACGCCCGAGGCATGCAGCGGTGCACGAGAGCCCAGGCGGGTGATCATGCGCATCATCTGGGGGGATTCGCTCTGGGCCAGAAATACCGCGGTTGTTCCATCGCGTACGCCCAGGTTGGCCGTTTCGCCGGTGTCTCTGGTTAGCCTGCGCAGGTAAGGGCGGCTGGTGGCAACAAAGTCGCGAGCCTCGAGAAAGCTGTTGCCGATGCGGAAGGTCTTGACGTCGATGCGCCACACGCCAAGGGTTTCGTCCTGTGTCACGAAGCCCTGGCTCAGCAGTGCCTGCAGTAACCTGTGCGTCGTAGAGGGGGCCAGGTCGGCCTGCTCGGCAATATCGGACAGGGCCAGCCCGCCGGGGCGCATGGCCAGCAGCTCCAGCAGATTGAGTCCCCGCACCAGCGACTGGCTATGGCCTCCGCTGGTCTTGCCGGTGGCCGGTCGCCCGGCTGCTCTGCGCTTGTTCTCCGTCACCTGTCTTCTCCTGGGGCTAGCCATGAACCTGTTGCTGAAGGGCTAGCATACCTGCAGGTGCAGCGTCTTGTCGCGTTTACGGAAAACGCTTCCATAACCAGTCCTTGGGTGAAAAGTGAAGGATGAAAGGAGAACGTCGTGAGTCGAGCGCCCTTTATCGATGTGTCCAGCGGGGGCGGCGCTTGGCGACAAAAGCGTCGATGCCCTCTGCCACATCCTCGGCCATCATGTTGGCCGCCATGACCTCCCCCGCATAGGCGTAGGCCTGGCCCAAGGGGAGTGCCCGTTGGCGGGCCAGCATCGACTTGCCGGTAAACAGCGCCACCTGGCTCTTGGCGCGCAGGTTATCCAGCAGTGCCTCAAGGCAGTCATCGAGCGCGTCGGGTTCGGCGACACGGTTGATCAATCCCCACGCCAACGCCTGCTCGGCATCAATGAAGTCACCGGTAAACAGCATCTCAGCCGCCTGCTTGGGGCCGATGTTGCGGGTCAGGGCAACGGCGGGTGTCGAGCAGAATAGACCCACGTTGATGCCAGATACGGCGAAGCGCGCGCTGCTGGAGGCGACCGCCATGTCGCAACTCGCGACCAGCTGGCAACCCGTGGCAGTGGCCAGGCCTTGAACCCGGGCGATGACGGGGACCGGGCAGTCCTGCAGGCGCTGCATCACCCGCGAGCATTGGGCGAACAGCTGGCGGTAGGCGTCTTCATCTTCCAGGGCGCGCATCTCCTTCAGGTCGTGGCCGGCGCAGAACGCCCGGCCCTCTGCGGCGATCACCACGGCACGCAGGTCAGGGCTGGGGGAGATGGTCGTAAAGGCATCATCCAGCGCCGTCAGCATGTCCTGGGACAGTGCATTGAAGCTGGCGGGACGATTGAGGGTCAGGTGCACGATCCCGCGGTCGTCGTGGCGGACGACGGCAGCGTCGTCGTTGGCAGGTAGCGCAGAGGGTGAGGCGGACATCGTGGTGGCTCCAACGAGGGCGAACCTGGCAAGACTAGCGCGGGAGCACCGGTTGTCGGGGCGTGCTTCGACCAAAGGGCTAGACCAAGGAACGCGATCATCGGGCGAGTGATCGAGCCCGGTGGTGATAGATCGTGAGGGAGGCCAGACCCAGAGGCTCGTGCTAGACCATGGTCAGGCGCTGCCAGGATGGCGTAGATTCGATGGCATGCCTGACGATACGGAGCCCGCATGCACAATGACGAGCAACCGCCGATACCGATGAGCGGCGACGTGCTGGCCACGCCGCGCAGCCGCCTGCGCCCCTTCGAAGCGTACGACCTGCCCGCCTTGAGCCGGCTGTTGGCAGATCCCAGGGTCATGCGTTATTCCCTCGGTGGGGTCTGCGACGTTGCGCGTAGTCAGGCATTTATCGAGGCGTGTCGTCAGACGTACAGGCAGAAGGGGTTTGGCTATTGGGCCGTGGTGCATCCGGTCTCCCGTGCCCTGATGGGGTTTTGCGGTTTCGATCACGAGACCCTGGATGGCGAGCAGGAACTGGCGATTGGCTATCGCTATGCGGTGCGTCATTGGGGTAGGGGCCTGGCTACTGAAGTGGCGCGTGCTGTCGTCACCCATGCCTTTACGGTCACCGACAGCGAGTCATTGGTGGCGGTCATTGATCCTGCCAATGTGCCATCGACGCGAGTGGCTCAGCATGCAGGTTTCCAATGGGAAGGGATGACGACGCTGCAGGGCCAGCGCGTCAAGGTCTACCGGCGGCATCGCTACCGTGACGTCAGAAGCTGCTGAGTCTGGACACGTGGCTGCACCCACGGGCCCTGGTTGGGGCTCGTGGGTGCTGTTTCTGCGCGGGAGAAGGATGTCGTGAGCAGGGCCGGTTCAGTTCGGTCGCTGCCGGTGATGGCGCTGAGGCTTAGACGTCGTCACGGAACACTCGGTCGCTTTTCGGTAGAACCAGGTTGAGGATGATGGCGAATAGCGCACCAGGAATCAGCCCCGACTCAATGATGGCTTGAAGGTTCTCGTTCAGGTTGGCGTAAAGCCCCTCCTGGGCGGGTAGACCCACCGCGGCGGAAAGCGATACGCCGATGATCACCATGTTGCGTTTGTTGAAGTCGATGTGAGACAGCATCTTGATGCCGGCGCTGGCAATCATGCCGAACATGATCAACACGGCCCCACCCAGCACGGAGTTGGGAATGCTGGAGACAATCGCGCCCAGCTTGGGGATGAGCCCGGCCAGCAGCAGGAAGGCACCGCCAATGGCGACCACGTAGCGACTGACGACGCCGGTGAGGGCGACCATGCCCACATTCTGGCTGAAGCTGATCTGCGGAAAGGCGTTGAAGATGGCGGCGAACACGCTGGAGATGCCGTCCGCCATGACACCACCGGACAGTTCCTTGGGCGTCGGCTCCCGGTCCAGGCCTCCGGCAGTGGTGCCGACAATATCACCGATGGATTCGGCGCAGGTGACGATGGCCAGCAGCACCACGGGAAGAACGGCAGCCAGATGAAACTCGATGCCGATGGCCAGGGGCACAGGAAGGGACAGCCAGTCAGCTGTGCCGATGCCTGAAAAATCAATCAAGCCAAAGCTGGTGGCCGCCACGTAACCGACGACCAGGCCGATCAACGGTGCCGTTTCGGACCAGATGCCGCGTCCATACTGGTGCAGGCCCAAGGTGACGATCAGTACCAGGGCGCCCAGCAGCAGGTGATGGGTGGCGCCAAAGTCCGCCGCGCCGAAGCCGCCACCCCAGTAGGCAAAGCCCACCGGCATCAGCAGTGTACCCAGCATGACCACAAAGGTGCCGGTGACCACTGGCGGGAACAGAAAGCGAAAGACCGGGAGAAACAGGCCTACCAGGGCCATGGCGATACCGCCGCAGAGTGCAGCTCCGAGCGCTGCTGGCAGGCCCATGCCTACGGCGATGGGAATCAGAACCGGCACGAAGCCGAAGCTGGTGCCCATCACGATAGGCAGTCGAGCACCAATGGGGCCGATACCGAGTGACTGCACCAAGGTGGCGACACCGGCGACAAACATCGCCGCCTGGATCATGAAGGTGGTTTGATCCGCCGGCAGATCCGCAGCACCGGCAATCAGGATGGGAACGGTCACGTTGCCGACGAACATCGCCAGCACATGCTGCAAGCCAAGCGGTATCGCCCTTCCCAGTGGCGGCATGGCATTGACGTCGTGGGTGGAGCGAACCGTGGGCCGGTCGCGGTTATCGCCAGTGGATTCTTGCGTATGCATGGCGGGATCCTCTCCTGTTGTCGTTGTAGTGCCAGGCCGTCCCCTGGCCTGGGCGATGAGTCCGGTCCACCGCATCAGGTGTCAGTCCTGGTGACTGACTGCCGTGATGCAGCGGTGGTGAACAATGGCGTTGCAAGAACGATGCCACGCAGCAGGGCTCCGTGGTGTCGGTATCGATCTTGCCGTGTTGCCCTGCTGGCTAGACCGCTTGGCGAAGCCGCGCCGCCGCCTCGCCATGACGGGCCAGCAGTGCGCCCAGGTCGACGTCGACGGGCAGCCCGTCGACGACTCGCCAGCGGCCGGCCACCATGACGCGATCGGCCCGATGTGCGCCGCACAGCAGTAGCGCCGCAAGCGGGTTTTCTGCGCCGGAGAAACGAGGCTCGTCCAGGCGAAACAGCGCCAGGTCCGCCTGTTGTCCAGCGTCAAGTCCGCCGATGTCGGTTCGGCCCAGGCAGCGGGCGGAGCCTTCTGTGGCCCAGCGAATCACGTCCTGGTGACGCACCTGGCTGGGGGAATAACGTAGCCTGCCGATCAGCATGGCCTGGCGCATCTCTTCGGCTAGATTGGAATGGTCCGCCGAGGCCGAGCCATCCACGGCAAGCCCTACCGGGCTTCCGGCGGCCTCCAGCTCCAGCGTTCGGCACATGCCGGAGCCCAGGACCATGTTGGAAGAGGGGCAGTGAGCGATACCGGTACCCGCCTTGCCGAGTCGGCTGACCTCGTCGTCGTTGAAGTGAATGCCATGGGCCAGCCAGGTGCGATCGCTGAGCCAGCCGGTATCTTCCAGATAATCCAGCGGACGCATGCCGAACAGTTTCTGGCAGTAGTGGGTCTCGTCTTCGGTTTCGGCCAGGTGGGTATGCAGACGAACGTCCTTGGCCTCGGCCAGGCGGGCGCTGTCGATCATCAGTTCGCGGCTGACCGAGAAAGGGGAGCAAGGTGCCAATGCCACGGTAATCATGGCGCCATCGACGCGCTGGTGATAGGCGTCGATCAGGCGGGTGCTCTCATCGAGAATGGTGGCTTCGTCCTGGACGACGGATTGAGGTGGCAGGCCGCCCTGATCGCGACCCACACTCATGGAGCCTCGCGTCAGCGCTGCCCGCACCCCCAGCCGATTAGCTGTCTCGACCTGTACGTCGATGGCATGTTCCAGGGCCCCGGAAAACACATAGTGATGATCCGCCACGGTGGTGCAACCGCTCATCAACAGTTCCACCATGGCGAGTTCGCTGGCCAGCGCCAGTTGAGCCTCATCCAGATGGGCCCAGACGTCGTACAGGGTAGTGAGCCAGGGAAACAGTTCCTTGTTGAGCGCAGGCGAGTAGGCCCGTGTCAGCGTCTGGTAGAAGTGGTGATGGGTATTGACCAGTCCGGGCAGCAGCACGTGCCGGGAGGCATCGAACACCTCGTCGACGGCTACGCTGGGCACCTGGCCCGCGCCGAGCTTCTCGACAATACGTGAGCCCTGCACCACGACGCCTGCTGTAGCGGCGGGGTCGCTGGTGGCCAGCGGTTGCCGGATCCATGTCGTGGGTGTGTGTGAATGCATGCATTCCTCCTTCGCGAAGCGAAGGGTTACCCAGGCAGGGTGAGGCGCTTTCGGCACGCGGTAGTGCACATGACACGAACCGCTGCCAGGAGCCGTCACCGCATGGCGTCTGGCCGAATACCTGGTTCAGGTGCCTTCAAGGATGGCTACCGATGGAGGTGTGCGCGGTCTGTGTCCGACTGCACCTCCATGGAACCGACGGTGGCCGTGTATGACAGCAGATGTGCGATATGAGTGCACAGTCCTGGTACGCAATCGCTGTCATTTATTGTGTACAAAATGGCCGTGGCCTGATGAGTTGTCAAGCCGACGCTCATAAGGGTCAAGTGTCGCCGTGATGCCGAGCCGCCCGACGGCGGCTCAGGCGGTCACCGAACAGATAGGCGCCAAGCGCGACGAGAATCAGCGCGGCGCCGGCCAGCATGGAGGCTGAAGGGGTCTCCTGGTTGAACAGCATGCCAAGAGATAGCGCCAGAACCGGAGTGATCAGCGTGACCAATGCAACGCTGGCCGCGTGCAGCCGCGACAGAATGAGGTAGTAGCAGAGGAAACCGATCAAGGAGCCAAACAGGGCGAGATAGAGCACTGCCCACAGGCCGCGGTCACTCAGGGGGATGGTCAGGGGCTCGCCACTGGCTAGCCACAGCACCAGAAAGCACGGCATGGAGCCCGCCAGGGCGCCGACGGTCTGCTCGAGAGGGTGAAGTCCCGCAGAGATGCGCTGGACCGCTATGCCACTGCCACTGAACAGCGTGACGGCGGACAGCATCATGACCAGGGCCACCAGCTGCTGGCCGCTGCCGAGGGCGAGGCTGTCGAGAAAGACCACCGCCAGGCCTGTCACTCCCAGGCCGCAGCCAATCCAGTGCCAGCGCTTCAGCCGCGTGCTGCCCGGCAGCGCTTGCAGGATGATGCCAGAGATCAGAGGGGCCATGCCGAACATCACCGAGAGCATGCCCGATGGCAAGAACTGGGAGGCATAGTAGCTCAGCGCCATGGCGCCAAACACACCCGGAATGGCGGCGGCGTAGCTGACCAGCGCGCGGCGGTCTGTGCGCAGTGTTCTGCGCAACACCAGCAGCAGCACGATGCCGGCCACCAGCGCCAGCCCCATGCGCAGCATGACGCTGCCGATGGGGGCGCCGGCTTCTGCGCTCCATTTGATGGCGAGGGGCGTCGAGGCCCACACCAGTACCACGATCAGGTAGGCCAGTCCGGTCGGCATCAGGCATCCTTGTGAAGCGCTCAGCGGGGAGAGATCAGGATAGGTCTTGTTGGCATGAAATGTCGTCTGTCGCTCATCCTGGGACGACAGCAAGACGCCGCCCTCCCGAAGGAGCGCGGCGTCGTCGAGCTGGAACAGCGTCCGGCGGCCTAGTCGGCGTAGTTGGTCTCGGAATAGAGAACCCGGGTACGCAGGGTGTGATTGACCTCGCGCAGCGCCTCCAGGGCCTGGGGGCCATAGGCCTTGTCCACATCGATGACCACGTAGCCGACCTTTTCATTGGTCTGCAGGTACTGGCCGGAAATGTTGATGTCATTTTCGGACAGCACGCGGTTGATCTCGGACATCACGCCAGGCACGTTCTCGTGGATGTGCAGCAGGCGGTGCTTGTCCGGATGGGCCGGCAGGGCCACCTCGGGGAAGTTGACCGAGGTGATGCTGGTGCCATTGTCGGAGAAGGTCACCAGCTTCTCAGACACTTCGACGCCGATGTTTTCCTGGGCTTCCAGGGTGGAGCCGCCGATGTGCGGGGTAAGAATGACGTTCTCCAGACCCCGCAGCGGGCTTTCGAAGATGTCGTCGTTACCCTTCGGCTCGACCGGGAAGACATCGATGGCGGCGCCATTGAGGCGGCCTTCCTTGATGGCCTCGGCCAGCGCCTCGATCACCACCACGCTGCCGCGGGCGGCATTGATCAGGATGGCGCCAGGCTTCATCAGGCTGATCTGCTCTTCGCCGATCATCCAGCGCGTGGACGGCAGGTCCGGCACGTGCAGGCTGACCACATCGGAGCGGGCCAGCAGCTCCTCCATACTGGCGACCTGGCGAGAATTGCCCATCGCCAGCTTGGTGATGACGTCGTAGTAGATGACGTCAAAGCCAAGCGCTTCTGCCAGTACCGACAGCTGCGACCCGATGCTGCCATAGCCGACGATGCCCAGGGTCTTGCCACGAGCCTCGTGGCTGTTCTTGGCACTTTTCAGCCAGCCGCCCTGGTGGGCGCGCGCATTCTTTTCGGGAATACCGCGCAGCAGCATGATCGCTTCGGCCAGCACCAGTTCCGCCACCGAGCGAGTATTGGAGTAGGGCGCATTGAATACCGGGATGCCGCGCACCAGTGCCGCACCCAGGTCGACCTGGTTGGTGCCGATGCAGAAACAGCCAACCGCGACCAGCTTTTCGGCTGCCGCGAACACCCGCTCATTGAGCTGAGTGCGGGAGCGGATACCGATGAAGTGCACGTCCCGGATCTTCTCGATCAGCGTGGCCTCGTCCAGCGAGGTCGGCAGATGCTCGATGTTGGTGTATCCGGCATTGAGAAAATTGTCCACTGCACTCTGGTGGACGCCCTCGAGCAGCAGGATCTTGATCTTGCTTTTGTCCAGGGACGTTTTGGCCATGGTCGAATCAACCTCTTGGAAGTGGCGGCAGCCAGCGGCTGGTTGGCGGAGAAGGCGCTAAATCAGGGTCGATAGCCTACCACATGCAGCCTTTGCCACGTTGAAAATCCTTGCACCGCAGCATGAGTCTTGTGCATGTACGCTGGCCAACGCGGTGACGTCTTCGACCAAGGCGCAAGGAACGCGGGGCAGACGACCCCAGGGGCAGAGCGTGTATACTGTCGCCCTTTAGGGTGACCGGGTGCCTGGCGATGGCGTCACGGTGTCCCGCACGGTCGGCGATGGCCGTGACCAAGCCATTTCGGGTCAGTCCCTGGCCCACTGTCTGGAGGGGCGCATGGCAACGCAGGACCGCCAGCCATCACAGCAAGATGCCGAGCCTCAGGACTTTGCCGCGGCCATGGGGCAACTGGAGCACCTGGTGGAACGGCTGGAGTCGGGGGAGCTGTCGCTCGAGGAGTCGTTGAAGGCGTTCGAGCAGGGCGTGGCCTTGACCCGCCATGCTCAGCAACGCCTGGACGATGCGGAGCTCAAGGTTCGCAGTCTGACGGAGAACGCCGAGGGGGGGATGCAGCTGTCGCCCTTTGATATCGGGGAGGACGCGGGTGAACGCTGATACCATGCTGGCCCGTCTGGCCGCCGACAGGGCGCGAGTCGATCGCTGCCTGGAGACGCTGTTCGTGGGTCGCCAGTCGGTCGAGCCGAGACTCGAAGCGGCGATGCGCCATGGTCTGCTTGTCGGCGGCAAGCGGCTTCGCCCGATTCTGGTCTATGCCGCCGGTCGGGCGCTGGGCGCCAACGACGACGATCTCGACATTCCTGCTGCGGCCATTGAGCTGGTGCATGCCTACTCGCTGGTGCATGACGATCTGCCGGCCATGGACGATGACGACCTACGCCGCGGTCAGCCCACGGTGCACAAGGCGTTCGATGAGGCTTCTGCGATTCTTGCCGGCGATGCCCTGCAGACACTGGCCTTCGAGTTGCTCGCCAGCTCTACGTCTCCTCGCCTGGGGGCATTGGTGGCCACGCTGGCGCAAGCGTCCGGGCGTGATGGCATGGTGGCCGGACAGGCGCTGGACCTGGCGGCAGTGGGCGAACGCCCGGACCTGTCCAGCCTTGAAACCATGCATCGCCACAAGACCGGCGCGCTGATTCGCGCCGCCGTCAGGCTTGGCGGTTTGATCGCGGTGCCCGCAGACGACGCGCGCCTGGCCGCCCTGGATGTCTATGCCGCCGCTATCGGCCTGGCCTTTCAGGTACATGACGATGTGCTTGATGTCACGGGTGACACCGATACGCTGGGCAAGACGTCGGGTGCCGATGCGGCCCGTGACAAGCCGACCTATCCCGCCCTGCTCGGGCTTGAGGGAGCTCGGGCCAAGGCGACGGCACTGATCGATGAGGCGCTCGAGGCCATCGCCCCCTTGGGCGAGTCGGCGGCGCCTCTGGCAGGGCTCGCCCGCTACATGATCGAACGCGATCACTGACGACCACAGGGCTACCATGAAGCTGTTCGACACGATTCCCACCGAGCGGCCGGCAACGCCGCTGCTCGATACTCTGGATACCCCGGCTGCGCTGCGTGCGATGACCGCAGACCAGCTCAAGCGCGTAGCGGATGAACTGCGCGCCTACCTGCTCTACAGCGTTGGTGTTTCCGGCGGCCACTTTGGTGCCGGCCTTGGCGTGGTCGAACTGACCGTCGCCCTGCATCATGCCTTTCGTACGCCCCATGACCGCCTGGTGTGGGATGTGGGTCATCAGGCTTACCCGCACAAGATCCTGACCGGTCGTCGCGAAGCGATGACCGGCATACGCCGCTACGGTGGCCTGGCGGCCTTCCCGCGGCGAGCCGAATCGGAGTACGACACCTTTGGCGTCGGCCATTCCAGTACCTCGATATCGGCGGCTCTGGGCATGGCGCTGGCGGCACGTACCCAGGGCCAGGATCGTCGCGTCTGCGCGGTGATCGGTGACGGCGCCCTGACCGCCGGCATGGCCTTCGAGGCGTTGGCTCATGCCGGCCATGTGGATGCCAATCTGCTGGTGGTGCTGAACGACAATGAAATGTCGATTTCCGAGAATGTCGGCGGTGTGGCCAGCTACCTGGCCCGCATTCTGGTCAGCAAGCCGTACCTGAGCATGCGCGAGAACGGCAAGAAGGTGCTGTCTCATCTGCCGGGTGCCCTGGAGCTTGCACGCCGTACGGAAGAACACGTGAAGGGCATGGTCAGCCCGGCCACGCTGTTTGAGGAGATGGGGTTCAATTATGTCGGGCCGATCGATGGTCACGACCTTGATGCCTTGAGTGCCGCCCTGACCAGCATGCGTGATCTCGAGGGGCCGCAGTTTCTGCACGTCAAGACGCGCAAGGGCCGTGGCTTCCTGCCGGCGGAGTCCGATCCTATTGGCTATCACGCCATTACCAAGCTCGAGACGCCCGATGCGGCCAAGGCTCGGGAAGCTGAGGTGGCAACGCCACCCGCGCCGCCAAAGAAGAAGTACTGCAGTGTCTTTGGCGATTGGATCTGCGACATGGCCGCGGCAGACGAGCGCCTGATCGGCATCACGCCGGCCATGCGCGAAGGCTCTGACCTTATCCGCTTCTCGAAGGAGTATGCGGATCGCTACTACGACGTGGCCATTGCCGAGCAGCACTCGGTGACCCTGGCCGCCGGCATGGCCTGCGAAGGCATGAAGCCCGTGGTCGCGATCTATTCCACCTTCCTCCAGCGTGGCTACGACCAATTGATTCACGATGTGGCGGTGCAGGATCTGGACGTGACCTTTGCCATCGACCGCGCAGGCCTGGTCGGGGAGGATGGTCCCACCCACCACGGTGCCCTGGATCTATCCTACCTGCGCTGTGTGCCCGGCATGGTGGTGCTGGCCCCGGCTGACGAGGCAGAATGCCGCGCCATGCTCAGTGCGGCCTATCACCACCCGGGTCCAGCGGCGGTGCGCTATCCGCGCGGTACGGGGCCAGGCGTGGCGATTCCCGATCACCTTGAGCCGCTGCCGATCGGGGTGGCCGAACCGCGTCGCCAGGGCCAGGGCGTAGTGTTGATGGCCTTTGGCAGCTTGAATGGTCCTGCTGCCGAAGTGGCGGAGCGGCTCGATGCCAGCCACATCAATATGCGCAGTGTGAAGCCGCTGGACCGGGACGCCGTGCTCGAGGCGGCCCGCGCTCACGAGCTGGTAGTGACCCTGGAGGAGAACGTCGTGGCGGGCGGTGCCGGAAGCGGCATCAATGAGCTGTTGCTGGCCGAAGGGGTCTCTGTGTCGGTGCTCAACCTGGGCCTGCCGGATGTCTTTGCTGAGCACGGCAAGCCGGCTGAATTGCTGCGAGACTGCGGTCTGGACGCTGAGGGAATTGAAGCGGCGATTCGGCAGCGCCTCGGCTGAGTCAGCCTACCGTCCCTTCAGAGCACGACGCGATCGGCCCCCTACATGGGGGCCGATCGCATATGGGTCGGTAGCACAGAGACCGGCAACATAGAGATCGATGGCGTCAGTGCGCAGTGGGTCGGCGCCACGGCGTGGGACGCCACGCTGACGCTGGCGCAAGCCGAAACAATAGCGCCAACAATGGCGAGTCGAGTGAAGGAAAGTCGCATAAGACGTCCTGGGCAGTGCATTCGTCGTTAACCTGGCGGCCAGTATCGGTGACTCCCATGACCATTCGATGAAAAGGTGGGCGGCGCACGCTTTCGCCCGCGTCCGGGTGGCGGTGGTATCCTGCCTCGCGTACCCCCATGGTGGTGGGTGGGCGTGATGGCGAGTCGATGACCGTTCAAGCACCTGCCAGCGCCACCTGAGCAGACAGCACGCCGTGGACTGAAACACGGCTCCGACAGAGAGGAATTATGCTGACCATCATTGTTATCGGGGCGGTAATTGGGCTGCTGACCGGAGGCCCGCTGGGCATGTTGATCGGTGGCGGCATCGGCTGGTGGTTGGGCGGACGTCTGCGCGGCGGCGTGATGCTCGGCAAGGGTCTGGCCGAGATGCAGCGCCAGTTCATGGACTCCACCTTCGCCGTCATGGGCGCCGTGTGCCAGGCAGACGGTCAGGTCAGCGGGGAAGAGCGTCAGGTGCTCGAGCAACTGCTGGTGCGCCTGCGCTTGCCTGAAAGCACCAAGGCCAGTGCCCGTGCCGCATTCGAACGCGGACGGGCCAGTGACTTCGATCTGGATGCCGAGATCGCCAGAGTGGCACGCCTGACCCGTGGTCGCGGTGCGCTGCGACAGATCTTTTTGCAGGTGCAGTTGTCGGCCATTGCAGCAGACGGTGTGCTGCACCCAGCCGAGCACAACATGCTGATGCGGGTGGCCCGCGGCCTTGGCTGCAGTGAGGCGGAAATAGCCCAGATCGAGGCCATGCTGCGCGGTGGAGCCTCCCATGGGGCGGGCGCCACTCAGGAAAGCCAGAGCCCGCTGGAGGACGCGTACAAGGTGCTGGGTATCAGCCCGGAGGCCAGCGATGCCGAAATCAAGCGCGCCTATCGCAAGCTGATGAGCGAAAACCATCCTGACAAGCTGGCCAGCCGGGGACTGCCGGACAGCATGCGCGAGGTCGCCGAGGCCCGCACCGTCGAGATCGGCAATGCCTATCAGCGCATCCGGCAGGCCCGGGGCCAGGCCTGACCGTACCTGGACGACGCGGCTGAGCCGTGCTGCTCGCGCCTCAGTCGCTCTGCTTACGCCTCAGTTGCTCTGCAGGGCCGCCACAAGGCGCTGTGCCAGTCGGCAGGACGCGTCGTCATGTCGGTTCCAGGCGAGGGCGAGGCGAGTGCGCAGGTCGCTCCAGCGAGGCGACAATGGTCGCGAGGTCACGCCCTGCCGCTGGGTGACCAGAAAGCTCTGGGGCGCCAGGGCGATGCCTTCATCTGCCGCGACCAGCGCCAGCAATTGGTGATGGTCGTCGGGCTCACGCAGTCGCTGGGGCTGGTAGCCGTGAATGCGAAACAGGCGCTCGCAGTGGTCGAAGTAGTCCGGATTGTCCCTGCGGGAAAACCAGAACAGGGGACGGTCGCTCAGCCTGCAAAGATCCACGTCCCGGTCCTCTCCAAGCCGCTCGGCAAGGGCGTCGGACATCAACACCCATAGCGGGTCGTCGGCGACGATGTGGCACTCCAATGGCTCTGGGAGGGTGATGGGCAGACCGACAAGGGCCAAGGATAGCGGCCTCGCGTCATCCTTCAGCAAGCGTGACAGCAGCCTGCTGGACGGTTGGCGCTCGATGTCCACGGTCTGGTCCAGGTGCGCCTCGAGCCATGCGCGGGAGGGCAGCAGGCCATCATCCACTGCGGGCGTCATGCCGATGGCAATGGGGCAGGGCTGGTCGGTAGGTGCGCTGGCGTCGTGCCAGGCGGCTTCTATTTCCTCAAAGCAGGGGCGCAGCCGGCGAGCAAGGCGCTCTCCTGCCGGGGTCAGGCGCACCTGACGAGTGGTGCGGGTGAACAGCGTGACGCCCAGCTCCTGTTCCAGCGCCTGGATGTGGCGCGTCAGCGGAGGCTGAGTGAGATGCAGCCTGTCGGCGGCCTGGCGAAAGTGCCCAGTATCGGCAACGGCGAGAAAGCTGATTAGCCGGTCGCAACGCTTGAACCATTGTCTGCTGGGCGGCATGGGGCGCTCGTCAGGTTAGTGAAGAGAAGCAAGGACGCCACTGCCCCCCGGCGGTCGATCCATCGTGGATGACCGGGAGGTGTCACGTGGACGCCAGGGATTGATACGCTGCAAGTATCAATCTATCAGCAATTCTCCCGCGGGCCCACGGCCAGGATCATGCAACAGGTCAGACAACGTGTCTGACGTGATCCGCCTTACGTAATGGAGCCTGCGATGACCTCTCCCTCACATTCCCCACGTTCACTGGGTGACCACCTGCACGTTCTGCCCTTGGGGCTAGGGTGCATGGGCATGTCCGAATTCTATGGTGCCAGTGATGACCGTGACGCCACCCGGTTGATTCACGAGGCCCTGGAGCGAGGCGTGAGCCTGTTCGACAGTGCCGACACCTACGGCCAGGGCCATAACGAGCAACTTTTGGGCAAGGCGCTGCACGGTAGGCGAGACAGCGCTGTGATTGCCACCAAGTTTGGCATCGTGCGCAGGCCTGGCGACTACGCCCGGTCGATCAACACGCGCCCAGAGTATGTTCTCGCTGCCTGTGAGGCTTCTCTCGCACGCCTTGGGATTGACACGATTGACCTCTACTACGCCCACCGTCTCGATCCCGAGGTGCCGATCGAAGAGACCGTCGGCGCCATGTCCGAGCTAGTCACCCAGGGCAAGGTTCGTGCGCTGGGGCTGTGTGAGGTGTCACCTGCCACCCTGGAGCGGGCTGCGGCGGTGCATCCCATTGCTGCGGTCCAGAGTGAGTACTCACTCTGGAGTCGCGGAGTGGAGGACAGCGTGCTCCCTGCGTGCCAGCGGTTGGGGGTGTCACTGGTGGCGTACTCACCGCTGGGTCGCGGTTTCCTCAGCGGCCAGATTCGACGTCGTGCTGACATCAGCGAGACCGATTTTCGACGCCACGCACCGCGTTTCTCGGCGCCGAACCTGGCCCGTAACATCGCCCTGCTGGATCGGCTGGAAGGGTTGGCACAGCAGCGAGGTGCCACCCCCGCCCAGGTGGCACTCGCCTGGCTACTGGCTCAGGACGACGCCATCATCCCCATCCCCGGCACCCGCAAGCTGAACCGCCTGGACGAGAATCTAGGAGCGCTGTCGCTGTCCTTGAGTGACGCCGATCTGGCGAGTCTCAACGACTGGTTTCACCGGGAGGCCGTGGCAGGGGAGCGCTACACTGAGGAGGGCATGAAAGGGGTCGAGGTGGAGACTCGTCAGCCTGGTTGAACGGCGTGTCGACTTGCACCTAAAGAGGATGGGTTGCGGGGATGGGACAGCGCGGTTGCCGTTTGTGCCGTTAGCGCCTAGGATGCCCCGCTGCCCGCGCGACGCCACCTCCCATGGTGTTGCCCCCTCGGGCCAAGACCGACAAGAACCCAGGAGACTCCCGATGTCCTTCGGACTCTTATCCCTGCTGCCGCCGCTGCTGGCGATTCTGCTGGCGCTGGCGACACGCAATGTCATACCCGCACTGTTCTGCGGTGTCTGGCTCGGGGCCACCATGCTGGCTGGTTACAATCCCGCAGCCGGCCTCTATAACAGCTTTTCTGACTTCATCGTGCCGAGTATCGGTGACGAGTGGAATGCCACCGTACTGATCTATTGTGGCCTGTTCGGCGTGCTGATCAGTGTCCTGCAGCGTACCGGCGGGGCCCATGCCATTGCCCGCGCCATTTCCCGCAAGGTGGCCAGTGCGCGAGGCGCACAAGGCAGCACCCTGGGGCTTGGCATGCTGATCTTCTTTGAAGACTACTTCAATGCGTTGACAGTGGGCAGCGTGATGCGTCCCATCACCGATCGCATGCAGGTCTCCCGCGAAAAGCTGGCGTATATCGTCGATTCGACCTCGGCGCCGATGTGCCTGCTGGGCCCCGTATCCACCTGGGTGGTGTTTGTCATGGGCCTGATTGGCACCCAGCTTGGCGAGATGGAGTTGAGTGGCTCGGAATACCTGATCTATCTGTCGTCGATTCCGCTGAACTTCTACGCTTGGCTGGCGCTGGGCATGATCTTCTTCATTGTCATCACCCAATGGGACTTTGGCCCCATGGCGCGGGCGGAACGCCGTGCCCGTGAGACCGGAAAACTGATGGAGGACACCGCCAAGCCGCCCTCTGATACCGATGCGATGGAGCTCAAGGCGCCACAGGATACTGCCCGCAAGCGCAACATGCTGGTGCCTATCGGTGTTCTGCTGGCCATGATTCCACCGCTGTTTCTGTGGACCGGTGACTTCCCGAACAACGACCTGGTGACAGCGGTCGGCAGCGCCGACGGCGGTCAGTCGATTCTGATCGCGACCCTGGTGGCGGTGATGGTCGGCTTGACCATGGGCATGAGCCAGCGCCTGTTCGACTTCCGCGAGGCGATGGATATCGTCGTGGAAGGCATCAAGAGCATGACGCTGGTGTACATCATTCTGGCGTTGGCCTGGTCCATCGGCAGCGTCACATCGGAGCTGGGCACAGCTGACTATCTGGTGAGTCTGACCGAGGCCAGTATTCCGCCCAGCCTGGTGCCGGTGTTGCTGTTCTTGATTGGCGCCGTGGTGGCCTTCACCACCGGCACGTCCTACGGGACCTTTGCCATCATGATCCCGATTGCCATGCCGGTAGCCGCGGCCATGGATCTGCCGATGGCGTTGGCGATCGCGTCGGTGCTGAGCGGAGGCATCTTTGGTGACCACTGCTCGCCCATTTCCGATACCACCATTCTCTCGTCGGCGGGATCAAGCTGCGACCACATCGACCATGTGCGGACCCAGCTGCCCTACGCCATGACCGCCGGCATCGCCGGGCTAGTGGCGTTCTTTGTGGCAGGAATCAGTGGCACGGTGTGGATGGGCGCTGTCAGTGGCATTGCCGTGATGCTGTCCTTGGCGCTGCTGTTGAAGCTCTTGTGGCAGCCCCGCAGTGACGGGGTGAGGGATGAAGTGACGTACCGCGAGTAACGTGCTGGTTCAGGTCTACGCTGGCAGCGTGGCGCCAGGGTAGCGCTGAAGACATATCGAACATCGCTGCTGGCGCCCTGCAGGCAGGCGATGGCCGAGAGCAGTACAGCAAAAGGCCCCGTCTGCCTGGCAACATCCAGGTGGGCGGGGCCTTTGCGCTTAGCGGAGCAGGAGGGTCAGGTA
Organism: Halomonas sp. DP8Y7-3; assembly: GCF_019801675.1. NCBI lineage: Bacteria > Pseudomonadati > Pseudomonadota > Gammaproteobacteria > Oceanospirillales > Halomonadaceae > Halomonas > Halomonas sp. DP8Y7-3. The sequence goes on from NZ_JAHVIO010000004.1 coordinate 579,918, forward strand.
TCGAGCGGTTAGCTTCGCTCGGCAACATCTCCTGATCAGCCAGTGGTGGCTTGGCGAGCCAGGTCCAGATCGTCTTCGCTCATGGCGAAGTCAGTATGGCGTGCCTGGTTGCGCAGCAGTTCCAGCCGGGCATTGGCCATGGCGTTGCTGGCGTCGTCAGCGATATGCGCATTGCCAACACGGTGTGCTGTTTCAAGTGCGCCAGCATCAATCGTGGACAGCGGCTCGGCGTTAACGGCCAGGGCACGCTCGCTGGCCCGGTCTGCCTGGGCGGTCAGCGGCAGGGCGGCGGCGATCAGCAGGGCGGTAGCGGCAATCTTGGCTTTCATGGTCTCTCTCCTGTGGAAGCTCTCGACAGATCGTCTGTCGGTCAGTTCGATGCCGTGGGCACCGAGGCTGTGGCATTTCTTGGTCTGAATAAAACGGTCGTTTTAATTTCAGCCGAAAACATTACCCGGTAGTGGCCTGACGAGCCAGGTCCAGGTCGTGCTCGCTCATGGCGAAATCGGTGCGCTTGGCTTGCTCGCGCAGCAGCTCAAGACGGGCGTGGGCCATGGCGTCACTGCCGTTGTCGGCGATATGGGTGTTGCCCACCTGATTGGCGACGTTCACGGCGTCAGCAGTGAGCTGGGACAGCGGCTCAGCGTTAAGCGCCTGGGCACGCTCACTGGCATTATCGGCCTGGGCGGTCAGCGGCAGGGCGGCGGCGATCAGCAGGGCGGTAGCGGCAATCTTGGCTTTCATGGTCTCTCTCCTGTGGAAGCTCTCCAGGGAGCTTCTATCGGTCAAACTGTGTCAGTGATGTCGTGAGTGGTGTTGCTGCCGTGACCCATCCCATGTCTATGGTCAGCGAGTCGCGGCTTTCGTTTGTTGTTCACGCCGAAACGATCGGCGCAACCATGGATCAAGAGGCCATCTCACCGGTGATCGTGTGTCGTCACCATCGATGTCGTCGACTCGATGACACGGTGATCTGGCCTTAATTAAACGGTCGTTTTAATTTCCGCCGAAAACGTTAACCGGTAGTGGCCTGACGAGCCAGATCCAGGTCATGCTCGCTCATGGCGAAGTCGGTGCGCTTGTCTTGCTCACGCAGTAGCTCGAGGCGGGCATTGGCCATGGCATTGCTGCCGTTGTCGGCAATATGGGTGTTGCCGACCTGGTGTGCTGCATCGACAGCGGCGCCTGATACCTGTGCCAGCGGCTCGGCGTTGATGTGTTGCGCGCGGTCAGTGGCAGGATCAGCGTTTGCCGTCAGTGGCAGGGCAGCAGCGATCAGCAGGGCTGTGGCGGTAATCTTGGCTTTCATGATGTCTCTCCTTGCGGGCCGCTTGGCCCCCTTCTCATTGGTCGACCTGTTTAAAATAAAACGGTCGTTTTAATTTTTCCGGCATTTTTTGGCCCATCTGGGCCTACCGTGTCTTGGCTGTCACGAGTGCTTAGCCATCCACCGCCTTGGTCAGGTGTAGCGTCGAACCTGTCGGTCGCTGATGGGGATGGCTATTGCTTGGCGACATAATATTAACAGACTAACTAACTGTCAAATACCTTTTCAACCTTGGTCTAACTCCGCTTCGTTCCATGGCGCGACTTTCAGGACTCGCTTCTCCGGGCTCGTTTTTGCTGACTCGCTCTTACGGACCCGTTCTTACGGACCCGCTCTTACGGAGAAAGATCAGGGCTCTCAGCTATAGCGTTGCACCTGGCTAGGCTGCTGTGCCTCGATCATCGCCGGCATACGGGTGCGGAGCTGATGCTGTGTGCTATCTCCGTCCACTGTGTCCAGCTGCGCCAGAGCGTACTTGGGTGGCGCTGCGATGGCCGTAGCGGGCAGGACGACGGCGAGAACAGCGGTGACGGTAACGAGTCGTAGAGCGCGTTTCATGATGTCTCTCCTTGCCGTTACAGCGGAGCCTGAAGGTAGCTCACAGTGTGAGCGCTTGCTGGCCCCGCCGAACGCTGAAGTGAGTATGCTGGGCAGCGGTACTGTGTGCCAGCCAAGGTCTTCAATGATGCTGATTGACGGTTTCTATTAAAACGGTCGTATGTCTTTAGGGTGTTGAAAATAAAGCCTTACTTTGTAGCAGCTCGGCTTAAATCAAGGTTCAGCATGAAGTTGGTCATGTCGACATGACGGGACTGTAGGCGGAGGCGAGCCTTGCGCAGGGCCTCGGTGCTGTCACTGGCGATATGCGCATTGATGATGTCGTCCCCCGGCTTGGCCATCGCGTCGCGCATGGACAGGGGTTCGCTGTTGAGCGCCCTGGCGAGATCGGTGGCGCGAGCATCAGCCTGTGCGGTCAAGGGAAGAGCGGCGATGGCAGCAAGGGGCAGCAGGTACTTGAATTTCATGGTGACACCTCATCAGTAGGAATCCATGGAACGCCATGTTGACGTTTGATCCTCTGTCGGGGCCGCCTTCAGGTTCCTTACAACCTCAGGACTTTCTTTCGATGTCCACGTCGTCTGCTTGAGTGAAATCACCAAGGGCCATCATGTGTCCAAGCTTGCCAGCCTTGGTCGACAGGTAGTGCTCATTGTGGGGATTCAGCCCGGTGGTCAGGGCTACGCGCTCCACCACCTGCACCCCGGCCTGGGTCAGGGCATCGACCTTTCTGGGATTGTTGGTCATCAGCTTGAGGCCTTGCACGCCAAGGTGGTCGAGCATGGGGACGCACAGGTCATAGCGTCGCAAGTCGGCAGCGAATCCCAGCCGCTCGTTGGCCTCCACCGTGTCGGCGCCCTGATCCTGCAGATGGTAAGCGCGGATCTTGTTGAGCAGACCAATGCCGCGACCTTCCTGGCGCAGGTAGAGGATCACCCCGCGCCCCTCTTGAGCGATACGCTTGAGCGCCTCTTGCAGCTGATAGCCACAGTCGCAGCGCATCGAGAACAAGGCGTCCCCCGTCAGGCATTCAGAATGCACGCGACCAAGCACCGGGGCGCCATCGTCGATATCGCCCAGTGTCAGGGCAATATGATCCTTGCCCGTGGCTTCATCTTCGAAGCCGTGCATGGTGAACGTCGCCCAGGGGGTGGGTAGGCGGGAGGCGGCGATGAAGCGGATCGTCACGAGGTACCTCGAAGTCAAGACAACGGTCGGGCCGTCAAGGGGCGTTTAGTCTATCAGGAACTCGCGCTGGGCTCACGGGAAGCACTCGGGTAAGCCACGACACACGGTCGCAGGGGCCTCTCGTCAGCCAGTCATTGCGGTACAATGCGGGCAAATCTCCTGTTGGATGATGCCTGCATGGAACTGAAGAACGATCGATTTTTGCGCGCTCTGGCACGGCAGCCAGTGGACCGGACACCGGTATGGATGATGCGCCAGGCGGGTCGCTACCTGCCCGAGTACAAGCGGGTGCGTGGCGAGGCCGGGAGCTTCATGGACCTGTGCCGCGATACCGATCGTGCCTGTGAGGTGACGCTGCAGCCGTTGGAACGCTTTCCGTTGGATGCCGCCATCCTGTTTTCGGACATTCTGACGATCCCCGACGCCATGGGCCTTGGGCTGTACTTCGAGACTGGAGAAGGTCCGAAGTTCCGCAAGCCGGTGAGAACCGCCGCTGACGTGGCTGCGCTGCAGGCGCCGGATGCCGAGCGAGATCTCGACTATGTGATGCGCGCGGTCTCCACCATTCGGCGTGAGCTCAATGGTCGGGTGCCGCTGATCGGGTTCTCCGGGAGTCCCTGGACGCTGGCGACCTACATGGTCGAGGGAGCCTCCAGCAAGGACTTCCGTCACGTCAAAAGCATGCTCTACGCCACCCCCGACGTTATGCATCAATTGCTGGATACGCTGGCGGATGCCGTGACGGACTACCTCAATGCGCAGATTCGTGCCGGTGCACAGGCGGTACAGATCTTCGATACCTGGGGAGGGACGCTGTCGACGCCGGCCTATCGCGAGTTCTCGCTCAAGTACATGGAGCAGATCGTGGCGGGACTGGAGCGGGAGCATGACGGTCGCCGGGTGCCGGTGATCCTGTTTACCAAGAATGGCGGGCAGTGGCTCGAGGACCTGGCGGACACCGGGGCGGATGCGCTGGGATTGGATTGGACCACAGAGCTTTCCAATGCGCGCGGCAGGGTCGGCCGGAAGGTGGCCTTGCAGGGCAACATGGACCCGAACGTGTTGTTTGGCACTCCCCAGGCGATTCGTGCCGAAGTCGGCCGTATTCTCGATAGCTACGGCGAAGGGCCTGGTCACATCTTCAACCTGGGCCACGGGATCAACCAGTTTACCGACCCGAGCAACGTGACTGCCTTCATGGACGCGCTGCATGAATTGAGCCCGGCCTACCATGCCAACATCGCGACAGGCTGACGCTAGTGGCGCCACCCGCCAGCGCCCGCGTCATTCAGGCGGGTGGTGGGGGATGGCGTTGTTGCTAGCGGCGGTCATCGCCTGGGGCAGTTTGATGCCGGCCAGCGAGTTGCCCGAAGACCTGCCATGGGACAAGGCCAACCACCTGCTGGCGTATGCCGGATTGGCGGCGTTGGTGGCGCTGGCCTGTGACAGGGCGTGGCTATCGGTGGGGCTGGCCGTCGGCTACGGGGTGCTGATCGAGCTTGCGCAGATCCCGGTGCCTGGCCGCCTGGGGGGAGACCCTTGGGATATGCTGGCCAACACGCTAGGTGCGCTGCTGGGCGTACTGCTCGTCTGTCAGTGCCGACGGCTATGGCGGCGACGGTTATGGCGAGGATGCTGACAGCCGCTTTGGCGGCGCGCTAGAGGCTTGGCTCCTGGCGTCGTCCGGCGGGCTCTTCCTGCGTGGCACGATGGAAATCCAGCCCCGGCTCGCGTTGCTTGCGTTGGGCGAGGGGCTCGGCCTCGCGGGTCACCCGCGCGCTGCCGACGACGGCGTCGTCGTCCTCGATGGAGCGTGCCTGCGATGTCCAGGCCTTGTCGCCATCGTGTACCGCCGGACGCCGGTCATAGGAGCGCGTCACTACGGCGCCTGGCGCAAAGCCGGGGCGCTGGGCACTCAGGTGGTGGGGCAGTAACCACAGCTCCGCCAGCAGACGCAGGGCCAGCATGGTCAGCAGGGTGACCCCCGCGCCCACGGCCAGAGGTGGCCAGCTGTCACTCCAGCTCGACATGGTGACCCATGGAGAGCGTGGTATCAGCCACCACAGGCCGGCAGCAAGAACACCGAGTTGGGCCAGAAGGTGGCAACAAAGCAGGGTGCGCCGGGCCAGGGGGGCGCGGGGTAGCAGGAACTGGCGCATGGTCTGGGTCCTCCAGCAGGTAGCCCGTTTTGGACTATCCACAGATATGAATCTTTGCTCGGCGGGGGAGAGTGTGTGCTCACTTGGCTCGCCGGCGGGCCAAGTCGCTGCATCCTACCCCAAATAGTGTCCTTGTGGTCAGTGTCCGAGATGGGCGACGCAGGTGTCGCCGAAAACCATCAGTTGACGCATCTGAGGTCCGTTGCCATGGTGATTCTGTACCGGTCATTGTGCCGGAGTGACAGAGCTCAGGGAGGCGAGGACTGATCATGACGACCTATATCGTGGTAGCCGATGCGTCACGGGCGCGGATTTTCACCCGTGAAGGGCGCCGGTTTGAAGAGCTGGAGAGTCTCGTGCATGCCGAAGGCCGGCTGCATGAGGGGGATCTAGTGACCGACAAGGGCGGCGATGTTCATGAGTCCAGTGCAACGTCATCTCGCCAAGCGGGTAGCGAGGACGTCGCAACGCATCACCACGAAGTACTGTTCGCACGAGAAGTGGCCGATCGGTTGTACAAGGCCCGAGTGGATAACAGCATGGAGAAGCTGATCATGGTAGCGCCCCCCCGCTTCCTTGGTCATCTGCGCGATAAGCTCGATGCTCCGACTGCCAAGTTGGTCATACACACGCTGTCCAAGGACCTGACCAAGGCAGACAGTGCGCGTATCAGCGATGCGGTGGATGATCTGCGCTGAAATAGGCCCCACGTCGCGGCCGTTCAACCGGCACGGCGCGACGTGGGGCGCCGTCACGGTATCTGGGGCAGATCGATCTGGTCGCTGCGCTGGATGCCCTCTGTCATGTGGCGGCACTGTCTAAGGAATTCCCGCATGCCGGCCGTGAGGTACTTGTGCCGGTGCCAGATAAAGGTGAACTGACGACTGAGATCCAGCTCCGGTGTGGGCAACGGGGTCAGGCTGCCACGCCGAAAGGCGTCGCGTAGCGCCAGTCGTGAGACGCAACCGATCCCCAGGCCCGACTCCACCGCACGTTTGATCCCTTCGGTATGCTCCAGCTCCAGCAAGATGGTAAAGCGTCCACGACGATGACGTGCCGCCTGCTCCAGGGTCAGGCGCGTTCCTGACCCTTCCTCTCGCATGATCCAGGGCTCTCTCAGCAGACGGTCCAGTTCCACTGGCCCCGTGTTGGCGAGGGGGTGGCGGGGCGAGCAGAACACCACCAGATCATCCTCGACCCAGGGCTGGGTGATAACGTCATCTTCTTCACATTGCCCTTCGATCAGGCCTAGGTCGAGCTGGTGGTGGCGCACCGCATCAATGATGGATCGGGTATTACGTACCTGCAGGCGGACGCGACTGCCGGGATGTCGCTGCATGAAGTCGCTGATCAGCAGGGTCGCCAGATAGTTGCCGATGGTCAGGGTGGCGCCCACATCCAGAGTACCGATGCCCTGCTGTCCCCGGAGCAGTTCTTCCACTTCTTCGGCGCGGTCGAGCAAGGCCACCGCCTTGGGCAGCAGTTGGAAGCCCAGGGCATTGAGCTTTAACCGTTTGCCGATGCGATCCAGCAATTGGCAGTCGAATTGTCGCTCAAGCTCTGCCAAGGCGGTACTTGCCGCGGATTGGGACAGGGACAGGGCGCGGGCTGCCTGAGACACGCTTTCGTGCTGGGCGACGGCCACGAAGACCTCCAGCTGGCGAAGGGTGTAGCGCATGGTTGAGGCTCCTTGAGGGGGGATCAGGCACCCGCCGCGGATAGCAAAAATTCCCGATGAAGACTGTCTATATCAAAGAAATAGATAAGACATATCCATACAATTCATTTAACAGATAATATGGCCGGTCTTAGAATTATCCGCAAGATTTGATATCAAGGCTTATTCTTTAAACGTATAAGCCCACGCTTTTAAGGAGTTGGCATGAGCAAGTTTGCCCTGGAAGAGGTGCTGAGCGTTCACCATTGGAACGATTCCCTGTTCACCTTCCGCACCACTCGTGAGCGCAGCCTGCGCTTCAAGAACGGCCAGTTCGTGATGATCGGGCTTGAGGTCAATGGCAAGCCACTGATGCGTGCCTACTCTGTGGCAAGTCCCAATTATGAAGACCACCTTGAATTCTTCAGCATCAAGGTGCCGGATGGTCCGCTGACGTCACGTCTGCAGCACCTGCAGGTGGGCGACCAGATCATGGTCAGCCGCAAGCCTACCGGTACCCTGGTATGCGACGATCTGCTGCCTGGGCGTAACCTTTACATGCTCTCCACCGGCACCGGCCTGGCGCCGTTCTTGAGCCTGATTCAGGACCCCGAAGTGTACGAGCGCTTCGAGAAGGTGGTGCTGGTGCACGGTGTGCGTCACGTGAATGAGCTGGCTTACGCCGACTTCATCACCAAGGAGCTGCCGGCTCACGAGTACCTGGGCGAGGAGATCAGCGAGAAGCTGGTCTACTACCCCACCGTGACCCGTGAAGACTTCCACACCATGGGCCGCCTGACCGATCACATCCGCACTGGCAAGCTGACCGACGACAAGGGCCTGCCGCCCATCGATCCCAAGCAGGACCGGGCCATGATCTGCGGCAGCCCGGCCATGCTGGATGACACCAGCGCACTGCTCGACGAGCTCGGCTTCAATATTTCCCCGCGCATGGGCGAGCCCGGCGACTACGTCATCGAGCGTGCCTTCGTGGAGAAGTAAGGCACCTCGACAGGACGCCGTAAACGACGACGCCGATGGCCACTTGCCATCGGCGTCGTCGTTGGAGCTGGCGGATTGAATCGCCTGGACTGGCCGGTGTGGCGGTGGTCAGTCGCCGAGCGCCTCGGCGATCTCGCGTTCGCCGTCCAGCAGCACCGTTTCGTGGTTACGGATCTTTCTCTGCCCCAATAGATGGACCAGGGCGAGGGCCACGTTGGCTCGGGATATCTGGTTGTTGCCCCCGGTCTCGTCCAGTGACGTGGCCACCCGGCCGGTGGCGTCGTCGTCGGTGAGCCGGCCTGGCTTGACAATGATATGGTCCACCTTGCTGCTGCGCAGATAAGCATCGGCGGCGAACTTGGCGGCCATGTAGGGCCTGAGTTTCTCCGGCGCTTGCAGCGGCTGCTCGGCTCGCATGGCGCTGACCATCAGCATGCGGTCCAGCCCCAGGCGGCTGGCCTCGTCCGCCACCCGTGTAGCGGCGTAGAGGTCGATCAACAGTGTCTTGTCGGGCCCGGTGTTCGGACCTGAGCCGGCGGTGAACAGCACCTGATCGCAACCATCGAAGGCGGCGGCGAAGTCGTCCTCCAGGTCGGCGACGACCGTCTCGATCCCCTGTTGCTCGAACCAGTCGCGCTGCTCGGCGCGGCGGACCATGGCGCGAATCGGATGTCCCTGACGGTGAGCGATGGCGCAGACCTGGCGGCCGATCTGGCCGTTGGCACCTATCACGAGTGTGGTCATGTCGTCCTCCTTGTCGATACCTAGGAATGACCATGGCGTCGAAGGGGAAGACTTTCAATGGGGAGCGAATCGATGGCGACGCCGCCTGCAGGCCGGTACCCTGTGCGTCTTCCCCTTACCCACCCGCTCAGGAGCAGCGATGAATCCTCAGGACCTGGAACGCCTGGTTACCTTGCCGATGCCTTTCGGCAAGCATCAGGGCACCTTGATCGCCGATTTGCCCGGGCCCTACCTGGCGTGGTTTGCTCGGGTCGGGTTTCCCCCCGGAGAGATTGGACGTCTGCTGGCATTGATGCACGAGATCGACCACAACGGCCTGAGCGACCTGCTAGAGCCGTTGCGACGCCGGGGGTAAGCGGCAGCGAGCGGTATCGGGAAGGAATCCCCAGGAAGCCGTCGCAATGACGGCGTCCCTGCCGGTCTAGTCAGACCGCGTCCTTGTCGGTCTCGCCCGTACGAATACGGATGACCTGCTCCAGGGGGGTGGCGTAAAGAAAGCTGCCATCGCCGGTCAGACCGCGTCCTTGTCGGTCTCGCCCGTACGAATACGGATGACCTGCTCCAGAGGAGTGACGAAGATCTTGCCATCGCCAATCTTGCCGGTGTTGGCGACCTGCACGATGGCTTCGATGACCTGTTCCGTCATGCTGTCATCCACCGCGACTTCGAGCTTCACCTTGGGCAGAAAATCCACCACGTACTCCGCGCCTCGATACAGTTCGGTGTGGCCCTTCTGTCGTCCAAAGCCTTTGACCTCTGTCACCGTAATGCCCTGAACGCCGATCTCGGAGAGCGACTCGCGCACGTCGTCGAGCTTGAAAGGCTTGATAATCGCGGTCACCAGTTTCATGGCGGTTTCCTCATCCTGTCCGTGTAGGGGCGGCGTGCGGCATGTCCGTCGCTAACCCGTGGGCGGCGCGCCGTTGCGCCTGACCTGACTAGTGTGACAAAGCATACCCCTGGCAACCAGCAATAAAAAAGGCCCCCGAAGGGGCCAGGTGGAGCACGCCAGCTCACTGGAGTCGCGGGTAAGCTCAGGCTTACTTCTTGGCGACGTTAAACTCGGGGTAGGCTTCGAGGCCGCATTCGGCAAGGTCGACGCCTTCGTATTCTTCTTCTTCGCTGACACGGACACCCATGATCGCCTTGATGATCAGCCAGACGACCAGGCTGGCGGTGAAGACCCAGGCGAAGATGCCGGCAATACCGAGCAGCTGGGCACCGAAAGTGGCGTCGGCGTTGTTCAGCGGTACCGCCAGGACGCCCCAGATACCTGCAACACCGTGGGCAGAGATGGCACCGACCGGATCATCAAGGCGCAGCTTGTCGAGCACCACGATGGCGACCACAACCAGGATGCCGCCTACTGCGCCGATCAGGGTGGCGCCCAGGGCGCTGGAGGACAGCGGGTCGGCAGTGATGGAGACCAGGCCGGCGATGGCACCGTTCAATGCCATGGTGAGGTCCGCCTTGCGGAACCAGATCTTGGCCAGGATCAGTGCTGCAATGACGCCGCCTGCGGCAGCCGCATTGGTGTTGACCAGTACCTGGGCCATGTTGTTGGCAGAAGCGACGTCGGAAACCTTGAGCTCGGAGCCGCCGTTGAAGCCGAACCAGCCCAGCCAGAGGACGAAGGTACCCAGTGTGGCCAGCGGCATGTTGGCGCCAGGAATCGCGTAGATCGCGCCGTTCTTGCCGTACTTGCCCTTACGCGGGCCGAGGACCAGCACACCCGCCAGGGCGGCAGCGGCACCCGCCATGTGAACAATGCCAGAGCCTGCATAATCGGAGAAGCCTGCTTCAGACAACCAGCCGCCGCCCCAGGTCCAGTAGCCAGACACTGGATAGATGAAGGCCGTCATGACCACAGCGAAGGCCAGGAAGGCCCACAGCTTCATGCGCTCGGCAACGGCACCGGAGACGATGGACATGGCGGTGGCCACGAACACGACCTGGAAGAAGAAGTCAGCGCGAGCAGAGTAGTAGGGGGCATCTTCGCCACCGGCCAGCACGGCATCGACGCTGTTCTCAGTGCCGATCAGAAAGCCCAGATTGGGAATGATGCCGCCACCGTCGGACGAATACATCAGGTAGTAACCCACCAGCAGATACATGGTGCAGGCCACGGCGAACAGCACAATATTCTTGGTCAGAATTTCGGCGGTATTCTTGGCCCGGACCAGCCCGGCCTCGAGCATGGCGAAACCGGCTGCCATCCACATGACCAGGGCGCCGCAGATGAGGAAGTAGAAGGTGTCCAGCGCGTAGCTGAGTTCACTGATATCAACCATGAGAGTGTCTCGCTATTTATTATCGGGAGTCAGGGCAGGGGCGGACATCAGACCGCGTCCGAACCGCGTTCGCCGGTGCGAATGCGGATGACATCTTCCAGCGGCGTGACGAAGACCTTGCCGTCACCGATCTTGCCGCTGTTGGCGGCGTTGCAGATCGCTTCCAGCACGCTGTCCAGGCGAGCTTCGTCGACGGCCACCTCGACCTTGACCTTGGGCAGAAAGTCCACGACATATTCCGCGCCGCGGTAGAGCTCTGTGTGGCCCTTCTGACGGCCAAATCCCTTGACCTCTGTCACGGTGATGCCCTGGACGCCGTTGTCGGCCAGCGCTTCACGAACGTCGTCCAGCTTGAAAGGCTTGATGATGGCGGTGATCAGTTTCATGGCATGGCTCCCTACGTGCATGGGTGGCGGCTTGTTTCCGCTCGGTGCATGGATACGTTGTCATAGCGGGAAATGTGCCACTTTATTCCTAATATCTTTTATTACATGAACTTGGAGTTAATTGAGGGCGTGTTGGATATGCGGGAGGCTGCATAGCGGGGGTAAATTGCGGCACTGCATCAATGACGATGCACTACTTTGGTGCTTGGCGCTGAGGCGCGTGCGCCATCAGTGAGCGCGCGACGTTCCGTCGTGACGGCGGGAAGGACCGTCGTCGTTAGCCAACCTGGCCCGCCAGCGTTGTAGCCAACGTAGGCAGCCAAGAGACATGCGTTGGGCGTCAGGCTTGCGTATGCTGTCGGCAATAGAGTCGCCGTTTTGATGCACAAGGAGAGCCCCATGATCAGTCAGGATCGCATCAGCCGTTTAGCCCAGCAGATTGGAGAGCGTCTGCAGGGCGCTTCTCAGGCCCCGGAAGACATCCAGAAGGGCGTGCAACAGGTGGTGCGTGGCGCCTTCGACCGCCTGGAGCTGGTCTCACGTGAAGATTTCGACATCCTGATGGATGTGCTGCAGCGTACCCGCTCACGCGTCGAGGCCCTCGAGAAACAGGTCGCAGCCCTGGAGAGCCTGGTCGAAGAGCGCGCAGCGGCGGGCCAGACAGGTGTCGATGCAACGCCCGCGGTCAGCGAGGAAGCTGCCGAAATCCCCGTACCCCCTGCGACCCAAGGTCAGGACGGCGCGGCCAAGGGCGGTGAAACGCCATCGGCGTGATCTCTACCAGAGCACTTGGCGAATGTAGCGGGCCGGCATAGGGATATGCCGGCCCGGCTGTTTCTGGCGTGCGCAGGCGGCGAGGGGCCGATGATCGTGGTCTACTGACAGCCATAACGTCAGCCGTCAGGCAGGGAGCCCATGACGCTTGCCATCATCACGACCCGTGCCGGGGTGGGGCTGGATGCTCCAGAAGTTCAGGTCGAGGCGCACCTGGCCAACGGCCTACCCGGAATGACCTTGGTGGGACTGCCGGAAACCGCCGTCAGAGAGAGTCGCGAGCGGGTGCGCAGTGCCTTTGCGACCTGTGGTCTCGACTACCCCTTGCGTCGTATCACCCTGAATCTTGCCCCTGCCGATCTGCCCAAGGAAGGGGGACGTTTCGACCTGCCTATTGCGCTGGGACTGCTGGTGGCATCGGGGCAGTTGCCTGCGGCGGCGCTGGACGGTATTGAGTGTGCCGGAGAGCTGGCGCTGGATGGGCGTCTTCGCCCTGTCGCCGGCATGCTCCCCTTTGCCATGGCTACCCTTCGGGCTGGGCGGCGATTGATCCTGCCTGCCGCCAATGCCCAGGAGGCTGCGCTGGTCAGCGGCCTTGAGGTGCTTCCCGCCGACCACCTGTTGGATGTCATCGCCCACTTGAGTGGACGGGTGCCGCTACAGACGTGTACTGCGGCAGCATCGTCGATGCCGGTCGAGGCAGCCTTGGATCTCTGTGATGTGCGCGGACAGTATCAAGCGCGTCGCGCCCTGGAGGTAGCGGCCGCTGGCGGTCATAACCTGCTGTTCGCCGGTCCGCCAGGGACTGGCAAGACATTGCTGGCCAGTCGCCTGCCCGGCATCCTGCCGCCCCTTGAAGATCATGAGGCCCTGGAAGTGGCGGCCATTCGCTCCGTCTGTGCGCTGCCATTGTCAGAAGGCTTTGGCTGTCGTCCCTTTCGCTCTCCCCACCACACTGCCAGCGCGGTGTCCCTGGTGGGAGGCGGGTCGAGGCCGCGTCCCGGCGAGATTTCCCTGGCCCACTGCGGCGTGCTGTTTCTCGATGAATTGCCTGAGTTCAGCCGGCAGGTGCTGGAAGTGCTCAGGGAGCCACTGGAGAGTGGAGAGATTCACATCACCCGAGCCAGTCACGAGCGTCGTTTTCCGGCTCGGTTCCAGCTGGTGGCTGCCATGAACCCCTGCCCCTGCGGCCACCTGGGGGATCCACGCCAGGACTGCAGCTGCACGGCGTCACAGATTCAGCGTTACCAGTCGCGGCTGTCTGGCCCGCTGCTGGACCGCATCGACCTGCAGGTCGAAGTGCCGGGACTGCCGGTTGAAGAGTTGACCTCTCAGCAGCCTGGCGAAAGCACCGCCATGGTGCGGGCGCGGGTGATGGCAGCGCGGGAGCGGCAAATGGCGCGGGGAGGGTTGAACGCGCGCTTATCGGGCAGGGCACTGGAAAACGCCTGTGCCCTGGATGCCACCGAGCGCGCCTGGCTGGCGCAGACGCTGGAGCGCTTACGACTGTCGGCCCGGGCCTACCACCGCGTCCTGAGGGTAGCGCTGACGCTGGCCGATCTCGGTGCCAAGGACGCACCAGGGCATGACGAACTGATCGAGGCAATTGGCTACCGCCAACTGGACCGTCTGCTCAAGCGAGGTTAGCCGGACACGGGGGGCACCTGACCAGTGGGGCCAGAATGCCACCACGAGCATGAGCATGTCGTGGGATATGGCCCGGTGTGATTACAGCGCGTCGGCGTCGAAGGCGCCATTCAGCACCGTCGACCACAGTGCCGCGCCGTCGCCAGGCCGCCTCAGGCGCAGCTCAAAGCGATAGGGCACCAGCTCTCGATCTGACAGACGCAGGCGCGGGCCATCGGCAATCAGGCGGCTATCGATCAGCCACTGCTGGGTGTCCGCGGCGGGGGTATCACCGGGTTGCCAGTCCAGTACCTGGGGGCCATCGTCGATGGCCAGCAGGCCGCGGGTCAGGCTCTCCTGCACGCGGGCGACGCTCAATGACAGACGTTCATCCACATTGGGCGGCGACAGCAGCAGCACCTGATCGATCAGCGGCGTCTCCGCCAGGGGAGGAGCCTGGGCGACCTGCTCGGCGGCATGGTGGCCAAGTCCCAGCAGCGCCTGACGCAAGCTATCGGGGCGCTCCGGCGCTCCCGCGCAGCCGCTGAGCCAGAGCGCCACCAGCCACGTCAGCCATCGCAGAGTGCTGAAGGAATGACGGGTGCTGGATGGGCGGGCAAAGACGTTGGGGAGGAACCGACTCTGGGTCAGGCGTCTGGGCATCGTCGTGACATCCTTTTCACGGGGGGCTCTGCGCTGAGCTGTTGCTCCAAAAAGTGACGCACTTCCTCGAAAAGTTCCAGCCGTATGTCCTCGGCTTCATTTACCAGGTGGTGTCTCGCTTCGGCGTGGCAATGCACCGTGGCCTGGGGGAACTTCTTGCCGAGCACGGCCAGATTCCATGGGCCATCCACGGTCATGTCCTTTTTACCCTGCACGATCAGGGTCGGCAGCTGACAGGGCGGCAGTTGCATCAGGCGCGGCATCCAGCGACGCATGGCAGTGACCCAGCCGGTAGGTAAGCGGACCGGCTGCAGGGGATCCTGCTCCCGAAGGAAGGTCGCGAAATCATCATCGTTGGTATTGGGGCGAAACTTTCTTGGCACACTATCGACGAATGGGCTGACCAGCAGGTGGACCCATGCTGCCCGGGTCCATCCCCAGGGCCTGACCAGCGGTGCCAGCAGCACCAGCGCAGACCAGTGACCGTCGTCACCGCGGCTCAGAGCGTCGGTGGCGAGGATCGCCCCTCCGGTGCTCTGTCCAAGCCCAATCCAGGGGCCAGAGGCGAGGCCATGGTCCCCCAGGTACTGCTGAAGGGCGCGCAGGCAGTCACCATAGTCCGCGAAGTCTTCAATATCGGCACGCTCACCGCTGGACAGGCCGTGCCCAGGTAGATCCCACAGCACCACGGTCAGTTCGAGCTCCAGCAACAGCTTGAGCAGATGCCGATAAAGGCCAAGGTGGTCGTAATAACCGTGGACCACTACCGCGGTGCCCCTGGGCTTTCGTGGACGCCAGACCTGCGTCCATAGGCGAAAGCGCGGGGTCTCGATATTGCCCGCATGCAGGGTGACCCGGTCGTCGAGTATCGCATCGAGGCGATAGTGCGACAGGTACTGTTCGAGCACCTGCTCCAGGGCCGGGGTGGCGCCAGCCGCGGACAGTCGGCCCCCCTGATTGACGATGGTCGTCAGCGTCTCGATGTCTTCGAGTGGGGTGTAATCGGTCATGGCATCCTCCGCGGGAAGGTGCGGCCGTGTGGCGGGAGCCCGAAGCTAACAAAGTCATCGGGTACGCTGGGTGGGAGCCACCAGCGCGCTGCCCCTCGCTTGCCTGCCCAGTCCCTGTCTGAGTAAGACAGCGAGATGGGGCCGGTGGTTGCCGTCATCCATCTGGTCCGGCACAGCGTGAGGCAGCCCATCGGCAGGCCTGAAAACCTTCCTGTTAACGCATCCTTGCTCATTCCATGCTAGCGATTGCGCCTGTTCGGCACCACTGTTTCCTAATCATTGGTTACGTCGCAGGCTTATCTTTTGGTCTAGCCTTGGGGGAAAGACGAAGCGTTTGGGTTTACATGTGGAATTATTTTCCACAAAATCTTTCGGGAGCAGTCACCTTTCATCCTGTCCGGCCGGATGGTGCCAGGGGGGCACCCAAGGCCCAACGAGGAGCTAGACCCCATGACGCAACGCATTACTCGCCATCGCCTTCAGGTGGCCGCCGAGCTGGACCAGTTCATCAATGATCAGGCGCTGCCCGGCACAGGTATTGATCCCGAGGACTTCTGGAAAGGCGTAGACGCGATCTTTCACGACCTGGCGCCCGAGAATCGTGAGTTGCTGGCCGAACGTGATGCCCTGCAGCTCAAGCTTGATACCTGGCATCGCGAGCACCCCGGCCCGGTCAGTGACATGGCGGCGTATCAAGCCTTCCTGAAGGACATCGGATATCTGGTGGACCCGCCTGCCAAGGTCGAGGTCACAACCGAGAACGTGGACCGCGAGATCGCGTCTCAAGCCGGCCCGCAGCTGGTGGTTCCGGTCAACAATGCTCGCTACTCCCTGAATGCGGCCAATGCGCGTTGGGGCAGCCTTTATGATGCCTTGTACGGCACAGACGCGATCTCCGAGGAGGACGGTTGCGAGAAAGGCTCGAGCTTCAATCCCAAGCGTGGGGCAAAGGTGGTGGCCTACGCTCGCAATGTGCTGGACCAGGCGGCGCCGCTGGCCACAGGCTCACATCGTGATGCGGTGAAGTACTTCCTGCGCGACGGCCACCTGGTCGTCTCACTGGAAGGTGGACGCGAGACCGGTCTGAAGGAGCCCGGCAAGCTGGTGGGATATCAGGGAGATGCCGCTGCGCCCAGCGCTGTGCTGCTGTCCCACCACGGCCTGCACCTGGAAATTCAGGTGGACGACAGTCACCCCATCGGCAAGACCGATCCGGCTCATGTCAAAGATGTGGTCGTCGAGGCCGCGCTGACCTCCATCATGGACTGTGAGGACTCGGTTGCGGCGGTGGACGCCGAGGACAAGGTGGGGGTCTATGCCAGTTGGCTGGGTCTGATGAAAGGAGACCTGACGGCCGAGGTGTCGAAGGGCGGCAGTTCCTTCACCCGTCGCCTGAACCCGGACCGTCAGTACCTGACGCCGGATGGTGGCGAGCTGACGCTGCCCGGCCGCTCGCTGCTGTTCGTGCGCAACGTCGGTCACCTGATGACCAACCCGGCCGTGCTGGATGCTGACGGCAACGAATTGCCCGAGGGCATTCTCGACGCCATCATGACCTCATTGATTGCGCTGCATGACCTCAACAAGAGCGATGATCAGCCGCGCAACTCGCGCACCGGCTCTGTCTATATCGTCAAGCCGAAGATGCACGGTCCGAAGGAAGTGGCGTTTGCCAACACGCTGTTTGGACGCGTCGAAGACCTGCTGGGCATGGCTCGCCATACCCTCAAGATGGGGATCATGGACGAGGAGCGGCGTACCTCGGTGAACCTCAAGGCCTGCATCAATGAAGCCACCAGTCGCGTGGTGTTCATCAACACCGGCTTCCTGGATCGCACCGGCGACGAGATGCATACCGCCATGGAAGCGGGCCCGATGCTGCGCAAGGGTGACATGAAGGGTGCCGACTGGATCCAGGCTTACGAGCGCAGCAATGTGCTGGTCGGACTGGCCTGTGGCCTGCGTGGTCGTGCTCAGATCGGCAAGGGCATGTGGGCCATGCCGGACCTGATGGCGGCCATGATCGAGCAGAAGATTGGTCATCCCAAGGCCGGTGCCAACACCGCATGGGTGCCGTCTCCGACGGCGGCGGCACTGCACGCGCTTCACTACCACCAGGTCGACGTGGCCCAGGTGCAGCGCGAACTCGAGGAACTGGATGAAAGCGAGCAGCGTGAAGAGCTGCTCAAGGCCCTGCTGACGATACCGGTGGTCACCTCCGCGGACTGGTCCGATGAGGCGATTCAGCAGGAGCTGGACAACAACTGCCAGGGTATTCTTGGCTACGTGGTGCGCTGGGTCGAGCAAGGCGTTGGTGCTTCCAAGGTGCCGGACATTCATGACGTGGGCCTGATGGAAGATCGTGCCACGCTGCGTATTTCCAGCCAGCATATTGCTAACTGGCTCTATCACGGCGTAGTGGATGCTGCGCGGGTGGAAGAGACGCTCAAGCGCATGGCGAAGGTGGTGGATGGGCAGAATGAAGGCGACCCGGCCTACACGCCGATGAGCCCGGACTTTGCCAACTCCAGCGCTTTCCAGGCCGCCAGCGATCTGATCTTCAAGGGGCGTGAGCAGCCTGCCGGCTACACCGAGCCGCTGCTGCACCACTGGCGCCAGGTCCACAAGGCGAAGTAAGACGCTCAAGACGTTGTCGAGCGCATCACCAGCACCCCCGGAACCCTGTTTCCGGGGGTGCTGCGTTGTGCCCTGGTGGCAAGGGCGTTGAGGTATGGTGTCGCGCCTTGGGGTATGGTGAAGTCGCTGGACTGCTTTCAGGGAGAGAGCCATGACCGTGATGACCGCCGCCGCCATCGAGGATTTTCTCGATGATGTCTTCCCACAGCGCTGTGGCACCATCGAGGCCGTGTCCGAGATGCGTGCGACCATGAGTCTGGCCATCGAGGACGAGCATTTGCGGCCCGGTGCCAGTGTGTCGGGTCCCACCATGATGGGCCTGGCCGACGTGTGTCTGTACGTGGCCATCCTGGCACAGATAGGCCCAGAACCCATGGCCGTCACTAGTAACCTCAACTGCCATTTTCTGCGTCGCGCGCGGGGTGATCGCGACCTTATCGCCAATGCCCGGTTGATCAAGCTTGGGCGACGTCTGGCGGTGGGGGAGGTAGAGCTGTTCTCTGATGGAGATGAGGCGCCGGTGGCCCATGTGACGGCGACCTACGTGCTGCCGGACGCTGACTGATGATCAGCGGGGCTGGCGCCAAAGTCCCCAGGCGAGGGCCAGCCATCCCAGCAGCAACAGCGTACCGCCGATGGGGGTGATCACCCCGAGTGGGCCCAGCCCGGCACCTGCCAGTCCCGCCATGGCCATGGCGTAGAGCGACCCCGAGAACAGCAGCACCCCCACGAGCCACAGTTTCAGGGCCAGTAATTGAGCAGGGATCGGGAACTGCGACCGCCATGCCAGCACGGCCATGGCGGCCAGGGTGTGCCATGCCTGGTAGCGCACGCCGGTGACAAAGGCCGCCGACAGGCGCTCGGGCAAGCGGTCGTGCAGACCATGGGCGGCGAAGGCCCCGAGGCCGACGACGCAGGCCCCGGACAGGGCCAGGGTGATCCACCAGTGGCGATCAGGCATTAGGGGGTCTCTCTGTGGGTGAGGCGTGAAGCGTCTGCCGGCGGCCGGGACAGTTGCAAGGAATCTGCCCCCAACCGTACCCCGAGACGCTGTGAGTCGCTACAATGTGGGCCCCGCGACATCTTGAAAATGAGGTGGCCATGCAGATCCAGCTCAATGGTGAGCCCCACGCCCTCGACCGCGAACAGACCGTGGCAGAGTTGATTGACGCGCTCGGCCTGGGTGGTCGGCGTATCGCCGTCGAACTCAACGAGGATATCGTGCCGCGCAGCCAGCACGCGCAGACGCCGCTGGCCGATGGCGACAGGATCGAGATCGTCCACGCTATCGGAGGTGGTTGAGGCGAGCCATCCCGCTTCACTCTCATGGTGCGCCGCTCGACGGCGGCCCAGAATCGCTTTGCGAGTAAGGACCAGAGCATGACCGATATCTTTCAGGACAGCCCGCTACGGGTCGCCGGCTACAGCTTTTCTTCACGCTTGCTGGTCGGGACCGGCAAGTACAAGGACTTTGACGAGACCGGCGATGCCATCGCCGCCAGTGGCGCGGATGTTGTCACCTTTGCGGTGCGCCGCACCAATCTGGGCCAGGAAGCCGGCGAGCCGAACCTGCTCGACGTCGTCCCACCTGAGCGTTACACCCTGCTGCCGAATACGGCAGGTTGCTACAACGCCAAGGACGCTGTGCGCACCTGTCGCCTTGCCCGTGAGCTGCTGGATGGTCACAAGCTGGTCAAGCTTGAAGTGCTGGGCGATGACAACACCTTGTATCCCAACGTGGTGGAGACCCTCAAGGCGGCTGAAACCCTGGTAGCCGATGGTTTCGACGTCATGGTCTACACCAGCGATGACCCCATCGTTGCCCGAGAGCTCGAGGCGATCGGCTGCTGCGCGGTGATGCCCCTGGGTTCGCTGATCGGCTCCGGTCAAGGCATTCAAAACCCCTACAATGTGCGGTTGATCATCGAGCAGGCCAAGGTGCCCGTGCTGGTGGATGCCGGCATTGGCACCGCATCAGAAGCCGCGTTAGCCATGGAGCTGGGCTGCGACGGGGTGCTGATGAATTCCGCCATTGCCCACGCGCGCCAGCCGGTATTGATGGCCGAAGCCATGAAGCACGCGGTACAGGCCGGGCGCCAGGCGTTTCTTGCCGGGCGCATGCCTCGTCGCAACGCTGAAGCCTCCTCACCTTTCGCTGGACGCATCAACGTGTGAAGCCGGCCTTGGGAACGCGCTGTCGTCATGTTGCCAGTGCAGCAGTGGCGGCAGCGCTTTCCGCAGAAGCGCTGCTCACCAGTCACTTTTCACGCCGCCAGACACCATCATGACCGATCAAGACCGCCCGCAAGAGGGCAAGAATACTGGCCCCGAAGGGCCCGAGGCACCGCTGCATCGTCGCGGTATCAAGAGCTATGTGCTGAGGGCCGGGCGCATGACCCAGGCGCAGACGCGTGGGTTGGAAGAGGTATGGCCGAAGCTTGGCCTGACGCTGGATCAAGGGCGCCAGGACCTCGACGCGTTGTTTGGACGCAGCGCCCCTAGAGTCGTTGAAATCGGCTTTGGCATGGGGGCATCACTGGTCGAGCAGGCTGAAACTCATCCGGATACTGACTTTATCGGCATTGAAGTGCATGCGCCGGGAGTCGGCAAGTTGCTGGATGAAGCCGACAAGCGTGGGCTGACCAACCTCAGGGTGTATCGCGAGGATGCCCTGGCGGTGCTCGAGCAATGTTTGCCGGAAGCCAGCCTGACCACCCTCCAGCTGTTTTTCCCGGACCCTTGGCCGAAGAAGAAGCACCACAAGCGGCGTATCGTTCAGCCAGCCTTTGTGGAGCTGGTGCGCCAGCGGCTCAAGCCGGGCGGCACCCTGCACATGGCGACCGACTGGGAGGCCTACGCCGAGTGGATGGCCGAGGTCATGGATGAGGCGCCGGGCTACGTCAATACGGCGACCGAGGAGACGACACCCTATGTGCCGCGTCCCGACTTTCGTCCGTTGACCAAGTTTGAGGCGCGGGGCGAACGGCTCGGTCACGGTGTCTGGGACCTGATTTACCGCCGCGCCGAGTAAGCCGCGCATCGGCTCCTCGCCCTGGACGCTGGCGCCCTGCAGCCAGCGCCCACAGGGCACCGAGCAACGACACGACCAGGCCACTCAGGCCAAGCATGTCGGTACGATCGCCGAGCAGGACGACACTCAATGCCAGTGTCACTGCGGGCGTCAGCGCGATCAGTGCCGAGGTCGGTGTGACCCCGAAGCGGCCGAGACTGGCGACGAAAAAGCCGTAGCCTCCGAAGGTCGACAGCAGCACCAGCCAGATCAGCGCCACGCCGCTGTCGAGTGTCAGTGGTGGAGGCGTGGGCACGCCTGGCTCCAACAGCAGTGCTGCGACCACAAAGACCAGCGTGGCAGCGCTCAGCTGCAGGGCTAGCCGCAGCACCAGGGAGAGTGGCTCAGGACGCGCATGCTGGGAGCCCGGGCGTGAGGTGTCAGGGGGTGTCAGCACGCTGCCCAGAGAGACCGCCGCCACCGCGAGCAACGGTAGCAGATAGGCCCACCAGGGCGCGCCACCGGCACTCTGCATGTCACCGGTGAGCATGGCAGCGGCGCCCAAGGTGGCCAGTCCCATGCCCCACCACTGAGCCTTCTCACTTTTCTCATGGAGCAGGTGCTTGGCCAGCAAGGCAGCCGCCAATGGCTGCAGGGCTCCGATCAATGCAGCCACCGAAGCACTCACCCCTTCCGCCACGGCGATCAACATCGCCAGCAGATAGACGCCAACGGTCAGACTGCCGGTCAGCAGTTCATGCTGAACCTGTTGTCGATTCGGGCGCAATCCGGGGCGTCGCCTGAGACAGGCCACCACGACCCAGGCCAGCGCCGCAGCCAGAGCGAAACGGTAGCTGTAGAGGCCCAACACAGGAGTGTTCAGCTCCACCGCCAGACGACTGCCCACGAAGCCACTGCTCCAGCAGAGCACGAAACCTGCTGCGAGACAGCAAGCTCCGACGGTCGTGCTGGGGGCGGTGAGAAGGCCGCGGTGCCCGACGTTTAGCGAAAGGGTGGGTCTTTGCATCGTTACCTCCTCCAGGCATCGGTGGATGAGTCAGCGTTGGCTTAGTCTGCCCAGATGCTAGACTTTCGAGTAGCGAAAGCTTTTGCACGCTGACTTCAATGTTGCTTAACCCTGGAGGAGGTATGGGAGAGGGCCCATCGTTGGATCTTGAAGCATTGCGCAGCTTTGTCACGGTGGCCCAGCAGGGCAGTCTGGCGGGTGCTGCGGCTCTGCGTCATCGCACTGTCAGTGCCTTGAGCATGCAGATCAAACGCCTGGAGGAACGCCTGGACGCGCGGCTGTTGATACGCGGCCCACGGGGCGTATCGCCGTCGCCGGCGGGTGAAGCCTTGCTCCAAGAAGCGCGTGAACTGCTGCGCCAGCACGATAGCCTGGTGGCCAGGCTGACAGGACAGGGATTGAGTGGTCGGGTGCGTTTCGGGATGCCTGAAGGCTATGCGCCGCATTTGGTGGAGCAGATCCTGCCTGATTTCCTGGCCAGCCATCCCAATGTCTTGCTGGAGGCGGTGACGGCGCCGAGTGGAGAGTTGGCGCGTCGCCTGGAACGCGGCGAGCTGTCGCTGGCCGTCGCGCTGGACCGACCCCACCAGCTGGGAGCGGGAGAGTCACTGTGGCAGACCGCCCCGGTGTGGGCTGCCTCGCGTGAATTTCGTCTCACGGATGACGCGCCGCTGCCGCTTGCTCTGCACCCTCTGGACTGCCCATTCCGCTCTCTCGGTGTAGAGGCCCTCGACAGCCAGGGGCGTGATTGGTACGCCGTCTTTACCAGTACCAGTATCCATGCCGTCGAGAAGGCCGTAGAAGTCGGCTTGGCCGTGAGCATTCTCGACCGCCAGCGGCTGACGCCCAGAATGCGAGTACTGGATGAGCGAGACGGGCTTCCTGAGCTGAGTCACTCACACGCGTGTCTGTACTTCAGCAGGCGGATTGCGGCGGCGTCATGGCCAGCCGTAGACGCCCTGGCGACCTTGCTGCGACAGCGCCTGTCGGGTGCCGGGCCCTGGCCTGCCCATGGTCGCGAGTCACGACAGATGAACGCGGGTAGCTGACGGAGAGCGTCTCGAGGGTAGGCGGAGCACAAAAGAAAACCGCTCCAGGGGGAGCGGTGAAAGGACCGTGACTAGCAATGAGGAGGAGAAACCAGATAGCGACTGGCAGAGTCTGTATCTGGTGTCAGTGGCTCATCAACACTGACAACATCAGCGTAAATCATTCTCATTTTCCCCGTCAAGCGTAACGAGAATTCTTTTTATTCATGCCTTCTGAGCGTCGTTGATCTCTGGCTGACTGTCGTTGGTCTGCGTTGGTCTGGAAAGGGGGAAACAAAAAGGGGAAATGAAAAAGCCGCTCCCAAGGGGGAGCGGCGAAGACCGTGACTAGCAATGAGGAGGAGAAACCAGATAGCGACGAACAACGCCTGGTATCTGGTGTCGGCGGCTCATCAACGCCGACAAGGTAAGCGTAAATCATTCTCATTGATCGCGTCAATACAAACAAGAATATTTTTTATTTAAGGCGGCGGCCAGCGCTGCTGATGCCATCGCGTTGGCCTGGCCGATCGCGGAATGGCCATAGGCCACAATAGAAAAAGCCGCTTCCAAGGGGAAGCGGCGAAAGGACCGTGACTAGCAATGAGGAGGAGAAACCAGATAGCGACTGGCAATGCCTGTATCTGGTGTCGGCGACTCATCAACGCCGACGAAGTAAGCGTAAGTCATTCTCATTCGCTTCGTCAACACAAACGAGAATCTTTTTTATATGGATGAGGCGCGCCAGTACGGCTCAGGTCAGCTGCATCCACAGTGGCAGCGTCAGCATCGCGGCCAGGGTCTGCGCCGTGATCAGCCCGGCCATCAACTCAGCATCCCCACCGAGTTGGCGCGCGAGAATATAGGCAGAGGTGGCAGTAGGCAGCGCCGCAAACAACAGCGCCACATTCAGGCTGACCGGATCGAGCCCGCAGACCCAGCCAAGTGCGAGGACCAGTGCTGGCATGAGGATGAGCTTGGCCAGACTCGATACCCACAGGCCCAGGTCCCGGCGAAGCAGTGCCTGGGGACGAAGTGCCACGCCGACAGCCACCAGACCAAGGGGAAGCGCAGCTCGACCCAGCAGTTCCAGCGTACCTGCCGACCAGCCAGGTAGCCCGATGCCAGACAGGTTGAGTCCAATGCCGATCAGGCACGCCAGAATCAGAGGGTTCTGGGCCAGTGCCCACAGCGAGCGCCAGAGCCCGGAACGTCCCAGGGTTCCGGCGGCAATAAAGGTCAGCACACACAGGACATTGACGGTCGGAATCATCAGCGCCAGCGCTACCGCCGCGACGGTCGCGCCCTGGCTGCCGTGCAAGGCGGCCGCGCCTGCCACTCCGACATAGGTGTTGAAGCGAACAGCCCCTTGAAAGACCGATGTAAAGGCGGCGGCGTCAAGGCCAAGGCGCGGCTTGCACCACCAGAGCAGCAAGGATAGGGCAAGCATGGTGCCGAGCAGGACCACGGCCAGCCGAACCACCGGAACCTGGCTGATATCTGCGCGTGCCAGAGTGGCGACCAGCATGGCAGGAAACAGCAGAAAGTAGATCAGCCGTTCCATGCGTGCCCAGAAGTCGCCACCGGGGAAACGTGCAAGCCCGAGCAGAGCACCCAGCAATATCAGCAGGAAGAGAGGGCCAAGGGCCGCGGTGATGGAAGCCATGTACGATCCTTGTTCGAATGACGCCCGAGGCGACGTGGTGATGCGTTGTTGACAGTCCAGCGCGTTGATAACTGCGACATTGTCGCGCAGGGGGCTTCGGGATTTTGCTGATAAGCTAAGGTGACACCCATTCTGCTCTGGAGGTCGTCCTCCAACATGGATTCGCGCCAGTCCTCATCCTCGCGTGGCGCACGTCGTCCACGACTGCGCATGCTGATCACCGTTACCGTGGTCACGCTGCTGGTTGCCCTATGGTACCTGTTGCGCTACGAACTTGGCGATCATCAGGAGACGGTCTGGTACCCCGCAGCCCCAGGGTGCGATCTGCACCAGGGGCCCTGTTCGGCCAGCCTCGGAGAGGGGGAAAGCGTCTCTCTTGCCATCGCGCCTGACAGCAGTATTCAGCCTCTCGTCGCGCTGCCTCTGGCGGTTCGCATCGACGGTGTAGCTGCTGACAATGTGAGGGTGTCATTCGAAGGGGTCGATATGGACATGGGCGAGCACCGTTTTACGCTGTCCGCCGAGCCACCAGACGAGAACGGCGTCAGTCGGTTCACCGGTGAGGGGCAGCTGGGCATCTGCACGCGCGAGACCATGGTCTGGCGTGCCCGGGTCAGCTTCGATACGCCACGAGGACGCGTGGGCAGTTTTTTCGACCTGGAAGTCGAGCGTAGCCTGCCATGACCTCCCGAATTTCTGCGCGGCGTCGCTGGGCCCTTGGGCTGGCGGGGGGGCTGGTGGTGGCGGCAGCCTTGCTCTGGAGCTTCAGACCCTGGCAGGTTACGCCGTCGTCGGGGCCTGTCGGCGGCAACATCGAACTTCCTGCCACCACCGGCACGTTTTCGCTGTCAGCATTGCAGGATGACCAGGTCGCCGTGCTGTTCTTTGGCTACAGCTGGTGCCCTGATGTCTGCCCCATCAGCCTCGCCGTCGTGCGTCAGGCGCGCCTATCGCTTCCCCCTCAGCTACGCCGTCGAGTGGTGCCGGTCATGATCTCGGTAGACCCCGAACGCGATACGCTGGAGCGACTGGAGGAGTATCTCGCCGCCTTCGGTGACGACATGGTCGGAGCCACAGGGAGTGCCGCCGAACTAGCGGACATTGGCGAGCGCTATGGCGTTGTCTGGCGCAAGGTCGAGACACCAGACTCGCAGATGGAATACGCCGTGGATCACACCGCCTCCCTGTATCTGGTCAAGCCAGACGGTACGATCCTTGAGCGTGTCCTGCATTCACCGACTCCAGGCCCGCTAAAGGCAGCCCTTGATCGAGCGCTGGCCGAATAAGCCAGCAGCCTTTGGGGTGATGCGCGCTGAGCGGATGACGTGCATCAAGGGCGTTGTTGCAGTCGATCGATCATGCTCATCAGCGCGCTGACCTGTCGGCCATCGCGGCTGTCATGCAGCGGGTCCTGTTGCCAGGTGCTTTCGCTGAAGCGCATACCGAATAAGCCAGCAGCCTTTGGGGTGATGCGCGTTGAGCGGATGACGTGCATCAAGGGCGTTGCTGCAGTCGATCGATCATGCTCATCAGCGCGCTGACCTGTCGGCCATCGCGGCTGTCATGCAGCGGATCCTGTTGCCAGGTGCTCTCGCTGAAACCCCACCAATCCCAGCACCCTTTCGGGTTGGCCAAGCTTGCTTCCGCCTGGGGATACAGCACGACCAGGCCGAGGCGCTCGGCATAGCGATTCAAACCGCTAGCCTTGGCGAAGGCGGGCGGCTGGATCGCCTCGTCGTCGGTGTCGTCCACCGCCATCTCACAGCCGTGGAAGGCGACCACGAGCTTGCACGTGTTCTGCTGCTGTTCACAGGCCTCGGGCAGGTACAGAAAACCGGTATCCGCCAGGCCCTTGGCGTCGAACTCGCGCTGATCGAAGGCGATAAGTCGCGCGTCGCTCGCAAACCCCGCAAACTCGGCTGGCTCGGCTGGCTCGGCTGGCTCGGCTGGCTCGGCTGGCTCGGCTGACTCAGGTGGCTCGGCTGACTCAGCTGGCTGGAGCGCGCCAAGCCACCAGGTGAGGAAGTCTCCGGCCAGATCGGTATGGCAGTCCAGCAGGTAAGGGGGGCCTCCTTCGCTGCAGTCTGCCAGAGGGATGTCGCTCTCCACGGTGGTGGGCCACCCATGTCCGGCGTCGGGATGAAAGACGGCCTGAAGCTGGCGTTCGTCAGTCAGCCAGCCTTGCCACTGAGTAACGGCTGCGTGGCCTACCGCGGGGTCGATGGTGCCGTCCTTGTCGCCGTGCCACAGGTACACTCGCAGCTCGGCAAGATCGTCTGCGTCACCTACCCGCGATTGCTCACGATAGCCCTGCAGGCGCCGATCAATGGCTGCCAAGTCCGCTGTACCGTGCCGTTGCCCCATGCACTGACCGAGGGCTACCCCCAGTTCACCCAGGGCACATCCCCACGGTCCGCTGGCGACCAGGCCCAGCGCCTCGAAGCGTGAGGGCCAGGCCACTGCCAGCTGCTCCGCCATGTAACCCCCGGAAGACACGCCAATGGTGGCGGTATGCTCGGCTGATAGACCGAGCGCCGGGAGCGCTGGGGGCTGTGCCAGCGCAGGCATCGCCAAAAAAAACGCCAGCCCCCCGAGGAGGCTGGCGTTGGTCCGGCGAGCTGGGCGCACCGCCTCAGCCTTCATCACTGGGATTGATATCCAGCAGCTCGACCTTGAAGATCAAGGTCTCGTTCGGGCCAATCGGTCCCTGTCCACGGGCGCCGTAGCCAAGCTCCGGCGGAATGACGACTTCCCAGGTATCGCCCACGTTCATCATCTGCAGGGCTTCCTGCCAACCTTCAATGACCTGGCCGACCTGGAAGGAGACCGGCTCGCCACGCTCGTAGGAGCTGTCGAAGACAGTGCCGTCGATCAGCTTGCCTTCGTAGTTGACCTGGACAGTGTCACCCGCTTCAGGTGACTCACCGTCGCCTTCTTCCAGTTCCTTGTACTGAAGGCCGGAATCGGTGGTGGTCACGCCGTCTTTCTCGGCGTTGTCAGCCATGTAGGCCGCGCCTTCTTCCTGGTTGGCGTCTGCCTGTTCAGCCATTTCTTCGGCGCGTTTCTGCTGCTCCTCCGCGCGCTTGGCCATGGCGTCCTCCTGGAACTTGGTCAACGCCGCCGCAATTTCCTCGTCGGTCATGTCCAGGTCACCGCCGGCGAACACATCGTTGATGGCGTCACTGAAGGCGTCGGTATCGAGGTCTTCCACGTCCTGCTTGATGCTCTGGCCCAAGGTCACACCCAGGCTGTAGCTGAGTTTCTCCTGGTTGCTTTCCGGTGCAGAGAAGGCCAGCGGAGCGGCACCCAGCAGGGCGATCAGCGAAGCGGAAGTCAGCAGTGTCTTCATGGAAATCCTTGTCTGGCGGCGTCGGCCGCAGTGTGAATGTCGTTGGTGTGACTGTATCAGGCGGCAAAGGGTTCCGCATCCGTCGCAGTCTACTCCATACGAACAAGACCCGGATCAGGGATCCGGGTCTTGTTTGTCGTGCTTGGCTTGCCGTCTGATGACCGACTAGACGACCAGGGTAGGACACTGGGCGGAGCCGGAAACGCGCTGTGCGACGCTACCGAGGATCAGGCTGGCATCGCCGTTGGTGCCCTGGGCCCCAATGACGATCAGATCGCAGTCTCGCTTGCGCGCAAAGCGCACGATGGTGCGTGAGGGGCGGCCACCCTTGACGAAGGCACGCACCTTTTCCAGCGGAACCCCCAGTTCTACCGCATGGTTCTTGGCGTGAACGGCGATTTCGGACGCATATTCCTTGAGCGCGTCGTCTGGCAGGTCCAGCTTGTCGGGACGGACCATCGACAGCGAGGCCTCGAGCAGGCTGTGATGCTTGAAAACGCACAGAATATAAAGCTCAGCGCCGGTCAGGTACTGCAGACCCACGCCCTTTTCCAGTGCTTTCATGGCGCCTTTGGAGCCATCTACCGCCACCAGGATACGATTGAACATCGGTTTCTCCTTGAGCCGTAGCTGTGCTATCGGAAGGCAATATCACGCAGGAACAGCGCAATCTGCGGGAACATGATCAACAGCGCTGCTGCCAGGATCAGCAGGAACACGAACGGTGGCGTGCCTTTGATCACGTCCAGATAGGGGCGCTTGAAGATCGCGATGGCGGTAAATATGTCGCAGCCAAACGGTGGCGTGGCCGACCCTATGGCCACCTGCAAGGTGATCAGGATGCCGACCAGCACGGGATCCAGGCCGGTCGCCTCGATGGCTGGCGCAAAAATGGGCGTGAGCACCAGGATCACCACGATCGGATCCACAAACATGCAGGCCACAAAGAAGGCCACGCAGATCGCAATCAGCACGCCGGTGGGCCCCGCCTCATTGATACCCGCTGCCTCCAGCAAGGCCTGGGGGATCTGGGCGAAGGAGATGATCCATGAGAAACCATTGCCTACGGCCACCAGAATGAACACCACGGCGGTGATCAGCCCCGTGGATTTGGCGATCGCATAGATATCGCCCATCTTCAGCGAACGGAACACCACGAACTCGAGCAACACGGCGTACAGCACACAGGCAGCCGCCGCTTCGGTGGGGCTGAAAATGCCGCCGTAGATGCCGCCGACAATGATGACCGGGAAGCCCAGGGGCCATAGCGCCTGTCTGACGGACGCCAGTCTCTCGCCCCATGACGCCTTGGGTTCTGTCGGTACATCGCGAATCACCGCGTAGGCCACGCAGTAGAGAGAGAACATCAGTAGAATCAGCAGACCAGGACCAATGCCTGCGATGAACAGTTCGCCGATGGATGTTCCGGAAATGACGCCATAGATGATCATGCCGATGCTCGGCGGGATCAGGAAAGCAATGTCACTGGCGTTGATGATCAGGGCCAGGGTGAAGGAGTCCGAATATCCCGCCTTGAGCATGCGTGGACGCAGCGGTGAGCCGACGGCCACCACGGTCGCCTGGGTAGAGCCCGATACTGCACCGAATAGCGTGCAGGAGGCGGCGGTGGACACCGCCAGTCCACCTTTCACATGGCCGATAAAGGCCATGACCATATTGATCAGTCGCTCCGCCGACTGACCGCGGGTCATGATATCGGCGGCAAGGATGAACATCGGCACCGCGATCAGTGAGGCTGGTCTGATGCCGGCCATCATCTGCTGAATCAGTGTATCCATCTGATCCAGCCCGTTGAACATCATGAAGAAGCCGATCACCGCGGCGGTAATCAGCGGAATCATCATGGGAAAGCCCAGCAATAGCAGGGCAATCATGGTTGTGACCATTATCGTTGTCATTGGGCCATTTCTCCTGCGGCTACCGTCACATCACTCATACTTCGGTCTCCGTGTCCTTGTAGCCATCCACTACGCCTGTCGACAGGTAGACGTCGTGGGACGTCAGATTCTTGATGGCCGTCAGCAGGTACTGGATGCCTGTGATCAAGAAGCCCAGCGGGACCCACAGGTAGATCCAGAAAATCGGAATTCCCAGCGCGGGGAGGATGCGCCCCTTGTCGTAGAGGTCGAGGATGTAGATCACTGAGTAGTAGAGCAAAAAGAACATCACCAGTGACGTGAACAGGGCAATGACCACCATCAGGACGCGGCGCCCACCTACCGGCAGGGCATCGTAGATGGCAGACATGCGGATGTGTCGGCCATGGCGCGCGGCGTAGCCGATGCCGGCAAAGGTGATCATGATGATCAGGATTCGGTTGAGCTCACCGCTGAAGAAGATGCTCTCGCCAAATACAAAACGCCCGATCACGTTGATGATGGTGTTAGCTGCCATCAGCAGCACGCCGACGGCCAGAATGGCGGCCTCCAGCTTGCTGATCGCGTTGTCGATGGTGCCCAGAAAACCAGGCAGCCCCGAGTGATAATGCTTTTCGGATTCTTCGTCGGTCATGTGGCAATCCTTGGTCGGGGGGTACCGGGTGAGAGACACGGGTCTTCACTGTAGCCCTGCCAGCAGCGTAGTGGCCGCGAGGCGCTGATGCCGATAGCGCCTCCAACGCTATGTGTACGCAGACCGGCAGTCGTGCAAACAAAAGGGGGCAGCCAGACTGCGGCTGCCCCCTTGGGAGCGGTCTCGTGGTGACGAGGTTTAACCCTCGCTGCCCTGCACCGCTTCGAGGTCGGCCTTGAACTGGTCAAGCAGCGTCTGACCGCCTTCGCCGGTCATCTCGATGAACTTCTCCTCAACCTGAGGAGCGCGATCACGGAAGGCCTGGATCTGTTCTTCGTCCAGACGCGTCACGGTGACCTCGTCGGAGGCGTCCTGGATCTTGGCCAGCGACTCCTCGGCAAGCCCCTTGATGTGCTCGATGGTGGTGTCGTAGGCAGCATCGGTCGCATCCTGGACCAGCTGCTTGTCTTCGTCTGACAGGCCCTCGTAGAAGTCCTGGTTGGCCATCATGGCGGTGGTGAACCAGCCGTGTCCGGTGAAGGTCAGGTTGGGAGACACCTCATACAGACCGCCAGACTCGATCCAGAAGATCGGGTTTTCCTGGCCGTCGATGATGCCGGTCTGCAGACCGCCATACACCTCGCCCCAGGGCAGCGGGGTCGGCGTGGCGCCAAAGGCGTCGTAGGTCTCCGCCAGCAAGGGGTTGGTCATGGTCCGGATCTTCTTGTTATCGAAGTCTTCCGGTGAAGTGATCGGCTCGTCGGCGGTGACCACCATTTCCCCTTCCGGGTACATCTGCAGAAGTTCTAGCCCATGCTCTGCGTAGAGCTCGGGGAACATCTCGTTGATCGCCTTGCTCTCGTCGAAAAACGTGAGAACGGTGCTTTCATCGGTGGGCAGCAGGTAGGGGATAAAGAAGATCTGGGCTTCTGGAATCAGGGCGCCGGTGAAGCCGGGGGACTGGTTGACGAACTGCAGGATACCGTTCTGGGTCTGCTCCATAATGTCGTCAGATTCGCCCAGCTCGCCAAAGCGATAGACCTGGACGGAATGGTCGGAATTGTCTTCAACGTACTGCTTGAACGCCTGAGCAAAGACGTCCTGGACATCGCCCTCGTACTCCTCGTGGGCGTAGCGCCAGTTGTCAGCCATGGCAGTGGAGGAAAGACCCAGCATCAGTGCGCCGATACTGGCGGTGGTCAACAATTGTGTTGCCTTCATTCTTGTGGTTCCTCTGCAGGTGTTGGAGCTAGGGGCAGGTTGAGCGCGCACTGAACAACGCGCTACACCGCTTTGGCTTCAGCGGGTTAGATTCTGCAAAAAATGCAGTAATTCTCATGCAGTTAAGTTCAGGCTAGCGCGCTGAAGGAAGAGGGTCAAGCTGGCTTTCCATGCTTCTCAGGGCCGTAAATTGCGTTTTTTTCTGTCGTTCGCTGCAAGAAAGAAGAACTTTTTCAAGGCGTGGTCTTGGCTCTGGCAAGGGGGTAAAAGCAAGCCCCTCAAGGCTAATTTTCATGAGCATCTCGAGGCATTGACGCTCCGCTTCGAGTTCTGCGCGCTGGATGCTTGAGCGCACACTCGCGATGCTCGGTTCGTGCTGGGCGGCACGCTTGAGTTGGCGACGAAGCTGGCGCAATGGAACCGTCACCGTTTGCTGCCACTCGCTGACGTCCGCTGGAACCGGGCCTGTCGTGGCACCATGGCGAAACAGCCAGCAGCGCCAGATCAGCTCACACACATCCCAGCCGTGCTCGTCCTGCAGGATCAGGCACGACGGCTCTACCCCCGGCCTGGCATAGAGAGCCAGGGCAAACTCCCATAGCGGGTCTGAGGCTAGACGGGGACGCAGCTGCGCGGCGAATTCGGTAGAATCGGTGGGCAAGATGACATCCTTCCTTATTTTCAGTCAGATGCTCGCGGGTAACAGGCCCGACGGGCCTAGTTCGATGGAGCCATGATGATTGCACTGCGCCAAGTCACCCTGCAACGTGGCGCCGAGCCACTGTTCGAAGGTGCCGACCTGACCCTGCATGCGGGGCACAAGGCCGGTATTGTGGGGCCCAATGGCGCCGGCAAGTCGAGCCTGTTCGGGCTGATCCTGGGCGAGATCGGCGCCGACAAGGGCGCGATTGAAATGAGCGGCGGTCAGCGCATCGCCCATATGGCCCAGGAGGTCGAGGCGCTGACCCGGCCCATCGTGGAATACGTGCTGGATGGCGATGCCGAGCTGCGCCGCACCGAAGCGGCTCTGGCCTCCGCCCAGACGGAGGGTGACCATCATCGCGAGGCGGAGCTGCATGGGGCCATCGAGGCGCTGGATGGCTACAGCGCGCCGGCCCGTGCCGCCCAATTGCTGGTGGGCCTTGGCTTCGCTCAGCAGGACCTGGACAAGCCGCTGTCGGCATTCTCCGGCGGCTGGAGAATGCGCGCCAACCTGGCGCGCACCCTGTTCATGCCCTCTGACGTGCTGCTGCTGGATGAGCCTACCAACCACCTGGACCTGGATGCCCTGCTGTGGCTGGAGCAGTGGCTGACGCGTTACCCGGGGACTCTGCTGCTGATTTCTCACGATCGCGACTTTCTCGATGCCGTCTGTGACCACATCGTTCACTTCGATCGTCGCCAGCTGGTGCTGTATCGGGGCAATTACACGACCTTCGAGCGCACCCGCGCCGAAAAGCTGGCGCTGCAGCAGGCCCAGGCCGAGAAACAGCAGGCCAGGCGGGAGGAAATCGAAAAGTTCGTTGCTCGCTTTCGCTACAAGGCGACCAAGGCACGGCAGGCGCAAAGCCGCTTGAAGATGCTCGAGCGCATGGGCGATATCGCCCTTGCTCACGTCGATTCTCCGTTTCATTTCACCCTGCCGGCGGCAGACAAGACCTCCCACCCACTGCTGGTGATCGACGATGCCGCGTTAGGCTATCAGCAGGCGGACGGCGGTCAGCGCGTTCAGCTGTCCAACGTCAAGCTGACGCTGTTGCCGGGCCAGCGTATTGGTCTGCTTGGGCCCAATGGCGCAGGCAAGTCCACCCTGATCAAGTCGTTGACCGGCGACCTGCCCCTGCTGGAGGGGCGGCGTGTGCCCGGCGAACACCTCGCCGTAGGCTACTTTGCCCAGCACCAGCTGGAAGGCCTCGATCTGCAGGCGTCGCCGTTCACGCACGTCCAGCGTCTGTCGCCCAAGGCCGCTGACAGCGACATCCGTCAGTTCCTGGGAGGCTTCGGGTTTCCAGGCGACGATGTCTTTGCCAAGGTCGATACCTTCTCCGGGGGCGAGAAAGCGCGCCTGGCCCTGGCCTTGATCGCCTGGCAGAAGCCCAATCTGCTGCTGTTGGACGAGCCCACCAACCACCTTGATCTCGAGATGCGCGAAGCGCTGACGGAAGCGCTGGCGTCCTTTGATGGCACGGTTATCGTGGTGTCCCACGACCGCCATCTGCTCAAGGCCACGGTGGACGAGTTCTGGAAGGTGGCGGACCATCGGGTAGAGCCCTTCGACGGTGACCTCGAGGACTATCGCGTCTGGTTGAAGACGCGCCTGGAGACGGCCCGGCGCATCGCCCGGGAAGAGAAGGCCGACAAGGCGGACGCCGCGCAGGCAGCACCCAAGGAAGACCGCAAGGCCTCTCGCCGAGCCGCCGCCGAGCTGAGAGAGAAGCTAAGGCCCCTGAAGCGCGAGCGTGATCGTGCGGAAAAGGCCATGGAGGGTGTGCAGGCTGAGCTCGCCGAGGTCGAGGAACGGCTGGGGGACGCGTCGCTGTACACCGATACCGCTCGCAAGCAGGAGTTGACCGAATGCCTGGGCCGCCAGGGCGAGCTCAAGGCCCGCCTCGACGACCTTGAGGCCGAGTGGCTGGCCGCCGAAGAGGCACTCGAGGAGATGCAGGACGCGCTAGCGAGCGGAGACTGAGGGGACCTCCTCGGTGTGTCCGGGCGAGGCCGCATCCTGTGCATCCATTCGCGCCGCCATGCGCTGCCGTTCTGCCTGCTCGTCTGCCAGGCTGGTCTGCGGCAGCACCAGGTTGAGGGTGACGGCGCTGAGGGCCGCCACCACAATCGGTGAGCTGCCCAGAGCGAGCTGCAAGGTACTCGGCAGGGCCTGCATCGCTTCAGGCGCGGCGGCCAGGCCGAGCCCCAGTGCCAGGGACAGGCTGGCGATGGTCATGTTGCGGCCTGACAACTCATCCCGCGTCAGCAGTTGGATGCCTGTCATGGTGATCATCCCGAATACCGTGATGGTAGCGCCCCCCAGCACGGGATAGGGAATGGTGGTCATCAGCGCCCCGAACTTGGGAATCAGCCCCGCCGCCAGCATGAATACCGCTGCCAGTGCCAGTACGGAACGGCTGACGACCTTGGTCATGGCCACAATGCCGACGTTTTGGCTGAAGGACGCTGTCGGCAGAGCGGCGAACAGCGCGCCAACCAGGGTACAGATCCCGTTGCCAAGCAGTCCTCCCGAGAGTTCCCGATGACCCAGCTCACGGTTCATGCCACCGATGGTGGTTGCCGACAGGTCGCCAATGGTCTGGACCGAGTTGACCACGCAGATGATCACCATGGACAGGATGGCGGCAGGGGCGAAGTCGAGCGATACCGGTAGCAGGCGTGGGGCGCTGAACCAGGCGGCCTGCGTCACGGCAGTGAAATCGACCATGCCAAGGGCCAGTGCCAGAACGTAGCCGACCACGATGCCGCAGATGATCGCCGCCAGCTTGATAAAGCCTCGGCCGAATTGGGACACCCCCAATACGACGGCGAGCGTGACCAGGGCAACCAGCCATTGCTGTCCGCCTCCATAGTCGGGGCTGTTGCGTCCTCCGGCCATGTAGTGGATGGCGATGTCATACAAGGATAGGCCGATGACCAGCACCACCACGCCGGCGACCACCGGCGGGAAGAGATGCCGCAGCGGTCGAATGCCGATGCCCACCAGCAGCATGGCGATCCCGCCACACAGCTGGGCGCCGAGGATACCTTCCAGGCCAAACTGTGCGCCTACCGCCGTCAAGGTGGGGACATAGGCGAAGCCCACGCCAAAGATGGTCGGCAAGCGGGCGCCGAAGCGCCAGACACCAAACAGCTGGATTAACGTGGACACCGCTGACGCCATTAGGGAGACCTGAATCAGCATCAGTGTTTGGGCCACCGATGCACCCACGGTGCCTGCCACGATGATGGGCACGGTAATGGTGCCCATGATCATGGCGAGGATGTGCTGCAATGATAACGGCAGGGCACGGCTCATGGGGGGCCTGCCGTGGAAGTCGAAGACCGAGCGGCTGGCGACATGTCGCTGGTGTGTCATGGATACGATCATCCGTTGTTATTGTATACAGATGATTGTGGTAAATGTTTCCATGAACATCAAGCGACGTTTTCGACGACGGTCATGTCAGCGTATTGCGACGTGTCACGACCCCTAGCTTTCCAGCAGGAAGGTCACCGGACCGTCGTTGACCAGCGCTACCTGCATGTTGGCTCCGAACTGTCCACAGGCGACGGGGCTGTGGCGCTGGTTCGCCAGATCAAGCAGGTAGTGGAAGAGGCGTTCGCCTTCCGCAGGAGGGGCTGCGCTGGAAAAACTGGGTCTCAGGCCCTTGCGTGTGTCAGCCGCAAGGGTGAATTGCGACACCAGCAGGAGCCCGCCGCCGGCCTGCTGGAGGTTGAGATTCATCTTGTCATCGTCGTCGCCGAACACACGGTAGTGCAGCAGCTTGTGCAGTAGCCGTTCGGCCGCCGCCTCGTCGTCGCCTTTCTCGACGCCTACGAGGGCCAGGAGGCCGTGATCGATGGCGCCAATGGTGCGATCGTCGACATCGACGCTGGCGCGTCTGACGCGCTGAATCAGAGCTTTCATGATGCGAGTGCCTTGGCTGAAAAGGGCATCAGCCTAGCACGGAGAGGTAAGGGTAGGCAGAAGGCGCCGATCAGCGCCCGAGAAGCGCATCACGGAAGCCATCGTCCAACGGATCGCTGCCCAACCAGATGGCGAACATGGCGATGGCCAGTTCCAGGTTGGGGCTCTGGAACAGCGGCGTTCCATTGAGCGAGAGGGTGAGCTGCTCGCCGCTCCAGCGCAAGGCGTAGCGATCCCCAGGCTGAACGTCGCGATAGCTGTCTGTCAGGCGAGATAGCTCTGAGCGCACGCTGTCGAAATTCACCTCGTTGACCTGCTCGCGCACCGTGCGAGTGGTCGCCTCGGCGAAGTCCTCGGCGTCGATGGCATGGAAGTAATGCAGCACCAACTGTCTCGGGACATCGGATAGCGGCGCCGGTCGAGGAAAGCCTGCGGCCTGGTAGTAGGCGCCGGCGTAGGCGTCCCACA
The DNA here is from genome assembly GCF_019801675.1 of Halomonas sp. DP8Y7-3. Classification (NCBI taxonomy): domain Bacteria; kingdom Pseudomonadati; phylum Pseudomonadota; class Gammaproteobacteria; order Oceanospirillales; family Halomonadaceae; genus Halomonas; species Halomonas sp. DP8Y7-3. The sequence continues at coordinate 616,880 of NZ_JAHVIO010000004.1, forward strand.
CCATATAGGTGAACAGGCCATGACCGAGCATGTCGTAGCGCCGATCACCTTCAATCGTTCGCGCAAAGCTGGCGCCCTTGACCTGTACCTGCGGTGCGTTCGCGGTGGTGGATTGGGCTTCGGCTTTGGGGGGCAGCGCCATGGTCAGTGTCAGACACGTCATGAGGCTGATGGCGGCAATCAGTCGAGTGAGCGGATGTTGCTGGGGCTGGCGCGGGGGCATGAGACACGTCCTCTGGCACGATGTTGTACAGATCATGGCAAAGGATGCGTTGCTTGTACAGGTTTTGTATATCTTGCTGCGCCTTACCCGTCGGCGATTACCAGGCTCGACACAGCATGATGTCGCAGCGCGGCTCTGCCAGCAGGCGCTTGGTGATCTGGCTGCGACGTCCAGCCTGACTGCGGTTGCCCAGTGCCAGCAGGTCAGGAGGTTGGCGCCGGAGATGGGCGATCAGTACATCCAGTGGATCACCTTGCTCCAGTACCAGCTCCAGCTCAGGCACTCGTTCAAACTCTGCCATCAGCTGATCAATTTCATGTTCGAGCTGGTGTCGCAGGCGAATGACTTCCCGGTCGCGCCATTGGGCAAACTCCGCGTCGGAGCCCAGCTCGCGCTCGCCAGGCACGTCCCAGGCGTGCAGAAGCTCGAGGCGTGACTCCGGGAAATGACGCAGGGTTTCGCGTAGCGTGCGTCGGCAGGTCAGCGAGAAGTCGACCGGCACGAGGATGTCAGTCCATGGGGCAGAGGGCGGTTGGCTGACGGTCAGCACCGGACAGGGTGCGCTGAGCAACACTCTGGCCAGGGTGGTGCCACCGATCAGGTCAGGGTGACCCCGCTTGCGGTGAGTGCCGAGAATGATCATCTCGGCGCTGCGCTCGTGGGCCTCGCGTATGATTTCGGCGTAGGGAGCCCCGGTCACGGTCTGTACCAACAGCGGCGGCTCATTCAGCGCATAGTCTTCACGTAGATCCGTGGCGATGGCATGGATGTCATCGACGACGGCACCTTCCAGGTCACGCAGCACCCGCCGTGGCAGATAGGGGTCAAGGACGTGAAGTACGTCCAGGCGTGCGCCCATGTCGTTGGCCAGGCGAATGGCACGGCCAAAGGCGGAGCGGTTTTCGGCTGACAGGTCACAGGCAAACAGCAGGGAGCGAGTCATGGCTCTGCCCTCAGAACGCCAGTGGAGGAACCTTCAGCATGGGTGGGCATGCCGATTCGCGCAAGCGCTCCGAGGTACCACTGCTGTCAGCGCATGATGATCTGATCCCTAAGCCTGAACGACAACAGAAGGTAGCGGCTACCACCAGGCGTGGAAGTGGTGAACCGGGCCCCGCCCGTGCCCCACGGACAGCCGGCGACTGGCATCCAGTGCCTGGTGCAGCCAGCGCTTGGCATCGCCGATGGCGTCGATAATCTGGGCTTCCTGGGCGTCGTGCGGCAGGTGGGCCAGTTTGGCGGTGATGGCAGACGACAGCGCGCAGCCTGTGCCATGCAGGTTTTGAGTATCGATGCGTGGCGCTGGTAGCCACCGCTCCCCGGTGGGCGAGGCGAGCAGGTCAGGGCAGCTGTCACCGTCGAGGTGGCCTCCCTTGAGCAGGACATAGGGCGCCGATAGCGCGGTCAGTGCTGGCAGCATGGCTTCCATGTCATCTGCACTGGTGGGGATGGGCCGGTCAAGTAATACGGAAGCCTCGGGCAGGTTGGGCGTGATGACGTCAGCCAGCGGCACCAGAATGTCGCGTACGGCGCTAATCCCCGCCTCGTCGACCAGAATATCGCCACTCTTGGCGACCATGACCGGGTCCAGCACGATCCAGCGCGGACGCCGGGCCTCGAGCGCTTCGCGCAGCACCTCGGCGACGTCGCGGCTTGCCACCATACCGATCTTGACCGCGTCGACGCGGACATCATCGAGCAAGTGGTCGAGCTGAACGCGGATGCTGGCGGCCGTCACCGGGTGCACCTCGCGGACCCCACAGGTATTCTGCGCGATCACCGCGGTAATCACATTGGTGGCATAGGTGCCTAGCGCCGACAGCGTCTTGAGGTCACCTTGCAGACCTGCGCCACCGGACGGGTCAGAGCCGGCAATGGTCAGAGTGTGGGGAATGGCTGTGAGCTGGGACATGAACGGCACCGGAAAGTCAGCAGGACCCACAGGATACAAGAGACCAGGTCGAGGGAGCCATGTTCAGTCTGTTTGTGGTCGCGATGGCCAGTGCGACCTTGCTGCCGGGCGGCTCCGAGGTGTGGCTGACGGCACTGTGGTGCCGTGGCGAGTCGCCGTTGGCACTGTGGTGGGTGGCGACGCTGGGCAACACCTTGGGGAGTTTGATCAACGTGGGGCTGGGGCGCTATGCCACCCACTACGTGGATCGGCGGTGGTTTCCGGCATCACCGCAGGGACTGGCGCGGGCGCAGCGCTGGTATCGCAAGGGGGGAGAAGCCAGTCTGCTGCTGGCCTGGGTGCCGGTAATAGGAGATCCACTGACCGTGCTGGCGGGAATCGCGCGGCTACCTTGGTGGCGCGCGTTGGTGTGGATTCTGGTGAGCAAGGGGGGGCGCTATGCGCTGGTACTGTGGTTAGCGGACAGCTACTTCTCGTGTGGCGCCTGAGCCTGGACCAGGACCTACCACCAAGCCCTATAGCCGGGCACTTTAGCCAAGCCCTTTAGCCAAACCCAGGCTTGACGGAAGCCCCGGCCTAGCCGGGGATAGCAGAAGGGCTGCCGAATGGCAGCCCTTCTGCTGTCGATATCACCGCTGACGGCGATGGTCGACGCGGATTACTCCTGGCCGAGACTGGTGCCGCCGTCCGGGTTACGGGCGTTGTAGTAGGCCTGTTCGGAAATGGCGTGGTAATTCACGACCTTGTCCTGAAACTCGCGATAGGACTCGTAGATGCGGCCGGCGATATCGCTGGAGTCGGCGAGTTCCTGCACGACCTCGGCGGAAATCTCCTGAGCCTGAGCAAGGACATCATCAGGCAGCTTGCGCAGCTGAACGTCGTGCTCGTTGATCAGCGTTGCCAGGGCGTCGTTATTACGTGCGGTGTACTCGTCGAGTACGTCCTGGTTGACGTCGCGAACCGCGCTACGCAGGATCGCCTGCAAGTCGGCAGGCAGTTCTGCCAGAGCGTCATCGTTGATGATGGCTTCGAACATGACCGTGGGCTCATGCCAGCCCGGGTAGTAATAGTATTCGGCGGCCTGGTGAAGGCCAAAGGCCAGGTCGTTATAGGGGCCGATCCACTCGGTGGCGTCGATGGCGCCGGATTGCAGCGAGGTGAAGATTTCGCCGCCTGGCATGTTGACGATGGCCACGCCCATGCGGTTCATGACCTCGCCACCGAGGCCAGGCATACGCATCTTGAGACCGTCCAGGTCGGCGACCGAGTTGATCTCCTTGTTGTACCACCCGCCCATCTGCACCCCGGAGGCGCCGGCCGCCATGACTTCTACCCCGAAGTCGTCGTAGAGCTCGTTCCACAGCTCCAGGCCGCCGCCATAGTGCAGCCAGGCGTTCATTTCCTGAGCATTCATGCCAAACGGAACGGCAGCGAAGAACTGGGCAGCGGGTGCCTTGCCCTTCCAGTAGTACGACGCGGAATGGCCCATCTGCGCGGTGCCTTCCGCTACTGCGTCGAAGACCTCGAAGCCGGGAACCAGCTGGCCGGCGCCGAACACTTCAATGGTCAGTCGACCGTCCGACATTTCTTCCACCAGCTTGGCCAGGCGCTCCGGGCCTTGGCCAACGCCGGGAAAGTTCTTGGGCCAGGACGTTACCAGTTTCCACTCGAAGGTGTCCTGAGCCTGTGCCTGGGCACCGATCAGCATAAGGCCGGTGGCACTGGCGAGGGTAATGGCCTTGGCGATTGAGCTGCGTTGCATGTAAGTCCCCTTTTATATGGTGTTGGCGTTGTCGGGACCTGCCGGCCGGGGTAGGGCCAGCGGGTGAATGGCGCTGCCGGGATGTCGGCAGCGTCATGATGCTCGGTCATGCGTCTTGTTGATATAGCCCTTTGATAGGGCTCTTGGATATAGCCCTTGGATATAGCTCTTGGCTATAGCCCTTTGATATAGCGTGTAGGCAAGGGTCGCTATGGCGATGCAGCTACTATAGATGCCGCGCCGTGGTGCACGTGACTGGCGCCGTCCACGCATCGCCAACGCGGGCGCCATTGCGTGCGGTATGCGCACGCCCATGGCCATGATGATGCCCCATGTTCCTGTCTGAAAGCGCCGGAAAGAGCCGGGAGCCGCTTGTGACCGCGCTCTCCCGGCCTCCTTGAACAGCACATCCCGAGTTAGAACTGCTCCGGCAGCCAGGTGGCAAGGCCCGGGAAGAACGCCAGCGCCAGCAGCATTCCCAGCTGCAGTACGATGAACGGAATCACACCACGATAGATGGCAGACGTCGGAACGGATTCCGGAGCGACCCCGCGCAGGTAGAACAGCGCGAAACCAAACGGTGGCGTCAAGAACGAGGTCTGCAGGTTGATCGCGATCATGATACCGAGCCAGATCGGGTCGAGGCCCATGGCCAGCAGAATGGGGCCGACGATCGGCACAACCACAAAGGTGATCTCGATGAAGTCTAGAATGAAGCCGAGCAGGAAGATGACCAGCATCACGATGATGGTGGCACCGACGACGCCGCCAGGCATGTTCTCGAACAGGTGAGTCACCAGTTCCTCACCCCCGTAGGCACGAAATACCAGCGAGAACAGGGCCGCCCCAATCAGAATGAGGAAGACCATGGTGGTGACATGGGTGGTGGAGCGCAGCACTTCCTTGAGGGTGGCCATGTCGAGGCGACGATAGGCCAGGGCCAGCACGAAAGCACCAAAGGCACCAACGGCGGACGCTTCTGTGGGGGTTGCCAGGCCGGTCAGGATAGAACCCAGTACCGCGACAATCAGCACGATGGGTGGTACGAGCCCCTTGAGCAACAGTAGACCCAGGCCCGAGGTATGGCCCATTTCCGCCATCAGCTCCTGGCGATCAGCCGCGGGTGCTGCGCTGGGCTTGAACATCGCCACCAGGCTCACGTAAACGATGTAGACCAGCACCAGAATCAGGCCTGGCACCAGCGCACCCATGAACAGATCGCCGACGGACACTGTCTTGGGACTGAAGATGCCCATGGACAGCTGGGCCTGCTGATAGGCGCTGGAGAGCACGTCACCGAGCAGGACCAGGGCGATGGACGGGGGAATGATCTGTCCTAGCGTGCCGGTAGCGCAGATAGTGCCGGTGGCCAGGGACTGGCTGTAGCCACGCTTCAGCATGGTGGGAAGCGACATCAACCCCATGGTGACGACGGTGGCACCGACGATCCCGGTGGAGGCCGCCAGCATCATGCCGACGATGGTCACCGAGATGCCCAGTCCCCCGCGCAGCGAGCCGAACAGCAGTGCCATGGCGTCAAGCAGGGTCTCGGCGACCCGGGACTTTTCCAGCAGCACGCCCATCAAGACAAACAGCGGCACCGCCAACAGCGTCGTGTTGGTCATGATGCCGTAGAGTCGATTGGGGAAGGCGTTGAGATAGCTGCCATCAAAATTGGCGTCGATACCGATGGACTCGAGGCCGAAGCCAAGACCGGCGAAGGCCAGCGCGGTGCCGGCCAGCGACAGCGCGACCGGATAGCCGAACATCAGGACCGTACAGATGACCGCGAACAGCACCAGTGGCATGAACTCCAGCATTTACAGGTGCTCCTCGTTGGCATCGTGGGGGGCTTCGTCCGGGGTCAGGCGCCCGCTAAGGATGAGAGAATTGCGGCAGATTTCAACGATCCCCTGCAGGATCATCAGTAGCGCAAAGGCCGGTATCAGGGTCTTCAGCAGGAACACGCCGGGGATGCCGCCGGCATCGGGGGAACCCTCGAAAATGGCCCAGGATTTGCCGACGTAGCCAAGGCTGGTGGCGATGACGAACACCATCACCGGAAGTAACAGGAACAGCGTGCCCAGCAGATCGACCAGGGCTTTTTTACGTGCCGACATGGCCCGGTAAAAGATATCGACGCGCACATGTCCGCCATGCCGCAGGGTGTAGGCCGCCGCCAGCATGAAGACGGTGGCATGCATGTACATCACCGATTCCTGCATGGGAATGCTGTTGACGCTGAAGGCATAGCGCAGAATGACGATCAGGAACTGAATGATCATCATCGCCAGAATGAGCCAGGAGAGGCCTCTACCCAGGCGTTCGATCAAGGCGTCGAGGGCCGCCAGTGGCCCCGGCAAGCCGGAGGTTGTGGACATGTGAGCTCGCAAGATAGTGTCAGGGCGATCTTGTTTCAGGCAGCGCATCCACGCGCGGGGAAGCGCGGAGCGGCCTGGCGTCTTGGATAGTGTTGCACGCGGGACCCGTTGCACAGGGTGGCGCGCATCAACGCTGACTATACGGCAGGCAAGGTAGCACTGTCATGGCATCGAAAGTCGAGCCTTGCCGCGGTATCGGTCGTGTGATGCTCGGTTCAGGCGAGTTGTTGGGAATGGCAGGCGCGAATGGCCTTCAGGCAGGGATCTGGCAGGCGAATATCCACCGCGACGGGCAGATGGTCGGAAAACAGCCGGTCGAGGACCTCGACCTCGTCGGCCTCGAGAGAGGACGACAGCAGAATATGGTCCAGCGCACGACTGGGGCGCCAGGACGGGTAGCTCAGCGGCGGATGCACCGGATGCAGCGGCAACGATGCGCAGAATCGATCATGGGCATGCAAGCGCTCTGGTGTGCAGTTCAGATCGCCCATCACCACCACATGCTTGAGGGGCTGGATCAATTCACTCAAGTAGTCGAGCTGCAGGTTCTGGGTGCGCTGGCCTAGGGCCAGGTGTGCCACAAAGAGGTGTAGCGCCTCGGGGCCCTCACCGAAGCGAGCGTGGATGGCACCGCGGCCGGGAAGCGTTCCCGGTAGTCGGTGTTCCTCGATACGGCTAGGTGTCAGGCGCGACAGCAGGCCGTTGCTATGTTGCGCGATACGGCCGAGATTGCGGTTCAGCTGCTGGTAGTGGTGAGGGAAGCCTCCTTGCCGTGCCAGGTAGGTCAGCTGATTCACCTGGCTCGAGCGAAAGCTGCCCCCATCCACCTCCTGCAGTCCCACCATGTCAAAGTGCGACAGCACCTCAGCCATCATGTCCAGGCGACGTTGCCGCTGGGGATGTGGCAACAGGTGCTGCCAGCTGCGTGTCAGATAATGGTGGTAGGCCGAGGTTTGAATGCCCACCTGAAGGTTGAAGGTCACCAGTCTCAGGTGACCTCCTTCGAGGGTAGGGTGATGTTCCTCGGCCAGGGAGCTCATTACTGCGCGGCCTCGCGTTCTTCGCGAACCTGCTCCACCAGCGCTTCGGCGATGCGCGGCATATTGTCGAGGCTGCCAGCGTTGCTGGGCGATACGATGTAGCGGCCATCGACGATCAGTGCCGGAACGCCCATCAGCTGCAGGTTACGCATGGTCGCGCTGGCGCGGTTGATCTGCGATTTGACGCCGAATCCATCCAGGGCCTTGAGGGCATCCTCTTCGCTGACGCCGTAGTCGCTGAAGAAGGCCGCAATATCGTCCGGGTCGGTCAGCTGCTCGCCTTCCTGGTGGATGGCGTCAAAGAAATCCTCGTGGACCTCGTCGAGAATCTCCAGCTGTTGGGCAGCATAGAAGGCGCGAGCGTGCTTGACCCAGGTTTCCCCCAGGGTGGCCGGCATGCGTTCGAATTCTACGTCCTCTGGCAGGTCTGCCACCCAGGCGTTCAGCGGATCTTCCAGCGCGTAGCAGTGAGGGCAGCCATACCAGAACACCTCGGTCACGTTGATCTTGCTGTCATCGCTGCCCAGCTGAACGGTGTTGGGTGCAACGGTGTAGTCCTTGCCTTCAGTGACCGGGGCAGCAGCAGCCATGGTGGACAGGCCCAGGCCTACCAGGCCCATCATCAGTGACTTCAGCATGTCAGTATGTCTCCTTGAAATAGACGGTGTACTTCCGCGACCGGCGAGCAGCAGTTCTGCTCCCCTGAGGCTGAAGCCACAAAGCGAACGCTGTTTTGAGTCTACAACGTTAGAAGGGTTCCCGAATATCCCGAATGGCCATGGGGTTGCCGCTGAGTGTCGCCAAACGCAAGCGGGGCGGCTCAAGAGCCGCCCCGCTGATCCGCCAGAAAGACGGTCAGTGCAGTCCTTGCACGTAGTTGGCCACAGCTTCCATGTCGGCGTCGCTCATCTTGGCGGCGATATCCGACATCATGCCGCCAGGACTGTTGGCACGATCACCGGAGGCGAAGGCCTTCAACGTAGTGACCACATACCCCGCGTGCTGTCCGGACAGTGCCGGATAGACCGCGGAGCCTATACCACTGCCGGTGGGGCTATGGCAGGCACTGCAGGCGGGTATGCCCTTGGCGAGATCGCCCGCGCGATAGAGGGCTTCTCCGCGTTCCAGCAAGGCCTCGTCGTCCTTGGCCTGGCCCACCACCGGCTCCTGGCCGGCGAAGAAGGCGGCCACGTCCCAGGCGTCCTGGTCGCTGAAGTTGTCCACCTGACCAGCCATCTGGGGTACCAGACGATGGCCATCACGAATATCGAGGATCTGCTTGGCCAGATAGGAGGCCTGCTGTCCTGCCAGGTTGGGGAAGGTTGGCGCGATGCTGGCGCCGGTCTGGCCGTGACACGCGGCACAGGCGGTTGCCTTGTCGCGTCCAGCGGCGGCGTCTGCGTCACTCTGAAGATCGGCATGGGCGGCGCCAACGACGCCGATGGAGATTGCCAGGCTTGCCAGTAACTGTCTCATCGCTAGTTCACTTATGCCGTTATGATGTTTTCACGGTCCTGCGGGGCGTGGCCTTGAGGCATGCCCGAGTTGCAGGAGGAAGCGCCCGCGCTGAGGCCGGTCGCTGGCAACAGCAGCACAATGGTAAGATGGGTCTCCGGGTCGCAGCCGCCTCAAAGCTTACTATAACCAAACACCCTGAGGGCGGGAATGCCAGGGCCCTCGCCCCTACTTTTGACCACCGTCAGGATTTCTTCCATCTCATGGCTTTCAATTACTCCTTGGCCCGATTTCTTACCAGCGCCCCTACCCTTGCCCGCTGCCCTGAAGACAGCGGTGTGGAAGTGGCCTTTGCGGGTCGTTCCAATGCGGGAAAATCTAGCGCCATCAATGCGATAACCCAGCAGAAGGCGCTCGCCAGGACGTCCAAGACGCCGGGACGCACACAGCTGATCAATGTCTTTTCGCTGGGCGACAACGTGGACCGGCGTCTGGTGGACCTGCCGGGATACGGCTACGCCAAGGTGCCTGAAAAGGTAAAGTTGGAGTGGCAGCGTCACCTGGCGGAGTACCTGCAGAAGCGCCAATCACTGCGCGGGCTTGTGCTGGTGATGGATGTGCGGCATCCGCTGACCGAATTTGACCTTGCGCTGCTGGATGTGGCGGACGAGCGAGATCTCCCGGTCCATATCCTGCTGACCAAGGCAGACAAGTTGAAGCAGGGCGCGGCCAAGAATGCGTTGCAGCAGGTGCGGTCTCGTCTGCGCGAGTGGGAAGACCTGGTCAGCGTCCAGTTATTCTCGGCACTCAAGCGTCAGGGGGTTGAAGACGCCCATCGACGTCTGGATGGGTGGCTCGACCAGGGCTGAGCCTGCGGGGGGTGTGGTTCAGCAGCCACGGTTCGAGAGCTCTCGGTGTGAGAACACGCCCCCTCCGGACAGCAGGGCCTCTAGCTCGGTGACACAGGCCAGGTGAATGACGCCGGCAGGCAGGTCCGTTACCTGCGTCTGTGTCGGCGCGATCCAGGCGGCCTGCATGCCTAGCCGTCTGGCAGGCAGGATGTCCTCCTCCCATGAGTCTCCCACGTGCAGTGCTCGTTCAGGGCGCACGTTCAACCTCGCCAGCATGGCCAGAAAAGGGCGTGGGTCGGGCTTTGGGGCCAGCATTTCACCAGCTGCGATGCGTTCATGAAAATGCCGTGCAATGGCCAGGCGCTCAAAGGCCACATTGCCATTGGTGATGCTGCCGAGCCGGTAGCGTGAGGCGAGACGCTCCAGCATGGCGTCGGCCCCGGGGAAGGGCGTGACGTCGATGCGCAGCTGATGGAACTGCTGCATGGCCCGTGCCGCCCACTCGCGGGCGCTGTCCTGATCCAGGCCGTTTTCGACCAGCAGCTGAACCAGGCTGTGCTCGCGCAGCCAACTGAAGTCGCCGCGTCGGGACCAGTGCTGCCGAGCCATGGCCTGGCGTGCCGCGAGATAGCGCTCAAGATCGATGGGGTCGGTGGCAGGCTCGCCTCGGCGGGCCTGCCACGCCGTAAGCTGGGTATTCAGCCAGTCGACGTGGCCGTGCTCGGTGCGCTGCATGACGCCGGCGTTGTCCCACAGCGTATCGTCCAGATCAAAGGTGATGGCTTCCAGCCGAGACAGGTTTGCGGGCGCTAGCACGGTGTCTCTCCAACAAGGTCAGGGTCATCAGGGTCTGGTGCGGTGCTGGCCGGCCTGCGCCGAGCCCTGGGGTGGGCGCGATCGTAGCTCTCCGACAGGTGCTGCCAGTCCAGGCGGGTATAGACCTGGGTGGTCGACAGGTTGGCGTGGCCGAGCAGTTCCTGAACCGCACGCAGGTCCTGGCTGGACTCGAGAAGATGGCTGGCAAAGGAGTGACGCAGTCGATGAGGGTGGAGGTGCTCGGGGAGGCCGCGACGGCGCGCTTGAGTGACCAGGCGTGCCTGAATGGCGCGATGACCCAGGCGTTTCCCGTGCTGTCCGACGAACATGGCCCGCTCGCCATCAGCAGCCAGCGATCCTCGCAATGTCAGCCATTGCTCGATGGCGGCTCTGGCGCGGGACCCCACGGGTACCTGGCGCGGCTTGTTGCCCTTGCCGACGACCCTGACGCTGGCGCCATGCACATCCCCCAGATCCAGCGCCGATAGCTCCGCCAAGCGCAACCCACTGGAGTAAAGCAGCTCCAGCATGGCCTGATCGCGCACCGACAGCACCGAGCCGTCATGGGGGGTGTCGAGAAAGCGGGCAAGAAGGTCCACATCGACGGGGCGAGGAAGGTCGTTGGGCGCCTTGGGGCCCTGACTCAGGCCCACCGGGTTGTACGCCAGCTGTCCGCTGTCCACCAGATGACCACAGAACCGCGACAGTGCGGCACGGCGGCGCTTGAGGCTGCGTGCAGCCAGCCCTCGGCTGCGCTCGGAGGCCAGGAATCGACGCAGTTCCTTGGCCGTGATGAGGTCATCCTCAGGCGCTGACAGGCTCTGCTGTGCCCGCCAATCCAGATAGGCGGCCAGGTCTCGTCGGTAGGCGTCGACCGTGGCGCCGCTGGCCGTGCGGGCAAGCTCGCTCAAGAAGTCCGCCACCGCACGATCAAGCGGAGGCTCAGCCGCCATCATGCTCGCTCAGTCGGACGCTCAACCGTACCAGCACATCGGCCAGATACTCGGTGAACAGAGTGTCCATGCTGGCGCGGAAGTGGTCCGGGTCGGCGCTGGCCAACACCACGAAGCCTTGGGGTTCGCCGAGGGTCATGCGGGCGATCGCGCAGGAACCGGACTTGGTCGGTGCCTTGGCATGGGGCACCAGTCGCTTCCAGTCGGTGGGCGTCAGGCGTGTGCAACGGCTGGCGCGGCCATCGAGCAAAGCGGTCAAGCGCTGACCCGTGTGCTCGTCGAGGACGTGGCGCGGCGCCTGAGGTGGGCGCGGGTCGCGATCGGTCAAGCTGGCGGGGCACCAGACTGCTACTGCCGGAGTCTGGAAACGCTCGCTCAGCTGGGTCGCCAGCGCCTGACCGAGGGCATCGTTGTCCTGGGCCTCGAGCAGCGCCAGCACCAGTTCTCGGGTTCGACGGTACTGGGCTTCATTGTGTCGAGCCGAGTCGAGCAATTGTTCCAGGCGCAGTTCAGCACCCTCTGCGCGTTTGCGCAGATCGTAGACCAGACGCTCGAGCAGAGAGGTCGCACCCTGAGTTTCCGGATGAGGCACCTTCAGGCTTTGCAGCAAGCCTTCACGGCCAACGAAAAAGTCCGGATGGCGCGCCAGCCATTCGGCGACCCGGTCCGGATCCAGCGTCTTGCGAGGCTCTGGGGCGGCTTGGGGCATGCGCGTCTCCCTGTGTAACGGTCGGTGTCAAAGTGTCAGCCATGCTGGCAGCTTAGCGTAGTCGGGGAGCGTCCAATACGTAAGAGATCAACGTAGCGGGATGCGACCATCAAACACTCGCTCGGCAGGCCCGGTCATGATCAGCGGCTGGTCTTCTCCGGCCCAGCGTATGCTCAGGTTGCCGCCAGGCAACGCCACCGATACCGGGCTATCCAGCAGACCCTGGCGAATACCGCAGGCCACTGCGGCGCAGGCGCCGGTGCCGCAGGCCAGCGTCTCGCCACTGCCGCGTTCGAACACCCGCAGACGGATGCTCTGGCGCGACAGAATCTGCATGAAGCCGACATTCACCCGGCGCGGAAAGCGCGGATGATGCTCGATCAGCGGGCCCAGGCGCTCCACCGGGGCGCTTGCCACATCATCGACGCGGATGACGGCATGAGGGTTGCCCATGGAGGCGACGGCGATGTTCAGGGTCTCTCCGTCCACCTCCAGCGTATGCAGCAACTGGTCAGCGTCGGCGTCAAAGGGCAGCGCGGCAGGAGCAAAGCGCGGTGCGCCCATGTCCACGCTGACCTGTTCGTCGTCGTGCACGTCAAGGACCAGTGGCCCTCCGGCGGTCTCGACATGGATCTGGCGTTTATGGGTCAGGCGCTTGTCGCGCACAAAGCGGGCGAAACAGCGCGCTCCGTTGCCACAGTTTTCCACTTCGCTACCGTCGGCGTTGTAGATCCGATAGCGAAAGTCCATGTCGGGATCTCGCGGCGGTTCCACCACTAGCAGTTGATCAAAGCCAATGCCGAAGCGGCGATCGGCGAGGCGGCGAATGTCTTCCGTCTCGATACGCGCGCGCTGGGTGACCAGGTCGATGACCATGAAGTCATTGCCCAGGCCATGCATCTTGGTGAAGTGCAGCAGCATCAGCGCGACTCTCCGGCGGCGTCGGGCAGTGATTCACCTGCCCACAGGTCTTCAATGCGTTCTCGCTGCCGCACGACCTGCCAGCTGTCTCCATCCACCAGCACTTCCGCGGGGCGCGGCCGGCTGTTGTAGTTGGAGGCCATGACGAAGCCATAGGCACCGGCCGAACGCACCGCCAGCAGGTCTCCCGGCGCCACGGCGAGACGGCGTTCCTTGCCCAGGAAGTCGCCGGTTTCACATACCGGGCCGACCACATCATAGATATCGCTGTCGCGCTGCTGGCGCGTATCGACCTCAATGATGGCCTGCCATGCCTGATACAGCGACGGTCGAATGAGGTCGTTCATTGCCGCATCGACAATGGCGAAGTTCTTGGTTTCACCTGGTTTGAGATAGGTCAGGCGGGTCAGCATCACGCCGGCATTGGCGGCGATCGAGCGACCAGGCTCGAACAGCAGCGTCAGGCGTTCACCACCTTCCCAGCGAGACAGGCGCTCCAGCAACTTCGAGGCATAGTCGAAGGGCGCCGGGGGCGTCTCGTCACGGTAGGGCACGCCAAGGCCACCGCCCAGGTCCAGGTGGGACACCTCGATGCCTTCTTCGCGCAGACGGTCGAGCAGCACCAGCAGGCGTTCCAGGGCGTCCAGGAAGGGGGCGATCTCGGTCAACTGTGAACCGATATGGCAGTCGAGGCCTTCGATGCGCAGGTTAGGCAGCGTCGCCGCCAGACGATAGACCTCAAGGGCGTCGTCGACGGCGATGCCGAACTTGTTGTCCTTGAGGCCGGTAGAAATGTAGGGATGGGTTCCGGCGTCCACGTCCGGGTTCACCCGCAGCGAGACCGGGGCGACCTTGCCGAGACGACCGGCCACCTGGTTGAGGACCTCGAGTTCCGGACGGGACTCGACATTGAAGCACTTGATGCCGACCTCAAGGGCGCGAGCCATTTCGCCAGGTTGCTTGGCAACCCCGGAAAACACGATCTTGGCGGGGTCCCCGCCCGCCGCCAGGACGCGCTCTAGCTCGCCCTCGGAGACGATGTCGAAACCGGCTCCCTGGCGTGCCAGAACGTTGAGTACGGCCAGGTTGCTGTTGGCCTTCACGGCATAGCAGATCAGGTGTGGATGATCACCAAGGGCTTCCTGATAGGCCTTGAAGTGGCGCTCCAGGGTGGCCCGTGAATAGACGTAGCAGGGGGTGCCCACCTGGTCAGCGATGCGCGCAAGGGGGACCGCTTCCGCGTGGAGCTCGCCCTCGCGATAGTTGAAGTGATCCATGCTCAGCCGTCGCTCCCTTCAGTGTTGCCGTCTTGATCCTGACCTTGGCCCTGGGCGTTGCCATCTTCACCCTGGTCGTCCTGGTCCACGCTGTCGCGAGGGCCGTAGCGCTCTGCGGCCTCCTCGTCGCCTGGCAGGTACAGCGGGCCCTTTTGTCCGCAGCCGGCCAAGCTGGTCATCGCCAGCAGCAGTATCAGCAGCAGTGCAGAGGTAGCGCGGCTCATTGGCGGGCTCCTTGGTCAGTGGCGATGGCCTTCAGCGCATCGCGAGCCCGCTGGGCAGCGGCGCGGACCTGGTCGGGGGCGGTGCCTCCGATATGGTTGCGGGCTGCTACCGAGCCTTCCAGCGTCAGCACATCAAAGACATCGTCGCCGATGGTATCGGAGAACTGGCGCAGTTCGTCGAGGCTCATGTCCGACAGGTCCTTGCCGCTCTCGATGCCATAGGCGACCGATTGACCCACGATTTCGTGGGCGTCGCGGAAGGCGACGCCCTTGCGTACCAGGTAGTCGGCCAGGTCGGTGGCGGTCGAGAAGCCCTTGCGTGCAGCCTCGCGCATGGAATCGCCCTTGGACTCGATGGCCGGCACCATGTCGGCAAAGGCGCGCAAGCAGCCCTTGACGGTGTCCAGGGTGTCGAGCAGCGGCTCCTTGTCTTCCTGATTGTCCTTGTTGTAGGCCAGCGGCTGAGACTTCATCAGCGTCAGCAGGCCCATCAGATGACCATAGACACGGCCGGTCTTGCCGCGCACCAGCTCAGGCACGTCGGGGTTCTTTTTCTGCGGCATGATCGACGAGCCGGTGCAGAAACGGTCCGGCAGGTCGATGAAGTCGAACTGGGCGCTGGTCCACAGCACCAGCTCTTCACTCATGCGCGACAGGTGCATCAGCAGCAAGCTGGCGAAGGCGGTGAATTCAATGGCGAAGTCACGATCGCTGACGGCGTCCAGGCTGTTCTCGGCGGGGCGCTCGAAGCCCAGCAGCTGAGCGGTCAGGTGGCGATCGATGGGGTAGGTGGTACCCGCCAGCGCGGCGGCGCCCAGGGGCAGTATATTGACCCGCTTGCGGCAATCCAGCAGGCGCTCATGATCCCTCGCCAGCATTTCCTGCCAGGCCAGCAGGTGATGACCAAAGGTGACCGGCTGGGCCGTCTGCAGGTGCGTGAAGCCCGGCATGATGGTATCTGCTTCGCCGTCGGCCAGCTCGATCAGCCCGGCACGCAGCCGTGCCAGTTCGCTGGCGACCAGATCGATTTCTTCGCGCAGGTAGAGGCGAATATCTGTCGCCACCTGGTCGTTACGCGAACGGCCGGTATGCAGCTTCTTGCCGGTGATGCCGATCTTCTGCGTCAGGCGCGCCTCGATATTCATGTGCACGTCTTCCAGTGCCACCGACCACTCGAAACTGCCTTCGGCAATCTCGGTCTCGATCTCCTTGAGGCCGGTCACGATGGCGTCACGCTCTTGTTCGCTCAGCACCCCTACCTGGGCCAGCATGGTGGCATGAGCGATGGAGCCCTGAATGTCGTGGCGTGCCAGGCGCTGATCGAAGTCGACCGAGGCGGTGAAACGGGCGACAAAGGCATCGGTGGGTTCACTGAAGCGTCCGCCCCAGGACTGATTGGTGGTCTGGCTCATTGAAGGACTTCCTGAATGACGATGCGATGGCGACGGGCGCGACGTCGGGCCTGCAGGCGAGGACAGTGTCGGGAGCCGCTGTCGAGGTATGGGCCAGAGTGTACCAGAGTCGGCCAACGAGGCGAGGGCGGTATCGGGCCCGGTAACGAAAGTCGGCCAACGAGGCGAGGGCGGTATCGGGCCCGGTAACGAAAGTCGGCCAACGAGCGAGGGCGATATCGAGCCCGACAACAAAAGTCTCGGACCCAGGGGGCTGAGACCGGGGCGAAGGCGAAGATGGCGGCAAAAAGGACGGCAAGGCTGGCTCAGGTCGATTTTACTGACGGGGGCCGTGCTTTATGATGACGCCATTCACTTAATATGGCGGACGCGGCGATGTGGTCGCGAGCCCGACCAGGGAGTAGCAACGTGCAACAGATGTCCAGGCTGCGTATCGCGACGCGTAAGAGCCAATTGGCCATGTGGCAGGCCGAACATGTCCGCGATCGCCTGATGGCGATTCATCCTGACCTTGAAGTCGAGCTGGTACCCATGTCGACGCGTGGGGACAAGATCCTCGATACCCCGCTGGCCAAGGTCGGCGGCAAGGGACTGTTCGTCAAGGAGCTGGAAGAGGCGATGCTCGACGGACGAGCGGACATTGCCGTGCACTCCATGAAGGATGTCCCGATGCAGTTCCCCGAAAGCCTGGGGCTGTCGGTGATTCTCGAAGGGGCCGAGCCCACCGACGCGTTTGTGTCCAACGACTACGGTTGCCTCGAGGACCTTCCCGAGGGGGCTCGATTGGGCACATCCAGCCTGAGGCGCGGGCTGCAGATGCGCGAAGCGCGCCCCGATCTGGAGGTGATCAGCCTGCGTGGCAATGTGCAGACCCGCCTGGCCAAGCTTGACGGCGGTGAGTTTGACGCCATTCTGCTGGCGACATCCGGCCTAAAGCGCCTGGGCCTTGAAGACCGTATCGCCCAGGAGCTGCCCCCCGAGGTGTGTTTGCCTGCCTGTGGGCAAGGCGCCCTGGGGATCGAGTGCCGTATGCATGATACCGAGCTGGTGTCATTGCTGGCGCCGCTTGATGATATCGAGACGGCGACGCGAGTGCGTGCCGAGCGTGCTATGAATACGCGGCTTGAAGGGGGCTGTCAGGTCCCCATCGGCGGCCACGCTATCTACGAAGATGATGGCCGGACGCTGTGGCTGCGTGCCTTGGTGGGTACCCCGGACGGCACGCGCGTGCTGCGGGCCGAGGGTCGCGGCTCGGTAGATGAACCGGAGGCGTTGGGTATTCGTGTGGCCGAGCAGCTGCTCGAACAGGGAGCCAGCGATATTCTGGCTGAGGTGTACGGGCCGCGCTGATGTCTGCACCGGTGTTGCTGACTCGACCGGGCGCTCGCGGCCAGGTGTTGGCAGAAGCCGTCGCTGCGTTCGGGCTGTCAACGCTTCGGCTCGAGGTGATGCGGCAGGAAACTGTGCCAGAGACGGCGGATGCAAGGACGGCCTGGCTCGACATCGATCACTTTCATAAGGTGATAGTTATCAGCCCCGCCGCCGCCGAGCAGTTGGTCGAGGCGCTCGACCGATATTGGCCGCAGCTGCCGCAAGGGCTCGAGCTGTATGCCGTGGGGCAGGCGACGGCCGCGCTGCTGTATCAGGCCTTGGGCGTGAGGGTACGTCTGCCCACTGCGGCCGTCGGGGAAGAAACCAGTGAGGCCTTGCTGGCACTTCCGTCGCTCAAGCGGCTTGATCAGCAGCGAGTGTTGCTGGTGGCAGGTGAAGGAGGGCGGTCGTTGCTGGGTGAGACGCTTGCTCAGCGAGGGGCGCGGTTGACGCGGGTTGAAGTGTATCGGCGCTGTCTGTTGCCGCTGGCAGAGGATGCCGCGCAGCGGCTGGCTGCAGGGGACTACGGGGCGTTGGTGGTCAGTAGCGGAGAAATCCTGGAACATCTGGCAAGATGGTGTTCAGAGGCCACCTTTCAACGACCGCTGGTCGTTTCCAGCCAGCGGTTGGCTACACTGGCGAAAACGCTGGGGTTTCGCGTCCCGGTCGTGGCGTCTGGCGCGTCTCCTGCGGCGCTGGCAGCTGCGGTAGCAAGGACCTGCGACCCAGAGGATGGCGAATGAAGATCTCGAAAAGGGCTAGCGACAGATGAGCAACCAACAGCACGATCAGGACGAGCAGCAGACGGCGTCCGCCTCCGGCAAGCAAGGAGCACAGGCCGCGACCTCAGGCACGGAACCCGCCAAGGGTGGTGCCGGCAGGGGAGGCGCCCAGCGGCGCTCGAGGCGTCGCGACAAGAACAACAGCAGCTCGACCGGGTCCGCTTCGCCGTCTTCCACCGCCGCGTCGGCCAGCAGCAAGAGTGGCTCTTCTGACAATGCGGCCGCGTCGAGCGCTGGCGACAAGGCGACCTCAGCGTCGAAAGATGCGGCCTCCAGTGCTACCACGTCGGCAGCCAAGCCAGCCGCTGATGCCAAGCCGCAAAGCGCGGACGCGTCTGCCTCCACCCAGTCGAGCGACTCCCGCTCCAAGACGTCTGCTTCTAGCTCTAGTGCATCGAGTTCAAGCGCATCGGACTCAGCCAAGACGAAGGCTGCCGCGACGGGTGCGACTTCCTCTGCGTCCACTGGCTCGTCCGGTGGCCGCGCCAAGGGTGGCTCCGCCGGTAGCGGTGGAGGCGCGGCATCGACCAGCGCCACATCGACCTCTTCGGGCGGTTCCGGTGGAGGCAAGGCCGGTGTCGTTGCGCTGGTGTTGGTGCTGCTGTTGATCGCTGGCGTGGCCTTTGTCGGTTTCAAGGGGTGGCAGCTTCAGCAGGCCATGTCGGCTCGGATCGATCAGCTCAAGCAGAACACGCCGAGCCTGAGCGATGTCCAGGAGCTGTCATCACAGCTGGAAAGCGGGCTCAACGAGCGCCGCGAGACCATGGGGCAGGCGGTCGACGGGATCAAGAGTGATTTCGCGGACTACAAGTCCGACGTCAATCAGACGCTGGACCGCGTGCTGGCGGAACTCTCCAAGGAACAGAATGCAGATGAGCGCGACTGGCTTCATGCCGAGGCTGCCTATCTGCTGAGGCTGGCCAACCAGCGCCTGCAGCTGGAGCGCGACGTGGAAGGTGCCGCTGCCCTGCTGCGGACCGCAGACGCGCGCCTGGAAGAGGCCGATAACCCGGCGCTGGTGCCGGTGCGTCGTGCCATTGCCGAAGAGCTTGCCGCGTTGCAGTCGGTGCCCAAGGTGGACCGCACAGGGCTCTACCTGGCCCTGAACGCCCAGCAGGAGCAGATCGCCGGATTGCCGCTGGCCCAGGACATCGAGGAATTCACGGCGGATACCACCATCGAGGAGGCGCCGGCAGGGGCCTGGCAGGAGCAGCTCGCTCGGGTCGGGGAAGAACTCAAGGAGCTGGTGACGGTCCGTCATCATGACCAGGCTCTCGAGGCGCTGATCACCCCCGAGCAGGAATCCTACCTGCGTCAAAGCCTGCGTCTGGTTCTGGAGCAGTCGCAGCTGGCGCTGCTGAAGGAAGAAACCGGGCTGTACGAAGCGAGCCTCGACAAGGCCATCACCTTGCTTCAAGGCTACTACGATGGCGACAACGAGGCGGTGCAGGCTGTGATTGCACGCCTGGGTGAGCTGAAGAGCCAGGCCATTCGCCCCGAGCTTCCCGACATCAGTGCCTCCCAGCAAGCGCTGGCCAGGTTTATCGAGCAGCGCTTCGAGGCGGGTGCATCCGGCCAGGGAGGTAACGCATGAGAAAGCTGATCCTGCTCATCGTCGTTGGCCTTGCGGTCGGGGCGCTGTTCGGCCAGCTGATGATGTCCGTTCCTGGCTATTGGTTGGTCAGGGTGGGGGACACCTCCTTCCAGACCTCCTTCTGGTTCGGTCTGGTCATCCTGTTGGCGCTGTTCATCATTGTGCACTTTGCCTTGCGCGTTCTGGTGCGCATGAGTCGCCCGGTCAGCCGTTTCAAGGTGTGGAATTCTCGGGCCCGTAATCGCACCGCCATGAAGCGTACCGTGCGCGGGCTGGTTGCGCTGG
The DNA here is from genome assembly GCF_019801675.1 of Halomonas sp. DP8Y7-3. Classification (NCBI taxonomy): domain Bacteria; kingdom Pseudomonadati; phylum Pseudomonadota; class Gammaproteobacteria; order Oceanospirillales; family Halomonadaceae; genus Halomonas; species Halomonas sp. DP8Y7-3. The sequence continues at coordinate 636,848 of NZ_JAHVIO010000004.1, forward strand.
CGGAAGGTCGCTGGAAGCGAGCTGAGAAGGCCCTGGTCAAGGCGGCGGACGACTCCAGCACGCCGTTGGTCAACTACTTGTCCGCGGCGCTGGCGGCTCACTACCAGGGACGCTACGACCAGGCCGATACGCTGCTCAAGCGTGCACATATTTCGACCGATGGGGCCGATCCTGCGGTAGGTATGATGCAGGCTCAGCTGATGCTGGACCGTCAGCAGTACGAAGAGGCGCTGGCGATTCTGACGCGTCTCGACCGGCACCTGCCGCGTCACCCGCAGGTACTCAAGCAGCTGAAAGCCGCGTACATCAGCGTCAGCGACTGGGATGGCCTGCGTCGCCTGCTGCCGCGCCTGGCTGACCAGCAGCTGATCTCCCGGGAAGAGCGTGAGGCACTGGAGCTGCAGGCCTATCGTGAGCTGATTCTCCAGGAAACGCGCAACCCCGAAGATATCGAGCGAGTGCGCAACCTGTGGTCCGACATGCCGGAGTACCTGCGCAGCAACGTCGACTTGCTGGTGCTGTACACCGAGACGCTGGTGCGTTGCAACGAGCAGGTGATTGCCGAGAAACTGCTGCGCCATTCGCTCAAATCCAACTGGGACAGCCGTCTGGTGCTGCGCTACGGCTTGCTGGGTGTGGATGCCTCGCGCCAACTGGTCACCGCCGAGAAATGGCTGCAGGAACGCCCCAATGATCCGGACCTGCTGTTGACCCTTGGTCGACTGGCCCTGCGCAATGCGTACTGGGGCAAGGCCCAGGAGTACTTCGAGGCGAGCCAGCGTCAGCGGCCGAGCGGCGTGGTCTGTGCAGAACTCGCACGGCTCTATGCCAACCTGGGTGAACACAACAAGAGCCAGCTCTACTATCGTCAGAGCGTCGAGCTTCTCGACAAGTCGTTGCCGTCACTACCGCAACCTAGCGACGCCCAGCAGGCCTGATCCCAGGACTGCGACCGACGCCGCAGAACGACAGCCAGGGGCGGGGCCAATAGGTCCCGCCCCTGGCGTTTGTGGGTCCTTGGCGGTCGCGCTGAACATGGCCGAGCGTCACACAAGGCGCCCGAGCTCGTGGCAGGAGGCCTGCCATCTTCAGGTGCCGGATGAGCGCTGCCAGGAGCTGTCAGGAGCTGCATGGGAGTGGTTCCAGCGATAGGCGAGCCGCCAGGTGCTGCCAGGAACCGTATGGGACAGGCGAGCCGCCTGGCGCCAGGTGGGAGATGCCAGGAGCCACGTGTGGGGTAGGCGTTACCAGCAGCGAAAAAAAGAGGGCGGCCCATGGGCCGCCCTCGCTGTTACTGAAGATCAGGTCAATTGCCTTCCGGGTCATAGTCACCGCGGAACTTGGCATTGGTTTCAGCGTACTCGCGGGTCTCGTGCTCGCGAGGGGCGTCGACGCTGCCTTCTTCTCCAGGTAGTGGCGCGGTATCTTTCTCCTTGCCGGTGGATACCACGTCCTTTTCGACCAGACGCAGGTTGGCGGCAGGTGCCTTGCCTTGCTTGTCTTCGCCGAAATAGACGGTGGTATGAGGGAAGGGAATCTCGATACCCGCCTCGTCCAGGTGCATCTTGACCAGGCGATTGTAGGCGCGCCCGATGGCCCACTGGTTGCCTGGTGTGGTCTTGATGCGGACACGAATGTTCACCGAGCTATCGGCCAGGGCGATGACACCCGCCACCTCGAGAGGCTCGAGAATTTCCGTCTTCCACTGGTCGTCCGACGACAGCTCGTCGAAGGCATTGCGCAGGGCAACGATCGCTTCATCCACGTTTTCGCGGTATGCCACACCGTATTCGCCGACATGGTAGGCAAAGCCACGCATGTAGTTGGACACCACATCCACACTGGAGAAGGGAACCAGGTGATAGGTGCCGTGCAGGTCACGAATACCCACCGAACGGATGCTGAGCTTTTCTGCGGTACCGGTAATACCGCCCAGGGTCACCACGTCACCCGTATTCATGGCGTTCTCTACCTGGATGAAGATACCGGTAATGATGTCCTGAACCAGTTTCTGCGCACCGAAACCGATAGCCAGACCCAGCACACCGGCACCGGCGATCAATGGCCCGATATTGATGCCGATCTCCGACAGCACGATCATTGCCGTCATGGTGACGATGGCAATCGCCAGGGCATTGCGGAACAGCGACAGCAAGGTCTGGGCCCGGGCAGATGGCACGCCACGGCCAGTGGAGGGGTTGAGCTTGTGCTCGATGAAGCTGGCCAGAGCGATCCAGGTGCCGGCAGCCACCACCAGGATAATGACCACATTGATGACCTGGCTGACCAGCAGGCGCCCGGCTTCTGACGCGTACCAGGTGGCCATGTCGAACACGCCCCAGGCATTGAGCAGCGCCATGGCGGCAACGATCAGGATCAATACGTTGACGATGCGCAGCAGGGTGGGCACGTAAGAGTTAAGCCGGGTTTCCAGCAGCGGCAGCTTCTTGTTGAGCTCGCTGGACAGGGTAATGCGGCGTCCTACTGCCTGTACCAGCAGCCGCGAGATCAGCATGGCCGCCAGCACGATGCCGAGAGTCTTCAGCGTGGCCATCAAGACAAATGGCAGAGCGTCCTCGGGACGTGTCAGGGTCAGTACCAGCACCACCGAGAAGTAGATGATGGCCCACAGGTGCCAGGTACGACCCAGCATACGCAGTGCCACGCCGGAGGCGGCCAGGCTGGAACGCACCGCAGAATCGAACAGCGCATCCCGCAGCTTGGTGCGGTTGATCAGTACCACGGTGATGGCATACAGGTAGGCACCGATCATGATCAGGGCGCCAATTCCCTCGCCGACACTGTAGGAAAGATAGGTGTTGATCAGCGGCACCACGACCATCAGGCCGTAGCCGGTCAGCCCGATCAGGCGCGCGATCCAGCGGTTCCAGTAGGACGCATTTTCGGCGGAAATCGGCAGCAGGCGTAGCCCCTCGTAGCGGGAGGCGAACAACATGCGGACAGCCGCCTTCAGCAGCTCAATGACCAGGAAGGCGTTCAGGAACAGCGATGCCCTTGTCGACAGGCTTCCGGTTTCACCAATCGCGAAGGTGGCGGCCAGGTTGCCGCCCACGTAGGCAAGCCCGACCACGGCGGCGTCGACGATCACGGCCAGGACCACACACAGCACCAGCCGAATGGTCGGATTCAGCGTCTGGCCATTCTGTGAATACTGGCTCAGGCGGGTGAACAGCGGCCTGACCAGTCGTCGGATGACCACGAACATGACGAAGGTGGCCAGAATCACCAGTCCGAGATTGATGGCCGCTTCGGTGAAGAGCTCGTAGTTGAGCTCACCTTCCGAGAAGGCGCCATTCACCATGGCTCCGAAGATATTGACCAGGTTCTCGAACTGAAAGCCAAATTCGGTGACGACGCGGCTGGTCATATCGGCCAGCTGTTTTGGCAAGGTCGCATCGGCCGCGGTATCGATGGCCGCGCCGCCGGCAGCTTGAGCCTGTTCCGGGGCGTTCTCCGCCATCTGGCGCAGCTGTTGGATCAGTTGGCTACGAGACTGCTCGTTTTCCAGCAGGTCAGCCAGGGTCGAATAGGCTGGGCCGTCGCCAGAAGCGTTTGCGGTGCCATCTCCATCCGCTTGCTGAGCAAAGGCTGGGCCAGCGAACAATATCAGGGCGAGCAGCAGCACGCGTGAGAGTCGAGAGCAGAGTCGTGAGGGCATCACGCAAACCTTCTCCTGTAATTGATGGAGCCTGAGGACAGGCGAGGGCATGATCGAGCGATTCTGGCGCAGGCTAACATGTTCGATCAGCGCTTGTACGTCATCAATGATGTACAAAACTTGTACGTATTGCCAATTCTGTGCCATATTGACGGTGAACGCATCCCATGCGCTTCATCCCTGCTAGGCAAGCACAAGTTCGCCGCCCTCCCGGGCGGCGTTTTTTTTCGCGTCCCTGCCAGGCGGGCACCTGCATTGAGAGCCTGCTTTGACAGAAACGTTCTGTGCCGTGCCGGTTTTGCGTAGTAAATCGCTCCCCGGATCTGCTGGTGTGTCGCCACGACAAAGGGCAGCCACTGGCTTACCATGACGCTTTTGTCGGAGCGCAAGGCGATGGATGGGTGGACGCTGACCAGTGTGGCGCTGGGAGGAGCCTTGGGTGGCATGGGGCGGCTGTTCGTCAGCCGCTGGGCAGCCTCGGCCTGGGGCAGCCGGTTTCCCTGGGGCACCATGCTGGTCAATCTGCTCGGTGCCCTGGTGATAGGTCTGCTGGCAAGCCTGCTGGAGACCGGTTCAACGCTGGCGCTGATGCTACTCACTGGGGTCATGGGTGGCTTCACCACGGTCTCTTCGTTCAGCCTGCAAACCCTCGACTTGTTGCGAGAAGGGCGCTTGATGGCGGCCATCGCAAACGTGGGCGTGACCTTGATCGTCGGCTTGTCGGCGGTGGCCGCCGGATGGATGCTGGGTAGTCTCATCGATGGCCTGCTGCTGGGCAGGGAGGCGCTCCCATGAGGATCCGCCGCGAAGTGGCATGGCTGTATCTGGCCGTCGGGGTGGGGAGCGCCCTGGGCGCGGTGTGTCGCCTCAGCGTCGGTATGATGGTGGCAGGGCTTGTCGCTTCTCCGTTTCCCTGGGCGACCCTGCTGGTCAATGTGCTGGGATCCTGGCTGATCGCCCGCTTTGCCACCCACGCGGGTCTGAGTGGCAGCCGGCGTCTGGCGCGTCTGCACCCTTGGGCGGTGGCAGGCTTCTGTGGTGGCTTTACTACCTTTTCCCTGTTCAGCCTGGAAGTGGCTGAACTGGTCATCGCAGGGCGCCCCGGCCTGGCCTTGGCCTATCTGACGGTGAGTGTTCCACTGTGGCTTGGGGCGGCCTGGGCAGGAGATGCCCGTGCACGCAGCGTATTGGCCCGACGCACGGCGGCGGTTGGCGCGAAGCGCGGCGAAGACTGAACGCAGTCAAGCTCGCCCCGCAGGGTGTCTGGAGCGAGCTTGAAGGTCTGCTGTCGTCAGGGTTTCGTTGCTGCGTCGTGCTTGGACGATGCGCCCTTGCGGGACGTCTTGGTCGCTTTCTCAGCGTGCTTGTTCCTGGGTGTTTCTGCCGCGCTGAAGTGTTCTCTTACCAGACCCAGCAGTCCCTGGGTCGAGGCGTCGAAGTCCTGGCTGCGCTCGTCGATCTTTTCGCTGATCTCACCGGCAATCCGCTTGCCGAGCTGGACGCCCCACTGGTCAAAGGAATTGATGTTCCAGATCACTCCCTGGACGAACACCTTGTGCTCGTAAAGAGCGATCAAGGCGCCCAGGTTGCGCGGCGTCAATTCATCGAGCAGCAGCACACTGGAGGGTCGGTTACCTGGACAGCTGTAAGGATCCAGGTCGCCGCCCTGGCTACTGCCTTCCATGAAGGCGTTGGCCTGAGCCAGCATGTTGGTCAGCAGGGCGAAGTGGTGGTCCTCGACGCCGGGTTCCGGCTTGAGCGACGCGATAAAGTCGATGGGCACATAGCGAGTGCCCTGGTGCAGCAGCTGGAAGAAGGCATGCTGGCCGTTGGAGCCGGTCTGACCCCAGACGATGGGCCCGGTCTTGTAGTCCACGGGACGCCCGAAGATATCCACCGACTTGCCGTTGGATTCCATGTCGAGCTGCTGCAGGAAGGCGGGCAGCTGATGCAACGCCTGGTCGTAGGGCACGATGGCCTGGGTTTCGGCGCCGACAAAGTTGATGTACCAGATGCCGATCAGCGCCATCAGCACCGGCATGTTGTCGGACAGCGGCGCGGACAGGAAATGCTGGTCCATCTCGTAGGCGCCTTCGAGCATCTCGATGAAGCCGTCGTAGCCGATAGCCAGCGCGATAGGCAGGCCGATCGACGACCACATCGAGTAGCGTCCGCCGACCCAGGCCCAGAACTCAAAGACATTCTCTTCGCGGATGCCGAATTCCACGGCCGCTTTACGGTTGGTCGAGGCAGCGATGAAGTGAGCGCCGATGTCGGCATCATCACCCGCATTCTCGATGAACCAGCGACGGGCAGTACGCGCGTTGAGCAGGGTTTCCTGGGTCGAGAAGGTCTTGGTGGAGACGATGAACAAGGTGGTCGCCGGATCGAGGCTTCTCAGCACCTTCTGAATATGAGCGCCATCGACGTTGGAGACGAAATGGAAGTTCAGGTCCGCCTGTCGGTACTTGAGCAGCGCGCGGCTGGCCATGTTGGGCCCCAGGTCCGAGCCGCCGATGCCGATGTTGACGATGTCGCGGATACGCTCGCCGCTGTAGCCCTTCCAGGCGCCACTGCGCACTTCCTCAGAGAAGCGCTTGATCTGCTCGCGAGTGGCGTGGATTTCGGGCATCACATCCTTGCCGTCGGCAATGACCGGCGTGTCGCCCAGGTTGCGTAATGCGGTATGCAGGACCGGCCGGTCCTCGGTGACGTTGATGATATCGCCGGAGAACATCTGCGCGCGCCGCTGCACTAGGGCAGAGTGTTCTGCCAGCTCCATCAGCTTGTCGAGCACCTTGTCGGAGATCTGATGCTTGGAGTAGTCGAGAAAGAGCCCACCCACGCGCAGGCTCATCTTGTCGAATCGCTTGGGATCAGCGGCAAAGTAGTCACGGATGCGGTCGTTGGCGGTTTCTTCACGCAGCTTCAGCAGCGATTGCCAGGTCACGCTTCGGGTCAGTTGGAACACGGATGAATCCTCGATACGAATTAGTTGTTGTCACTACGAGAAGAAATCCACGCCTGGGCGTCGGGTATCCTCATCTCGTAGTCCTGGCCGAGCCAGGGGGAGCTCATCATGAAGTCGGCGCTGGAGGGATTGCAGGCCACCGGCACGTTCCAAAGGGCAGCAAGACGCAGCAGCGCCTTGACGTCAGGGTCGTGAGGCTGCGGCGAGAACGGATCCCAGAAAAAGATCAGCAGGTCTAACGCCTGTTCGGTGATCCTGGCGCCAATCTGCTGGTCACCGCCCAGCGGACCGCTCATCAACCCTTCCACGTCCAGTCCCAGGGTGTGGCTGAGACGGGCGGCCGTGGTCCCGGTGCCGACCAGCTGGTGCGCCGTCAAGGTGTCCTTCCAGCGTGAGGCCCAGTCCATCAGCTCCTGCTTCTTGCCATCGTGGGCGACCAGAGCGATGCGTTTACGAGCCGGGAGTACACGGCTGACTTCCTTGACGGGCTGAGACATGCGAGGCCTCCGATGAAAGGCGGGGTGAATGGTGTCACCATGTTCAGGGATACCATAGTGTGTTGAAGGTAATATTACTACGAAGATGCCGTGCGACTAAGGTATGAACCGCTAAGGTTCTAGAGCTGAATCGCAAGCAAGTTGGCGAATTACGGGAACTATTAGAGTGTCCTCTATCAATGTTTTGCTGAAAATGTTGTAAGTTTAGCAAAATAGTGCTTGAGTCCCGGCGCTGTCTGTACCACATTGGTGCCCACTGACGACGTCCTTGCGGGGGATGTGCAACTTCATCAATCCCGCCTACCGTCGAGCTCTATGGCCTTCACGCAAGATTGTTTTTCGCCGCTCAGGGGGATTTTCGCTATGACTCTCAAGGTTGCCATCAACGGATTTGGTCGCATCGGCCGCAATGTGCTTCGCGCGCTCTACGAGAACGGCTACCGGGATCGTATCGAGGTCGTGGCCATCAACGACCTGGGCGATCCGTCCCTCAACGCCCACTTGCTGCGTCATGATACGGCCCATGGACACTTTCCTTTCAAGGTAGAACATGACGAGGAAAGCTTGAGCGTCGACGGCGATCGTATCGCTATCCTGTCCGAACGTGATCCCGCCAGCCTTCCCTGGTCAACCCTTGGCGTGGACATCGTGATGGAGTGCACGGGGCTGTTCACCAAGCGTGCCGATGCCGGCAAGCACATTGACGCTGGTGCCGCCAAGGTGCTGGTGTCGGCGCCTAGCCCCGATGGCGACGCCACCATTGTCTTCGGCGTGAATGACAGCGTGCTTAAGGCCAGCGACATCATCGTCTCCAATGGCTCGTGCACCACCAACTGCCTGGCGCCGGTGGCCAAGGCGTTGAATGATGCCGTGGGCATCGAGAACGGTCTGATGACCACCGTTCACGCCTACACCAACGATCAGAACCTGTCCGACGTGTACCACACGGACCCCTACCGCGCGCGCAGTGCTACCCACTCCATGATCCCGACCAAGACCGGCGCCGCGGCGGCGGTGGGCAAGGTGCTGCCGGAGCTGAATGGCAAGCTGGATGGCCTGGCGGTGCGGGTGCCGGTCATCAATGTGTCGCTGGTCGACCTGGTGTTCACTGCCTCACGCGACACCACCAAGGAAGAGATCAACGAGATCGTCGCCAAGGCGGCGGCCAATTCTCCGGTACTTAACGTCAACGCCCAGCCGCTGGTGTCGATCGACTTCAACCACGATCCGGCCTCCTCGACCTTTGACGCCAACCACACCCGCGTCAACGGCCGCCTGGTCAAGGTCATGGCCTGGTACGACAACGAGTGGGGCTTCTCCAACCGCATGCTGGATACCGCCCTGGCGATGCAGGCCGCCAAGTAACGCCAGCAGGCAAGCGCCTCGCGGCTCAGCCAGCAAGCGAAACGCCGCTGCCCGCTGCCATAGGTGAGCATGGTGTGGCATGCTGGGGCCTGGGGTGCATGGTTGCCCCGACCCCTGATAAAGACGCCGAAGCAGGCTTGCTTCGGCGTCGTCGTGCGCAAGGATCGCTATGCTTCCCGATTACTCCTGGCTCGCCTGGGGCCTGATCATCCTGTCCACCTATTTGACCGGTATTTCCAAGGGCGGCTTTGCCGGAGGGTTCGGCACCCTGTCGGTACCGCTGATGGCCTTGGCCATCGACCCCATCGCTGCTGCCGGCCTGTTGTTGCCCCTGCTGCTGGTGATGGATGGGCTGGCGGTCAAGGCCTGGTGGGGGCATCAGGATATGGCCGAGGTGAAGCGGCTGATACCCGGCATGGCGATCGGTGTGGTAGTGGCGACCCTGGTGGCGGGCCGTCTCGATGAGGATCACGTCAGGCTGCTGCTCGGGGTGATTTCCTTGCTGTTCGTGGTCTACATGGTGCTCAAGCCGGCGGCTTCCAAGCCGATCGCCCCCCTTTGGGCCTGGCCTGCGGGCATTGCCACCGGCATCACCAGCTTTATTGCCCATGCCGGGGCGCCGCCGATGAACCTCTACCTGGTGCCCAGGCGACTGCCCAAGACCACCTTCATCGCCACCACCACTCTGGTGTTTGCCGCCGTCAACACCATGAAAGTGCCACCCTACCTGTGGCTGGGCGAGATCAACCTCACCAGCATCTGGGCGTCGCTGGCGCTGGTGCCCGTGGCCTGGTTCGGCATCAGGTCTGGCCTGTGGCTGCAACACCGGGTCAACGAGCGGTTATTCTACCGGCTGGTGATACTGGCCATGGCGGTGGTGGGGGTTCAGTTGATCGTCAAGGCGCTGGGCTAGCGACAGGCTCACGCCGACATAAAGTCGTTCCAGCGTCTGACCAGGTAGTTGTGTTCGTCCATGACCGTGTTCCAGACGGCGATACGGCTCATGCGGGTCAGATAATCTCCGCCGTCGCGTACCTCGCCCTTGTGAATCATGCCGCACGGCCCTGAAGGGCCCGCGAGTTCCTCTGCCGCCGGCTTGCCGGCATACCAGAAGTCCCACTCGGCGGTAGTCAGGTGAGGGCGTGTCAGCTCCGGCGTGGAAATATAGTAGCCCTGACGGGCCATCACCGCGCCGGGCCAGCCAGAGAGCCACCAGTTCAGGTAGTCGTAGGCGGCGTCCAGGGTTCTGCCCGTGACACCTCGAGATAGCGACATACCGCCGTACCAGGCACGGTACCCCTCCCGTGGCGCTGCCATGCGCACCTTGATCTGACGCTGTTTTAGCGCCGTCATCGCTGGCGACCACAGGCTCTCGATGCCGACGCGGCCGCGCACCATATCCGAGGAGGCCTGATCCTGGTTGCTCCAGAAGGTGCGAAAGTGCTGCTTTCCCTTGAGGGTGATCAGGCAGTCAATCAGCGTATCGATGTCATTGACGCTCAGGTTGCCCAGGTCCTCGAAGGTCACCAAGCCCGCTGCCTGGGCGGCCAGAGCCGCGTCAATGGCGCCGATGGCGCTGTCGTTCTGCAGGCTGACCATGCCGCGCCAGCGCGGGTCCAGCAGCCAGGCCCAGCTCTCTTCTGCGTCGGAGAGTCCCTCCGGCAGCATGTCTAGACGGTAGCCAAAGCTGTCGACGTTGTGACTGACGGGCAACATGGTGATGTGTTCCGTCGGCCGTGGGCCACAGCTGCCGTCGGGCTGGACGTAGAGGCGGTCCACCGGATTGCCGCCGGCACCTCTTGGGGCATGGGGCGTCAGGCGGCCGGTCTTGGGCAGGTCGTTGATGGACTCCCAGTGTTCCAGACGGCTCAGCTCGATCGGTTGAATGGCGCCTGCGGGCCATACGAAGTCGACGTTGTGGAACCACTGATCGTAGATATCAAAGCTGTCGGGGGCCAGCACGCCAGCTCTCTGGGCGGCTACGCCGTCCATCACCGTGAACTCCAGGCGCAGACCGAGATCTTCTCGGGCGCGCTCGCGAATGCTCTCGAGCAGCGTCACTGAGGTGCCAAGCACACGCAGGGTCACGGGGCCACGTTGCACATAGGGGGCGTCGTGCTGGGTGTCAGGCATGCTGAATCCTTGGGCTGGGGTGATCGCTGATGCGCTCCATGAAGGTCGTCAGCGATTGTGTCACGCGCTCGGCATCGATGTCGCGGGTAATGAAGATCAGCTCCGAGTGACGGTCGTGCGCCGGCCACGTCTCGACATGCTCAGGCGGATGAATCGTGTGTTGGACGCCATGCAGCACGACCGGGCGGTCATCTCCGTGCACGTGAAGCACCCCCTTGACTCTGAGGATGTCACTGCCATGGCGATTAAGCAGCATGGACAGCCAGATGCCCAGGCACGTCCAGTCCACGTCGCCTTCCAGGCCCAGTCGAAAGGAGCGGATGTTGCCGAGATGGTTGGGGTCATGTCGGACGGGGTTGCGCCATGGCCCCAGCCAGTCCTTGACCTGCCCAGGGGTGAACCGCTGAAGGTGTGGGCCGCTGGCAAACAGGCTATCACTGGGCTGATCGAGGGCTTCCCTGCCCATCCGTTGAGCAGCGGGGTTGAGCGCATCCAGCAGTGATTCGAGCTGTGTCAGCGCATGGTGCTCCACCAGGTCGGTCTTGCTGATCACCAGCTTGTCGGCCACGGCGACCTGAGCCTCCCAGACCGGGTGAGCGGCGCGGCTGTCGACGGCATTGACGGCATCCACCAGCGTCAGGTTGGTGCCGGGACGCAGGTGGTGTCGCAAGACAGGATCGGCGGTAATGGTGGAGGCGATCGGGCCAGGATCGGCCAGGCCTGTGGTCTCCAGGATAATTCGTTTGAACGGTGGTATGTCGCCGTCCTGGCGTCGAGTCAGCAAGCGCCTGAGCGCCTCGGACAGCTCGCCGCGGATGGTGCAGCAGACGCAGCCACTGGAGAGCAGTACGGCGTCTTCGGCAATATCACCGATCAGCCGGTCGTCGAGCCCCACGTCTCCGAATTCGTTGATCAGCACTGCGCTATCGCCAAATGCCTCACTGGCCAGGACCGACTTCAGCAGGGTGGTCTTGCCTGCACCGAGAAATCCGGAGATCACATGGACGGGGAGCAGGGGAGTGTTCTCGCTCATAAGGGAGTCTCGTGTCGCGCGATGGTGTCAGGCAAGAGACGCCAGAAAATCGGCATCCAACGGGTCCAGCTGGCGTCCGCACATCTGCTCGGCCTGCTGCCAGACGCCACCCAGGTCCTGCACGATATCGCGCTTGCCGGTGGCGTTTGCCAACACGAAGCTGGCCGCCTGGAAGTCCTCGATGGTAATGCGACTCGGCGCAAGTACCCGATTGATCAGGGTGACCCGGTAGGCACGGGCGCGCCTGCGCGCGAAGTGGGCCTGCTCGGGGTCCTCGATGGTGGTGCTCCAGTGGCTTTCGCCGCCGAATGCACCGCACAGTCCGCACATGCCAACCTCCGATGGCGCCGTCGGCGCCGAATGAATGTAATTTAGGCCGTCAGCGCCGAGCTGGCGGCAAGGGCCACCCGCAGCAGTGCTTCGTCCTCGCCGCAGGGTCCGCTCAGCTGCAGACTGGTGTGCTGGCGGTCGTCGTCACGTCCGCTGGGCAGCGCCACCGCTGGCGAGTCGAGCAGGCTTGCCACCATGCTCAGGCGCAGCGTCGCCAGATTGACCTCGGCGAAGTGCTCGGGGTCGGCTTCCAGCGGCGCGAGCAAGGGCGCCACATGCGCCACCGTGGGCGTCAGCAGGGTCGCGCCGGCAAGCTCCTCGCGCAGCCGAGTCTTGAGCGCCCGGCGCAGGCGGTACAGGCTGACCACGCTGTCCGGGGGCATCTGGCGGGCGGCCGCCAGGCGCTTGCGTACCCGGGGGTCCATGGCCTCGGCATCGGGGCCTTCCAGCAAGGCGCGATACTCGGTGTAGGCCTCCGCCGCGCCCAGCCAGCCGTGGCGGGCGATGGCCTCCAGGGTGTCGGCGACGCTGGCCACGCGGCGACGGATGATGTGGAAGCCGGCGTCCTCAAGGCGGCTGGCGCAGGCCTCCAGATTGTCGCCCACGGCGCGGGATACCCTCGGGTCGTCGAGGCAGCCTGTATCGAGCACGATCACCGACTGTTCGGGCGCGGCGGCGGCGCGGGCCAGCGGCGCGCTTCCGCGCATCGTGTCGTCGATGGCCAGGCAGTCCTCGAGGGTGGTGGCGATGACGCCGATGGTGTCCAGGCTGTCGGCCAGCGGTGTCACGCCTTGGCGCGAGTGGCGGGCCTGGGAGGGGCGATAGGACACCAGCCCATTGAAGGCCGCCGGGACACGCAATGAGCCCGCGGTGTCGGTGCCGATGGCGGCGGGCACGATGCCTGCTGCGACCGCCACCGCAGAGCCTGAGCTCGAGCCGCCGGGCGCCCGTGGCTCGGCGCCGGCTGGCGTATGGTGCGGTGTGCCAAAGTGCGGGTTCAGGCCCAGCCCCGAGTAGGCGATCTCGGTGAGGTTGGTCTTGCCGATGCCGACCATGCCCGCGCCGGCTGCGTGGCGTACCGCCTCGGCGTCGCGCGCGGCCGGCGTCTTGCCCTGCACCTTGCCGCCGGCGGTGGTGGCGGTGCCGGCGATATCGAACAGATCCTTCCAGGCCAGCGGCACACCGTCGAGCGGTCCGCGCAGGGTGCCCGAGCGCTGACGCTGGGCACAGGCCTCGGCCTCCACCAGAGCGCGTTGCTCGGTCAGCGAGATAAAGACGGCGTCACTGTCGGCGGCCCGGGTCAGGCATTGGCGGGTCAGCGCGACCGGATCGAGTTCGCCGCGTCGGATGGCCTCGCCGATGGCCAGGGCGGTGAAGGGGGAGGCAGGCATGCACGTCTCCTGTTGCGGTTGGTGGGCGCCGCCGCGGGCGGCACCAGACGACGACTCAGCGATCCTCGCGCTTGAGCGCGGAGTCGGGGATGTCACCGGTTTCCAGGCGTTCGAAGCGTCCCTGCTCGGTATAGACCCAGTTGCGTCCCACCGAGGTGGCCAGGAAGCGGTCATCAAAGCCTGAGCGGATCTCCTCCTGAGGGTACCGGCGCAGGATCCAGGCCTTCATCAGTACCACATAGACCACCAGGGCGGTGACGAAACCCACGGCGTAGGCATACTCGAGAAAGATCAGCGCGAGAGTGCCACCGGCGAGCCAGGCAATCAGCCCTGCGGGATTGAAGCCACCACAGAAACGGAACTGCCCTGCAGGATCAAACAGCGCGGGTACATTGAGGCGACGCCGGCGCAGCAGATAGTAGTCAGCCACCATGATGCCCCCGACGGCAGACAGCACGGCGCCGTAGTAGCTCAGAAAGGTGAACAGGTTATCGAGAATCAGCCATGGCATTGACGCGGTGCCGACCACCCCCGCGATGACCAGCGCGACCGGATAGCTGACCCTTGGCGCCCCGGCATTGACGAAGGTCAGGGCCGCCGGAATCAGGTTGGCAGCATTGTTGGTCGACCATTGGGCCAGGATCACCATGGCCAGCAGCGCAATCAGGGTGAAGCCGCCGCCTTGGCCCTGGATGACGGTGACCGGGTTCCAGTCGCCCGCCGCAATAAAGGAGACGCCGCCGATCAGTGCAATCCAGGCTTGTGTGGCGGGCAGCGCCAGGAACTGCGCCACGAAGACGTTGCGGTTGCGCTGGAAGAAGCTTCTGGCACCCGCCTCGGTCTTCAGAAAGCGGGTGAGGTTGGGGATATCGACGGCGAGCGCCGACCAGAAAGCCATGTTGGCGAAGAACAGTCCCAGCGCCGCCACGTCCTGATCGCCGGCAAAGGTCCAGATGTTGATGCCTTGGGTCTCGGCCAGTACGTCCAGGGTGAAGTACATCCATACCGAGATGGCCACGATGCAGGGCGCGGCGATCGACGCCAGCAGCTCTACCGCGCGGATACCGAGGGCGGTATTGACGATCTGCACGACGGCGAACAGCAGGTACCAGAGCACCCAGTTGTCGAGGCCCCACAGGTATTCGACGATGCCGTTGAGGGCCAGCGCCCCCAGGTACGTTTGGACGCCGAACCAGATAGCCGCGACGATGCCGCGTGATACGGCGGGCAGGTGGGTGCCCTTGAGGCCGAAGGGAGCGCGCAGATAGACCGCGAACGACAGGCCGTGCTCGGTCCCGATATCGGCCGTCAGGCTCATCACCACGCCCAGGACCAGGTTGGCCAGGAAGATGATGGCGACCACCTGGACCAGTGGCAGGCCAGCGACACCGCCAGCGCCTAGCTGGAAGGTGGCGATGATGACGGCCATGCCGATCCAGAGCCAGATGAAGCCCAGAAAGCCGATGGTGCGCTGATTGAGCCATACCGGCAGGATCGCCGCCTCCAGCAGATGATCGCTGGCGTTGGCCGAGGAGGGCGTCGTCGCTTGAGATGACGTACCGGAGCGCGTCGAAGGGGCAGGGGGCGGCGATGTGTGTTGAGTGCTTGTCATGGTATCGCACCTGGGTGTGAAAGGTTGTTGTTGGGAGCGATAGCGCCGGAGAGGGGAGGAGATCTCTCAAGGTCGCGTAAATGCAGTATGGATACAAAAACCATTTTTTGACAAGCTTTGCCTCTAGCCTTAAGCCGCATTTGGTACGGAAAGTAAATGCAATAGGCTGTTTTTTCGGCATAGTAGAGCCCCGGCGCGAGCGCTCCAGATGGGATCGGGCGTGGATGGCCGGGCTGCTTTCGTCGACAGGTGTCATTTTGAGCGGGTCGAAAGGGGTGGCATGAGCTGCCAGACTATGGGGCTGCCTTGCGGCAGGGTGGATCGCCAATGACAGGGAGGGCGACGTCTGAATACGGCAGAAAAGACCAGCACGCACGGTGGGGGGCGCCCGCCGCGCTATGCAATGATTCAGGATTCGCTGCGGGACGCCATACGTTCAGGCCGTGTCGCGCCCAATCAGGTGTTGTTGGAAGGACCGCTGGCACGGTTGTTCGGGACCAGTCGCGGGCCGGTACGCAAGGCGCTGGAGCTGCTGCACGAACAAGGGGTGATCAGCCGCTTTGAAGGGCGTGGCTTTGTGGCAACGCCGCACCCTGGGGCCGTGTCCCCCGCCCGGGAGCCGTTGACGGCTGAGCGCTTGGGGCTGTGTGACGACCAGGCGCCGGTGGTAGACACAAGGCCCGCGGCTGAGCGGATTTACGCTGCAGTGGAAGAGGCGGTGGCGACGTGCCTCGCCTTTGGCCATTTTCGCATCGTGGAAACCACCCTCAGCGAGCACTATGGGGTCAGCAGGACGGTGGCACGCGAGGTGCTGGGGCGGCTGCGTAGCCAGCGACTGATCGAGAAGGATCGCCACTCGCACTGGTTGGCAGGCCCGCTGACGGCACAGGCCGTGGCCGAGGACTACGAGATCAGGATCCTGCTTGAGCCGGCGGCACTGAAGGCTTCGGGGCCGCATCTGGCGCGTGACGAGCTCGAGGCCATGCAGGCACGGGTGCAGCAGCTGATCGATGCGCCTGAACAACAGAGCGCTGCGACCCTTGCGCGGCTGGAGCAGGATCTGCATCAGCACTGCCTGCGTCACTACCGCAATCGCAAGGCCGGCGAGATGATTGCCCAGAGCCAGTTGCCGGTCATCGTCAATCGCATGTTCTTCCAGGTGTTGGGGGTGCCCCGGGACGAGCCCCTGTTGATGGAGCACAAGTTGGTGATCGATCACCTGCTGTTTGGTGCCTTCGACGCCGCCGCCTCCAGCCTGCAGTCCCACCTCCAGGCGGCGGCCGAGCGCACCCGTCGTCGCCTCAAGGTGCTGTCAGTGTTTCCTGAACCTGAACTGCCGCCTTACCTGCAGCGCATCGTATGATCCCTGGCGGTGGCGATCTCCCCTGTTGCTGCTGACGTCGGGTCTCCGGCGTCGCTATCTCTCTAGCATGACCGGCAGCCGCTGACCTCTCGTTCTGCTGTCGCTGGCCGCTTCTGGGGCTGTGGCTCAGCCCCTGTGGCTTTCTCTTTTCCCTCTCCCTCTCTCTCCCTCTCCCGCTATCCCCCTTCAGCTTCCACTGATGCTCGCCGCGGCTGCGTCATGCTGGGGCGCTCAAAAATGTCATCGGAATGCGATGACCAAAAAAATGACGTTCTGCGTTTTTATCCGTTCTTACGCTTCCTCTTCTTTCGACTTTAGTTGTATTTCTTGCGGGTTCCAAGATTCCCGGTGCTTCTTTCCTGTTGTTTCTATTTTGTTGAGAAAAAAGGCGTTAGTGCGTTCTTTGCGGTGGATGAGAGCGTCTGTCGATGGATCCCTTACGCCTCGAAAGCGGAAAGCCATCGTCTTGACAAAAATGACCTTTGTATCCAGTCTTCAATTGAAAGGCGATGTTCTGGAGCGGTGAGCTGCGCTCTATCCCGTGTCCAGATGCCCATGGCGTGGCCGGTTTCGCCAACAGATCTCAATAACTCCAAGTGACAAGACGAGGTTTACACGATGGCCAAGAAAGAAATTCTCTGTGCGTTTGGTGTCGACGTGGATGCCGTGGCCGGCTGGCTCGGCTCCTATGGCGGCGAAGATTCACCGGACGATATCTCCCGCGGGCTGTTCGCTGGCGAGGTCGGCGCCCCTCGACTGCTCAAGCTGTTCGAACGCTACAACCTCAAGACCACCTGGTTCATTCCCGGCCACAGCATCGAGACCTTCCCCGAGCAGATGAAGGCAGTGGTCGACGCGGGTCATGAAGTCGGCGTGCACGGCTACAGCCACGAGAACCCCATCGCCATGACCCGCGAGCAGGAGCGCGATGTCCTTGATCACAGCATCGAGCTGGTGACCAAGCTGTCCGGCAAGCGCCCCACTGGCTATGTCGCTCCATGGTGGGAGTTCAGTCCGGTGACCAACGAGCTGTTGCTCGAGCGGGGCATCAAGTACGACCACAGCCTGATGCACAATGACTTTCATCCGTACTACGTGCGTGTAGGCGACTCCTGGACCAAGATCGATTACTCCAAGTCCGCCAAGGAGTGGATGAAGCCCCTTGAGCGGGGTGAGGAAACGGATCTGATCGAGATTCCCGCCAATTGGTACCTCGATGACCTGCCGCCGATGATGTTCATCAAGAAGTCTCCCAACAGCCACGGCTTTGTCAGCCCGCGGCAGCTGGGCGAAATGTGGCAGGACCAGTTCGACTGGGTCTACCGCGAGAATGACTACGCAGTATTCACCATGACCATTCACCCGGATGTGTCCGGGCGTCCCCAGGTGCTGATGATGCTCGAGCGCCTGATTGAGCACATGCAGAGCCACGAGGGCGTGCGCTTCTGCACCTTCGACGAAATCGCCGACGACTTCGCCAAGCGCCACCCCAGAACCTGAACGAACCGAAGGGATGCTCTCGCTCGGCGCCGTTGCCGGGCGAGCCTCCAAGCCTTCACGTTTCGCCCCGCCTGACCTTCACACCACAACGATAACGAACAAAGGGTGACGTCGATGACTGAACCAACCTCTACTGTGTCCTCCAGTGCCCCTGGCACGGCTCCCGCCGACGCAGAAGCCCCCTGGAACGCGGTCATAACCAAGAAACAGATTGGCTATGCCTCTCTGGTCTGCTTTATCGCCTGGGTGGCGTCGGTCTACGACTACACCCTGTTTGGCACCTTGCTGCCGGTGATCGCCGAGGACTTCGGTTGGACCACCGCCAAGGCCACTGCCGTCAATACCTGGGCCACCATCGGGGTCTTTCTGGTCTCTCTGGTGGTCGGCACGATGCTCGATCGCTTCGGTCGCAAGAAGACCCTGATCTTTCTGGTGATCGGGGGCGCGGTCAGCTCGGGTCTGTCGGGGATCGCCATCGGTGCGGCGTCCATGATGATCATCCGCGCCTTCTCTGGCTTTGCGGTTTCTGAAGAGGTGGTCAATGCCGTCTACCTCAACGAGATCTACAAGAAGGCCAAGGGGCGCGGTTTCATGTATAGCCTGGTGCAGAGCGGCTGGCCGGTGGGTGCCCTGCTCGCCGCCGGGATGACCTCATTGCTGCTGCCCATCGTGGGCTGGAGAGGAAGCTTCTTCGTGGCCGCCTGTGCCTCGATCATTGTCATCGTGATGGCGATCAAGCTGCCGGAATCCCCTGTCTTCGCCGCCATCAAGGAAGTCGAGCGCCGGCGCAAGGCGGGTGACGACAGCGGGGCGGCGAGCCTTGCGGCCGAACACGACATCGAGGTCAACAATGGCGAGAACCTGGGACTCAAGGGCGTGTTCTCGCCAGAGCTGCGTCGCCACACCATCTCTCTTTCGCTGGTCTGGCTGTTCAGCTGGATGGCGATCCAGGTGTTTGCGGTGTTGGGTACCACCGTGCTGGTCGAGGCCAAGGGTGTCAGCTTCGAGAGTTCCCTGTATGTCCTGATCCTGGCGAACGCCGTGGGCTTTGTCGGCTACCTCAGTCATGGCTGGGTAGGTGATCGTATCGGGCGTCGCAATACCGTGTTGCTGGGCTTTCTGCTCGGGGGCATCGCCAGCATGCTGATGCTGTTGGGGCCGGCGACCGATGGCTTCGTCTATGCCATGTACGCGGTCACCCTGTTCTTCCTGCTCGGCCCGTTCGCCGCCATCCTGTTCTACATGGGGGAGTCCTTTCCGGCTCACGTGCGTGGCACCGGCGCCAACGTCGCCCACGTCATGGCGCCGGTGGGGGCGATCATTGGTTCCGGGCTGGTGTCACTGCTGCTGACCGCTGGTGTCAGCATGACCTGGGCGGCGATTCTGGCCGGCTCACTGCCGCTGCTGCTTAGTGGTCTATTGATGTTCGGTACGCGTCAGGTCGATCACCGCGAAGAGGATGTTCTCAAGGAGGTGGCAGCATGAGTCGCTTGATGCGTGACGATGGACTGGAAGGCAAGGTCGCCATGATCTCTGGTGCGGCCAGTGGCATCGGGCAAGCCCTGGCGGTCAGTTATGCCAAGGCGGGGGTCAAGGTGGTTGCTGGCTATTATCCGGGCGACCCCCATGATGTCGAGACCACCGTTGCCGCGGTGCGAGAAGCCGGCGGCGAGTGCCTGGCGGTGGCGGTGGACGTACGTGATGGCGAGCAGTGTGATGCGCTCGCCCAGGCCGCCGTCGAGCACTTTGGGCGACTGGATATTGCGGTTGCAGGCGCGGGAATCCTGCGCCAGGCCGCGCTGGAAGACCTCACCGACGATGCCTGGAATGACATGCTGTCGGTGGACCTGACCGGGGTCATGCGGATCTTCCGCTCCGCCGCCAGGGTGATGACCGGGCCTGGCGCCATGGTCGCGGTGTCCTCCATCGCCGGGGGCGTGTATGGCTGGGATGACCATGCCCATTATGCCGCCGCCAAGAGTGGCCTGGTGGGGCTGGTGAAGTCATTGGCGGTGGAGCTCGCCCCACGAGGTATTCGCGTCAACACCCTGATTCCCGGATTGATCGAGAGCCCGCAGTCATTGGACCCGGTCAACTCCCTGGGGCCGGAAGGCCTGGCGGCGGCAGGCAAGGTGATTCCCGCTGGACGTGTCGGGCACGCCGATGAGGTCGCCCGCACGGTGCGCTTTCTGACCAGCGATGACGCCTCTTACGTCACCGGACAGCAGCTGATTGTCGACGGCGGCCTGACCGTGCGCTGGCCCAGCTGACACCCTTGCGGGGGTGGGCCAGCTCACCCCCGACTTTCCCCAGAGGAGGATCGTTTCATGACACTCAAGCTTGAAGGCAAGGTGGCTCTGGTGGTGGGAGGTGGCAGCGGTATCGGTCGCGCCATTGCCTCGCTGTTTCACGCCGAGGGCGCCGTCGTTGCGCTGGCGGATCGTAACGCCGATGCCTGCGCCCAGCTGGCCGATGAGCTCGATGCGCGGGCCAGCGTCCACCGCGTGGATGTCTCCGACGAGGCCTCGGTGGCGGCCATGGTCGCTGAGGTGATCGGCCGCCATCAACGCATCGACGTGCTGGTCAACAGCGCCGGAATACTCGACGAAACGCCGTTTCTGGAGATGAGTGCGGACACCTTTGACCGCATGATTGGCATCAACCTGCGCGGGGTCTTTCTGGTCAGTCGGGCCGTGGCGCCACACATGGTGGAGCGCAGGAACGGACGCATCATCAATGTGGCTTCACAGCTGGCGCTCAAGGGCGGCACGGGGCTGTCTCACTACTGCGCGGCCAAGGCCGGGGTGCTGGGGCTGACCAAGTCCATGGCCCGGGACCTTGCTCCCTACAACGTGCTGACCAATGCGATTGCCCCTGGCCCTATCCTGACCCCGATGCTGGAAGGGCTGAGCCCGGAGTGGATCGCCGACAAGGAAGCCGAATTGCCCCTCGGGCGTTTCGGCAGAGCCGAGGAGGTGGCGCCTTCGGCGCTGATGCTGGCGGCGTCGCCGGACGGTGATCTGTATCTTGGCCAGACGCTTGGGCCCAACAGTGGCGACGTGATGTAGCCATCGTCCACGGGAGCCCCTTCATGGTGACTCTTCTGCTGATCAAGTGGCTGGCGACCGCGTCAGTTGTGATCGGTGTCTCGTTGGCCGCCGTCCGCCTGGGCCCCGGGATTGGCGGGGTACTGGCCGGCACCCCGATCGTGCTGGGGCCAGGTTACTTCTTCATGCTGAGGGAGCAGCCAGGTGGCCTGGTCGCAGATGCCGCGCTGGGGTCATTGCACGCCATGCTGGCCACCCTGGCCTTCTGTCTGGCCTTTGTGCTGGCGTCGGGTCGCTTTGGAGCCTGGGCCAGCGCCGGTATTTCCGCGGGCCTGTGGTGGGTGGCAGCAGCGGTCGCCAATGCGCTACCCGGTGGTGTGGGACTGGCACTGATCGTGTTTCTTGCCTGTCTGGCCATGGCCATGCGACGGCTGCGCTCGCTTCACCTGGCATCGGTGTCGGTATCGGCGCCGGTACGCTGGGTCGATCTACTGCTACGGGGTTCTCTGGCGGGCGCCATCGTGTGTCTCGCCACGCTGTTGGTCGGCACCTGGTCACCCGCGGTATCGGGCATGGTGCTGAGCTTCCCGATCGGTATGCTGACCATCGCCCTGACCCTGCACCAGCGCTACGGAGCAGCGGCAGCGCGTGCCACCCTGGCCAGCACCCAGCTGGGCATGTTGAGCCTGGTGGCCTTCAGCGCCGTCCTCGCACTCAGTGCCGATACTCTTCCCCCCACGACCGCCTTCAGCCTTGCCGTAGCGGCAGCGTTAGCCACCAGCGGCGCCTTATGGGCGAGGCAGGTGGTTGGCTGGCGCTGCGCGAGGACTTCCAGGAAATCCGGCTAGGCTCATCGATGACATGCAAAAAAAACCCCACCGAGGTGGGGGAAAGAGAGAGACCTGCTTAAGTCTGGTGAGCGATAGCAGGCTTACTCGACATGCCTGATTCTGCAAAAAGCTCTGATGCGCGTTTCCGTAGGGTGTCTCCCTCATTCGTGATTCAGAGGTGTCTCTTAGTCAGGCGTGGTCGGCATTTTGGCCCTGCCATGGCGAGAAGGGCGTCAGTCGAATATGCTGTTGGCCGGCCAAGCCCGGCAGGTGTGTACCTGGCGCGGCACTATAAAGGAAAGAAGAGGTGCTGGCCCCGCCCATTGTCGACTGGAGACACCACCCCATGCGTCATCTTCGTAGCCGAGGCTCCAGGGCCTTGACGGCCGTGCTGGCCGGTACCTTTCTGCTGAGCGGTCTAGCGGCTGGCACCGCCAGTGCGCAGACTCGCCTGACCTACAAGTCGGCGTCTGCCGGCACCGCCTATTACCAGATGGGGGTCGAGCTATCCGAAGCCATCAAGGCCGGTACCGAGGGTGAGGTCACGCTCACCTTGGAAGAAAGCCAGGGATCGGTGCAGAACGTCATGGAAGTGATGGCGCGGCCCGGTAATTATGTCTTTACCTCGCCCCCGGGCCTGGTCAGCAAGGCACGCGAATCCAGCGGCCCGTTCGAGAACCGCAACCATCCGCGCTTCCAGGAGATTCGCGCGCTGTTCCCGATTCCATCACTGACCATGCATTTTGTGGTGGCCGGCGAGCAGGACACCCTGTCGCTGGATGAACTGGCTGGCAAGCACCTGTTGATCGGCCAGGGCTCCTTCGGCGCCAGAGAGGCTGCGCGCTATCTGGACCTGTTCGAGCTTGCCGACCAGGTCGAGGTCGACGACGCCGACGTGGGCAGCGCTCCCGATGCGCTCAAGAATGGCCAGATCGACGCCTTTGCCACCGCGAGTTCTTTCCCCGCGCCCAATGTGATCGAGACAGCGGCGAGCCACGATGTCGGACTGGTGTCCTTCAGCGAGGCCGAGGTGGAGGCAACCGGAGCTGCGCCTCAGATCATTCCCGCCGGTACCTATGCGGGTGTGGATGAAGACGTGCTGACCACGTCACTACCGGTGGTGGCCTATACCACCAGCGCGATGGATGAAGAGACCGCCTACACCCTCACCAAGACCTTCTGGGAACGGCGAGAGGCGATGGCCAAGACGTCCCCCTGGTGGCAGGCCATTTCTCCCCAGATGCTGGCTAACCTCGAGGGACCGCTGCATCCCGGAGCGCTTCGCTACTACGAGGAATCCGGCGTTCAGATTCCTGACGCTCAGCGCTGATCATTCCTTGAGCTGACAGCGTATTCGCCATGAATGCCATTCCCGGCTGCGTGGCGAATACGCGTTTTCCTGGCTCCTCTTTATCGTCTTTCCGTAAAACTGGCCTGGCCACTGCCGCGAAGATCACTTCGGGTAATGGCACCGTCCCTGCTGAAATAGTGATGTCATGAGTTCAAGCGATGCCGCCCGCTCGGCCACCGACAACGACGCCCGACGCACCCTCACGCCTGTGTGGGTGGGCCTGGGAACCCTGTCGGTGGTGTTCCACCTTGGCCTGATCTTCCATGGCCTGACTCCGGCGCTGATCAGTCGCCCTCTGCACATGGCGCTGGTGCTGCCATGGGTACTGGTGTTTTCCGCCCGTACTCGCTGGCAGCATGCCAGCGGCCTGGCACTGACGGCGCTGGGTGTCGCTGCCTGTCTGTTCATCGTCATCAACGAGGATGCCCTGAGCGGCCAGTATGGCTTTATCGATACCCCGCTGCAGATGGCGGTGGGCGTGCTGTTAATCGTCGTCGCGCTGGAAGCCGCGCGGCGTGCGATCGGCTGGCCATTGCCACTGGTGACGGCGTTGGCGCTGGGCTACGCGGCCCTGGGCCAGTATCTACCCGGTGAGTTCGGTCATCCGGGGCTGCCCATGGCAAGCCTGGTGGGCTCTCTGACCATTGCCGAGGGTGGCCTGTGGGGCAAGCTGACCGGGGTCAGCGTGTCGGTGGTCGCCATCTTCGTGATCTTCGGTGCGGTGCTGAATGCCGGTGAAGCGGGTCGAGGATTCATGAACCTCGCAGGTGCCGCGGCGGGTCGTCTGACCGGAGGTGGCGCCAAGGTATCGGTGATCTCGAGCGCCTTGATGGGGTCGATCTCGGGCTCGGCGTCGGCCAATGTGGCCTCCACCGGCGCCATCACGATTCCTTCCATGGCCCGGCTTGGCTACCCGCGCTCGCTGGCCGGTGCGGTCGAAGCGGTAGCCTCGTCCGGTGGCCAGATCATGCCGCCGTTGATGGGGGCTGGCGCCTTCGTCATGGTCGAGCTGACCGGGACTCCCTACACCGAGATCATGGGCGCGGCGCTGCTGCCGGCGTTTCTCTACTTCGCCACGGTGTGGATCGGTATCAATGCCTTCGCGACTCGCCATGACTTGAAACCTGTGGCTGCGGAAGATCGCCCGGCGCTGCGTGAGGTGGTCACGACGGCACTGTTCTTTGCGGTGCCCTTCGCGATCCTGCTGGAACGTATCTTTCACGGCGGCAACACGCCCCAGTATGCTGCCAGCGTGGCGATCTTCGCAGGGCTTGCCCTGTTGGCCATGAATGCCGAGCTCAAGGTGTCGGGGGCGGAGTTTCGCGCGCGCCTGGCCCAGGCAGCGCTGACGGCCGGTCGCCAGATTGCCGTCATCGGAGCCATAATTCTGTGCGCCTCCCTGGTCATTGGTGTGCTGGCGCTCACCGGGCTGGGGGTCAAGGTGACCTCTGCCATTCTGTCGCTGTCCGGTGGGCAGCTATGGCCGGCGCTGCTGCTGACCGCGCTTGCCTGCCTGGTACTGGGTATGGAAGTGCCGACCACTGCGGCCTATGTCATCTGTGTGTCGGTGGCTGGACCCGCGCTGACCGAGCTGGGGTTGCCATTGCTGACGGCTCACCTGTTCGTATTCTGGTTCGCGCTGCTCTCCACCATCACCCCGCCGGTGTGCGGGGCGGTGTTCATCGCTGCTGGCATGGCCGATGAAAACTGGCTCAAGGTCGCGGCCAAGGCCATGGCGCTGGGGGTCGGTCTGTACCTGATCCCATTGGCCATGGTGGCGCATCCGGCGCTTTTGGATCTTGGCGGTGGGATTGTCCTTGCCCTGGGCACGACCCTTGGCGTGCTGCTTGGCCTGGGGCTGACGTCCTACGGACTGATCGGACGCTTCCGCTGGTGGGTCAGGTTGGTGCTGGTGGCGTTGGGGCTTGGCGTGATCTTCGTGCCCTGGCCTGTGCTCTGACCGGTGTTCTTACCGGTGCTCTGGTCTGTACTCTGTCCGGTGCTCTGGTCTGTACTCTGAGCCGTTCTCTGGCTGTTACGACGGGGGCAAGGCCATCGAAAAAACGGTGGTCGTTAGACGATAATTCCTGCATCGATGATGTGATGATGAGTGAGCGACGGGAGCGAAAAAAGGATAAATAGCTGCTTTTCATGAGCGGCTATTCCGTGCGTTTTATTGTGAAGTTTGTAGGTTCTTCTAATAAAAAATTGTCGCTTTCTCGGAAAGTCATTGCGATTTGATGGCTCACGTCGAGGGCTTGGGTAGGATTCTCCTGTGACTACATGGATGTTGCCAGGAGAGGATCTTTCATGCCCATTACGTGCGCTAGATTGGATATTGATCCCTTGTCGATGGCCTGCCATCGAACGCTGTGCCGATGCCAGCAAGGCTGGCATTTATGAGCGATCCCTCCTGGTGGAAGGCGCTACGCGCCTCTTTCGATATTCCGCTGTTACAGAACGAGCGGCTGCTCCAGCTTGAACTGCACGGTGCCACGTTAGCGGGCCCAGTCCTGATCCCCCACCGTCTGGTCGGGCAG
Source organism: Halomonas sp. DP8Y7-3 (assembly GCF_019801675.1). Taxonomy (NCBI): domain Bacteria; kingdom Pseudomonadati; phylum Pseudomonadota; class Gammaproteobacteria; order Oceanospirillales; family Halomonadaceae; genus Halomonas; species Halomonas sp. DP8Y7-3. The sequence goes on from NZ_JAHVIO010000004.1 coordinate 662,490, forward strand.
GAGCAGATGTCACGCCCGTTCTGCTATCGCCTCGATGTGATCGCCCAGCGAGGCGATATCGAGCTCAAGTCCTTGATGGCCCAGCCCGCCACCATCGCGATTCGTCAGGCCGACGGGCGCTACCGGTCGCTGTCCGGTCTGGTCGAGACCGCGGCGCTATTGGGCGAGGATGGCGGCGTCTTCTACTACCAGCTGACCCTGGTGCCTTGGCTTGCGATGCTGAACCTGGGACGCGACAGCCGCATCTTTCAGGACAAGAGCGTCCTTGAGATCATCGAAGACGTCTTTTCTGGCCATGATATCGCCCGGGGCGGCTGGCGCATCGACGTACGTCGCGACTACCTGGCGCGCAGCTACTGCGTGCAATACCGCGAGAGCGACTACCATTTCGTCAACCGCCTGATGGAACAGGAAGGCCTGTTCTACTACTTCGAGCATTCTCAGGGCGATGGCCAGCACATTGGCCACAACGATAGCCACAACAGCAGCCTCAACAACAGCCAGAGCGCCGGTAGCCCAAGCGGTGAGACCGCTCTTCACCGTCTGGTGATCACCGACGATGTGGCCACCTGCCAGGCGGTCGCGCCGCGCCAGATTCGCTTTCATCGCCAGGCCGCCACCGAGACCGAAGACGCGCTTACCCAATGGGGCGGACGTCGCCAGCAGCAGGCGACAAGGGTCAGCCTTGCCACCTACGACTACAAGCAGCCTCGCCTGGTCAAGCGCACTGACCTGCTGTCCCGCGACAAGCAGGGTAACCTCTCGGACGAGGAGGTTTACGACGCCCCCGGCGAGTACTACTACCATGACCACTATCACGGCGAGCGGCTGACCGAGCATCGGCTCGCGGCCCTGGAATCTCGCGCCAAGCGCTTCTTTGGCAGTGGCGGCGCCCGCCAGCTTCAGGTCGGTCGCTTCTTCGAACTGACCCAGCACGCTCAACATGACCGCGGCGAGACTACCGAACGCGAATTCCTGGTGTTGGGCCTCAGCCTGTTCGCTGAGAATGCCCTGCCGGTCTCGGCCCACCTCCACACCTTGCCCGGCAGCCTGCAACAGGAACTGCTGGATGCCCGCCGGGCCCACGGACTTGAGGACGACAGTCTTCATTGTGACGACTACCAGCGTGCCGGTACCGGCCACTACCTGATGGACCTGGAGGCCCAGCGCCTGACCCAGCCCTACCGCTCGGCGCTGGATCATCCTCGACCTGTCATGGGGGGACCCCACACCGCCATCGTGGTGGGACCCGAGGGTGAGGAAATCCACACCGACCGGCTCAACCGGGTGAAAGTGCAGTTCCATTGGGATCGGCTGGGGCAGCGGGATTCCCAGTCGAGCTGCTGGCTGCGAGTCAGCGAGGCCAACGCCAGCGCCGGTTGGGGCGGTGTCTTTGTCCCGCGTATCGGCCAGGAAGTGATCGTCAACTTCCTCGAAGGAGACCCGGACCGCCCGCTGATCACCGGGCGCGTTTATAACGGTGATGAACAGCCCGAGTGGCATTCCAACGGTCTGCTATCCGGCTTCAAGTCCAAGACCTACCGGGGTAACACGTACAACGAGCTGGTATTCGATGACGCCACCGACCAGGAGCGGGTTCGTCTTAATTCCGAGCACGCCAAGACTCAGCTGAACCTGGGCTACCTGATCCACCAGCAGGGCAACACCCGCGGCGACTTTCGCGGTACCGGCTTCGAGCTGAGAAGCGACGCCTTTGGCGCTGTACGCGCCCATCAGGGACTGCTGCTGACGACCTGGGGGCAACTGGGCGCGAACGGTGAACAGCTCGCCCTGGCCCCGGCGTATCAAGAGCTCGCCAGCGCCTGGCAACTGGCCGATAGCCTCAGTCAGAGTGCGGTGGAGCACAGCGCCGACGCCTTGGCCGCCCGCGCCAACCTGAAGCAAGCCGCCGACGACACCCAGGGCGTGGCGGGTGAGGCCACCCAGGCCAACGCGTTCGACGGCGGAAGCGCACGCACGGCAAGCCTTGGCGGGCGCGGCCAGGCCGGGAGTTTGAAGCAGTCCTGGTTGCACCTGGCGTCTCCTGCGGGCATCGCCGCGAGCACCCCGCAGTCCACCCATTTTGTCCAGGGTAAGTCGCTCAGCGTCACCAGTGGTGAGGACATCAACCTGGCCACGGGCAGGAGCCTGCTGGGTGCGATATCCGAGGCGCTCTCGCTGTTCGTGCAGCGCGCCGGCATCAAGCTGTTCGCCGCCCAAGGCAAGGTCGATATCCAGGCCCAGTCAGATGAGATGGCCCTGACCGCCGAGAAGCAGCTGACCATCACCTCCACCGAGGACAGCGTGCATATCGCTGCCGAAGAGGAAATCCTGCTGACCAGCGGCGGAGGCTATATCCGCCTCAAGGATGGGGATATTCAGATCCACGGGCCGGGACTGGTGGACCTGAAGGGCGCGCAGCATAGCTTTGCAGGGCCGACAAGCTTGCAGCAGTTGCTGGCTCCATTGCCCGAGCCTCAAGGAATATTTTCCGAGTTTTTCGTTCTGCGTGACAAGAAGACGAATTTGCCCCTGCGTTTCGCAAAGTACCGGATCGTGACTGCAGAGGGCAGGACTGTCGAAGGTCGTAGTGACGAAGAGGGACGCACGCAGAAGGTAGTTACCCGTCAACCAGAGCGCCTGAGCATCACGGTTCTAGACCGGCTTGATGACCTGGATGACATTTTTGATGCGCAGGGAGGCGTGTGACATGACAGAGGCTTCGACACTACCCGCTGATACGGAAGATGGTAATGCCCAAACCCGCCTGATGCCGCAAGGGCGTGATGTTGCGATTGGAGGCTCGCCGCTGCTGTTTTATGCGGTGGGGCGAGATAAGTTGGTGAGCGTGTCACCCGAGGGAGCTGCGCACTTTATTGAGGAGTGCCGGTTAATGGAAACCGTGGTGGAGGAGCATCAACATGCACTTGATGAGCTATCCGCTGCCACTAGTAACTATATTGCGTTGATGATGTCGGACATCCGTGATCAACAGTTCGTTATGGACAGAGAGTCCTTGCGGCAACAGGTCCTGACAGCGCAACGCAAGGTGGACGAGAAAAATCGTGCGCTGAAGGATGTGATTGAGCCGCTGACGGAGTTAAGTAGCGAAACGAACAAGGTGATGGAGCTAATCCCTATTCAACGAAGAGCTTCAAGAACTGAACACTTCAGACTGGTGTACGCCAGGTCTCATATTATCAGAGCGATATCTGAAGAGATACCGTTAAGCGGTGGTGGCGGTAATGCTAGCCAGACGGTGCTCACCAACGGACGTGTCGATACTGACAAGCTAGTGCGCCAGATGGTGAATGTCAGTGGTGAAGCTAAGGTGAAAGCAGATTTTCCGTGGTTTGAAGATTGGCTGAAGAAGGAAAAAGAGACAGTTGATCTGTTCAAGTGGTCTGAGGCGATCAACGAAAACCTGTCTGCGAAGTACGAATTGCTTGAGGGTGAGGAACACGATAAGGATAGCTCGCGTGTTGAGCTATCTGCTGAAGCCCAGTTGATGCGCTGGACATCAGGTGCAAGTGGTATGAGCGGAGAGTTCAACCCCTTTCAAGGAAAAGCCTCCCTCAAGGCTGACGCAAAAGCAGAATTGGTCCTGGCGGAAGCCAAGGCATCATTGGATTTTTATACTCCCGCTGGTGGCCTGATGCTGGCCTGTGAGCTTCCCAATGAAGCCGGGATCATCGACCTGGGGATGATACGGTCGCATGCGTTTATCACCTGTAGTGGAGGGATTGGAGCCAGCGTAGCCGCCGAGCTGAGCTTGAATGTCGATATGCGGGATGGTCAGTTGCAGACTCGTGGGGTACAAGGACAGCTTGCCCAACGAGGACTACCCGGCGAGCAGCGGTCGGTGGTGCGTCAGTCAGGGGCACCCCAGCTGGACAATAGTGAAATCGCCGGGGGGATGGCGGCCTTTGCCGGAGGCCAAGCGATCGCAACCTTCGGGGTGCAGCTTGAATGGAAGAACCCCGAAGAAGGCAATAAGTTTAAACCTTTTGCAAAAAGCGCACCGAGCCTTGTTGGGTTGCTGGGGGCCGGAGCTGCCGCAAACTTTTCGGTCTACTATGATAGTGGCAAGTTTCGTATAACGGCCCAGGCAGGAGTGTGTTTCGGGCCAGGGATTAAAGGTAAAGTTGATTTTGAGGTGGATGCTGGACTGATATATGAGTTCGTGAAATGGGTAATTTACCAGCTGAAGAATATTGATTACTCAAGATTGCTGTTTATTGACGAAAGCGCTTTTCATGCGATAACTAGTATTGTTACCATGGCTGCAATTGAAGGGGGGCGACTGAGCGAATACCTCAGAGAAGAGGCATCAGACATTATTGATGACCTTGCTAGAACACTCGCAAAAACAAGAGTAGATATTGAAAATGCTTCAGCAAGAGGAAAACTTTCTGAGAGCATAAACGAGGGTAATGATGTGATGAAGCATGCCACACCAGATGCTAAAGGAATAGTAATATATTGGCTTATGCAAACAAATGCTTTTGATCGTTATCATCCAGCAAATCGAGATTTAGAAGGGTGGTGGGAAGATCCAAGTCTTTTTGGTTTTATGAATGACCGAAAGGAAGCGGTAATGAACGTATTACGTTTGATCCAATCGGTTAACGAGTATCGAAACGTCATGCAAAGAGTAACGTCTCGGATAGGTGAACTAATTCCCTGGAAAGAAGGCGAGAGAATAGTCGAGGAGTTCATGGGGCGTGGTGAGAGAGGCCTACCAAGGCCGCTATCTTCGCACTATGCTAGAGAGTTTATTCATTTGCAGGCTCGTTTGTGGGAGAAGACTAGGGTGGGAATGCCGATCGTAAGAAATGATAGTTTCACATACTCATCTCAAGAGCCTATTTCAAGATTTTTCTCCAGAGCTTGTGAAAATACCACACAATGTGTAGTTACAATATGATCCCATGCCGTATACTTTCGGTAGACCTTGTTCTATCAATGAGTCGTTACTTTGATAGAAAGTTTTTTAATAAGTTGACATGGCAGTGCTTGTCGTATTTGGTGGTTGGTGTCTGTTAATAAGTTTGTTTATTGATGGCACATCTTACGGTGTTTACTCGGTAAGCACTGTGGCTAGATAATCCTCTTGGGTCGTTATAAGATAAGTCCGGATTCTTCTTTCGACGATTTATCAATAAATTAGAGCTGTTTCCTTCTCCAAAATCAGCGCCACGTTGAACTCTCTGTGTTCCCATTATTGGTCCGGTCGGATTTCTCGTGGGGGAAACACTGTAGTAGTTTTCATCATACCAATCACTAACCCACTCGAATCCATTCAACCCCATTTGGTATAGACCTAATGGATTGGGAGGGATAAGTTTTATTGACTGGGGGCCTATTAGTGGGGACGGAGTACTGGCAAGGATTTCTGCCCGAGAAGGATAGTTCGTCCCACGGTTGATATAACCATCAGTGGTGGCAAATGGTAGGAATTGCCCTCGCGAGCGTGCTGCGTATTCCCACTGCGCCTCGGTAGGAAGTGAGAAGGGAAGTCCGGTCTGTTCACCCAGCCATTCGCAGTAGTCTCTGGCTTGATACCAATCCACACCGGCGGGCACGTCAGAAGCACGATACTCCACTTCAATACCTTCGGTATTGATCCTTGGCAACCCCATCGCCTCGGTATAGATGTCGTAGTCAGCGTAGGATACCTGGACGGCGGAAATGGAGAAGCTGTCCAGCGTCACTTCGTGCACGGGTTTATTGTCGCTATCCGCTGTATAGGTTCTTCCGCCAGAATTGGGCATAAGCGGCCCAAAATCTCCCATCTGGAAGCTGCCGCCTTCAACAAAGACCATGTTATCCATGGTTTTCTGGATGAGTGCCGCAACGGCCTCTTGGTTAACCGGTGAGCCGGCGTCCCTGTGGCCTCCGATTCCTTCCTGCGAAGCACTGCTGTCACACCCGGTCATCACGAGGCAGGCAATAATGGGTACGCTGAGTCGATAAAACCTTTCCATGGTTTCGCTCCATCACGATATTCGTGCGACAAGGGTGCTCGCAAAGCAAGCTTACCATTCGGCCTGACAGTGCCTTGTGAGCGATTTCCCACAAATTATTCCGATCTGTGGGTTCCCCTATCTCCTAGGGGGGCGTCATGGCTGGTCAGGTGGGGACAAGTGGGGACTAAGCGTCGACACGTATCGGTGGCCTGAAGGAGTTCTAACTCAACGACGGGGCTTGGGAGTTCGGAGGATGATAGTGATGAAGTGGGCCCTTCCCCCTGTGTGACTCTCCACCATAGGGAAACACTGCATAAATGCCTGCGCCGCCGACTTGCTGCGTTACGCGCTGCTCGAACTCCTCACCGATACCGCATAAGCTCCGGGTGCTGCGCTGCGGGCGCCTGGTACCGCTCGGCTGATGACGTCAGCGCTTCCATCGGGAAAGCGGCGGCAAGTACCTGCCACACCGCATACGTTATCGAGGTTGATGCATCATGTCGGTTTTTTTCGCGCAAACGTCGTTCTGAAATGCTCCCGTAGGGCGCCACTGTTTCCCAATGCCGGCTCTTGCTGCACCTCATCCATGAGCGGTCGGTTGGCGTACAGAATCCAGGTGTCCAGCGCTGGTCCCAGGGGGCGCATCAGTCGCAGTTGATCCGGGTAGAGGGCCAGGGCCTGCTCGGCGACGATGGCGGCGTCGGCTTGGCCGTCGAGCAGGCCTTCCAGGGCGGCGACGATGGTGGGGGCGTCGCGTTGTTCCAGTCCCGTTAGGTCGGTGTAGTGACGGGTCGCCGGTTGACGCAGGACGCTTGTAGGGTTGGCGACGTCCTTGCGTGCGACCAGTGCCAAGGGCCGGCTTGGGGCAATGAAGCTATCCACGGGAAAGGCGCGGTGCATGAAGCGTCCGACGCAGTCGGCGTGACTGAAATGGGCGCTGACCTGCAACACATAGTCGTGATGCCCGTCCACCAGGTCCTGAAAGGCCTGGGGGAAGTCGTTTACCAGCTGGACGGTCGGCGAGCGTGGGCTGTCTTTACCCCCAAGATCCTGACGCCGGAGCTCAAGATAGCGGGCCAGGACCAAGGCGTGGTTGCTGTCTTCAGGGCCGAGGGTGGCGAAGTTCATGGGTGCTCCGGTAGTGGGCAGACGATAGTGGGGATACTTCTTTTAGGCGAAAGCTTGCTCCGGGGCAACTCTGGTCGAACTGTCAGGGCGGGCGGTCTCTGGCAGAATACTCCCCCTGACGGACAAGCGAACAAGGAAACTCCATGGCTCACCTGCTGCGCATCGTGATGATCCACGGCCACCTGGAAGGGGTGGTCGAACTGGATGTCGATGGTCACACCAATATCTGTGGCACCAATGCCTCGGGCAAGACCACGCTCCAGCGTCTGGTGCCGGTGTTCTACGGTGAGCTGCCCAATAAGGTGGTACCCAAGACCCGCAAGAAGTTCGACGCCTTCTATCTACCCCACGGCAACAGCTACCTGATCTACGAGTATCGTCGCGAGGCCGGCAATGTCTGTCAGGCGGTGCTGACGCGCAAGTCCGATGGCGGCATCGAGTACCGCTTTATTGGCGCGCCGTATCAGCCCGGTCATTATCTGGTGGAAGCCAACGGTGGCGTGACAGCACTCGGCTACAGCGATTGGGCCAGCCAGTTGAGGCGAGATAACGTGCCGATGTCCGCCAAGTTGACGGCCACCTCGGAGTACCGCTCCGTCATCCAGAACGACTTCACCCATCAGCAGGGCAACCGCAAGGACAGTCTGCGACTGCGCCAGATGGCCGCCCAGTTCAGCCTGGTCAAGCCTGAGCGTCGTATCCGCCATATGGAGAAGTTGATCAGTGCGGTGCACGCCAAAGAGGGCAAGATGGACACCCTCAAGACCATGCTGGCGGCGATTTTCGAGGAGGACGGCGTCGAACTGCCGGTGACGCGCATCCGCAGCACCAAGGCGCGGGAGTGGATCGCTCAGATGCGTCAGTCCAAACGCCTGGAGCCGCTGGAGCGGGCGTTGGCGAAGCTGGATGAGCTGGACCATGAGGTGGCCGAGCGCGAGACCATCTTGTGGCAGTTGAAGCCCCAGCTCGAGGCTGACCGCCACCGCGCCGAGCGCACCTTGGCCGACACCGAGGCGGAGATCGCTCGCCGCAAGCAGGAGTTTCAGGAGCGTGAAGCGGAATATGGCCACCTGCGCGACGCCTTGAATGACCGTCTTAGCGAGATGACCAGCGAGCTCGAGCAGACTCAGCGGGAGCTGTCGGATCTGCAGGACACCTTCGAGGCCTTCGAAGAAGCCGACATGCCGGCGCTTGAGCGAGACGTCCAGTCGCTGCCCCAGTGGCGCGACCAGAGTCAGCAGTTGCGCGAGCACCTGGCGGTGATGCAGTCCGCCTTTCAGGAGCACCAGTCACGGCTTGAGGGCCGGCTGCGTGAGCTCGCCGATGAGCTGGCCCGCCAGCAGGAGGAGGCCCAGGCCCGTATCGACGAGTTGGGCGAGACCAGGGAAGAGCTGCGCAATCAGCAGTGGCAGCAGCAAAGCGAGCTGGAGCAACGCTACCAGTCCCAGCGCCAGGAGCTCGATGACAGCTACCGTGAACGCCTCGACGCAGGGCTTCAGCGGGTAGCCGAACTGAAGGCGCAGCTGTCGGCCAGTGCCGCCACAGCAGAAGAGATGCAGGAAGCGGAGCTCGCCCAGGCGCGCCTCGACCAGGCCCAGAGCGATCGTGACGCCAGCGGGGAAACCCTGAGTGCCCTGCGCGAAGAGTACGACACGCTCAAGCGCAGTCGAGACCAGGCGGAGCAGGAGCTCAACGACGCCCGTCACCAGCTGGCCAAGGCCGAGGCACACTGTCACGCGCTGCACCAGCAGCGTGATCCCGCGCAAGGCACGCTGCGCCACTTCCTGCGCTATCACCGACCGGGCTGGGAACAACGTCTGGGCAAGGTGATCGCGCCTGAGCTGCTGGAGCGTCGCGACCTGTCACCCAAGGTCGGTGAACACGACCACGATGAGCTGTTCGGCGTCGGGCTCGACCTGGCCGCGGTGGACGTGCCGGAGTACGCTCAGGATGAGGCGAGCCTGGTCGTCGCCATCGAGCAGGCCGAGGCCGCGCTGGTGCGCGCAGAGAACGCCGAACAGGCCGCCGAGCGTCAGATGAAGGCCTGCAACGAGCGGGTACAGTCTGCCGAGGACGCCGTGCGGCGAGCGCGCATGGAGGTCAAGCGCGCCGAGTCGGAGGTGGACTACGCCCGGGATGCGCGCAGCCAACTGCAGGAGCGCCATGCGCGCCAGCAGAAGACCCGGCGTCAGGCGCTGGAGGAGTCACTGGCCGCTCAGCAGGCGAGTCATGATGACCTCAAGCAGGAAAAAGGTGATGCCCTCGACACTCTGGCCAAGACCCATCAGGCGCAGCTACTGGAGGTGAAGGCCGATGCCCAGAGCCGCCTGGATGGCATCGACGACCAGATCCGCCAGCACAAGCAGTACCTGAGCGACCAGAAGCAGGAGCACCAGCGCCAGCGCCAGGAGCTCGAGGCCGCCTTCGATCGTGAGCTGCAGGAGCAGGGCGTGGACCTGGACTCCCTCAGGGATACCAAGGCGCGGCTTGCCGCCTTGGATCAGCGCATCCGCGACACCGCCGGCCGTCAGGAGCAGCTGGAGGACTATCGCCGCTTCATGCGCCTGGACTGGGGTCAGCGCAAGCCGCAGCTGGTGGAGAAGGAAACCCGTCTGATACGTGACAAGGAGACCGCCGAGCGCGAGCGCGAGCAGCGCAAGGCCGAGTTCCAGTCTGCCCGCAGCGCCCACCAGCAGGCGCTGGCGGAGTTGTCCACCCGGCGCAGCACCGAGAGCGGCATCATCGACGCCCTCAAGCCGCTGCTGGTGCAGGTCGAGCAGCTGCCGCTGGACCCAGCTCCGGCGCCCCAGAGTCAGGCACCCGGGGATGTGCACGAGCGTATCGAGCGAGCCCACCGAGCGCTAAGCGAGCGTGCCACCGAAATGGATGCCCTGCGCAAGGGGTGCGAGCAGGTCGAGGGGGAGCTGATCAAGGGCGCCAGCGCTGGCTTTATCGATACCCTGAGCGCCGAGCGCGACAAGCTCCGCGATGAGCTCCAGGGTAGCGCCGACGTCGGTCCTCGGCAGCTGTTGCCGCTGCTGCGCGGGATGCTTACCCTGCTCGAAGACCAGCAACAGCAGCTGGTGCAGCAGGGACGCAACCTGGGGGCGGACCTCGACAAGTTCTTCACCGTCTTTCGCGACCTCAACCGACGCATCAGCGCCCAGAGCCGACGGCTATCCGAAGAGGTGGCCGACGACCTGCGCCTGGAAGGCATCACCAAGGCCGAGGTCAAGATCCAGTCCACCATCGACGAGCTGGGTTTCTGGGAGCCGCTCAAGCGCTTCGCCCAGGACTATCGTGACTGGCAGGACGCCGGTGGCCTGCCCGGAGACGACTACCTCAATGCCCTGGCCGATGTGGTCGACCTGCTGCGCAGCGACCAGCAGTACAGCTTCGAGAGCCTGCTGCGCCTGGAGCTGCACCTTAATGAAGGCGGCACCGACCTGGTGATCAAGAACGACCGCCAGTTGCTCGAGTCGTCGAGCCACGGCATGGCCTACCTGATCCTGTGCAAGTTCCTGCTGGCCTTCACCCGCCTGCTGCGCGGCCAGGCCGAGATCAGCGTGCACTGGCCCATCGACGAGATCGGCACCCTGGCCTATCACAACGTCGAAAAACTGTTCGAGGCCTGTGACAGCAATCACATTCACATCGTCGGCGCCTTCCCCAACCCGGAGTCCGATGTGCTGCTGCTGTTCCACAACCGCTACCTGATCGACCGTGACGCCAGTGATCCTCGCCGCCGTCGACTCAAGCGCATCGAACCCCGGCTCAGCAAGCTGGCCCAGCGACTCAAGCAGCGCAGTGAAGAGGAGCTCACCCTATGATCGAACACGGCCCCCTGCTGGAGCGCCTTTTGGCCGGCGAGTTCATCTGCGCGATCAGCGACGAGAGCGCCTTTCGCAAACTTGAAGACGACGACGTTCGCGAGCAGATCGACACCTACCTGCGTCCGCTCAATCGCCGTCTGGCCAGCAACGAGGACCGCAGCGTCCACTTCCTGGCCTGGCGGCAGCTAAACGAAGACGCCCGCGAGCAGCTGTCGCGCCAGCTGGGCGATACCGTCAACAGCCTGCTGCCGCTGCTGGAGTGGCTGCAACTGGTACAGGAAGCGCTGGGCCAGGATGCCCTGGCGGCGCCTGGCGATGTGCTCAAGCCGGCGGAGTTCAGCGCTCGCTGCGAGGACAACCAGAGCCTGCGCGAACGCCTGGAGCGCCTTGCCACCGATCCTTTTTTCGGTTCCCAGAGCGAGCAGCTCGACGCCCAGATGAAGCAGGTGTTCAAGCGACTCAAGGAACACGGCTACCTGCTGCAGCCCCACGCCGATCGTCAGGTCTATCTGGTAACCGGCAAGATCGATTATCTGGTCGAGCTGGTACGTTTCATTCGCGACGAAGAAAGCCTGCCGGTGGATGATGAGGCACCGGCCCGTCAGGAGTCCCTGCTATGAGCGAGGAACACACGCTCGAAAGCCGGTTGATGGCCACCGGCACCGAGCGTCTCTCCTTGCTGGGACGCTACGCCGACGTCCTGATGCAGGGCTACTCCCGTGACGAGGTGCCGCTGGAGCCGCTGACTGACGGCGCTCTGCGCAAGCTGCTGGCGGCGCGCATCCTGTGGCGCCCGGATGAGCACGGAGCGGTCAAGCTGACCCCCAAGGTGCGCGAGCTGATCGCCGAGATGCTGGCCGATGAGACCCGCCGCCACGTTAACGCCGACGTCGGTGAGACCCTTGAGCAGATTCGCAACCTGGTGCAGAGCTATCGTGAAGCGGTCAATCGCGGTGAGCACTACCAGCAGGGGCCCCTGATGCTGCGCTTGCGCCAGGAGGTGGACGACCTCAACGGCCGCTTCGCCGACGCCATCGACAGTCTGTGGCAGCGCCTCAACAGCGATTTTGGCTTTGTCAGCCGCCTCAACGACAAGATCCGCGAGAACGACCGTGCCCAGAAGCAGATCGTGCGTCTGCTCGACGGCATGGCGTTGATCGACTTCGAAGAGCTGATCGAACTGGTGGGCAGTGATGGGTCGTTGCGCAAGCTGCTGATCAGCCAGCTGCAACAGCAGCTGAGCCTGCATTACACCAACCTGCGTGAGGTGCAGGGGCGGCTGATCGAGCTGATGGCGCGCTTTCGCCAGCAGCAGCAGCAGAGCCGACTGGTGGCCGGTATGGCCGCCTTCCTGCGCGAGCATCCGGGGTTTGTTCCCGGCAACTACACCCGCAGAAGCGAGGTGCCAGAGCTGTTCAATCGGGCAAGCCCCTTGCAGGCAGCGGGTTCGGTGGCCCTGGACCACCATCACGACAGCGACACGATCGCCAGCCTGCTGCACGCCTTGCCGGTTGCGGTTCACCGCCCCGAGATCGTCGAGGCCGCCGGCCCCGCCCAGGTGGAGGAACAAAGCCTGGTGGAGGCCCGCCAGCAGGCGCTGAAGCAGGATGTAGAGCGCTTCTACCTGGACGTGGTGGATCGTGGCGCCGCGCAAGGAGGGATTCCGGGAGATGTCAGTGCCCTTGAGTACCTGGCCGACAGCGCACTCGAATGGGATCAGGAAATCTGGCTGTTTCAGGTCATCGCCGAGTACCAGGGGCTGCCGCGGGAAGAGCAGCGCGCGTTTCGGCTGATCCCCGAGGAAAGCCCGGCAGGTCCCTTCAATGACGTCCAGCTGATTCACGACGTCAGTCTGGTGCTGGCGGTGTAGCGGGCGATGGCGTCGGCGAGACGCGAGCTCAATGCGGGTGGCCGGGGAGAACGCAGGCGGGTTTTGACGCTTCCCTATTTGTCACCTATATTGACATATATTTATGTCGTAATGGGTGTCAGATATGTCCTTTGAGATTCGTGAAGCGGTGAATGCCGAGGGCTATATCAGCGCCGATGCCTTGCCCAAGGCGCTTCATATAACGAAAAGCGAATTTGCTCGCGCCATCGGGCTCAGCCAGAGCGCCATCGTTCGCAAGGAGCGGCTGCAGGCCGTCTCGACGCAACAGCGGTTGCGCCAGGCCTATGAAATACTCAAACGCATCGAGCCCTGGGCTGGCTCGATCAGCGCAGCCTGGTCGTGGTTTCGCAGCTACCCGATTGCGGCCCTGGGCGATATGACGGCGGAAGAACTGGTCAGGCGAGGTCGAGCCGATGATGTACGCGCGTATCTGTCGCATATCGCCGAGGGGGGCTATGCGTGAGCCTGCGGAGTCACGGCTTTCACTTCAAAGGACTGGTGTATCGAGGGCACAACCCTCTCTGGCAGCACGCACCTGAATCCGGAGATGGGGCGGCGCTGAATGGCGGGCGCTGGAACCGTGTTGGCCAACCCGCACTCTACACCTCAGCGCGGTTCGAGACCGCCTGGTTGGAAGTGCAACAGGGAATGCCCTTCAAGACACAGCCGCTGACGCTGTGTACCTATGAGGTCGACTGTGGTCCGCTGCTTGACCTGTGTGATCGGGATGTCTGTGCCCTCGTCCATCCCGACGTGGACAGCTGGATGCACGAGGCCTGGCTGGCGAAGAGGCTCGCACGTCAAAGCGTGCTCGCCTGGGAGATTGCCGACGAGCTGATTCGGCAAGGCATTGTCGGCATACGAGTACCGTCGCAGGCGACGGGGGCCGGTGCCCGTGACGTCAACCTGGTGTTCTGGAAATGGTCTCGCTCTCGCCCGACCAAGGTCAGGGTGATCGATGATGAGGGGCGGCTGAGCCGCTGAAGTAGCGTATCGTCAGCGCCACAGTTCGAGATGTCCAGCGCAGCCAGTTATCCCGTGTTGCCCCTCAACGTTTTCCTTTCTCCTGCCCACTCTCCCTTTCCCTTTCCCTTACCGCTTTTCGCTACAACTGCCGCCGCCAGCGATTCTCGATGGTGTCCAGTTCGGCGGGGCCGTACAGCGCCTGATCGTGGCCGCCGTAATGGGCCCACAGCTGGTCGCCGAAGTCGAAGTGCCACCATTCGCTCGGTAGGTTGGTGAATCCCTGAGCGGTCATGGCGTGGTACAGCAGGCGACGGTTGTCCCGCGCCGCGCGCTCGTCATCGGTCAGCGTGGCCTTGTGTTCCAGAAAAGCGGTGTGGGAGGCCGGCAACGCTTCGTCGAACAAGGTGCCCATGGGCAGCGGCAGGCCATCGGCATCGCACAGGGTCACGTCGACGGCGCCGCCGCTCAGGTGCGGGCTCGGCGCATCGGCACGGGTGCTGGGTTCGGCCACAAACTCACGGGTACGGTTTAGCAGCTCAGCCTCATCAATGTCTGGATGGTTGCCGCGAATGGCTTCCATCAAGGTGTCGAACAGGTACTGCTGAACTCGCCACGGACGCCAGCCGTCCAGCACGATCAGACCTACGCCGTCAGGCAGCGAGCGCGCCGCCGCCAGCACGCGGCGATAGACGCCTTCACGCAGATAGCACTCGTTGATGGCGCCAGGAATTCCCAGGCGGGCGTAGGCGGGAAATACCTTGACCGGTGATGGGGCCAGGCTCATGGGCACCAGGGGCTCATCCAGCCCCTGAATGGGAATCTGGCGCAGTTGGGCCCAGGAAGGCTCAGCGGATAGAGGAATCGCCATGGCTGGGGTCTCGGGATGTGCACAGGGATGACGGTCGTCACCGCTGTTATTGATGCCGTTGTTGCAGCTCTCGTTGCAGGTCTCGTTGCAGCCTTCGTTGGAGGTCATGGAGGTTCTCATCCCAGAGCGGTCGGAAGCCATAGGGTCAGGGAGGGCACCAGGATCAGTGCCACCAGGACCAGCAGGGCGATGACCACGAAGGGCCAGATGGTACGAAACAGCGCGGTGATCTCCAGCCGGCTGACGGCAGCGGCGACGAATACGCAGGCGCCCATCGGCGGCGTGATCAGCGCGATGGTGATGTTGAGGGTGATGATGATACCCAGGTGGACCGGGTCGATGCCTGCCATCATGGCCACCGGCGCAAAGATCGGTGTCAGCAGCATCAGCGCCGAGACCTCTTCCATGAACATGCCGGTGATGAAGGTGATCAGGCTGAGCAACAGCAGAATGATCACCGGACTATCGACGTAGGGGGTCAACAGCTCGACGAACTGGTAGGGCACCTGGGCGTAGGACAGCAGCCAGCTGACCGTGCTGGAGGCAGCCATGATGACGAAGATGGCGGCGGTGAGGCGGGTCGTGTCGACAAACGCACGCCACAGCGCCAATAGATTCAGGTTGCCAGCCAGCACTCCATAGAGGGCCACGTAGGCCACGGTCAGCGCTCCTGATTCCGTGGGTGTGACCAATCCCATGACGATGCCGGCGACAATCAGGAAGGGGGCCATCAGGGCAGGCAAGGCGCCAAGGGCAGCCACCCCCAGCTGGCGCGCACCGGGCCAGCCATCACCCTTGGGCAGCCCCTTGCGACGCGCGTAGACAGCATTCATGGCCATGAAGGCGGCACCCAGCAACAGCCCGGGTATCACACCGGCAAGGAACAGATCGCCCACCGAGGTGTTGGTCAGCGAGGCATAGAGGATCATGAAGATGCTGGGCGGGATGATCGGCCCGATCAGTGAGCTGCCCGCCGTCAGGCCAGCGGCGAAGGCCGTCGAATAGCCTTCCTTGCGCATCGCAGGGACCAGCAGAGAGCCCAGTGCCGAGGTATCGGCGACCGCCGATCCATTGACCCCCGCAAAGAACACGCTGGACACCACATTGACGTGGCCCATGCCGCCGCGCAGATGGCCGACCAACAGACGCGCCAGCGCCATCAGCCGGTCGGTCAGCTTCGAGGCGTTCATCAGGTTGCCGGCGAGGATGAACAGTGGGATGGCCATCAATGAGAAGGCATCGATGCCGCCAAAGAACTGCTGGGGCATCATGCGGGGAATCATCGACAGGTCGACGAAGGCGAAACCGACCACGGCGGTGGCCAGCAGCGAGATGAACAGAGGCAGGCCCAGCAGCACATGGACGACAAAGACCGCCAGCATGGCAAGCGTCATGACGTGGCCCCCCGGTCGTGCTGAGCGGCGTCGGCGTCGCCGTCCTGGGTCGGTAGCGGGAATGGACCATGGCACAGCGCCATCAGGGTCAGCAGCGCAAAGCCGAGCGGCACGGACATGACCGGCACGGCCCGGCTGATGCCCAGGCCTTGGCTCTGGAACATGGCCACTGATTGCGCGTAGTGAAAGCTGAACCAGGCTCCGCCAGCGGCAAGTGCCAGGGTCAATAGCCACTGGTAGACCGAGAGGATGCGCCCCAGGGTGCGTGGAATCAGCCGCTCGATCAGCGCGACCCGCATATGACCGCCTTCAATCCAGACGCTGCCAAGGGCCAGCATGACCGCGCCGATGATCAGGTAGCGGGCCAGTTCATCGGTCCAGATGGGGGCCCCGCCGGCTAGATAACGCGCGGCCACACCATACAGCATGGCCAGCAGATCAATGAGCAGCAGTGCACTCGCGCTCCATAGCGATAGTCGCCGCAGCGCCATGACGGGCCGGCTTTGGGCAAGGGACCAGGACATGGGGAGGCTCTCCCACAGGTTGGTGAAACAGGATGAACCGGCCTCCTGGAGCGGAGGCCGTTGTACGTGCTGGAGCATTCTTCGTCTTGCGCTCAGGCCTGCGCACTCACGTCAGAGCACTCATGTCGCCATACCGATATCAGAGCGCTTAACGTTGAGCCGCTAATATCAGAGCGCTTGTTCAGAGCACCTATTCAAAGCACTTGTTCAGAGCACGTGTTAAGAGAGTCTGGGTCAGTGCACTGTGTGCCGGGCAGCCAGACGGTCGTCGACGCTGCCCGGTGTTCAGTACTAAGTGCTCAGGGCTACTGGGCGCTGAGTTGAAGTCCGGCGTCGTCGAGCGCCATGTCGATATAGCGCTGTTCGATGTTCTGGTCCTTCAGCCACTCAAGATAAGCCGGCTGGCCCTGCTGGCGGAAGGCTTCCAGCTGCTCTGGGTTAGGACGAATGACCTCCATGCCTTGCTCTTCCAGGTAGGCAATGCGCTCATCGACCTTGGCCTGGTTCTGTTCGCGAGCAAGCTGGTTGGCTTCGGCGACCGCCTCACGGAAGGCAGTCTGGGTCGCCTCGTCCCAGCCATTGATCATGCTGGTGTTGCCCACCAGGAACTGGTCGGAGTACTGGATGTTGGCTAGCGTCAGGTAGTCCTGAACCTCATAGAGGCTGCCGAGGATGATATACATCGGCGGGTTCATCTGGCCGTCAGCGACGCCGGTTTTCAGCGCCATGTAGACCTCGGTCCAGGGAATGGGCGTGCCGGACGCGCCGAAGGCCTCATAAAGTGCGACCTGGCTGGGGTCCATGGCGCGGAAGCGCAGCCCTTCGAAGTCCGCCGGTTCGGCGATTGGCGTCTTGTCGTTGGTGAAGGCCAGGAAGCCGCCTTCCTCGACTACCGCCAGCAGTTCCAGTCCGGCGCGGCCCTCCAGGTCTTCCTGAACCGCTTTCCAGTAGCTGCCTTCGTCGAAGAACTGGCGAGCGTCATCGAAATCCTGGAACAGGAAGGGGATTGCGCTGACGAACACTTCGGGGACGATGGGCGACATGCCGGCGAAGGACGCAATGTTCAGGCTCGGCGACGCCATGGTCTGCTCCATGCGCTCCTGCTCTTCACCCAGCATGCTGTTGGGGTACAGCTTGAGCTCAAGCTCGCCTCCGGTCTTTTCCTCGACCAGTTCCTTCAAGTTGGTGGCGAACACGTGCACCGCGTTCTTGTCCGGGTCGGGAGCGCCGTTATAGCTCAGGTTGACGGTGGTTGCAGCCAGCGCTGAGGCGGCGGTCAACCCCATTGTCGTGGCGGTGGTCAGGGCAGCAAGCAGGGGCAGTGGACGAAACAGGCTCATGAGGGACTCCGGTGTTGTGGTGTTATTGTGCGGCAACGCTGTCTATCGATAACGAGACTAGGCGTTGTCGCGTTGACTAATCAAACCCCAAGGCGTTGATCTTTTGGCAACGCCAGCATGGTCTGGCGTTTGGCAGCACGTCGGACGGGCCCTCAGGCAACGCCGCTCTGGCGATGTGGGGCCAGCAGGCGTGGCGCATCATCGGCAAAGAAGCGCATGCCGCGACGCAGATGCGCCAGGCAGGCCTCTGCCGCCACCGGCAATGGCCGGCCTTGACGACTGACGATCTGAGCGCGGGCCCCGTTGAGCACCGGATGTGCCAGCGGCAGCACCTGAATCAACCCCTGGGCGATGTCATCGGCGACGGTCAACTCGGGCATAAAGGTGACGCCGCTACCGGACCTGACGAAATTCCTCAGGACGGTGACCGAGTTGGTATGCAGCCGTGAACGCAGATGGAGGCGCTCCTGATGGGCGACCTGGTCGACCATCTGGCGCATGCCAAAGGGGCTGTCCATCAGCCCCAGTGGCCAATCGCTGATTTCGGCCAGGGTCAATGGTGCCTGGCGCCGAGTCAGTGGATGGTCGGCAGGCACGATCAGATCCAGAGGGTGGCGGCGCTCCACATGACAACGCAGCAGCGGGTCCATGGGTGGCGCGTACAACAGGGCCAGATCCACCTCGCGGTCACGGACCAACGCCATGGCCTCGTTGACGCCAGCCATGACCACCACAATGTCGATGCCAGCATGCGCCGTCATGAAGGTCTGCAAGGGGGCATTGACCAGATCAGCGATAAAGCCCTCGCCGACGGCCACTCTGACCTCACCGCTATCCAGGCTCTGAAGCGCGCTCAGGCGCGACAGCGTTGCCGTTTCGGCATCGCATCGAGCGCGATGGTGTTCCACCAGCAGGCGGCCGGCTTCGGTCAGGGTGACGCCATCTGGGTGGCGGGTCAGCAATGGGATCGAAAGCTCTTCTTCCTGGCGACGGATCAAGCGACTGATGGCGGAGACGTCCACATTCAGGTGGATGGCTGCGCCCCGCAGGGAACCACGTCGCTGTACTTCGCACAGATACGCCAGAGCGCGGCCGTTGAGCATTGTCGTTCCTTATCGATGATGACCGGTGGTTGTCAGCATGTCGCAGGCAACTTGGCGAGGGTGACAGAGAGTGGCAGACTCTTTGTGCCCACAAGGCATAGACCAATAACCATAACGCAAAAAGGAACTTACGGATGCGATCGTTTTCTCGTCCTGTGCTATTGAGTGCCCTGCTGGGGCTCACCGCTTTGTCGGCTTCGACCCTGGTGACAACGGCCCAGGCCGACGAGCCGCTCAAGCTGGGGGTGGATATCCCGTTCGAGCCCTTCGAGTACCGCTTGCCTGATGGCACCCTGACGGGCTTCGAGGTAGAGCTTGGGGAAGAAGTGTCGGCGCATCCAGCGTCAATGTGAATGGGTCGAGCAAAGCTGGGATGGCATCATCCCGGGGCTGATGGCCCGCAAGTACGACGCCATCATGTCGTCCATGGCGATCACTGAAGAGCGTCGCCAGCAGGTGTTGTTCTCCGAGCCCTACTATTCCAACCCCAGCGTATGGGTGACGCTGCGCGGCAGTGAAGTGGATCCCGACGACCGTGCGAGCCTGGAGGGCCTGACCGTTGGCGTGCAGCGCGGCACCATTCGTGATCGCTTCATCACCGATACCTACGGCGACATCATGGAAGTGCGTCGCTATGCCACCGCCGAGGACCTGGCGCTGGACGTCAAGACCGGACGCCTGGACAGTGCCTTCATGTACTACCCGCTGGCGCTGGCCAACCTGCAGGTGGACGAAGCCGACAGCGAGGTAGTAGTCAGCTCCGAGCTGATCCGTGAGCCCAAGTCCTACTTTGGCCACGGTGTGGCGGTGGCGTTTCGTCCTCGCGACGAAGACCTGGCCGCACAGTTCAATCAGGCCCTGGCCGAGATCAAGGAAGACGGCACCTACGACGAGCTGATGCACAAGTACGTGGACTACGATATCAAGATCTAGCAGGCCGGAACCTGGCTGCCCCCAGGTACTGGCCACCTGCTTGAAGGCTGCGCGAGCGGTTATCGCACTGCAGCCGTTCCTGTCAGGAGGGGCTGCCATCGAACTACGTAATCTCAGCATGAGGCACCTGCGCTGCGTGGTGGAAGTGGCTCGCACGCGTAACGCGGCGCAGGCGGCTCAAGCGCTGAATATCACTCCCTCTGCCGTGTCCAAGACGCTGCGTGAAGTCGAAGAGATTGCCGGTATCGTGCTGTTTACCGGTTCGCGTCGAGGAACTCAGCCCACTCCCGAAGGTGCACGCTTGATCGAGCGTATCAACTTGGCGCTATCCACGCTTCAGGCGGGCTTCGAGCAGCTGCCACGCTATCGCGGAGAGGGGGTGACGGTACTCAAGATCGGCAGCCTGCCCATCTTTGCGGCCAAGGTGCTGCCGGTAGCGCTGTCACGGTTGGCGCGTGAATGTCCCGGCGTACAAGTTCAGATCGCCTCTGGCGTGCGCCCAGATATGCTGGACAAGCTGCGACGCGGCGATATCGACATGATGTTTGGCCGTTTGCCTCCCCCTGAGGACCTGGCTGAGCTGGTCTTCCAGCAACTGCTGGTAGACCGCTACCTGTTTGTGGTGCGCGCCGGGCACCCCCTGCTGGCGCGGCAACAGCGCCTGGACGATGTGTTGACCAGCGAGCGCTTCCCTCTGCTGTTGCCAACCCGGGAAACCGTTACCTGGACGGAGATTGCGCGGATGTTCAAGGCCAGAGGGTTGGCCTTGCCCCAGCATCGTATCGAGACGGTAGACGTCAATTTGAGCCTTGCTTTGACCATGAATGACGATGCGATCTGGGCGGCCTCGGAATTGATGGTTGCCGATCGTCTGTGCCGGGGTGAGCTGGTGGAACTCGCGCTCGAGACCGACCTGCTCCAGGCCCCGCTAGGCGTGATTACCGGCCGTGACTGGCGCGGCGACTTTGCTGCCAGGGCGTTGATCGACATCTGCGGCCAGCTTTCTCGCGATGAGTTGAGCTAGAGGTCACGTTATCGCGCTATTTGTCATTTTTTATCTTCGTTGGCCTCACCTAACCTAAGGGCACGCCACTCTGACGGAGAACAAAAAATGAACAACAAGATCCTCGCCACCTGCCTGCTCGTCGCGAGCCCACTGGTGCAGGCCGATGGTATTGCCATCGGCACCTTGCCCCAAGGTACGCTGGCGTATGCCAGCGGTGCCGCCCTGGCAAGAGAACTGGGGGAGCAAAGCGGAGAGCGGGTGTCCGTGGTCCCCCAAGGTGGTCCCCCCGTGACGTTGCCCATGGTGGCCAGCGGCGAGTTGGATGCCTCTTTCGCCACCGCGATTGCCGCTGCCTTTGCCTATCGTGGGATGGGTGAGTTCTCCTCCCCGGTGGATGACCTGAGGATCATTGCCACCGTCTACCCGCTCGATTTCAGCTTCTTCGTCCGAGCTGACTCCCCCTATTACCAGATCACCGACCTGCAAGGGGCCGATGTCCCCTGGGGGTTCACCCAGCAGCGCAACAACGGGGCGGTGGTGGAGGCCTATCTTGCCTCAGGCGGGCTCGGCCGAGACGACATTTCACCGGTACTGGTCCCCAACGCCCTTAAATCGCTGGATGACTTCTCCGCAGGGCGAGTGGACGTGGTGTCGCACTCCGTGGGTTCAGGGCGGGAGCTTGAGCTCAATGCCTCGGTCGGTGGGCTGCGTTATCTGGGCCTCGGCGATGACCCTGAGTTTGGCGAGTTCCTGGCCGAACATGTCCCCGGGGCCCTGGTTCGTACGCTCAAGGCCGACGAGAGCGATTATGCCAGTGAAGATATCGACATTATTACTACGCCGTTCGTCATCGTGGGCTCCGTCCACACGTCCGACGAGGCTGCCTATCAGCTGGTCAAGACGCTGCATACTCGCCAGGCGGCCCTGGCTGAGGCCGTGCCGGCCTTTGCGGACATGCCGCTGGACGCTCTCGCGGTAGATGTCGGTATCCCGGTACACCCAGGCACCGAGCGCTACCTGCGTGAAGTGGAGTTGTGGCAGGGCGACGCGCATCAGTAACAGCGCACTCTCGCCGTATCGGTGGTACAGGAGAACACCATGAATGATGTCCAACCTACGGGCTGGCAGGCACGAGCGGTGCGCCTGCTAGCGAGTCTTCTGACCCTGTGTGGTCTGGCTTGGGTGACAGATGTTCCTCGCTCGCTAGGCCTTCTGTTTTACAACGAACAATACTTGCTGGTGGTCCTCGGCTTGGGCTTGGCCATGTGTTTCCTGTCAGCGGTCAAGCAAGCCCCCAGCTTGCTGGGTCGCACTTGGCCGGGCGCCTTTCTGGCTCTCGCCCAGGGCGGGCTTGCGATCATTGCCTTGGCGACCACCCTTTACGCCGCTCGACACTACGAAGACCTGCTGATGGCATCTGCCATGATGCGCACAGATACGGTGATCGTGGGTGTACTGCTTACCACGCTGACGGTGATCGCGGTGTATCGGGTGGCGGGGGTCTTTCTTGCGGCAGTGGTGCTGTTCTTTCTCTTTCAGACCCACATTGCCGGAAGTATGCCGGCCATCTTGCAGGGGCGCTCCGTTGCTTGGGAGCGCATCTTTGCCTATCTCTCGACGGACTCCACCGCCATCCTCGGCCTGCCTCTGTCCATTTCGGCAAGCACGGTGTTCGCTTTCATCCTGTTTGGCACCCTGATCGCCAGGTTTGGCGGTGGCGACTTCTTCACTGATTTGGCAATGCGCAGTGTGGGCCGCTATCGCGGAGGCTCGGCCAAGGCTGCGGTCGTCGGTTCCGCTTTCTTCGGCTCGGTCTCCGGCAGTGCGGTGGCCAATATCGTAGCGACTGGGGTGGTCAGTATCCCTCTGATGAAACGTGCCGGTTATCGGTCGGAGCAGGCCGCGGCAATCGAGGCGGTCTCATCCACCGGCGGGCAGCTGCTGCCGCCGATCATGGGGGCCGCGGCCTTTCTGATGGCAGAGTTCCTGCAGATTTCCTATGGCACCGTGCTGGTTCATGCGCTGGTGCCCGCGCTGTTGTACTACATCGCGGTAATGTTCTACGTGGACCTGGTCGCCGGGCGTGACCGAATCGCCCCGGTGGACGCCGCCGAGCGCAAGGCAAGCGGGCTGAGGCGTCGAGCACTGGTCTATGTGACGCCCTTTGTTGTCCTGTTGGTGTGCATGTTCAGTTTCAACCGTACGCCTGAAGAGTCGGCGCTGTTGGCCGCACTTACGCTGGTGCTGTTGAAGCTGTTGCCGATTGCCGGCGATGATCGTCGGCCGCGCTTTTCCGACATGGGAAAGGCGCTGGCCGAAACGGGCCTCGCCATGATGGACATCGTGGTGATCACCGCAGCCGCGGGGATCGTCATTGGCTTGATCAATGTGTCAGGGTCGGCGTTTGCGCTCTCGGTCTACTTGTTGGATCTCGGCGGCAGCAGCCTGCTGATTCTACTGCTGGTGACGGCCCTGGTATCGATTGTGCTTGGGATGGGAATGCCCACGGTGGGAGTCTACGTGCTGCTGGCTACCCTGGCGGCACCGGCGATCGTTCGCCTGGGAGTGGAACCGATTGCCGCTCACTTGTTTGTGCTCTACTTCGGCCTGATGTCGATGCTCTCACCACCTGTGGCGGTAGCAAGCTATGTGGCGGCGTCCATGGCCAAAGGCAGCCCGGTACGCACTTCCTTCGAGGCGCTGCGGCTAGGGTGGGTGGCCTTCATCATTCCATTTTTGTTCATCTATTCGCCGTCGCTGTTGTTGGTGGGCTCGCCTTGGCAAGTCGCGCTGACCGTGGCGACCGCCCTGCCAGGCGTTTGGTTGATCACGGCGTCCTTCGTCGGCTTCTTGATGACCCCCTTGTCAGGCCTTGCTCGGGTACTTGCGGCCACCGCTGGTATTGGCCTGTTGCTTCCTGTGGCTCTCTTCGACGGGGCGCACTGGGCCAATCTCGCCGGGGCTGTCTTAGCCATCGTGTTGGTGATGCAACAGCGTCGCGCTGGGATCTCCCCCGTGCTGCCGGAGGAACATCAATGAACAGAGAATGGCCGCTATCGGGGCGACGTCCGCGCGTCGCGGTGGTGAATCCTGCCCATTGGCATTTTCCCATGTATCGGCCGGGCATCGAGGCGACGGGGGCGGAGTTCGTCGGCTTCTATGAAGATCAGCGCGAACTGGTGTCGCCCCTGGAGTCCTCACTTGCTGCTCCGTGCTATGGCAGCATCGATGACTTGTGCGAGTCGGCCCGGCCTGACTTTGTCTTCGCCTTTGGTGAACACGCTCGGCTGCCGACGCTCGCGGGTCAGCTGATTGACCATCACATGCCTTTCTCGCTGGAAAAACCCGGCGGCGTCGATCGGGTCAGCGTCACCACCCTGCGCCAGCGGGCCGAGTCTAGCGAGCTCTTTGTCTCGGTGCCGTTTCATTATCGTCTGAGTGACATGGCCGCCACCCTGGATGCCCTGGCGCCCGGCGATCATGCGGGTATTCGTTCGATGCGCTTCGATGTTCAGGCGCGAACGCCTTTGCAGCACTCTGCGTCTTCTCCTTGGCTGGTGGATCCTGAGCGCGCGGGAGGTGGGGCAGCCATGAACCTGGGGCATCACCCGATCGATTTCGTGCTGTCACGCATGGGGCATGAACTTGAATCGGTAGAAGCGCGGATGTCGAGTGACTGCCTGGGGTTAGCGGTGGAAGATGATGCTTGCATTCGTCTTGATTTCAGCCGCGGGCGGCACTGCGATGTCCGCGTGGGCTACAACCAGCCAGTCGACAACGCGGCCTATATGGGCTTTGCCTTCGAGCTGGAGCACGAGTCCTTCCTGGCCCGGTTGAGCGGTGACCGGCTGTGGGTCGAGGATGATCGTGGTGCTCGTGCCTTCCACCTGCCGGCCCAGTGGACCTTCAAACGCCATTTTGCCGACTACGCCCGCACCACCTTGGCGCGCTACCTCTGCCAAGCACCGCCGGTGGCGTCCCTCGCCGACCTGGAGCGGACCATGTGGGTGCTCGAGGCGGCCTATCTGTCAGCGCAACGTGGCCAGCGCCACGACGTTACCTCTTTTCCCATGCTCCATGTTTCCTCTCTTACCTAGGAGTGTCGATCGTGACGATACCAACCCCCCCGTCTTCGCCGGTCACCCTGGTGACCGGTGGTTCAGGTGCCATCGGTGGCGCGGTGATAAGGCGCCTGCGTGACGATGGTCACCGGGTATACAACCTGTCATTGGAGGCATCCGATCCGTCGCTAGGTGCCGTCGATATCCTGGTCGACCTGATGGATGCCAAGGCGCTGAGGGAGGCCGTTCGTGGTGTCGTTGCCAAGACGCCGGTAAGTGGTCTGGTCAACACCGCAGGGTTTCCCTACGTTGCCGATATCGACGCACTGGAGTTCGAGCGCCTGCGGGCGATGGTGAATATTCACTGTGAGGCCTGTCTGCATTGCATACAGGAGGTACTGCCTGCACTGCGTGCCCTCGGTGGGGGGCGCATCGTCAATATCGGCAGTCGGATGATTCTCGGTCGCCCTGGCCGTACAGCCTACTCATTGGTGAAGTCAGGCATGCTGGGGGTTACGCGAAGCCTCGCGCTGGAGCTGGCGCCGGCTGGCATTACCGTGAACATGGTCAGCCCTGGCCCCATCGAGACCGCCATGTTTCGCCAGAACCATCCACCGGGAGCGGAGGTGACGGCCAAGGTGCTGGCGGCTATCCCCGTGGGCCGAATTGGTCGACCCGAGGACGTGGCCAATGCTGTCGGCTTCTTCATGTCGCCCGGGAGCGGGTTTGTGACCGGGCAGAATCTCTACGTCTGTGGCGGGGGCAGTGTGGGCTCGGCGCACTCATAGGTGGCGCTATGTTAGATCAATGGGGCAGCCTCTGGCTGCCCCGTTGACGTCGCTGCCTGGTATCAGCTGCCGTCCTTGGCGCCTGGCTCCAGAATCTCTCGCGCCATATGCCGGCCCGCCTGGGTGAGGTGCAAGCGCTCACCCTCCTGCACGATAAGCTGGCGCTGGCGGGATAACTCAACCGCGCGACGCGCCCTGGCAGGTGTCCACATAAGATGCTCGCGCAGCGCCTGGGTCACGTTTTCCACTGCCTTTTCGGGGCCATCTTCGTGGTGATAGAGGTGCACCATCAGGGTACGGCTTTCGTTGAGGTCGCGCTGGCGGCGACGGCTCAGCCACTGGGCGCACAGGCCATAGCGCGGACCGAGCAGAAAGGCCAGAGCCAGGAAGACGCCGGTCATGACGGCCATCATGCCGCCAATCGACACGTCCCATGCCACCGCCAGCATATAGCCGGAGACGCTGGAGGCGGCCGCGATCAGCGAGGCATAGACAAAGATCTTCCATAGCCGGTCGGTGAGCAGATACGCCGCGGATGGCGGAACAATGACGAAGGCCACGAACAGCACCGCACCCACGGCATCGAAGGCTGCGACGGCGGTACCGCTGGTCAACATCAGCAAGACGTAGAACAGTGCCGTGGGGGCGAAGCCTAATGCCTTGGCCAGGGCCTCGTCGAAGGTGGCGAGTTTCAGCTCCTTGTAAAAGGCCGCCACGAACAGCAGGTTGAGCAAGGTCATGGCGCCCATGGAGATCAGCGCGCGGGGCACCTCCGCGCCTCCGATGGTCAGGGTATCGAGCCAGACGAAGCCGATTTCCCCCAGCAGCACCGTATGGGCGTCGATATGCACGTCGCTGGCGTAAAGGTTGATCAGCAGCACGCCCAGCGAAAACAGCACGGGAAACACCAGACCAATGGCGGCATCCTTCTTGACCCTTTGCGTCGAGACCAGCAGTTCGGTCAAGAAGACGGTAAGGATGCCGGTCAGTGCTGCGCCGATGATCTGCACCGGGCCGTTGGCTTGATGGGTCGCCAGCCAGACGACCACGATGCCGAGCACGATAGAGTGACCGATGGCGTCTGACAGCATGCTGGTCCCGCGCAGCACCAGAAAGGTGCCGACCAGGCTCGAGGCGATGCCCACCAGCGCCCCGACCAGCATGATCATCAGTGGGATGTTGTCGAATAGGGTGGCCATTAGTGTGCTTGCTCCTGCCCGAGCGTCGCCAGAATGCGTTCTGCCTCCTGGCAGCCTGCTGGCGTCAGTACCCAGCGTTTGTTGTTGCCGGGCTCATGGGGGGGAGGATCCTGCTCGATGATCAGTCCGCGAGCCATCAGGCGGGCAAGAGCCCTGCGGCTATCTGCGCCCAGGTAGGTGTCCAGCATGCGTTTTTCTGAGCGATAGTGGCGGTCTGCGTGGTGGCTTGCCAGCTGGTAAAGCGTGGTCAGCACGCGCTGGTAGCGGAGCTGGCGTCGGTCACGTCGCAGCTTGAGGATCTCCCACAAGAAGCCACGTCTGGGGGCGAATAGCAGGGACACCAGGACCACGCTGGAAAGGCTCAGGATGATCAGCGGACCCGTCGCAAGGCCGGGGCCCGTGGCGCTGATGACGGCGCCCACGACACCGCCGAGAATGCCGAACAGCGCCGACAATGCCACCATCGACTCGAGCCGGTTGGCCCACTGACGGGCGGCAACGGCAGGGGCGATGACCATGGCAGCCATCAGCACCACGCCGACCATCTGCAGGCCAATGACCACCGCCAGGGCGATCATGATCGTCATCAACCCATCCAGCAGCGACACTGGCATGCCTTGGGTCGCGGCAAACTGGGCATCGAAGGACACCAGCTTGAACTCTTTCCACAGGCCGGCGACCAAGGCCAGGGCCACGCCGCCCACGGCAGCCATGATCCACAGGTCGCTTCTCAGCGTGGCCGCCGCCTGGCCGAACAGAAAGGCATCCAGGCCGCCCTGGGAGGCGTTGCCCGTGCCTTGAATGTACGTCAGCAGCACTACGCCGATAGCGAAGAAGACGCTCAGCGAGATGCCCAGAGCGGCGTCGGTCTTGAGCCGGCTCATGCGGGTCAGCAGCAGCATCACCAGGGCAGCCAGGGAGCCAGTGAACAGCGCGCCAGCAAGAATGCTGCCCATTTCACGGCCCCCGGCGATGATGAAGCCCAGGCAGACCCCTGGCAGCGCTGCATGGGACAGGGTATCGCCGAGCAGGCTCTGCTTGCGCAGCACCGCAAAAGAGCCCAGCACGCCGCTCACCAGTCCCAGCATGGCAGCACCGAGCACCACATTCTGCAGAGTGTAGTCACCGAGGAGGCTGGCCAGGCTCATCCCGGCACCTCCTCAGAATTGGCCGGGGCGCGTGGGCCGGGGATGGCACTGGTGACATCGTCAAGCAGGGCAATCTGGCCCCCATAGGCACGCCGCAGGTTGTCGGCGGTGTAGACCTCATCCACCGGACCTTGGGCGATCACGCGGACATTGAGCATCAGCATCCAGTCGAAGTAGCTGCGAACCGTCTGCAGATCGTGATGCACCACGATGACCGTCTTTCCCTGATCGCGCAGGCGCCTGAGGATATCGACGATGGCGCGCTCCGTGGTCGCGTCGACGCCGGCCATGGGCTCATCAAGGAAATAGACATCGGCGTTCTGCACCAGGGCACGGGCAAGGAACACCCGCTGCTGCTGGCCGCCGGAAAGCTGGCTGATCTGGCGCTCGGCAAAGCGTTCCATGCCCACCATCTCGAGCGCTGCCATGGCCTCACGTCGCTCGCGTCGCCCCGGACGCCTGAGCCATCCCAGGCGTCCGTAAAGCCCCATGGTGACGACGTCCAGCGCCGTGGTGGGGAAGTCCCAGTCCACCGTCGAGCGCTGCGGCACATAGCCGACGCGGCGCCGGGCCTGGCGGTAGGGGTGGCCGTGCAGGGTGACGTGGCCAGCGATGCTCGGGACCAGGCCGAGGATGCTCTTGATCAGCGTGCTCTTGCCGGCGCCGTTGGGCCCGACAATGGCGGCCATCACGCCGGGCGGCACGTCAAAGTCGATGTCCCACAATACGGGCTTGCCGTGGTAGCTGACGGTCAGGTCCTCTACGTGCAGGGCAAGGTTCGGTTCGTGCAGCTGCTGGCTCATGGGGTCGCTCCTGTCGCCGTCGCCCCGTCTGGCAGGGCGACGCGCGCTACATACTTAAGGTTCGCTGGGCATCTGGGTGGCTTGTGCCACTCGCTCGGTCCAGTCGGCGAGGCGGTCTGGCCAGGCAACGGTGTGTCCACCGAGTGCCGCGACAATCTGCTCGGTATTACTCTTCAGCATGCCGATATAGGTCCCTTCCGGGGTGTTCTCATCGCCCATGGCATCAGAGTAAAGCTGTCCACCGATAGCGATACGGTGGCCCTGGTCGGCAGCCGCGTCGATGACCGCCTGCACCGTGCGTGGGTTGATGGTGCTTTCCACAAACATGGCGGGTACCCCCTGGGCCACGACCTTGTCTGCCATGCGTCGGATATCGGCGACACCGGTCTCGGTGGCGGTGGAAAGCCCCTGAATGCCGGCAACCTCGATGCCATAGGCGCGGCCGTAATAGCCAAACGCATCGTGGGCGGTCAGCAGGATGCGTTGATCGGCTGGGATACTGTCGATACTGGCCTGGATCCACTCATCGAGCGCGAGCAGCGATGCCTGGTAGGCCTCTGCACGCGCATCGATCGCCGCAGCGCAGTCAGGGCGCTGCTCGCTGAGCAGGGCGGCAATGGTCGGGATGTTCTGGGCCCAGAGCGCTGCATCCATCCACAGGTGGGGGTCCACGCCGTAGGCGTCCTGGGTGTGGATAACCTGATCGTCGGTAATCGCCTGCTCACTGACGGCAGCGGTGGGCTTGATGCGCGAGAATCGCTCGAAGACCTTGCCCAGCTGACCCTCCAGCGAAAAGCCGCTGTAAAGAATCAGCTCAGCCTCATCAAGGTCGTGCACGTCCCGGGCGCTCGCCTGGTAGAGATGTGGATCGATGCCCGGACCCATCATGGTATTGACCGCAACACAGTCTCCGCCCACCTGCTCGACCAGATCACTGAGCATCCCGATGGTCACGACGGTGGCGAGGGGCGATACCTCCCCAGCGGCGTCATCCTGAGCATGGGCAAGGCCGATACTCGACAGGCTGGTAGCCGTCAGCAGCGGAAGCAGAAGGGCCGAACGACGCATGAACAGGACTCCCTTGATGATGGGCAAGCGCGAGTATCGCGCCAACGTGCCATTTGGCTATCATTTATAGACAAGGCTAAGTTTTGGCGAGATACAGGGCAATCGTCAAGAGGCGCGCCTCAATCGCATCAATGGACGTTGACTATATTTGGGCCGACGCCAGGCGTGGGCGCAGGGTTTGGCAGCGTTGAAGACTGTCAGGGCTCGAGGAAGCGCTCGAAGGCCGCCAGCGTTTCTGCGCTGACGTGATGTTCAATGCCTTCGGCGTCGACCCTGGCGGTTTCGGGAGTGATGCCGAGTTTGATCAGCACCGCTTCGACGATCTGGTGGCGTTCGCGACTGGCATCCGCCAGGGCCTGCCCCTTCTCGGTGAGGAAGATGCCGCGATAGGGCCGCTTGATGATCAGGCCTTCCTCGTCGAGGCGCTTGAGCATCTTGGCCACCGTGGGCTGGGCCACGCCCAGGCGACGGGCGATATCCGTCTGACGCGCTTCACCGCCGTCGGTGATCAGATCCGAGATCAACTCGACATAGTCTTCGATGAGCTCGGTGCGGCGAGCATCCCTTGCCTTGCGAAACCCCTCGACGTGGCTTTCAGGAGAGATCAGCGATGCGCGTTCGTCGTGGTTGAGGGGGTCGTTCATGGGGGATGGTATCGCCTCGGGTCAAGGTGTCCATCTTGCCAATTGGTGACAGTATTGCAAGTTTGGCGCTGTCGTGATGCCAGTTAGGCGGCCCTATTGTTGACTTGGCGCGGGTTCGGTCATCGGCAAGCAGGGGCGTGTCGCGAGTGCCAGGAACTGCTTGAGCGGAAGCGGGACCGAGTAAAGGTAGCCCTGAAAGGAGCGACAGCCAAGCTCCAGCAGTCGCTCCTGTTGTGCAATGGTCTCGACGCCTTCCGCAATGACGCCCAGCTTGAGGGTCTGGGCGAGGGCGATAATGGTCTGGGCGATGGGGGCTGCGGTAGGGTCTTCGGTCAGGTCGCGAACAAACGCAACGTCGATCTTGAGCGTATCCAGGGGAAGCCGCTTGAGATACGCCAGAGAAGAGTATCCGGTGCCGAAGTCATCGATGGCGAAGCGCACTCCGAGATCACGCAGCTGGCCCAGAGTATCGATCACCGGATAGGCCTCTCCCAGCATCAGCGATTCGGTGAGCTCCAGGGTGAGCTGGCGGGCGGGGGCACCGGTCTTGGCCAAGGCTGCCTTGACCCCGGAGACAAAATCAGCGCGTTGAAACTCTCTCGCGCTGACATTGACCGACAGGGTCCAATGTCGTCGGTGCTCATGCTGCTGCCACTCGGCCAACAGCTGGCAGGTCTGGTGCAGCACCCAGTTGCCCAGCTCGACAATCTGGCCGGTTTCCTCCGCCAGGCTGATGAAGGTGCTGGGGGAGATCAGGCCGCGTTCGGGGTGTTCCCAGCGCAGCAGCATCTCGGCGCCGAGGATGTTGCCCAGATCATCCACCTGTGGCTGCATGTGAAGTCGTAGCTGATCTTCCTCGACGGCGGTCTTGAGCTGTCGCTCCAGCCTGAGGCGTGCGTCCAGTCGTTCAACCATGCAGGCTTCAAAGGCACAGGGGCGCTGTACCCCTTCGCACTTGCTTTCAAGAAGCGCCAGTCCTGCCCGCTTGAGCAGCTCGCCGACGCCAAGCTCTCCCCCGCGAAACAGCAGGAAGCCCCCGCTGACGTGGCAACTGTGACGCTCTCCGGCGAGGGAGTAGTCGCCGTTGAGGCTTTCCAGCACCTGCCGGGCCTTGCTGCGAGCTTGGTCCATGGCACTCTCTGGCGTCACTGACAGTCCGTCATAGAGCAGGGCGAATTCGTTGCTGGAAAGGCGTGCCAGATCGCTCGGCTGTCTGGCCCAGGGCTTCAATCTGGCGGCCAGGGCCTTGAGCAGGCGATCGCCGGTGGCCTGCCCCAGGGCGTCGTTGATGCCCTTGAAGTTATCGATATCGACAAGCAGCAGCATGATATGGCGCCCGCTGACATCACTGGCCAGCTGCAGCGCATGGATGCGTTCTTGCAGCGAACTGCGGTTGGGCAGTGTCGTCAGGGCATCGTGATAGGCCTGATAGCGGATGCGCTGCTGGGCATTGTGGTGCGCCGTGGTATCACTGAGGGTCGCCACGAAGTGGCCTGCGCTGTCTTCTTCGGCGCGCACGCGGTTGATGCTCAGGCGTGCGGGAAAGCGATGGCCGGCACGATGACGAACCTCCACATCGCCGATCCAGGCGCCATTCTCTTTCAGCGAACGCAGAATGTTGCCGCGATAGTGATCGAAGCGCAGCAGGGTATTGAGGCGCAGCAGCGAGTGGCCCTGGAGATCGGTGTGCGGCACCCCGGTCAACGTCTCGAAGGCGTGGTTGCACATCACCATACGCGCGCGCTGGTCGAGCAGCACGACGCCATCGTGCATCGACTCGATGACATCCACCAGCTGACGCCGGGACACCTGCATGCGGGCGGCGCTGTCCTGGAGTTTGCGATCGACCAGCACCGACGCCAGCGTTGTCAATGCGAACAACGAGGCAAGCACGATAACGGCGATCGCCACGATAGCGTCATGGCCAGCACTGTGGGGAATCGCCTCCCAGCCTGGTTCGGGCAAGAAGTGCACGGCCATCATGGCCGAGTAGTGCATGCTGCAAATGGCCAGCGATGCCAAGGTTGCCGCGATGAGGCTGCCGAGACGAATGCCGTGAAAACGGGGTAGGTCTCTCGCGGCGTGAAAGCAATGAATGCTGGCGATGCCGAACGGTAGAGAAATCAGCAGAGACAAGACCAGCGGAGTCGGCGAAAAGCGCATGCTCGCAGGTAGCTGCATGGCCGCCATGCCGGTGTAATGCATGGTGGCAATTCCCGCACTGAGAATGCAGCCTGCGGCCACCTTGTGCGCGGTGGAAAGTCCCTTGCGTGCCATGGCAGCAACCGCAATGAGCCCTGCTGCTATAGCGGGCAGCAGAGAAACCAGGGTCAGGCCCAGGCTATGATGGGCAGGAAAGGGCAGGCGATAGGCCAGCATGCCGGTGAAGTGCATGCTCCAGATGCCAAGTCCCATCATGGTGCCCCCGGCAAGCCACCAGATCTGACGGCGGTGCTTCCAGCGGGAGGCATTGACCCTTTCTGCCACGGCCATGGCAGAGTAGACCGACACCAGCGCCACCAGGCAAGACAGCACCACGAGCCAGGGAATATGTTCACCCTGGATGGCCTGGGCTACCTGTGGGTAGCTGATGAAAAGGGGAGGCATGAGGTAGAGGCGGTCTCTTGTGGGAAAGCCTTCGAACACACCCTCATTGATTAGCATGGCCTGGCGCGTAGGGCAAAGACTTGTTGAGCGAAGGACGTGCCAGGAGAGGCGGGAATTGTGCACATTTTTGTAGAAAACGGGTGTTGTGTGCCGCTCAAGAAGGGAGGAATGCCTTACATACTTCGCCGTCTAATAGTGCGGTGTTGTCCGTTGTGACGGGGGCGCCATGATGCGCCCCTGAGCTGATCTACGACCATGCCAGGCGAGCGCACAAGCCGCCCTGGGACCGATTGGAGAGTGACAGGCTCACGCCCTGTTGACGTGCCATGGCGGTGACGATGGAGAGCCCAAGACCACTGCCGGTCACCGATGAGTCGCTGGCTCTGTGGAAGCGTTCGCTCACGCGATTGAGGTGGCTCTCGGCGATGCCTGGACCACTATCGAGAATGCACAGTATCGGGCCGGAGGACGCCGATTCCAGGGTCACATGAACGGTGCTGTTGTCGGGAGAATAGCGCAACGCATTGTCCATCAGGTTGCGCACCATGATGCCAATCTCTGTGGCGTTACCGGCAACGAAGACGTGGGGCAGATCGACCAGCTCGATGATTTGATTCCGGGCCTGGGCCAGCGGCCAGAGCTCCGCGGCCAGGTCCTGCAGCAGGGCGCGGAGATCCACCTGCTCATGTGCTGCACTCGAGTGTCGATCGACTCTGGCGAGCACCAGTAGCTGCTCGACCACGCGCTGCAGGCGCTCGACGCCCTGACGTGCCTTGGGCAGGGCGTTGCTCTCGCCAGCGATGGCATTGTCGAGGTGGATCTTCATGGCGGCCAACGGGGTGCGTAGCTCGTGCGCCGCATCGGCGGTGAACCGTCGCTCCTTCTCCAGGGCGGCCTTCAGGCGTTTCAGAAAGTCATTCAGGGCGCCCCTCAAGCCTTTTAATTCATCGGGTACGTCGAGCAGGATTTCGCCCAGGTCGCCGGAATCACGGTGCTCGACTTGCTCGGACAAGCGACGGATCGGCGTCAGGCCGCGGCGAATATGGCGCAGCACCAGCAATAGGCAAAGGGGCATCAGCAAGACCATCGGCCACAGCTGGTTAAGGGCAATTCTCTCGATGATATCGGAGAAAAACTCCCGCTCGATGCCGATCTGCAACCATAGCCCGCGGGAGTCATCGTGCAGGGCGAACACTCGCCAACGCGATGCCTCCAGCGAGCGCCAGCGGAAGCCTTGCTCGACGGGAGCGGTCATCTGAGTCTTGGCATCATGCCAGCCTGGGCCGATCAGCAGGGGCTTGCCGGCATCGTTCCACAGGCCAAAGCCGACCTTGCGTTCTTCATGGTGAAAGGTCTGTCCGTCAGCCTGGTCGAGGCTGCGTACCGCACCGCTTTCGGCGTAGAGCCTGGTGCTTGCTTTACGTTGATCCATCCACTGTGCCAGGCGCTCGTAATCTTCCGCCTCAGGTTCGGCGGGGAGCATGCTCATCAACCCGCGACCGGTGATGGCCAGCTGCGCATCAAGAATTTCTTCCAGCTCGTTCTGCGAGATCAGCCAGGCGGCGATGACCGAAAGAATGGTCACCAGGGTCAGCGTCAGCGCCAGGGTTCTGAACAGGTAGCGACGAATCGACATCATGGGGAAGGCGCCAGGAAATCGGTGTTGAGGCGGTATCCGATACCGCGCACTGTGGTGATCATTTCCTTGTGAAGCTTCTTGCGAAGGTGGTGGACATGCACTTCAAGTGCATTGGATTCGAGCTCTTCGCCCCAGCCATACAGCAGTCCTTCCAGCCGGGGCCGCGACAGCACCTGGCCAGGGTGCCTGGCAAGTTCAGACAGCAGGGCAAATTCTCGTCGACTCAGGGTGACCTGGTGTCCCTGCCAGTCCACAAGGTGTCGAGCTTCATCGATGGACAGGCAACCAATGTCGACGGTCGAGCTGGCGCGCCCGGCGGCGCGCCGCGTGATGACACGCAGGCGGGCCAGCAGCTCCTGCAGGTCAAATGGCTTGAGCACGTAGTCATCGGCACCGGCGTCCAGTCCTTGAATGCGGTCCTCGATGGCATCTCGAGCGGTCAAGATAAGAACGGGCAGAGAGCTGGTAAGGCGCAGGCGACGCAGTAGATCGACCCCATCGCAGTCCGGTAGACCCAGGTCCAGAACCATGACCGAAAAGGGTTCGCACGCCATGGCCCGGAGCGCCTGAGAGCCCTGGGTAAACCAGTCCACGGCGTAGCCCTCGCGCTCCAGCGCGACCTTGATGCCGTCACCCAGCAACGGGTCGTCTTCCACCAATAATGCTCGCATACCCCAGATCCTCGCCCGGCACGTTGCCAACGTCGTCAGTATGACGGAGGTGGCCTTAAGGCAGTCTTAAGTTTTGGCCATCTATTGACCTGGGGACAGGTGTCTCATTGCAAATCTTTCCACGCGAGCTCCATTGGGGAGCGCTCGCTATCCGTCAATGGTGTAGAGGTCTAAAGAGGCAGGCTTCGGGATGACCTAGTCGTGGTCGCGAAGTGCGTAGATGTAAGCGTCAACCTGGCTGCCGTCTTGCTGAGTGACGGTGACCAGTACGCGTTGGTACTCAGGTCCCTCGAACTCATCGAGCTCTTGCCAGTGGTGCTGCAAATTGTCTGATTCGAAGACATGACCGCTGATCAGCTCACCTTGTGCGTCCGGCACCATGCCGGGATAGCCCATGGCGGCTCCCCAGCCGGCCTCCAGCAGCCGTCCACGGGTAGTGCCAGCCACCCATTGCCCGCCAATCCGCTGCATCACATGTTCGTTGGGGCGCCCTGGGCCCAGTGTGCCGTAAATAAAAAGGCGGTCCATCGGTAGGCTCCTGATGATGGGAAATAAAGCGAGATTCTGCAGATCTTGGCATTGCCACACAAGCGGGGCCCTGTGTAATGCCTGGCAGAAGCGCTGGCAGACGAACTCAGGGCATGGGAAGGGGCGTGTACGTGCCGACATTCTCCTGCGGCCTGTCTCTGATGCCTGCAGTCCCCCCCCCTGGGGGAAGTTCTTTTGTCGGTGTTGGTGGAGGCGTCGGGAATCGAACCCGGGGTGTGTAGAAAGCGCCGACACTCGACCTGGGGTGCGCTGTTAAACGAAAAATGCCACCGCTAAGGGTGGCATCTTTCTGGTGTTGGTGGAGGCGGCGGGAATCGAGCCCGGGGTGTGTGAAAAGCGCCGACACTCGCCCTGGGGTCGGTCTTTGATACCCACAGACACAAAAAAACCTCCCGGTGGGAGGTTCTTTCGTCGGTGTTGGTGGAAGCGGCGGGAATCGAACCCGGGGTGTGTAGAAAGCGCCGACACTCGCCCTGGGGCGTGCCGTTAAAACGAAAAATGCCACCGCTAAGGGTGGCATTTCTCTGGTGTTGGTGGAGGCGGCGTCCAACTAAAAGTCTACTCAGATGTTTGATATTGTTGCGATGTTGCATGTTTTTAATTCATACATGCCCCCATATGTGCCCCCTTCCGTGCATTTCTGCCCCCTTCAGCACTCGCCAGTCGATTCTCGGCAGCACCGTTCATCTCGGGGTGGGGCGGCGGTCGCTCAAGCCACAGTTGCTGGTGATCCTGGCCAACGGGAAAAACTGGGTTAGCGATTCATCGAAGGGTCCTCGCCGGTCTGCGGCACAATGTGACAGACTTTCCTATTACCCCTAGCGCATTTGGCAACTGTCGTTCTCGATTCCTGGTGGTTGTGGTGAAGAATCGGCACTCAAGTCGGTTTGCTTCGCGGCCAGCGCGTCGAGCGCGATTCTGACAATGTCGGTACCCATTGCTGCCCTTGCCGTAGAACGCCGGGCTATGGTCTGTGACGGATTCGCGGCTTTTGGCTAGGCCGGTTTGGCCATGTGTTCTATCCTTCTCTCAACGCTTTCAGGGAGTGACGTTGTGGCGAGATTCACTAGGTGGCATGTGGGGTCAGCAATTGGTTGCGCACTTTTTGGTGCTTTCCTGGGTTCGAGCATGGGTATTGCAGCAATGGGAAACGCCATCAGCGGGACTTTCGTCTTAGGGGCGCTTGGGGCATTTCTCGGCTACAGAGGCTACAGCCAGATAGAGAGGTGGAAAGGGTCTAGAAACAAGAATGCGCGTCTAACCCGGAGGTGAGCGTGGGCGGCTGTGAGCCAATACATTTTACAAGGGCCCCAACTGGGGCCCTTTTCTTTTCAGTATTGGGTACAGAACGTCTGACCACCAATCGTATTGCACGATGCCTGGTCCTGTCGCATGGCCTGTGTGGCTTGCTGGATCTGCTGACGTTGCTGCTCTGCCATCCGGTTGTTGGCTTGACGGATGTTTTCTTGTCGCGTCACAAAGGCTTGCATCTTAGCGCACGAGGCTGGGCCTTGTGCTGACGCCTT
The DNA here is from genome assembly GCF_019801675.1 of Halomonas sp. DP8Y7-3. Classification (NCBI taxonomy): domain Bacteria; kingdom Pseudomonadati; phylum Pseudomonadota; class Gammaproteobacteria; order Oceanospirillales; family Halomonadaceae; genus Halomonas; species Halomonas sp. DP8Y7-3. The sequence goes on from NZ_JAHVIO010000004.1 coordinate 700,148, forward strand.
CTCTGCAATTATTCTCTCTAGCTTGGCCTGGTTATACACCGCGTACTGTAGGTAGTTGGTGATGTGGTATTGCGTGTTTCCTGCCAGTTCGGGCGAGACAAGCCGGTTACCTACGCAATAGTTGTACGCGGCCCCAATATCGGCGACGTACTCATAGTTCTGTTGACTGGCCATTCGTGGCTGAGGTGACGAGCACCCCACCAAAAGGCTGGCCATCAAGCAAGCACCCATCGAAGCAACCAAGCGTTGCTGACCCATGATGTGTTCCTTCTTATGTTCATGGGCTGGCGAACCAGCCCCTCCCCTGCGATCCGATTAGCTAGAAAGTTAGGTGTTATGTTGGATCAAGATTTTCTAATGCACATTTACGTTACCGCATGTATTCGCCTAAGGCTATGCTGAACTGAGGTTTTATGAGGTAGTGGGGTGCAAGTGCCCGACTCTCTGCACCAATTGCACATGCACCACCCTAGAAATACGAAACGCAGCAGTCATGCGGGCTGTGGACGCTGGTAGTGGTGTAGGGGCGTGCAAAAAATGCTGGATTCCACGGCTACCCGCCCCCGTGAACGCCTAATCCGGCCCTGGGAAGGACCCGACTTTCCTCGTGGCTCAATGTCGGCGTTCGCCAACAGCTAATGACCTTAACATTGGACCGGCGGCCCAACCTTAACATTTCTCAATATCCTGCCCGCTGAGTACCGATTGCGCGCACCGCTGCGAACCAGGGTGAGAACCTGTTTTGGGCGTGGTGATCAGGTGAGGGCGTAGGCGCGTAATCGCCAAAAAAGTCTCGTTATTTCGTGCGTATAAGAATAATGTTGGGCAGCCGGTGTCCGGATGCTATGGCCCCAGCGATTTTACCATCCTCCGGTAGGCGGGTGGTGGCGACAGAAAAATCCTGGTGGAGCCTCGTTTAGTGACGCCGCAGAAACCTTCACTGCCCTTCTAGGGACCATTAAAATCATCAGACTGGCATCGCGCTAGCTCCCTCTCGATGGCCAGGCGCACGAACTTGGCACGGTTGCGGTGCCGGTGGTAGCGGCCTTGCTCCATCCGGCTATCGACGGCTTCCACCTCTTCACGCCCAACGCTCACGAGCAGGCGTATGGGGTCGGCCAGGCGTCTCGGGTTACGGCTCATGGATTGACCTTTTTTATAGTGGAGAAAAACTAGGCCCCAGCGTTTGCCGGGGCCGTGTGGGTGGTCAGCGCAACGGGTTGGGCAAGGTTGTGCGTAGCTGAGCCTTGAGGCCCATCTTCTCGGCATGGGCTAGCAAGTCCTCCTCGCTGGCCCCTAGCGCCCGGGCCAGATCAGCCAGGTTGAACACGGTCCGCCTCACCTCGTCGGCGCCTGACGGCTTTATGCCCGAAAAGGGATTATGTTTAAGCCATATTAGATAGCCTGTGGTAGCTTTCACAGTGCAGTAAGCGATCAGCGTAATGTCCGGTTAGGGGGATGTAAATCTTATCTCCCGATGGCTTCTAAAGATTAAATTATTGATTGGAAAGGGTTGTCAAATGATAATTTTTCCAGAGGTGGTGTCAATTAGTGTTTCCAAACCATCTATGTGGCCCGATCTGTTACCTAGCTTGGCGGCTGGATTGATTGGTGTTTTTGGCGTTATTATAGGTGCATTCTGTAATCATGCTCTCAACAAGCGTCGCGAGGAGCGTGCTATAAAATCTTCCAAGGAATGGTGGGTTTCAGAAGTGAAGGGCATGCTGGAAGACGGGATTGAGGCCATGAAACAGCTTGAAAATAGCTATAATGAAGTTAAAAGAACACATTCGTTTGAGAAGCTTGTTGGGCCGCGTCAATTTGACGGCGTTTTCGTTTTTGACAAGGAGCTCATAGTTAAGGGTGAGGTAAGTCAAAAGGAGCGTCGGCCGCTCCAGTATATAAAGCTTCACATAGATATTTTTAGTAGAGCGAGTCAGGAGCTTAGAAATGTTATTTATGGTGAAAACAAAAGAATAGGAGATGTCTTATGTTTAATTTTAAAAATGTACGAGGCAGCCGTATATATTTTATACAATATTCGAGTTATGCAGGGTGAAGTAGAGTATTCATCAATCTCGCGTATTGGCCAAGAGGCTCTTCAGGAAGAGCGTGAGAGAGTATGGGAATTTTCTGAACAGCTGTCTGGCACATCAATACCCATGCAAGAAATCCAATGCGAAAGTCGTGGTGGGCCGGGCTGTCGCGGGTAATGGTGTCGGTCACTGTGCGGTCTTCCAGGTCTTCCAGGTCTTCCAGGTCAGGCGGCAGGGGGGGGCGGCGTGGTGTTTTTAAGCAGGAGGTTCACCACGCCGGTTAGGGTTTTCAGGCAGGCCCAGATGAAACTGGCCAGCCTGCAGCCAGGCATCCGGGCGTTGACCGCTTCCAGCACCGCCGTGTAGCCCTTCAGGGAGCCATGGTTGGGCTCATACTCCTGAATGGCCAGCACATGCTCGGCCTCGGGTAATGTGGCAGCCCTCATGCTGCGCAGGCTGGCCAGCAACCGGTGGCTTCTCGGATCGCGACTTCAGCGCTTATGGGCGGCCCTCCCGTATCCAGCGATTGGCCGCGCGTCTGCCGGCGTTCGCCTGGCGGTGTGGAGAAGGCTCGGTGCTGGCGGCATTCGTCCATGCCACAACATACCGATGGGCCAGGCGCATGGCCTCGGTAGCCGGCAGCCCTGACAGGTGGTGAATCAGGTAGCGGTGATCGTCGGGCACCAGGGCACAGTGTTGGTCGATAAGTGCCAGCCAGGGGGCCATATGCTCGACGTTGGATGCCGACTCCTCCGGTTCAGGGTAGGCGGGCCACACAGCCATAGCTGCCTGCCGGGCGCTCGCATTGGTTAGCATTCGGCGAGCCTGCTGGCGGGCGCTGGTCAGGTCCGGGGCCACCTCGAAGGCGTCATCAATGGCGGCAGCTAGTTCGGCGCGGGACTGACGATCCATCATCATCAGCCTTGCCCGAACTTGGCCCACCAGGTCGTGGCCAAGGTGTCTACCAGCATCAGAGAGAGCAGCTAGCAGCACCTCGACACTCCTGCCTGGGGCATCCTTTCCACCATCCTGCATTTTGTGGTGTCCCACGTGTCCCATGTGTCCAAAAACCTCAACCATGCGGGTTTGCGGCTGGACACGTCTGGGACCTGTATGGTGTCCAGGTGTCCCAGACAGAGCTTGATAAACGTTACTTAGGCTCATGCTGCGGCCTCCTCCTCGCCCTCAAATGGGCGGATGGCATAGACGCGACGACGACTCCCGCTGATACAAATCCGAATGGAGCGCTTATCACTCTCTCGCTCGACCAGCCAGCCAGCGGTCTCCAGGGCTTCGGTGCCTCGCTTCAGGTCGAAGCCTCGAAGCGCTTCGCCCAGCCCATCGCCGCTGAAGAGGTACGTTCTCCCCTCTGCATCGTCACGCCACCAGCCAGCCCGGTTGTAAACCGTGGGTGATTGGAGGGGATCAGCGGACACGCTACTGAAGCGTGCATCGCCATGACGCTCGATGAACCCTCGCACGCTGGCCAGAATTTGCTCGTGCTCTGTGCGCACCCCACCTTGGCCAGCAGACCAGGCTTGGAAGGCGTCTATAGCAGCCCCCATGGCCTCTCCCTCCTGCCAGCCCACCAGCCCATACTCGATGGCCAGTTCTCCTGCTAGCCCGATCATAGCGAGCACCTTGGCGGCACGTCCCTGTAGCGGGTTGGTGGTGGTGAACCCGTCCAATTGAGCGAACCTGTCCACCTCTCCAGCCAGGTCGCGGCCCTCGATCACCAGGTGCTCGATGAAGGCGGGACCAAGATGGCCGTACTGGCGTGTCACCTCTGTTTTCAGGTGATCGGCGAAGGCCCGGCCGTCAGGCAGGTGATGCAGGTCGTCAAAGGCCCCATGCTGGCGCTTGGCAGGAATATCCAGCAGTCGCACCATTTGTCCGGCCTTAGGGCGCTTTCCTGCCTCGCTCATGTGGGCGGCCAGGGTGTGCTCGCCGCTGCTCAGCACCGCAATACGCCAGCGCTGAGGTCGCCGGGCGTTGCCCGTGCGGCTGGCGCGAGCCTTGCCGGTGCCGTTGCCCAAGGCGTAGACGGTAGCGCCTACCTCCCTGCCGTCAGCCTCCCCTATCTCGTCCAGCACCAGGGCGGTGTCGCTCAAGGCGGCTGCAATGCCTTCCAGGCCGTTGCCTGTGGCACGCCAGGTGCGCTTGAACTCAGGACTGCCCCAGACGCTTGCAGCCACTTCCAGGGCGGTGGTCTTGCCGTTGGACGAATCCCCCACTAGGTGAATGCCAGCGGTTTGGCGGTGGGTGAGGTACAGCAGCGGGCCGGCCAGGGCGGCGGAGACTGCGAGCACCAGCAGTGGATTGCCGCTGCACAGGGCACCTATGCGGCTGCGCCAGCCGTCCAGGGTGCCAGCGGTGGCGCAGTCACCTTGCCCCGCGTTCTCGCTCTGGAAGGTGATCTGGCTGCCCAGAGCCCCGGCAGCAATGCTCCGTCGCGGCATTACGAACACTCGGCCACCTTCCAATTGGTGCCAGCCTACCCGCGTGGCGGCAATGACTTCGGACTTGGGCGCAGCTTGAGCGAGCCACTTAGTCAGCCAGCGATGGGCGTCTGGATTGATCCTTACCCCCATGTCCAGCAGTTCACCGCGCATCTCTTCGCCACTACCCTTCAACAGTCGCTGCGGCATCGCCCACTCTCGCCAAGCGCCATAGGGCGGCTTAAAGCGCAGCAACAGTCCGTGGTTGTCGCCGCGCTCGTCGTGGGTGGCTGCCAGACATTCGATAGGGCTGCATACCCAAATGTCGAAAGGTTCCGGATCGCCGTCACCCCTGGGCTGGCGTTGGCCGTGGTAATGCAGGCCAGGTGGGCCGTACTGCGTGCGAGTAAGGTGCGTGGCGAAGCTGGGGCGCTTGGGTTCGCCTACTGCCTCGGGCGCGTCGTCATCGTTTACGGCGCTCTCCTCGTGGCCAATGGGACACCTCGGGACACCGCTTTTTTCGGACGTGTCCCGGCTAGAAGCCCCGTCATTACTGGAATGGGACACGTGGGACACATGGGACACCTCTTTTTGCAGGCGTCCGGTATCAGACACTGATTCAGAGGCGTCACCGAACAGGTCAAAGGTGTCTGGGCAGTTACTCGCCATGGTGATGACCTCCTTTCCTGCACTGACGCACGTCGGCAAAGTCAGAGCAGCCCTCACAGCCGTCACAGAACGTTGGCATGAGCAATCGAGCATCAATGGCCAGGGCTGCATGACGTGCCGACACACGCCCCTTGTTGGGCAGGCCCTGGGCCGGTAGGTGTCGGTCATCGTCGCCGCCGATGGTGATGGCCACTCCCTCGGGTAGTTGCTGACGCAGGCGGCGGGCGACTGGGGCCAGGTTGTCGGCATTGCGGGCGACCACGACCGGGCAGCCCATGGCTTCATGCAGGGCAGCAGCCGTTGACCAGCCCTCGGCTACCAGCACATGCTCAGCACCAGCCAATTGGCCTATCAGGCTCGCAGCGCCACGAACACGACCACCAGGCAATGGGCGCTTGGCACCATCCGGAAAGATGCGCTCCAAGTTGACCAACTCCCCATCGAGGAAAAGCGGCATCAACAGCATGTCGCCACGCTGGCGCAGGTTATAGGGCGGTAGGCCCTTGGTGGTCAGGTAGGGAAAAGTAGGGTCAGCGGGGCGAGACTGCGCCCACCATTGGGCCGCTTTCGCCCTGGCTTCGGCTTCCCGCTGGCGTCGCTCTTCGTCTCGCTGCTCACGGGCCCGCATGGCCTCCAGTCGGGCCGCTGCTACCGCCTCTGGATCGCTGGGGCCGTCGAGTGTCACTGTCTCTACCAGGTCCATGTGCCAGATACCGAAGCTGGCCGCCTGGGGCGAGTGGATGCGGTACCAGCCGTTGGCATTGCCCCTGGGCTTGTCCGGCGTATCGAAGCGCTCAAAGCGTCCGGAGGCTTTAGGCTCTATTGCCACGCCGTAACGGGTCAGCGCGTCTGCGAGCGCGACCTCAATGTTGCTGTGCTGAAAGTGTGGTTGGCGTAGCCTACTCGTATGAGTTTGTTTTCTCTCGGGGATTCGCGCCTTGCTTCTTGTGGTTGCCATCATGCCGTACCGCTTTGAGAACGGCTGGCCTTAATGCGTTGGTCGATCCAGATGGAGACTTCCTCCTCGATCCAGGCTACAGCTCGGGGGCTAAGCTGGATCGGGTGCGGAAAGTCGCCAGCATTGATCAGGCGGTGAAGAGTAGAGTTAGAGATACCGCAGCGTTGCAGTACCTCGGGGCGGCGGAGTAGTGCGGACTTGCTGGTAGTGTCTGGCATATCACGGTGCCCTATGCGATGGGTTGCATGGGCACTGTGACGTGCTTCTCTAACGCTTTGTCCCAAATGGAATGATCGGCGTTCCTTATGGGCTCCAGATATGGCTATATCGAATCAGGCTTTCTCGCTGTCCCGATCCTCTCGGGCGGCATGTATTTCCTTCACGGTATTTGCTATCGGGTCTTTGTCCAGCCTGAGCCCGTGGCGCTCAAGCAGGACTTGAAGCATGCTGGCAGCTTTGTATGGCTCAGTGGGTATCTCACCGCCTAAAGCCTCAAGTGCAAGTGCCTCTATCAATGTCAGATAGGTCTGACGGCGACGATGGTGAAGTGGGGCGCTGCTCGCACTGTTCGGCCCCTCGTGCTTTCCAGGCTCTGGGAGTAAAGGCATGGATCGCAGCTGTAATGGAATGTCGACATCATCAATACCCGATGCCTTTAACCAGCGGTTCACTTCTGGCCTTTGAAGCTGCATCTTAACTTCGTTGTGTGGAAATACTCCAAGTAAAATGTCTTCAGTATCTCCTCTAAACCATGTCTTTTCCGATCGATCACCATGAGGCGAGTATCCGTAAAGGAGAATCAGTTCCGACTTCAAATCACCTCTGCCGACAGCTTTCAGCATCTGCCGTTTCCACTCGTAAACATCGGCAATTTGATATTCAAATTCAGGGCCATGTTTAATAAGCTCGCTAGCTTCTGCCGGATCATACCCGCCCAAGATGCAGGCCACTTCTCCGTAGTCCATATCTGGGGCTACCAGCCATGGTGATAAGACCATTGCGCTACTCCTTCGCGCTTACTCCATTAAAAGATGACTGGCGGGCATGGTGGAGTTGCCACGCTTTCGGGTGATCGGCCCTAGCCAGTCAACAGGGTGCGGCCGCTGCCGCTTGCCTCAGGCTCCAGCGCGGATCGGCACCACGTTGTCGGCACCAGTGCGCAGGGCGTCCAGGTAATCGGCCCAGCTTTGCAGCATCTCTCGACGTTGCTCCAGATGAGAGGTTCGGTTGTAGGCGCGTCCGTTGCTGTCCTTCACGGCGTGCGCCAATTGCTGTTCTATGTAGTGCTCGGGGTAGTTCAGGCGCTCAGCCAGGATGGTGCGCGCCATCGCCCTGAAGCCGTGCGCCGTCATCTCGCCTTTGAAGCCCATCCGGTCGAGTGCGGCCTTGATGGTGTTATTGCTCATCGGTCGCTTGCTGCTGCGGATGCCTGGGAAAACGTACTCAGCACGTCCGGTCAGTCCATGCAGGTCGTGCAGGATGCCCACGGCTTGGGTCGGCAGTGGCACGACATGGGCTTGCCCTGTTTTGCTGGCGTTAAACGTCCACGTGGCTTCCTCCAGATCAATATCGTTCCACAGTGCTTGCCGAAGCTCACCTGGGCGGGTGAAGACCAGAGGTGCCAACTTCAAGGCAGCAATGGTGACTGGCTGCCCCCCGTAGCCCTCAATCGCTCGCAGCAGGCCCACCACCTCTTTGGGATCGGTCACGGCGGCGTAGTGTTTGGCCTTGTGAGGGCGCAAGGCCCCACGCAGGTCAGGCGTAGGGTCACGCTCCACGCGCCCTGTAGAAATGCCATAGCGGAACACCTGGCCGCACAGCGTCTTCACTCGATGGGCTGTCTCGATATGGCCGCGCTCCTCGATGCGGCGCAGACATGCCAGAAGTTCAGGCGGCGTGATCTCAGAGAGAGGACGTTTGCCGATGACAGGGAAGGCGTCGCGTTCCAGGCGGCGCTTGTTTCGCTGGTAGTGGGCAGGCACCACGTCATGCTGGTGAACCTTCTCCAGCCACTCGGCGGCCACGGCCATAAATGTGTTGGCCGCATCTTGCTCACCCTGCTGGCGAGCGATGCGCTTGGCGGTGCTTGGGTCAATGCCCTGAGCAAGCTGGCGCTTGGCTGCGTCTCGTGCCTCGCGTGCGGCTACCAGGGAGATATCGGGATAGACGCCAATGGCCAGCCGCTTCTCCTTACCAGCGTGGCGGTACTTCATTCGCCAGTATTTGCTCCCGCTGGTGGAGACCTCCAGATACAGGCCACCGCCATCGGCCATCTTGAATGCCTTTGCTCTCGGCTTTGCCATCTTCACGGCAGTGGCTGATAGCTTGTTGGTCTGGCGGCTCATTGGGGGCACCTCGGGGTGGTAATCGCCATATGCCCCATTCTGTAGAGCCAGATGCCCCCAACTATGGGGGGCAGGTCATTGGCCCGCTAAGCGCCTGTTGGCGCAGTTGCTGACGATTTTGGGGGCATCAGGGTAGCGGCTTTGGCTATGTGCCCCCATAAATGCCCCCTTTGGTGGGGGCATGTCAAGAAACGTTGTGGAACGTCCAGACACAAGAAAGGGGCCCAAAGGCCCCTTTTCATGCGGTTTCTGGTGCTTTCTGAAAAGTCCTGAAACCTTGATTTGGTGGAGGCGGCGGGAATCGAACCCGCGTCCGCCGACACTCGCCCATTGGCTCTACATGCTTAGTTCCGTCATTTTGTTTAACGCCTCAGGCTCCGACGGGCAGGATCCTGAAACGCGATTCCTCGTATGTTTAGCGATTGACGAGAGGACAGCGCCAACCGCGATCTCACCTATCTTGGCTCATAGCCCATTGGCAACGGATGAGCGCGTCGCCGCCGGGTAGGACAAGAAGCTAACAGGTTTTAAGCTGCCAGCGCGCCCTGAGCGTAGTTTTCGTCGTTTGCGACTATTTAATCGTGATGTTGGATTTACGAGATACATCACGCTCTCGGCATGCACCTCAGGGGTTGTCATCGGCGTCGAAACCATGTCGCCCCCGTAACGCCCCGCCAGTGTACCAAAGATACTGCGGGAAGTGCCAGATCTGACGCTTCAGGCGCGATTTTGTTCCCTCATTACGCGACCTTTCTGCCGCTGCCAGTCCCGGTCTTTCTCGGTAGCGCGCTTGTCATGCAGCTTCTTGCCCGTTACCAGCGCAAGCTCGCATTTCACCCGGCTGCCTTTCCAGTACAGCTTGAGTGGGACGCAGGTATGTCCCTTGTCCTGGGTGCGCGAAAAGATCTTGGCGATCTCCTTGCGGTGCAGCAGTAGCTTCCGTGTTCGTGTGGGGTCTGCCACTTCGTGGGTGCTGGCCGTGTTCAGCGGCATGATATGGCTGCCCAATAGCCATGCCTCACCATTCTTGACCAAGATGTAGGTGTCGGTGAGCTGGGCCTTGCCGGCGCGCAGGCTTTTGACTTCCCACCCCGCCAGCGCCAGGCCGGCCTCGAAGGTCTCATCGATGTGGTACTCGAAGCGTGCCTTCTTGTTCTGGGCGATGGTGTTGTTGCCAGGACCCTTGTCCTTTCCCTTCTTGCTGGCCATGGAACCTCTTTGATCTCTGAGTCGGTCCCGAGGACGTTATCGTCATCGGGGTGGCCTCTGATGCATCTGTCCATTCCTGCCGCTGCAGCAAGGCGACGACGGCACCGTCGAGCCTGGTGGCTGGATGACTCCTCGGTATTGCTCCTCGAAGAGGGAGTCCAGTCCGGCGGTGGAAGCGTGATACCATTCAAGGCCGAAACAACCGCTCATGATACGCCCTGGGCTTCTGGAAGTCAGCGGAGAGGTCAATGCCAACCGTCAATCGATCCGCCATGGTGCGGCACACTCCCAAGCAGATGTTCGATCTTGTGAACGATTTCGAAAGCTATCCTGAGTTCCTGCCGGGATGTCGCCGTGCCCGCCTGGTTGAGGAAGAGCCTTCACACCTGGTGGGGGAGATGACCCTGGGCAGGGCCGGGATCGAGCAGACCATTGTGACCCGTAATGACCTTCACGAGCCGGAGCGGATTGAGCTGTCGTTGGTAAAAGGGCCGTTCAAGCGCATGAGCGGGCGCTGGAAGTTCACTGCTATGGGCGACAACGTGTGCAAGGTCAGCCTGGAAATGGACTTCGAGTTTTCCAGTCGGCTGTTGGGCATGGCGTTCGGCAAGGTCTTTCAGCAGATTGCCGGCCAGCAGGTAGATGCCTTCACTCGTCGTGCTGATGAGCTGTATGGACGCTGACGCTCCCGCGACGGCACAGGAGCGCATCACGGTCGAGGTCGCCTTTGCCTTGCCGCACAAGCAGAGGCTGGTGGCGCTGCGACTTCCGGTTGGGACGACGGCCACTCAAGCCGTGGCGGCGGCACATCTGCCGGCGCTGTTTCCTGAATTGCCTGCAGACACCTTCACCGATGCCAGCCTTGGCATCTTTGGCAAGACGCTGCGTGACCCGTCGCAGCACGTGCTGCGTAACGGAGACCGTGTCGAAGTCTATCGCCCGCTGAAGATTGATCCGAAACAGGCCCGCGCGCAGCGCGCAGCCCGCGACCGCTGAGATGATCAGCGGTCGCGGGCCTGTGCGTCGGGGCTGCAGCCGATCCGTTCGAGGGCTTACTCCCGCTCGGGATCGACGGTGCGGTTGTAGATAGGTTCGATGTTGGCCTCGCCGTCGGGGTTGTCATCGGCCCCGCCGCTGGTCGGTCCGACACCGTAGCTATGCTTGCCGGCGACGTCCGGGTCCATGCTGAAGTCGCCATCGCGCTCGATGTTGACCAAGTTGTTGCCAGCAAAGGTCAGCGTGACGCGTCGTTGCATCACATCTCCGTAGGCTTCATCCAGTCGATAGACATAGTCCCACTGCTCGGCGTTAAACGGCGCCTCCAGCAGCGGAGAGCCCATCAGGTTGATGACCTCCTGGCGTGACATGCCTGGGCGCAGCTGTTCGACCATATTGTTGGTCACCAGGTTGCCCTGGGCCAGGTCGCGCTTGTACACGCTGAAATAGGTGCAGCCACTGGTCAGTGCCAGGGCCAGTGAAAGGGTGACAATTCCGGTCAGCTTTTGCATTTGCGCCTGTTCTTCACTATCGTGGGGTCGGTCGATCATACCCGACCCTACCTGATACTGCGAAGAGCAACCATGGCCGACAAGAACCATGAATTGCGCAAGGCCGGACTGAAAGTCACCCTGCCGCGCGTTAAGATCCTGCAGATCCTCGAATCTGCCACCGATCAGCACCACCTGAGTGCCGAGGACGTGTACAAGACGTTGCTCGAAGCTGGCGAAGATGTAGGCCTGGCCACGGTATATCGTGTCCTGACTCAGTTCGAGTCAGCGGGCCTGGTGATACGACACAATTTCGACGGTGGCCATGCGGTCTTTGAGCTCTCTCAGGAAGAGCATCATGACCACATGGTGTGCCTGGAAAGTGGCGAAATCATCGAGTTCTTCGATGAAACCATCGAGCGTCGCCAGCAAGAAATTGCGGAAGAGCACGGTTTTGAGCTCGTGGACCATGCGCTGGTCCTCTACGTCAGACCGAAAGGCTCCAAGGCCACTCGTCAGGAAGGTATCGCCAAGCGTTAAGATTGGCGCTCCTTGCCTGAGCTTAGGTGTTCAAGCCTCCGCCCCAGGGTGGAGGCTTTGTTGTGTCTGCCTGTTTTTTGTCGACGGATGTGCGCAGTGTGTCCGCCGGTCAATGGTGGGCGCGCTGGCTGGCGTCGAGCATCTCGCGGGCATGGGCGAGCGTCTGATCGGATAGCTTGACCCCTCCCAGCATGCGAGCCAGCTCGCCCACTCGTCCGGCCTCGTCCAGTAGCGCCATATGCGTCGAGGTGCTGTCCTTGCGGGCCTTCTTCTCGATATGCAGATGGTGGTGCGCCTGTGCGGCGACCTGTGGCAGGTGTGTGACCGTCAATACCTGGCCACCTTCGCCAAGACGCTTGAGTAGCTGCCCCACGATCTCGGCCGTTGCGCCAGATACCCCGACATCCACTTCATCGAACACCAGGCAAGGAATGGTCGAGTGCTGTGCCGCGATGACCTGAATCGCCAGGCTGATGCGTGACAGCTCGCCCCCCGAGGCGACCTTGGCCAGGGGTCTGGGTGGCTGGCCGGGGTTGGCTGCAATCAAGAAGCGCACCCGGTCCATGCCTTCGGGGGCGGCGGCATCTCGCTGGCTGACTTCTACCTCGAAGCGCGCCTTGCCCATAGCCAGGAAGGCCAGCTGCTGCTGAACCTCCTTGCCAAAGCGCTTCGCCGCCTTGTGGCGTTCACCGCTGACCTTTTCCGCCAACTGTCGCCACTCTGCCTTGAGGGCATCGGCCTTTTCGGTCAGTGCTTCCAGGTCCTCGTCGCCACCCTCAAGGCCTTCCAGCTCGGTGGACAGGCGCTGATGCAGGGAGACGATCTCCTCTGGCAACACATGGTGCTTGCGGGCGATTCGGTGGGTTTCAGCCAGTCGTTGCTCGACCCATGCCAGGCGCTCAGGGTCGAGTTCGACACTTGCCATGACCTGGTGAAGCTCTCTTCCGGCCTCTTCCAGTTGGATGCTGGCATCCCCCAGCAGCGCCAGAGCGTTAGCCAGTGCCCCCTGGTTGCTGCCCGGCAAGGCCGCAAGGCGCTGGGTGGCCTGGTGCAGCAACGGCAGTGCGCCACCCTCGTCATTGTCACAGCAATCCAGTGCAAACTGGGTCTCTGCCAAGCGCGTTTCAGCGTGGGCGAGCAGTTCCTGTTCCTGTTCCAGGCTGTCGAGCTCCTCCTCGCCCAGGCCCAGCTGGTCGAGCTCTTCCACCTGGTAGCGCAACAGCTGCCGACGCGCACGAATGTCGTCGCTGTCGTCGGCCAGGCGCTTGAGCTGGCGGCGGGTGGCCTGCCACTCACGGTAGAGCTCGGCCAGGCGTGCCACCGACTCGCGGTGGCCGGCCAGGTCATCCAGCAGCCTGAGGTGGGTGTCCTCTGCCAGCAGCGCCTGATGGGCATGCTGACCATGGATCTCGATCAAGGTCTCGCCCAGAGACTTCAAGTCAGCGATGGTAGCCGGCTGACCATTGATCCAGGCCTTGGAGCGACCGCTCTTGGTCACGACCCGACGCAGCAGGCAGTCATCGGCAGACAGCTCACGGCTCTCCAGCCAGGTGCGTGCATTGGGTAGGCCGCTGATATCGAAGCGTGCGCTCAGGTCGGCGCGAGATTGTCCGTGACGGACGCTGCCCGCGTCGCCACGCTCACCCAGGCAGAGCCCGAGGGCGCCGAGCAGGATGGACTTGCCTGCACCGGTTTCCCCGGTAATAGCGGTCATGCCACCGTCAAGCTCAAGCTCGAGGTGGTCGACGATGGCAAAATCCTGGATCGAGAGTTCGGTCAGCATGCGGGCCTCCGGGTGACGCTACCTGGAGCAGGTAGCGGTAGGTGCTCAATGCTTGATCCCGGTGAGGATGGAAGGATGGACGCATCCGTGCCGGGAGGGCGGTAGACGGGTACTGGTTATCTATCCATGACTTGGTGTTTTATACAGTAGTTGAGGCACGCCGACAATGCACGCCGACGTGCCGATGTCGGCGCCGTCATTGGCGAATGGCTGTTCGTGTGAGTCAGATCAGCCTTCGGGGCCCTTGAGATTGTCCTGGCCAGCCCCATATATCCCTGCAGTTTGCGGCCGAGGGAAGCAGGCGATGTCACGCTTCCTTGCGGTCAATCACTTTACAGGCGGTGCCACCGCGATTGTTGGAATGCTTCAGGAGGCTGCACATGGCCAAAGATCCCCAGACCCCGCTGGATGACGAACTCGCACGCCAGGAACAGGAAGGCGATCCGCAGCAGTCTGCAGAGACTGCCGAAGCGATCGAAGGCGAGTTGGATGACATCATCGACTTGGCTGAGGATGACGCCCAGGGCGACGCCGTGGAAGGCAGTGACAATCCTGAGGCTGAGGTGCTGGCCGCACGGGTCGAGGAGCTCGAGCAGAGCGTGGCCGATGCCAAGGATCAGGCGCTGCGTGCAGCGGCAGAGGCGCAGAACGTTCGCCGCCGTGCAGAAGCCGAGGCTGAAAAGGCCCGCAAGTTCGCGCTGGAGAAGTTCATCAAGGACCTTCTGCCGGTGGTAGATAGCCTCGAGAAAGCCCTTGAGGCCATGGGCGAAGATGCCTCTGAAGCGCATCGCGAAGGGGTTTCCATGACCCTCAAGATGCAGCTCGACGTGCTGGGCAAGTTTGGTGTCGACATCGTTGAACCCCATGGCGAGCCGTTTGATCCGCAGTTCCACGAGGCCATGGCCATGGTGCCCAACCCCGAACTTGAGCCCAACACCGTCATGGACGTGATGCAAAAGGGGTATGTGCTCAACGGCAGACTGGTGCGCCCGGCCATGGTGGTCGTCAGCCAGGCCGCCGGCTAAGCCGGACGCCCGAAAACGTTAAGGGTTGTCGCGCCGGAAAGCGGATGGGGACTTGAAAACGGCGATAACGCCCCCCAGATAGTCGGCAACCCCGCGGTTAACGCCGCAACACGAACTTTAGTTACGCAATACACGAATTCGAGGATTTCCTATGGGACGCATCATCGGCATTGACCTTGGTACCACTAACTCTTGTGTGGCCGTGCTCGACGGCGACAGCGCCAAGGTAATCGAAAACGCAGAAGGCGCACGCACCACTCCGTCCATCATCGCCTACACCGATGATGGCGAGACTCTGGTGGGGCAGGCGGCCAAGCGTCAGGCGGTGACCAACCCGGAAAACACCCTGTACGCGATCAAGCGTCTGATTGGCCGTCGTTTCAAGGACGACGTTGTCCAGAAGGACATCAAGATGGTGCCGTACACCATCGCCGAAGCCGACAACGGTGACGCCTGGGTCGAGGTGAAGGGCAAGAAGCTTGCGCCGCCCCAGGTCAGCGCTGAAGTGCTGAAGAAGATGAAGAAGACCGCCGAGGACTATCTTGGCGAAGCCGTGACCGAGGCGGTCATCACCGTGCCGGCCTACTTCAATGACAGCCAGCGTCAGGCCACCAAGGACGCCGGCCGCATTGCCGGTCTGGAAGTCAAGCGCATCATCAACGAGCCGACCGCTGCTGCCCTGGCCTACGGCATGGACAAGTCGCGCGGTGACAAGACCATCGCGGTCTATGACCTGGGTGGCGGTACCTTCGATATCTCCATCATCGAAGTGGCTGACGTCGACGGCGAGACCCAGTTCGAAGTGCTCGCCACCAACGGCGATACCTTCCTGGGCGGTGAGGACTTTGACCTCAAGCTGATCAACTACCTGGTCGATCAGTTCAAGGCCGACAGCGGTATCGACCTGTCCGGGGACAACCTGGCGATGCAGCGCCTGAAGGAAGCTGCCGAGAAGGCCAAGATCGAGCTGTCCAGCGCGCAGCAGACAGACGTCAACCTGCCTTACATCACCGCTGACAACACCGGCCCGAAGCACCTCAACGTCAAGGTGACCCGCGCCAAGCTCGAGTCACTGGTGGAAGAGCTGGTCAGCCGTTCGCTGGCACCGTGTAAGACCGCTCTGTCGGACGCAGGCCTGTCTGCCTCCGAGATCGACGACGTGATCCTGGTCGGTGGCCAGACCCGCATGCCGATGGTGCAGTCCAAGGTGGCCGAGTTCTTTGGCAAGGACGCTCGCAAGGACGTCAACCCGGACGAGGCCGTGGCCGTGGGTGCTGCGATTCAGGGCGGCGTGCTTGGCGGTGACGTCAAGGACGTGCTGCTGCTCGACGTGACGCCGCTGACCCTGGGCATCGAGACCCTGGGTGGCGTGATGACGGCGCTGATCGAGAAGAACACCACCATTCCGACCAAGAAGACCCAGGTGTTCTCGACTGCCGATGACAACCAGACAGCCGTGACCATTCACGTGCTGCAGGGTGAGCGCAAGCAGTCCAGCGGCAACAAGTCACTCGGCCGCTTCGACCTGTCCGATATTCCGCCGGCACCGCGTGGCGTACCGCAGATCGAAGTCGCCTTCGACCTGGATGCCAACGGTATCCTCAATGTGTCCGCCAAGGACAAGGCGACCGGCAAGGAGCAGTCCATCGTCATCAAGGCCTCCAGCGGCCTGTCCGATGACGAGATCGAGCAGATGGTCCGCGATGCGGAGGCCCATGCCGATGAGGACAAGAAGTTCGAAGAACTGGTCGCACTGCGCAACCAGGCCGATGGCATGATCCACGCCTCGCGCAAGACCCTCGAGGAAGCCGGTGACAAGGCGTCCGAGGAAGAGAAGCAGGCTATCGAGAGCGCCATCAAGGAACTCGAAGAAGCCCTGCAAGGCGATGACAAGGACGCCATCCAGGCCAAGCTTGATGCCTTGACCGAGGCCTCCGGCAACCTGGCGCAGAAGATGTACGCCGAGCAGGCAGATGCCGGCCAGCAGGCGGGCGACGCCGAGGCAGGCGCTGGCGCCAAGAAGGAAGATGACGTGGTCGACGCCGAGTATGAAGAAGTCAACGACGACCAGAAAAAGCAGTAACCACGACATCTGAACCTCGGATGACACCAGCGCGGGAGCCTGCCTCCCGCGTTGGTGTTGCTGAGGATCGCTACGGAGGCGGACAGACCCATGTCCAAGCGAGACTACTACGAGGTACTGGGTGTCGAGCGCGGTGCCGATCAGAAGGACATCAAGAAGGCCTATCGGCGGCTGGCACAGAAGTACCACCCGGACCGCAACCCGGACGATGACACCTCGGCGGAGAAATTCCGTGAAGTGTCCGAGGCCTACGAGGTACTGACCGACAGCGAGAAGCGCGCGGCCTATGACCAGTTCGGCCATGCCGGCGTCGACGGTCAGGGCGGTGGTGGCTTCGGCGGCGCCGGGGCTGGCGGCTTCAGCGATATCTTCGGGGATGTCTTCGGTGACATCTTTGGCGGTGGCGGCGGTCGTCGCAACCCCAACGCCCCGCAGCGCGGCAGCGATCTGCGCTACAACCTGGAGCTCGACCTCGAAAGTGCCGTGGCCGGTACCAGTGTGGACATTCGCGTGCCTCGCCACGTCGAGTGTGAGCGCTGTGACGGTGATGGTGCGGAGCCCGGCTCCACCAAGGAGACCTGCCCCACCTGTCACGGTCATGGTCAGGTACGCATGCAGCAGGGCTTCTTTGCCGTGCAGCAGACGTGTCCGACCTGTCATGGCAGCGGCCAGCACATCAAGGTGCCGTGCCACAAGTGCCATGGCGAAGGGCGCGTGCGCGAGACCCGCACCCTGTCGGTCAAGATTCCGGCTGGCGTCGATTCCGGTGATCGCATTCGCCTCAACGGTGAGGGCGAGGCTGGGGTCAACGGTGGCCCGCCTGGCGATCTGTACGTGCAGGTGGCGATCAAGCCGCACCATATCTTCGAACGGGATGGCCGTCACCTGCAGTGTGAAGTGCCGATCAACTTTGTTGATGCGGCCCTTGGTGGAGAGCTGGAAGTGCCCACTCTGGATGGGCGCGTCAAGCTGAAGATTCCGGCAGAAACCCAGACAGGCAAGCTGTTCCGGTTGCGTGGCAAGGGGGTCAAGCCGGTTCGCGGAGGCCCCGCGGGTGACCTGTTGTGCCGCGTGGTGGTGGAAACACCGGTTAATCTCAGCGAAGAGCAGAAAGACCTGCTCCGCAGCTTCCAGGACAGCCTCGGTGGCAGCAATGCCCAGCATTCGCCGAAGAAGTCGAGCTTCTTCGACGGTGTGAAGAAGTTCTTTGAAGATATGAAGCTGTAAGTCGCTGCTGGCCAGCGACCCGGGACTACCCGGGCTGATGTGACCCGCCAACCCCCGGCGCCATGCGCTGGGGGTTGGCGTTTGTCAGACAGGCACAAAAGGACGTGGGGACACATGGATCAGGACATGAGCCAGGGCCTGAATCAGGGCTTAAACCAGCGCTTAAAACAGGGCATAAGCCTGCGCATTCACCAAGGCATAAGCCATGGGTAATCAGGACCGGCCGCTTGCGGGCATCGTGCTGCGGATTGGCTCCGGCCTGCTGTTTGCGGCGATGCTGATTTGCGTGAAATGGGTGAGTGACGACGTGCCGCTGGGACAGGTGGTGTTCTTCCGCTCCGCCTTCGCGCTACTGCCTATCGTGGTGTTCCTGGCCTGGCGTCACGAATTTCCTAAAGGACTGGCCACTCGCCGCCCTGGTGGCCACCTGCTGCGTTCCAGTCTTGGCGCTGCGTCGATGTTTGCCACCTTCGCTGCGTTGGCCAGATTGCCGGTGGCAGAGGCAACCTTGTTGGCACAGCTCGCCCCCGTGCTGATGGCCATCGGCGGTGTCGTGATGCTGGGGGAGCGCTTCACCCTTCCGCGGGCCTTGGCGCTGATGCTGGCTGTCGCTGGGGTCGCCGTGCTGGTTGTCCCGGATATCGGTGACAGCCACAAGGCCGGCCAGCTATCCGGTTATGCGTTAGGCGTGTTGGGGGCGTCGTTGACGGCTGCTGCGCTGGTGACGGTGCGACGTATCTCGCGCACTGAAGGCGCTGGTGCCATCGCGTTCTATTTCGTGCTGGCGTGCACCCTGGCGGGACTGGCGACGTGGCCATTGGGTTGGGTGGCGCTGCCGACGGAAACGCTGACGCTATTGATCCTGTCGGGACTGTTCGGTGGCGCGGCTCATATCTGCATGACCCTGGCGCTGCGTTTCGCGGAAGTGTCGCGACTGGCGCCTTTTGAATACATTGCGCTGATCTGGCCCGTATTGGCAGACGTCTGGCTATTTGGCCAGCCGCTATCGTCGGGCTTTCTGCTGGCGCTGCCTCTGATGCTGGGCGGGGCGGCTCTGGCCGCGATGGAAGGGCGCCGCCTAGGCTTTCGCCGCAGGCGCCCTGACACGTTGAAGTAGGCTAGCCGGGCGAATCTAGCACTTCCCTAGATAGCGTCTTCGACAATCAGTTGCGGCACCCCCATGGAGCAGGGTTCAACCCTGGCTCTGATGCGGTAGACCCGCTCCAGCAGCTCGCTGGTGACAACGTCTTTGGTGGCACCACATGCCACCAGACGGCCCTGTTCCAGCAGCATGGCCTGGTCGGTGAAGCGTAGTGCCTGTCCCAGGTCGTGAATGGCCACGAGGATGAGCATCTCGCGCTCACTGGCCAGGCGCCGCAGGATGGTCAGAAGCCCGACCTGACGGTGCAAGTCCAGCGCAGAGGTGGGTTCATC
Organism: Halomonas sp. DP8Y7-3; assembly: GCF_019801675.1. Classification (NCBI taxonomy): domain Bacteria; kingdom Pseudomonadati; phylum Pseudomonadota; class Gammaproteobacteria; order Oceanospirillales; family Halomonadaceae; genus Halomonas; species Halomonas sp. DP8Y7-3. The sequence goes on from NZ_JAHVIO010000004.1 coordinate 719,382, forward strand.
CAGCAGCAGTACCTCGGGTTCCTGCACCAAGGCTTGTGCCGCATTGACCATCTGGCGTTGGCCACCGCTCAAATCCCCGATATCCCGCTCACTCAGGTCGGCGATGCCGAGCTCCGCCAGGGCTCGTTCGACCTGGGTCAGGTCCTGTGGCTGCACCTTCATGCCGCGCCCTTGCATGCGAGCCAGCAACACCGCTTCATAGACGGTCAGCACTGCGCTGGCGCCGTTGTCCTGGGTCATGTAGGCCATCGGGCGATCTTGCCGCGCGCCTTCCAGAATGGCCTGTCCGGATCCCTTAAGTACGCCGAAGACGCGACGAAACAGGGTCGACTTGCCAGCGGCGTTAGGGCCCAGCAGCGCCACGACCTGGCCGCCATGGAAGGTCGGGGTAGTGATCTCGGCAAGAATCTGGCGCCGACCGTAGCGCGCCGAAAGACGATCAAGACGTAGGCTTACCATGAGGCCTTCTTATGGTTGAGCACGAGAAACAGGAAGAAGGGGATTCCCACCAGCGAGGTGATAATACCGATGGGTATGACCGTGCCTGGCAGGATCACCTTGGACAGCACTGAGCCAATGGACAGGATCAGGGCGCCACACAAGGCGGATCCCGGAAGGAAGAAGCGTTGATCCTCACCGACCAGCAGGCGGGCGATGTGGGGCCCGACCAGACCGATAAAGCCGATGGTACCGACAAAGGCGACGGAGACCGCTGCCAGCAGGGATACCAGCACCAGCACTTCGAGGCGCAGCCGTCGAGGCTTCAGCCCCATGCTTTCCGCCTTGGTGTCGCCCAGACGCATCGCCGTCAGCGCCCAGCCGTGACGGGCCAGCAGCGGCACCACCAGCAGCAAGACGCCGAGGGCGATCCATAGCTTGGGCCAGGTTGCCTTGGTCAGGCTGCCCATGGTCCAGAAGACGACGGCAGATACCGCTTGCTGGCTGGCAAAGAACTGAATCAGCGCCATCAGTGAATTGAAGATGAAGACCATGGCGATACCTAGCAGCACGATGGTCTCGATAGTGACGCCACGCTTGAGGCTAAGCGCATGAATGAGGAACGCCGTGAGCATGGCCATGACAAAGGCGTTGATGGGGATGACGTAGTCCAGTGCCGCCGGGATGATGGCAACGCCGAAGGCCAGCGCCAGGGCCGCGCCAAAGCTGGCTCCGGCAGAGATACCCAGGGTGAAGGGGCTGGCCAGAGGATTGCTGAGGATGGTCTGCATCTGGGCGCCGGCAATGGACAGGCTGGCACCGACGACCAGGGCCATCAAGGCGACAGGCATGCGTATTTCCCAGACGATGACCCGCGCCTGTGCCTCGACCTGGTCTGGCGTCAGCAGAGCCGCGACTACCTCGGCGAGGGTGAAGCGGGCTGGCCCAAGTGCCAGGTCGATACATAGGCTGAGTGCCAGGGCTGCCACCAGCGCCGCCAGAATGATCTGGCGGCGCAGGACCAGTGAACGATAGGCGTCGCGACCGCTGTGATCGACGACCGCCGTACTGTCATTGCTCATCCAGAGTGATCCAGTAGCCGGGCTCGTAGTCGGTGGGCAGGAAGCGCTCGTGCAGCTCCTGGAAGGTCGCCTCGGGGTCCAGGTCCTCGAACAGTTCGGGGTGGAGCCACTTGGCCAGTTGCTGTACTGCCACAAAGTAGTAGGGACTGTTGTAGAACTGGTGCCAGATGGCGTGGAACTGACCCTGCTCCACGGCAGTGATGCCGGTCATTGCAGTGCGCTGCGTCAGCCGTTCCAGCTTGGTGCGAGCCGCGTCCATGTCAGCGCCAGGGCCCATGCCAACCCAGTTGCCGCCAGGCACATAGGCATCCCAGTTGCCACCGGTGACCACCACGTGGTCAGGATTGGCGGCAATGATCTGCTCCGGGTTGAGGGTGCCGAAGGTGGTGGGGATGATGCCGTCGGCGATGTTGCTGCCCCCCGCCAGTTCGACGTATTCACCGAAATTGCCGGGCCCGAAGCTCATGCAGCAGTCATCCGAGTAGCCACCGGCGCGATCGATGAACACGCTGGGCCGCTCGGGATCCGCTTCCGCGATCACATCGGTCACTTTGGCCAGCTGTTCTTCCGAGAAGTCGATGAAGGCCTCGGCCTGTTGCTGCTTGCCGAGCAGCTCGCCCATCAGGCGCATGGAGGGGATCGTATGCGCCAGCGGATCCTCGCGGAAGTCCACGTAGACGATCGGAATGTCGAGCTCTGCCAGCTTGTCATCGTAGCCTGCGTCTTCCGTAGCGGCGCGAGCTTCCAGGTTCATCAGGACCACGTCGGGAGACAGCGAGGCGGCCTGCTCGACGTCGAAGGTGCCGTCCTTGAAGCCGCCGAACGTCGGCAGCTCCAGCAACTCGGGAAACTTCTCGGCGTAGCGGGAGTAGCTATCCGGGTCGGCCTGGGAGAAGTCCTCACGCCATCCCACCACGCCAGCAAAGGGAGCGTCGGGCTGAAGTGCGCCCAGCAGATAGATCTGGCGGCCTTCGCCAAGAATGACTCGCTCAACCGGGGTCTCGAGAGTGACCTGGCGTCCGGCCACATCCGTGACGGTAGTGGTATCGGCCATAGCGGCTGCAGCCGCGAACGGGGACAGGGCCGCTAGGCCAAACATCATGAAAGGTTTCATCGAGACTGGGTTCTCAGGTGGTAAAGGACGGCCGAGTGCCCTGCATACATGGCTTGGGGGCGATCCAGGTGTCTTCCGTCGCAGAAAAGGCAACGCTGTGTTGCCTGACGTGGCGCGTGAGTCGGCGTTATTCTACTGCGACGTATTCGTATTCGTAAAAACGGTGAACAGTATGGTGGATTCCCAGGCTATCGTCGAGACGTCATCCGGGCAGCGCTTGATCAATCGGCTGTGCAAGCACTGGGCGCACAAGCTCGAGGTGGATGCGGCGTCGGGGCGGGTGGTCTTCCCTGGTGGCGAGTGTCTGATGAGCGCGTCCGAGACGCAGCTCAAGGTGGACCTTGAGGCTCAGGACGCGGAGCAGCTGGCACGCTTGCAGGGTGTGGTGGCCAGCCACCTGGAGCGTATGGCCAGCAAGGAGACGCTGAGCATTCACTGGCAGTAGTAAGCTGTCATAGCCAGCCGGCTCGTCGAAAGTGACGATAAAGCGCGCCGCAGCATAGTCCCATGGCCCCCAGTGCCATGGGATAGCCCATGCGCCAGTCCAGTTCTGGCATATGCGTGAAGTTCATTCCCCAGACGCCCGCAAGAATGGTCGCCACGGCGAAAATGGCCGCCCATGAAGCCAGGCGTTTCTGCACCTCTCCTTCGTCGATGGCAATCATGGCCAGGTTGACCTGAATGGCGGTGGTGATCGTCTCGCGGATTGTGTCGACGGCAGCTTCAATGCGATGCAAGTGGTCGTAGACGTCACGAAAGTAATCCTGGGTGCCTTGGCAGAGCGCGGGCACGCGTCCGCCAAATAGATGGGCACTGGCTTCGGCCAGCGGGTTCACCGCATGCTTGACGCACATGATGCTGCGCTTGAGCTGATAGAGACGTTTCAGGCTGGTTCTTGCGTTGCCTTTGACGAACATCTGTTCCTCGATGCTTTCAAGCTCTGCCTCCAGGCTCTCGAGAATCGGAAAATAGCGGTCTACCACCACATCCATCAGCGCATACAGCACGAAGGCCGGCCCCTGTTTGAGGAGTTCTGGCTCTCGCTCGCACCGGTGCCTGACATCGGTAAACCCGCGATGGTGGTGCTGGCGTACCGACAGCACATAGCCAGGACCCGCGAAGATGGCCAGCTGGCCGAACTGGATCTCCTCCTGTAGCGCCGACATCATCTGGGTCACCACGAACAAGGCATCCCCATACTCTTCCACCTTGGGGCGCTGGTGGCCTGCCAGGGCATCCTCCACCGCCAGTTCGTGCAGCCCGAATACCTCCTGGAAGGTGGCCAGTTCGTCTGCGTCCGGATCATGCAGGGCGACCCACACGAAGCGATGGGGATGGGCAAGGTGGGCGGCCACCTCACTGGCATCAATGTCGCAGAGCCGACGACCCTCTTCATAGGCTACGCAGTTGATGATCATGGCTACCTCCCCCGTGCGATCGAGATGTCGTTGCTGAAAAGGTAGCTGGTGCTGTCGCTGGTCATCCGTCTTTGCAGTGCGAGGCACAGCAACGTGGTGACGGTCCCTTGGCAAAACGGCTCGGACTATCTATCTTTATATAAAGATACTTTGTATAAAGATAGCTGTTCGAGCGGCGATGGAGAGCGGTCATGACAGAGGCTGAGACAGAGACAGGACCATCAGGTGGCAACAGGGGCATCGGTCCAGCGGCAGGTTCGGCCAATATGGATGTTGCGGGCGAAAAAGATGCCATAGACCGGCTTCAGGACGAGTGGCGGCGCGCGCTGCCTGCCCAGGATCCCGCGGATATGGGGATTTTTACGCGTCTTTACCGAGTGCTGAAGCACGTGGATCGTCGAGTGAATGCGGTGTTTCGCGAGCACGGCCTGAAAGAGGGTGAGTTCGACCTGCTCGCCACTCTGTATCGACGGGATGCTCCTGACGGTTTGACACCCAATGAGCTGTGCGAGGCTGTGGTGCTGACCTCAGGGGCCATGACACATCGCCTCGACCGCCTGGTGGAGCGGGGGTTGGTGGAGCGGGTGGCGCATCCCAGCGATCGCCGAAGCGTGCTGGTGAGGCTGAGCGAGGCGGGTAGAGCCATGATCCCCGGCCTGCTCGACGCCTACCTGGAGTCGCTGGCACAGATGCGCTCAGGGCTCGCTGATGAGCAAGCAGAGGCCCTGGCCAATGGGCTGCGTCAACTGTTGCTGACATTGGAGGAGCGCCAATGAGCTCGCTAGCCCGGTCTTCCTGGAGGGCTGGCGCCTTGCCTGCCCATCTTGGCATGGTGTTGTGGGCATTGCTGGTGGGGCTGTCATTCCCGGCCGTCGGGCTGCTCAGTCAAGGACTGCCGCCGCTTGCGCTGACATCGTTACGCTTCGTGATTGCAGCGGCTGCGGTGTTGCCGCTGGTGTGGCGGGCGCCAGGCCTTTGCCCCAGTCGTCCCGGGCTGCTGCTGTATGGGCTGATGGGGCTGTGTCTGGCAGGTTTCTTCGGCGCCATGTTCTGGGTGGCGCACCTGACCAGTGCCCTGTCCATGGCCACCCTGTTCGTGAGCGTACCGCTGCTGGCGTACTGCCTCGGGCGACTGGTGGGCGTCGAGGATCCTGCGCTATCGCTGCTGGGGCTGCTGTTGCTGGGGGCGGCAGGCGCCATCGCGCTGGCGTGGGCCGAGGCAGGGGGGGCCTTTGCCAATATGCGCCTAGGTACGGGGGAGCTGGTCTTCTTCCTGGGCTGCATCGCTTCTGCGCTGTATCCGGTGCTGTCGAAACTGGGATTGGCCAGAGGTTGGCTATCGCCCCATGCGGGGGTGCGAACGCTGTGGAGCCTGGTGCTGGGGGCGCTGCTGATCGGCATGCTGGGTGTCGCGGCCGGGGATTCGACCGCTTTGCTACAGATGACCTCCAGAGATCTCGGGATCTTGGTGTATCTCGGTCTGTTCTCCAGTGGCATGACGTTCTGGCTGCAGCAGTATGCTACGGCCACGCTGACCCCAGCAGGGGTCACTGCCTATGGCTATCTCGTACCTTTTGTCTCGATGTGGCTGCTATTCGTGCAGATGCCGACGCGCATGTCCTGGTTGTGGTTGCCTGGGAGTGTGCTGGTCGTTGCCGCCATTGTGCTGCTGTTGCGGCGGGACATGCGCCAACGGCGCCACACAGTGCCCAGGACGGATGCTGAGCCGGGATGTCGAATGGGGTAAGTACACTTCGTTAGTTGTGCGGTAATGCGCAAATCTCGCTTTCGTATGCGTTTGTAGCTAAATGTGACGTGACGTTATCTCTGGCGGGCGGTAAAGGTGGCTCATCGGCGTTTATGGCCATGGAGCTCGTCATGTCAGGTATCTGTTCTTCTTCCTTTACAAACCGACAGCCAGAGCAAGGCCCAGCCACTGACTCAGAGTCATTTGCACCCTCTTCTTCCGTGGCTGATGCGGGTGGGCCAGCCATGGCGTCATCTGGCGACGGTTTTTCCGACGCCTTGGCCGAGCGCTACGACCAGCTGGCTCAAGATCCCCGCTACTGTATTTTTACCGGGTCGGTGCTGCACTACCTGGGGCTGGAGGAAGGGGTTGTCGGCAAGCGGGTGCTCGATGTGGGGTGTGGCAACGGCGACCTGGCGGCAGATATGCGTCGTCAGGGTGCGAGTGAGGTGGTGGGCGTCGATATCAGCCCCGCGCAGATAGCCCTGGCCAGAAAGCGCCATGGTGGGCTCGGCACGACGTTCCGTGTGGAGGATGCCTATCAGCCGCTAGCCCTGCCCGAGGCGCCCTTCGATACCCTGGTCAGCGTCTTTGCCTTTCATTTCATTCAGGATCCAGAGCAGTTGGCTCGTGCGTGTCGCAATCTCTTCGAGGCGCTGAAGCCTGGCGGCCTGCTGGTGTGGCTGGATATCACCCATGACTATGTGTTCGATCCGGAGCGAATGGCGCGGCTGGAAGCCTTGACCAGCTATCGCTATGACCCTGGGGTGGCGCCGGGGCAGCGTCCGGCTCCCTGGAGTCGCGTGGCGGGTCAGGTGCGCTCGGGGTCTGCCTGGTTGCCGGTGGACCATGTGGCCATTCCCGGCAGAACCGTGGTCGAAACGCTGCAGCGCGTGGGCTTTTCGCAGGTCCGGCGCGAGCCGTTGCGATTTCCTGATGCCGAGTCAGCTTGGTTGTGGGGGCCAGAGGGCTTCAATCATCACCTGCTGGTGGCCCGTCGCTAGACATTGGTGGTCCCGCTGGAAGGGGAGTGTCAGCGAGGTCCTGCCGCAGGCGGAAGCAGCTCAGCAGATTGCGCTGAAGTGCACTGAAGTTGTCGTCGCTGACCATCAGGATGCTGCCTTCTGGCAGCCTTGCCAGTCCTTCCATGTTGTCGATTCGCCAGCCGTCTCCTGCAGACAGGCTGGCAAGACGTGTGACGTCGACGGTCGGGGGTTGGTGCAGTTCGATCAGGCTCAGGGTGATGGTCAGGGGGTGAGGTGGGGAGAACGCCCGCTCCAGGGCCAGCAGACGGGGCGAGCGAGTGCTGGCAGCGTCTTCGAGTGTCAGTAGCTCTGTCAGTGCGCTGCCAGGTGCAGATGCCAAGGGGTAGTGCCAGCGGGTGACCGGTGTGTCGTCGCCGGGCAGGCTGAACAGCAGCGTATGGCGGCTTGAGACGTCGTCGGAGGGAGGCTGTGGCATGTCGGTCGGTGGGGCTTCCAGTCCCGCGAGCAGGCCGATGCCGGGCACCCAGGCAAGCGCCTCCAGGCTCTCGTTGTCAGCAGCGCTGGCCGTCAATGGCGAGCGTATGATCCGTCCGCTTGATACCCCCATGGTGGTGAAGCCCTCGACGCGGTGATCCTGTTCAAAGCCCACCAGCAGCTGCGTATTGCCTGCAACGTTGTCGCGATCATTTATCAGGACCAAGGACTCGGCGTCTGCCGCCTTGCCTTCCAGCCGGCGACCGTCTCGGCCCGTCAGTCGGTGGCTCGATAGCGCCGTGAGGTCAACCAGCCTGCCATCGCGAAATACGGGGGTCGCCTGGTGCAGGCGTCCACGATCCGATAGCAGATACAGGCGCTGTTCATCGCTGTCCCAGGCCATGGCGGACAGCCCGCCCAGGGGCACTGGCGAGACATCATCAAGCGGCTGCCATTCGCCGGGTAGCGCCAGGGTGCCGCAGAACTCGAGCGCTGCCGGCGCGGGGGCATCACCCTGAAGGTTGGCTGAGGCGACCTGGGTAGTGCAGCCGCTGAGCCACGACGACAGGATGATCAGTCCGATGGCCAGGCAGTGTGGGGGCAGGGGCTTGGGCAACATGGAGGCCTCATTGAAGCGTGGGCAAGGCATTGTGGTGTGGCATTGGTATACTGCGCCAAGTTTCTTGCAGTTTTATCATTGGTCAGCGCTGGAGTTTGCATGAGTTCAACCGCCCCTCGTATTGCTATTGTCGGCGTCGCCGGTCGCATGGGTCGCTCCCTGGTCAACGCCGTCGCCCAGGATGAAGCGGCTTCTCTCGCCGGTGGTATCGTTGAGCCGGGCAGTTCGCTGACGAACGCAGACCTGGGAGAGCTCGCGGGTATCGGTCGGCTGGAGGTGACTGCGGTCGATTCCCTGGACGCTATCGTCGATGATTTTGACGTCTTGATCGACTTCACCGCGCCAAAGGTGACGCTGGCCAACCTGGCGTTCTGCGCCCAGCATGGCAAGGCGATCGTGATTGGCACCACGGGCTTGTCCGATGACGAGCTGGCCGAGCTCGACAGCTATCGCGACCGGGTCGCCATGGTGTTTGCGCCCAACATGAGTGTCGGTGTGAATCTGACGCTGAAGTTGCTGGAAACCGCGGCGAAGGCGCTTGGCGATGAAGGTTACGACATCGAAGTGATCGAGTCCCATCATCGACACAAGGTGGATGCCCCCTCCGGCACGGCGCTGCGCATGGGCGAGGTGGTTGCCGCCGCTCTGGATCGTGATCTCAAGGAGCACGGTGTATTCGAGCGCGTCGGCCAGTGCGGCCCCCGTGATGCCAAGGAGATTGGCTTCGCTACCGTGCGTGCAGGGGATATCGTCGGTGAGCACACCGTTATGTTTGCGACGGAAGGTGAGCGCATCGAGATTACCCACAAGGCGTCTAGCCGCATGACCTTTGCCCGCGGTGCTGTGCGCGCTGCGCGCTGGGTGGCCGGGCGCGATGCCGGACGCTATGGCATGAACGATGTGCTGGGGCTTGAGTAAGTCTGTCTGGTCGCAACGTTCGGTGGCAAAGGCTGCCGGGGGTTGATGCGTGAACGGGGGTAGTCAGATACCTCTGAATGCTGTAACATTCCAAAAATTTTGGCCGAGCCGGGCATGAAAGTGCCGCCCAGAAAGCGCATTTAACGACGCTTGCTGGCGTAGTGTGGCGGCCGTGCATTCCGAGCGAATGACAACAAGCGGGATGAAACCGGTCAAACACCGGGTTTCGTCCCGCTTTTTTACGGCCCGGCCCCTCGTGTGCTTGTCATGCGGCGGGCCGGGTCGGTGCCGAATGGCCTGGCGACAGGCTGTCACGGGCGGTGGCAGCGGTCGTGGATACCTTGACGAGCTTTGGGAGGACGTAGCGTTGAACAAACCCGCAATATTGGCCCTGGAAGATGGCAGCGTATTCCACGGCACGGCCATTGGTGCAGACGGGCAGACCAGTGGCGAAGTGGTGTTCAATACGGCCATGACCGGCTATCAGGAAATTCTCACCGACCCTTCCTACTCTCGACAGATCGTCACGCTGACCTACCCTCATATTGGCAATACCGGCATCAATCCCGAAGACATCGAGTCTTCCAGCATCGCCGCCGCGGGCCTCGTCATCCGCGACCTCCCGTTGGTTGCCAGTAACTTCCGCTCCACCCAGAGCCTGTCCGATTATCTCGCCAGTCAGAATGTCGTCGGTATCGCAGATATCGATACGCGCCGCCTGACGCGCATTCTGCGCGACAAGGGGGCCCAGAATGGCGCCATCTTGGCGGGCAGCGAGGCCGAGGGCGATGACGCCGTAGCGTGCGCGCTGGAAGCCGCGCGTGCCTTCCCGGGGCTCAAGGGCATGGATCTGGCGAAGGTGGTGTCCTGTAGCGAAGCGTACGAATGGAATGAAGGCGAATGGCAGCTGGGCGAAGGCTACGTTAACGCTGCTGCCGGCGAGCGCCCCTTCCATGTGGTGGCCTACGACTATGGGGTCAAGTTCAACATTCTGCGTATGCTGGCCAGCCGCGGGTGCAAGTTGACGGTGGTGCCGGCGCAGACGCCAGCGGCTGAGGTGCTGGCGATGAAGCCCGATGGCGTGTTCCTGTCCAACGGCCCCGGCGACCCCGAGCCCTGTGACTATGCCATTGAGGCAATCCGCGAGATTCTGACCACCCAGGTGCCTGTCTTTGGTATCTGTCTGGGTCACCAGCTGCTGGCGCTGGCCAGTGGGGCAGCCACGGTCAAGATGAATCATGGTCATCACGGTGCCAACCACCCGGTGCAGGATCTCGATTCCGGGCATGTGATGATTACCAGTCAGAACCACGGCTTTGCCGCCGACGAGACATCGCTTCCGGACACCCTGCGAGCGACCCACCGCTCCCTGTTTGACGGCACCTTGCAAGGTATCGAGCGTACCGATTGCCCGGCCTTCAGCTTCCAGGGTCACCCCGAGGCGAGCCCAGGCCCCCGCGATGTGGCGCCGCTGTTCGACCGCTTCATCGACATGATGCAAAGCCGTCGTTAAGGCGCTCACCCAGACTCCGGTTCATCGTCCAATTTTCTTGCGGGAAGCACCATGCCCAAGCGTACAGACCTGAAAAGCATCCTTATCATCGGCGCAGGCCCGATCGTCATCGGTCAGGCCTGCGAGTTCGACTACTCCGGCGCCCAGGCCTGCAAGGCCCTGCGTGAAGAAGGGGTCCGCGTCATCCTGGTCAACTCGAATCCGGCGACGATCATGACCGATCCCGCCATGGCCGACGCTACCTATATCGAGCCGATCACCTGGCAGGCGGTAGAGAAGATCATCGAGGCTGAACGCCCCGATGCGGTGCTGCCGACCATGGGGGGTCAGACCGCGCTGAACTGCGCACTGGACCTGGATCGTCACGGTGTCCTGGAAAAGTATGGCGTTGAGATGATCGGGGCCAATGCTGACACCATCGACAAGGCCGAGGATCGCGACCGCTTCGACAAGGCGATGAAGAATATCGGTCTGGAGTGCCCTAAGGCCAAGATTGCTCACAGCATGGACGAGGCCTGGGAGATTCAGAGCGAACTGGGCTTCCCGGCTATCATCCGGCCGTCCTTCACCATGGGCGGCTCTGGCGGCGGCGTCGCGTACAACAAGGAAGAGTTCAAGGAAATCTGCCATCGCGGATTTGAGCTCTCTCCGACCCATGAGCTGTTGATCGACGAATCGCTGCTGGGGTGGAAGGAATACGAGATGGAGGTCGTTCGCGACAAGAACGACAACTGCATCATCGTTTGTGCCATCGAGAACTTTGACCCCATGGGAGTCCACACGGGTGACTCCATTACCGTGGCGCCTGCGCAGACGCTGACGGACAAGGAATACCAGATCATGCGTGACGCATCTCTCGCGGTGCTGCGCGAGATCGGCGTCGAGACCGGCGGCTCCAACGTCCAGTTTGGCGTGGACCCCGAGACCGGGCGCATGGTGGTCATCGAGATGAACCCGCGTGTATCGCGCTCCTCTGCGCTGGCCTCCAAGGCCACCGGCTTCCCGATTGCCAAGATCGCTGCCAAGCTGGCGGTGGGCTACACCCTGGATGAGCTGCAGAACGATATTACCGGCGGGCGCACTCCGGCCTCGTTCGAGCCGTCCATTGATTACGTCGTCACCAAGATCCCGCGTTTCACCTTCGAGAAGTTTCCCCAGGCCAATGACCGTCTGACCACCCAGATGAAGTCGGTGGGTGAGGTCATGGCGATCGGCCGGACCTTCCAGGAGTCTCTGCAGAAGGCCCTGCGCGGCATGGAGACCGGTAATGATGGCCTCGACCCCATCGTGACCGACTTCAGCGCCGACAACATGGCGCTGATCAAGGGCGAGCTGCAGGCTGCCGGTGCCGAGCGCATCTTCTACATCGCCGACGCCATGCGTTCCGGCATGAGCGTGGAAGACGTCTTTGAACTGACCAATATCGACCCCTGGTTCCTGGTGCAGCTCGAAGATATCGTCAAGATCGAGCAGGATCTGGCCAGTCGTTCGCTGTCCTCGCTGGATGCTGGCGAGATCTATCGTCTCAAGCGCAAGGGCTTCGGTGACGCGCGCCTGGCCAAGGTGCTTGGCGTTTCCGAGGACGATGTGCGCAAGGCACGCCAGGATGCCGGTATCCGCCCGGTGTACAAGCGGGTAGACACCTGTGCCGCCGAGTTTGCCTCCGACACCGCCTACATGTACTCGACCTATGAGGAAGAGTGCGAGGCCGAGGTCAGCGACCGCCAGAAGATCATGGTGCTTGGTGGAGGTCCGAACCGTATCGGCCAGGGTATCGAGTTCGACTACTGCTGCGTCCATGCCGCCTTCGCCATGCGCGATGACGGCTACGAGACCATCATGGTCAACTGCAACCCCGAGACCGTGTCCACCGACTACGATACCTCTGACCGTCTGTATTTCGAGCCGGTGACTCTGGAGGACGTGCTCGAGATCGCCGACAAGGAAAAGCCGGTCGGCGTGATCGTCCAGTTCGGTGGCCAGACCCCGCTGAAGCTTGCCCGTGCCCTCGAGGCTGCTGGCGTGCCGATCATTGGTACTACCCCGGATGCGATCGACCGTGCCGAGGACCGCGAGCGTTTCCAGCAGATGATCGACAAGCTGGGTCTGAAGCAGCCCCCCAATGCCACCGCCAGAAGCTTCGATGAGGCCTTCTCCAAGGCCGAAGCAATCGGCTACCCGCTGGTGGTGCGCCCGAGCTACGTGCTGGGCGGCCGGGCCATGGAGATCGTCTACGACGCCAGCGAGCTCGAGAACTACATGACCCATGCGGTCAAGGTCTCCAATGACTCGCCGGTATTGCTCGACCATTTCCTCAGTGCGGCGGTCGAGGTGGATATCGATGCAGTGTCCGACGGCGATCAGGTCGTGATTGGCGGCATCATGCAGCACGTGGAGCAGGCCGGTGTGCACTCGGGCGACTCCGCCTGTGCGCTGCCGCCGTACTCGCTGCCGGCGGACGTGCAGGACGAGATGCGCGAGCAGGTCAAGCGCATGGCCGTCGAGCTGGGCGTGAAGGGTCTGATGAACGTCCAGCTGGCCTGGCAGGACGGCGAAATCTACGTCATCGAGGTCAACCCGCGTGCCTCGCGCACTGTGCCCTTCGTATCCAAGTGCATCGGCACCTCGCTGGCGCAGGTTGCCGCCCGCTGCATGGCTGGCGTCAGCCTCAAGGAGCAAGGGTTCGAGCGGGAGATCGTGCCGCATTTCTATAGCGTCAAGGAAGCGGTGTTCCCGTTCAACAAGTTCCCCGGTGTGGATCCGATCCTGTCGCCGGAAATGAAGTCCACCGGCGAGGTGATGGGCTCTGGCGAGACCTTTGCCGAGGCCTTCTACAAGGCTCAGCTGGGTGCTGGCGAGGCGATCCCGCCGCTGACCGGTGATCGCAAGGCGTTCCTGTCGGTACGCGAGCCGGACAAGGCGGGTGTTATCGAAGTGGCTCGTTCTCTGGTAACATTGGGCTTCACACTCTGTGCGACCCGAGGAACGGCGGCAGCCCTTGAACAGGCTGGTCTGCCCGTTGAGGTCGTCAGTAAGGTTTACGAAGGCCGGCCGCACATCGTCGATTCCATCAAGAACGACGAGATCGCCTATATCGTCAATACCACCGAGGGCCGCCAGGCCATCAACGACTCCTCGGTGATCCGCCGCACCGCACTCGCCCACAAGGTTCCCTATGCCACGACGCTGGCAGGGGCCAGTGCCGTTTGCTTGGCGCTCGAGTACGGCAATGCCGTTACCGTGCGGCGGCTACAGGAACTGCATGCAGGAGCGAATACATGAACAAGGTCCCGATGACCGTCGCCGGTGAGCAACGCCTGCGTGAAGAGCTCGAGCAGCTCAAGAGCGAGGCTCGCCCGACAGTGATCGCTGCCATCGCGGAAGCCCGCGAGCATGGCGACCTCAAGGAAAACGCCGAGTACCATGCTGCCCGCGAGCAGCAGGGCTTCATCGAAGGCCGTATTCAAGAGATCGAGGGTAAGCTGTCCAACGCCCAGGTCATCGATGTCACCAAGTTGCCGAAGACGGGCAAGGTGATCTTCGGCGTGACCGTCGAGCTGTTGAACCTGGATACCGACGAAGAGGTGACCTACCGCATCGTTGGTGAGGATGAGGCCGACATCAAGGAGCGTCGCATCTCCGTCACGTCACCCATTGCCCGCGCCTTGATCGGCAAGGAAGAAGGTGAAGTGGTGCTGGTGCGCACTCCTGGCGGCGAAGTCGAGTACGAGATAACCGGCGTCGAGCACATCTAAGCGCAACTCTCCCGCTCCAACGACACCGCCCCGCCAGGCAACCTGGCGGGGCGGTTTTTTTGGTGAAATGTAAGAAATTTCTTATGTGGTTGGCTTTGCCGCACTTCCTTAGCCTGTCTTTATCCCCTTCTGCTGGCCTGCCTGCTGATACTGGGGTGAAATCTTTACCTAGCCAATGACGGCAGAGATATGAAGCTGGGGTGAAGTGTCATGGACGATCGTGTGGCGGAACAGGCCGAGCATGAAGTGTATTCCGCTTTGATGGCCAACTGGCTGATCGGAACCGGTATCTTGATAATTGTTGTGGCGCTATGGATCGTGTTGAGTGCTCATCCATATGTGGTGCAGCAAATTTCATGGTGGCCGGTGTTTCTGTCGATGCTCGCGACGTTTGGGCAGGGCATCCGCTATGCGATGGTACCTTACGCACGTTTCGGTAAAGAATCCTTTGATGTGCGATCCTCTTCTGGGCTCATCTCGGGCGTGCGGACAATTCCTTATGCCGGGGTGGATGACTATACCATTCAGGGTAAAAAAGTTGTTATCCGAGGTCGAAGTGAGAAGCAGGGGCGAGAAATCAGCCACGAGGTCAGGCTATCTTGTAGCGGGCTTGGTGAGCGTCAGCACCAGAAATTCTTGGCGCTTCTTGATCAGCACTTGGGGCCGGCCAAGACCTAGGTTCCTATGGTCGCAACGCGGCGGTACGGCCACCATGGAGCTGGAATTTCTCTAGCTTTATCTGTGTCATCGTTATGATTTAGCGGAGCAAAAAGATGGACGACAGGATGTCAGTGCAAAGAAGTACAGAGGTTTATACGACGACATTAAGTAAATGGCTTGTGCTAGGTGGAGCCGCTTGTATGCTGCTTTTCTTATGGGTGCAAGCAAACCAGAAACCCGATGTAAATAAGTATCTTCAAGTGGTGATGCCTGAGTTCTCCTGGGGTGGTTGCCTTCTGCTGGTGGGTATCATGATCGCAGGCCTCTATAGCGGCCTAGCTCCAGTCGTACGATTCGAAGGCCAGCAGTTGTATCTGAGAAAGGCAATACCATACTGCTACAAGAAAATTCCTATGAGCTTCGTATCAGGGTACTCACTATCAGAATGGCAGGCTGCTATTACCGTTCATTGCCTGGAAGATGGGGGCGAACAGCAGCATACCTATTTTCTGTATTTCCCTATGCTTGGACAGGAGGAGGGTGGCAAGCTACGTATGTTGCTCGAACGCTTCTTCGGGGAGTCGCTATCTTCCGCTAGGGGTGGGGAGTCGTCTTCCTAGAGTACAGGGCTGGCTACGGGGCTTGCCTTGGCATGGATCAACGCGTTCAGACTACTGCCTTAACGGGGTGTCCACTGCTCTTGGGCAAGATGAATCGATGAGAGGGGCTCGGGAGGGCCAGTGGTGGGCAAGAGAGTTTGTGCAGATGGAAAGTAGAGAAGGCGTCTCGTCTCGCTGACATGCGAAGAGCTTTGTACGGAGCAGTGAGCAACACCATTGGTATTGGTCGAGTGGCATCACGGGCAATGGATGTCTGAAAGGACGACTGCCAAGGTGTTCTGTCGCCATTCGGCGTCCATTTCAGTCGCCCGTAGGCGCCTTGGCAGTTGCCCGCGTAGCCTGAGTTGTCAGTGGCGGCCGTGGTGGTTCTCGAAGCGAGTGATGTTGGACAGCTTCGGGTTGGCCTTGGGGTTCTTGCGATACAGCAGGGCGACCTTGCCGATCTTCTGGATCAGCTCGGACTTGCTCTGGTTGACCAGTTCGTCCAGCACGGCGGTGCGGTCGTCGCGGTCGGGAATCGCCAGCTTCACCTTGACCAGTTCATGGTCATTGAGGGCGCGTTCGAGCTCGGCCAACAGGCCCTCGGAAATGCCGTTCTCCGAGGCCGTGACCACCGGGTCGAGGTGGTGGCCGATGCTGCGCATTGCTTTCTTTTGTGCCTGTGACAAGCTCATGGTATCTTGCTTCATTCCGTATTGGCCGTTGGGCGCGTGACCGCACATGGTACGGGTAAACCCCGTGCGGTGAAAGCGATGTCGCCTGTCGATTGTCGTCGATGGCGCCCCCGGCATCCATTTTTTCAATCGCTGTCGGCGCTTACCGGACACCCCCATCGATACGCCTTCGACCCGGGCGTCGTCCGAACCGATACCGCGCTTCATGGTCATTCTCTGTCCAGGTGAGCGGCACTCCGAACGGAGCAGCCTGTAGACCATCCCATCCATTGGTCTCGGTCAGCCGCTTCAGGACATCGTCCCCGGCAACTTCTCTCAGGTGGTGTAGTGGCAGCCTCTCGTCCCCCTTCCAGCAAGAAATCCTCCAGCAAGAAGCCCTCGTCCAGCAAGACGAGTGCGAGCTGGCTGAAGGAGCACTTCGACGATCAGTATGTCCAGCAAAGTTGGCAGGATGGCTATCGCTCCAGGGCGAGCTACAAGCTGGTTGAGCTGGATGACAAGGACAAGCTGCTCAAGCCCGGTATGACGGTGATTGACCTGGGCGCTGCTCCAGGCGGCTGGAGTCAAATAGCGGCCGAGCGAGTGGGGGACAGTGGCGTTGTCATCGCCTCGGACATCCTGGAGATGGATGCCCTGGCGGGCGTCGATTTCGTTCAGGGAGATTTTACCGAAGACAGTGTGCTCGATGAGTTGCTGGCGCGCCTGCAAGATCGCCCGGTGGACCTTGTGATGTCGGATATGGCCCCCAATATGAGTGGTATGGCGGCGATCGATCAGCCGCAGGCCATGTACCTGGTGGAGCTGGCGCTGGACTTGGCAAGGCAGACGCTGCGTCCCGAGGGCACCTTTCTGGCGAAAGTGTTCCAGGGCGAAGGCTTTGACGAGTACCTGAAGGAGCTGCGTGGTGCCTTCCGCAAGGTTGTTACGCGCAAGCCAGGTGCCTCGCGGGCGCGCTCCCGGGAGGTGTACTTGCTGGCGCAGGGGTTCAAGGGGTAGCGGCAGCCGGCTGCCACGCCCTCGCTCCAGTAGCAGGCTCCGGACACAGGCGTCGGTCTCAGCGAGTGGCGGCGAGATTCGGGACGACGAAAGGCAGCTGCGATAGCTTTCGACTAATGCTGCGATAATGTCAGATGTGCTCGCTATGAGGCCAAATTCACGGCGGGGCAGAGGTATACTGCTGGTGGCGCTCGCTGAAATCAGCGCAGTGACACCTTGGGTCGGTCGCAACAGGCTGGCTGAACAAGGCTGGCTCATGTAGTGTCGAACCCTTAGGCACCATAGGCCGACAGATTCTTGCAATTGAGGGTGGTCCCTTGAACGACATGGCGAAGAACCTGATTCTGTGGTTGGTCATCGCGGCGGTGCTGCTGACGGTGTTCAACAACTTCAGCGTCGAGAATGCACCGAACCAGATGAACTACTCACAGTTCGTCCAGCAGGTGCAAAATGAACAAGTACGCAGTGTGACCATCGATGGTTACACGATCAGCGGTGAGCGCAACGATGGCTCCAGCTTCCAGACGATTCGCCCTTCGGCGGAAGATCCGAAGCTGATGGATGATCTGCTGTCCAATAACGTGACTGTGGTGGGCAAGAAGCCCGAACAGCAGAGCTTATGGACGCGGCTGCTGATTGCCAGCTTCCCGATCCTGCTGATCCTGGCCATCTTCATGTTCTTCATGCGTCAGATGCAGGGTGGCGGCGCCGGTAAAGGCGGCCCGATGAGCTTCGGCAAGTCCAAGGCGAAGCTGCTGTCCCAGGATCAGATCAAGACGACCTTTGCGGATGTTGCTGGCTGCGATGAGGCCAAGGAAGAGGTCGAGGAGCTGGTCGACTTCCTGCGCGACCCCACCAAGTTCCAGCGTCTGGGCGGGACGATTCCCCGTGGTGTGCTGATGGTGGGCCCGCCTGGTACGGGTAAGACCCTGCTGGCGAAGTCCATCGCTGGTGAGGCCAAGGTCCCGTTCTTCTCGATCTCCGGCTCTGACTTTGTCGAGATGTTCGTGGGTGTCGGTGCTTCCCGTGTTCGCGACATGTTCGAACAGGCCAAGAAGCAGGCGCCCTGCATCATCTTCATCGACGAGATCGACGCCGTGGGTCGCTCGCGCGGTGCCGGCATGGGTGGCGGCAACGATGAGCGTGAGCAGACCTTGAACCAGTTGCTGGTCGAGATGGACGGCTTCGAGGCCAACGAAGGCATCATCGTGATCGCTGCCACCAACCGTCCCGACGTGTTGGATCCGGCCCTGCTGCGCCCCGGTCGCTTCGACCGTCAGGTGGTGGTGCCGTTGCCCGATATTCGCGGTCGTGAGCACATCCTCAACGTCCACCTGCGCAAGGTGCCGCTGGCTGATGACGTCAAGCCGACCTTCATCGCTCGTGGTACCCCCGGGTTCTCCGGTGCCGACCTGGCCAACCTGGTCAACGAGGCAGCCCTGTTCTCGGCCCGCCGCAACAAGCGTCTGGTGGGTATGGAGGAGCTGGAGCTGGCCAAGGACAAGATCATGATGGGCGCCGAGCGCCGCTCCATGGTCATGACCGAAAAGGAAAAGTTGAATACCGCCTACCACGAGGCCGGCCATGCCATCATCGGTCTGGTCATGCCCGAGCATGATCCGGTGTACAAGGTCACCATTATTCCTCGTGGGCGTGCGCTGGGTGTGACCATGTTCCTGCCGGAACAGGATCGCTACAGCCTGTCGCGGCAGCAGATTATCAGTCAGATCTGCTCGTTGTTCGGCGGCCGTATCGCCGAGGAAATGACGCTGGGTCCGAATGGCGTCACGACGGGAGCATCCAACGACATCAAGCGCGCCACTGAGCTTGCCCACAACATGGTGGCCAAGTGGGGTCTGTCGGAAGAGATGGGTCCGATCATGTACGACGAGGACGAGTCGCATCAGTTCCTCGGCGGCCCGGGTCAGGGCGGCGGCAAGCTCAAGTCCGGCGACACCACCACGCGCCTTGATCGGGAAGTCCGCAAGATCATCGATGGCTGCTACGAGCAGGCACAACAGATCCTCGAGGACAATCGCGACAAGCTGGATGCCATGGCCGACGCGCTGATGCAGTACGAGACCATCGATGCCGATCAGCTCAAGGACATCATGGAAGGTCGTGATCCGCGTCCACCCAAGGACTGGGATGAGCCTGGCTCCGGTGGTGGGTCTCCGGTGACCGGCGATCCCGCTGCCACTGCCGACAATGATCAGCCCAGTGCTGACAGCGAAGAAGGTGACGAGGAAGACGATGACAGTCCCGGTCGTCGTCCCTCCGACCCCCTCGGCGGCCCCGCCGGCAGCTGATGCTCTGCCCCTGACAGAGGCGCCCCACGGGGCGCCTCTGGCGTTGCAGGGGCAGCTGTCGCACGATGCTGCGATAGTGGCCCTCATCTCGTGTCTTACCATGTCTCCAGCCAGGACTTTTTCACCGATGGAATCTCGTTATCCCGCCGTGCTGCCCTGCGGCCGTCATCGGCTCGATCTCACCTTTCCCCGCGTCATGGGCATTCTTAACGTGACGCCTGATTCTTTCTCTGACGGCGGGCGCCACATGGTGATCGATGATGCCCTGCGTCACGCTGAACAGATGCTGGCGGAAGGTGCCGCCATCATTGACGTGGGTGGCGAGTCGACCCGACCGGGGGCCGCTCCGGTGAGCGCCCAGCAGGAAATGGATCGCGTTGTTCCCGTGGTTGAGGCGCTGGTGCGCGAGCTGGACGCCCTGGTGTCGGTGGATACCTCGACGCCTGAGGTAATGCGGGAAAGCGCACTGGCTGGCGCAGGCATGATCAACGACGTGCGCAACCTGCGGCGCGAAGGTGCGCTGGCAGCGGCGACCGGAACGGGGTTGCCAGTAGTGCTGATGCATATGCTGGGTGAGCCGGGCGATATGCAGGACGCACCGAGCTACGCGGAACCGGTCGAGGAAGAAGTCGCGCGCTTCCTGGAATCCCGTGTCGCAGAATGTGAGGCTGCTGGGCTGCGTCGGGAACGTATCTTGCTGGACCCGGGCTTTGGTTTCGCCAAGACGGTAGAGCATAATCTTCGCTTATTGCACCGCATGGAGCGTCTAGAAGCCCTGGGGCTTCCGCTGCTGGTCGGCATGTCTCGCAAGAGCATGATCGGCAAGGTGCTCGATCGCGCTGTCGAAGAGCGTCTGCCGGGCGGCCTGGCCTTGTCGGCGCTGGCGGTCGAGCGCGGTGCTCGCATATTGCGCGTTCACGATGTGGGGCCCCATGTGGACGCGGTGAACATGACTTGGGCCGTTCTCGAGGAAGGAGAACACCATGGCTAGACGCTACTTTGGCACGGACGGAATTCGCGGCACCGTCGGGCAGGCGCCCATCACCCCTGACTTCATGCTCAAGCTCGGATGGGCGACTGGGCGCGTGCTCGAGCCGCGCCGGCAGCGGGCGCGCGTGTTGATTGGCAAGGATACGCGGATCTCCGGCTACATGTTCGAGTCGGCCCTCGAGGCAGGGTTGTCGGCAGCCGGCGTTGACGTCATGTTGCTGGGGCCAATGCCGACGCCCGGTATTGCCTACCTGACGCGTACCTTCAGGGCGGATGCCGGCATCGTGATTTCGGCGTCCCACAACGCTTATCAGGACAATGGCATCAAGTTCTTCTCGGCCGAAGGCGCGAAGCTGGGTGACGAGATCGAAGAGCGGATCGAAAAAGCCCTGGAAGAGACGCTGACCACCGTGCCGCCGGATGAGCTGGGCAAGGCAAGTCGCGTCGATGATGCTGCCGGGCGCTACATCGAGTTCTGCAAGTCGACCATTCCGGACCGCGTCAACCTGCATGGGCTGCGGATCGTCCTCGACTGTGCCCATGGGGCCACGTACCACATCGCTCCTGCGGTATTCAAAGAGTTGGGTGCCAAGGTGACCCTGGTAGGCGCCGAGCCAGATGGCCTGAATATCAACCGTGAGGTCGGCTCGACCCATCCCGCGGCGTTGCGCGCCGCAGTGATTCAGCAGGGGGCGGATCTGGGGGTGGCCTTCGATGGGGATGGCGACCGCGTGTTGATGGTCGATGCCGATGGTCATGAAATCGATGGCGACGACATGCTCTACCTGATCGCCAAGGACCGCCACGAGCGAGGCGAACTGGGTGGGGGAGTGGTCGGCACCCTGATGAGCAACTTTGGGCTGGCGGCAGCGCTGGAAGGCATGGGTGTGCCGTTCGAGCGGGCCAAGGTCGGCGACCGTTACGTGATGGAGCGACTGGCGGCCAACAACTGGTTGCTTGGCGGCGAGTCGTCGGGTCATATCGTGTGCCGTCATGTGCAGACGACGGGGGATGGTATCGTCTCGGCGCTGCAGGTGTTGTCGTACATGGTGCGCGAGGAGAAGCCGCTGTCGCGGTTGCTGTACGGTTTCGAGAAAGCCCCCCAGTCACTGGTCAACGTGCGATTGCCCGCGGGTGTTGATGCCAAGGCCGTGATGGCAGAGCCTAGCCTGGACGCTGCGACCAAGGCCGTAGAGGCGGAGTTGGGGGCTGAAGGGCGAGTGCTGCTGCGTCCATCCGGCACTGAGCCGTTGATTCGCGTCATGGTCGAGGGTCGCCCCCATCTGGACGTTGAGGGGCTGGCACGTCGCCTTGCCGATGATGTGCGTGGGCTGGTGAGCTGACCCTGCCCCTTGCGGCGGCACGCTGACGCCAGTTCTGACACTATCGGGGCCGCTGCTTGGCCCCAGGTGCTGGGTCGGCGTGTCGGTCATGATTGTTGTCTTGACAGGGCCTCTCCTATACCATTTCGGCCCACCTTGAAAGAGGATGATCCATGCGTGCACCGCTGATTGCCGGCAACTGGAAGATGAACGGCTCGCGTAGCCTGATCGACAGCTTCGCCGAAGCGCTGTCCCGTGCCGACCTGCCCGAGGCGGTTACCGTAGCGCTGGCTGTACCTTTTCCCTATGTCGGAGCGGCGCGAGAGGCACTTCCATCCTCCGTGCGTGTCGCTGGTCAGACGCTGAGCGACAAGCCAGATGGCGCCTATACCGGTGAAGTCAGTGGCGCCATGCTGCGTGACGTTGGTGCACAGATGGTGCTGGTGGGCCATTCTGAGCGGCGCACGCTGTTCGGAGAAAATGACGCCGCAGTGCTGGCCCGGGTCCAGGCGGCGCTCCATCAGGGCCTGACGCCGGTGCTTTGCCTCGGCGAGACCCTCGAAGAGCGCGATGCGGGTCGCACCGAAGAGGTGGTGCTGGGACAGTTGTGTGCGGTATTGGACGTGCTCGACAGCGATGCGCGAGCCCGTCTCGTGCTGGCTTACGAGCCGGTGTGGGCGATTGGCACAGGGCGTACCGCGACACCCGAGCAGGCGCAGCACGTGCATGCGGCCATCCGAGCGCGCCTCGAGCAGTACGGTGGCGCCCTGGCGGCGTCCATGCAGGTTCTCTACGGCGGCAGCATGAAGCCCGATAATGCGGCGGAATTGCTGACCCAACCGGACATCGACGGCGGCCTGATCGGCGGAGCATCGCTGAAGGTCGACGATTTTCTAGCCATTTGTCAGTCAGCAGGTTGAATCCATGCAAGTTGCCATTCTCATGATCCACGTGGCGATCGCTATCGCCCTGGTCGTCCTTATCCTGCTGCAGCAGGGCAAGGGTGCCGATGCCGGCGCTTCGTTCGGTGGCGGTGCCTCTCAGACCGTCTTTGGTTCCCGTGGTAGCGGCGGTTTTCTGTCCAAGGCCACCGGCGCGCTGGCGGCATGCTTCTTTGCCACCTCGCTGACGCTGGCCTATTTCGCCTCCGAGGCAGGCAATGCTGCGCCAGTGGCAGGTATTCCTGACGCCGAGGTCATCGAGCAGCAAAACGGTACGCCGACACTGGACGACAGCTCCACTCAGAACAGCGCACCAGCGCAAGGTGAGGAAAACACCGAAAATTCCGCGCCCACGCTTGACGGTGAGTCAGCTGATGTGGATAATGCTGCGCCAGTGCTGGAGGACAGCGATAGCTGATCTCCGGACTCCCCTAGCCGAAGTGGTGGAATTGGTAGACACGCTATCTTGAGGGGGTAGTGACCGTATGGTCGTGCGGGTTCAAGTCCCGCCTTCGGCACCATTTTCCAAACGGCATCGCCGTTGGGAAAACAAGCTCTCCTGGTACGCCCAGTGATCTTTTCAGGGTTGGCGGTTCGGTGAGATGCCTTGACGCCCTGGTCATGGCGAAGTATACTCACCGGCCTAGATTGATGCGGGGTGGAGCAGTCTGGTAGCTCGTCGGGCTCATAACCCGAAGGTCATCGGTTCAAATCCGGTCCCCGCTACCATCTTCTTGGCAGGCATGCAGGTATCCTCAAGGGGCATGCGTAACATCTGCCAGATGGTGACAGGTTTCTTGGAAAAGCCCCTTCCTGTGAAGGGGCTTTTTGTTAGCAGCTTGCCGGGTGTGCCCGGCAGCGCGAACGCCAATCAGCCACCTGACTTTCCTGTTCACTCCCGGCCAGGTGCTGATGCAACGGCTGTAGGAGCTTTCATTCGTGGCGACCAAAGATGCTGCGCTCAATGCGTTGATCGAACCGGTGGTATCTGCCATGGGGTTCGAACTCTGGGGTATCGATTACCTGTCCCAGGGAAAACATTCCCGTCTGGTGATTTATATCGATCATGCCGATGGTGTCAGCGTCGACAACTGTGCCGATATTAGTCGCCAGGTCAGCGCCATCATGGACGTCGAAGACCCGATCGCTGGTGAATACCGGCTCGAGGTGTCTTCGCCGGGCATGGATCGTCCGCTGTTCACGCTCGACCAGTTCTCTCGTTACGCCGGCCATCACGTGGTGCTGAAGTTGCGCTCCCCGTTCGAAGGGCGGCGCAAGTTTCAGGGACTGCTGGCAGGCGTCGAGGGCGATGAGGTACTGGTTCAGATCGACGGCGAGGAATATTGCTTCCCGATCGATGGTATCGATCAGGCGCGGGTGGTACCGCAGTTCGATAACTGACGTACTCGGGTGCGCCACGGCTGATGCGCAACAGTTGACGCACGACAAGAGAGAACAAGGGTCGGTTTTTTGGCGAGGCTTTAAGGCATGAGTAAAGAAATTCTGGCGGTCGTTGATGCGATCTCCAATGAAAAGGGTGTCCCCCGCGAGGTCATCTTCGAGGCCGTAGAAGCTGCGCTGGCAAGTGCCTCGCGCAAGCGCTTCGAGGATGAGGAAGCCAGCGTGCGCGTGCACATCGATCGCGTGACGGGTGAGTACGAGACCTTCCGTCGCTGGGTGGTGGTCGAGGACGACGACTTCGACGGCCCGGATGCCGAAATCAAGCTGACCTTCGCCGAAAAGCGCGATCCGCCGCTGGGCCTGGGTGACGTGGTTGAAGAACGCATCGAGAATGCCGCCTTCGGTCGTATCGCCGCACAGACCGCCAAGCAGGTGATCGTGCAGAAGGTCCGCGAAGCTGAGCGTGCCGAAGTCGTACGTATCTATGCCGAACGCGAAGGCGAGCTGGTGGCAGGTATCGTCAAGAAGACGACACGTGACGGGTTGATCATTGACCTGGGCGACAACGCTGAAGCGTTCCTGCCGCGCAGTGAGATGATTCCCGGCGAGCGCTATCGCATGAACGAGCGTGTGCGTGCCCTGCTGGTCAAGGTCGACGCCGAGGCGCGCGGTGCGCAGCTGATTCTGTCGCGTACCAACCCGCAGATGATCATCGAGCTGTTCAAGATCGAAGTCCCGGAAATCGCCGAGCAGCTTATCGAGATCAAGGGTGCAGCACGTGATCCTGGCTCTCGCGCCAAGATTGCGGTCAAGACCAATGACCGTCGGATTGATCCGGTAGGTGCTTGTGTCGGTATGCGCGGTTCGCGGGTACAGGCGGTGTCCTCCGAGCTTCAGAATGAGCGCGTCGACATCGTGCTGTGGGATGACAATCCTGCACAGCTGGTGATCAACGCCATGGCACCGGCGGACGTGGCCTCCATCCTGGTGGATGAAGATGCCCATGCCATGGACGTCGCCGTAGCGGAAGACAACCTGGCCCAGGCCATCGGCCGTAGTGGTCAGAACGTGCGTCTCGCGTCGGAGCTGACCGGGTGGCGTATCAACGTCATGACCGAAGCCGACGCCGAGGCCAAGCGCGATCAGGAAATCGACAGCCTGGTCGAGCACTTCGTTCAGCATCTGGACATCGACGATGATGTCGCCCGGCTGCTGGTCGAGGAAGGGTTCACCTCTCTGGAAGAGGTGGCCTACGTGCCGGTCGAGGAAATGCTGGAAATCGAAGAGTTCGACGAAGACCTCATCGAGGAGCTTCGAGCTCGCGCCAAGGACGAGCTCTTGAACCTGGCCATTGCCTCCGAGGAGGAACTGGACGGAGCCCAGCCGGCGGATGATCTGCTTGAGATGGACGGTATGGAGCGCCACCTGGCCTTCATTCTGGCTAGCCGTGGTATCAAGACCATGGAAGATCTGGCCGAACAGTCCGTCGACGATCTGGTGGACATCGAAGAGGTGGACGAAGAGCGCGCCGCGGCATTGATCATGACCGCCCGTGCGCCTTGGTTCGAGAGCGAACAGTAACAGGGTCACGGGCTGAGGAGGGTCGTAATGTCAGAGATGACCGTTAAGGATTTTGCAGCAAAGGTGGGGCGTGAAGTGCCCCGTCTGCTGGAGCAGATGAAAGAAGCCGGACTCGAGCACAAGTCGGAAGGCGATGCCGTGTCCGAGGAAGACAAGCGCAAGCTGCTGGACTTCCTGACCAAGAGCCACGGTGGTGGTGCAGGCGTCGGTGCTGGTGCGCGCAATCGCATCACCCTGACCCGCAAGACGCGCAGCAAGATCAAGACGAGCGAGCGCGGCAAGACCATCGAGGTGCAGGTTCGCAAGAAGCGCACCTACGTCAAGCGCGAAGAGACCCCGGAAGAAACCCCGGCCCCGGCCGAGGACCACGGTCCGCGTCAGCTGGTCGGTGACATGGCCGATTCTCGTGCGCGTCGTGAGGCTGAAGAAGCCGAAGCGGCCAAGCAGCGCGCCGAAGAGAAGGCGGTTCAGGACGCCGAGCAGGCGGCCAAGGCCCAGCGTGAAGCTGAACAGGCCGCCGCAGTGCCCGATATCCCCGTGCCCGAGCTCGATACCTCCGCTCCTGCCGGAGACGAGCCCCCGGCGCCGCCGAAGGAAGGCCGTGGTGATGTGCGCCGCGCTGCCGTCAAGAAGGCTGCGGGCAAAGGTGGCAAGAAGGGCCGCAACGAGCGTGACGACGACGACCGTAGCGATCGCGAAGAGCGTCGCCGTGGTGGCGGCAAGAAGGTCAAGCGTGCCGAGCGTCGTGGCAGCCGCCGTGGTGGCAGCCAGGGCAACGGCAAGCATGGCTTCCAGAAGCCGACCCAGCCGATCGTCCGTGAAGTGTCCATTCCCGAGTCCATCTCGGTGGCGGACCTCGCCGACAAGATGTCGATCAAGGCCAACGAGGTCATCAAGGCCATGTTCACCATGGGCGCGGCGGTGACGATCAACCAGACCATTGACCAGGACACCGCGGCGATCGTGGTGGAAGAAATGGGTCACACGCCCAAGCTGGTCAAGGATGATGCCCTCGAGACCGAAGTGCTCGAAGCCATCTCCTACGAGGGTGAGGAAATCACTCGCTCTCCGGTGGTCACGGTCATGGGTCACGTCGACCACGGCAAGACCTCGCTGCTCGACTACATTCGTCGTGCCAAGGTGGCTACCGGTGAGGCAGGGGGCATTACCCAGCACATCGGTGCCTATCACGTCGAAGACGACAGTGATGGTGTGACCTTCCTGGATACGCCTGGACACGCGGCGTTCACCGCCATGCGTGCCCGTGGTGCCAAGGCCACTGACGTTGTCATCCTGGTCGTGGCTGCCGACGACGGCGTGATGCCTCAGACGATCGAAGCGGTCGAGCACTCCAAGGCAGCGGAAGTGCCGATGGTGGTGGCGGTCAACAAGATCGACAAGCCGGAAGCCGATCCCGACCGGGTCAAGAACGAGCTGTCCCAGCACGGCGTCATCTCGGAAGAATGGGGTGGTGACACCCAGTTCGTCCACGTCTCCGCCAAGACCGGCGAAGGCATCGAGGCGCTGCTGGAGGCGGTCCACCTGGTGTCCGAAGTGCTCGAGCTCAAGGCAGTCCCGAGCGCGCCTGGCAAGGGCGTGGTGGTCGAGTCGCGGCTCGACAAGGGACGTGGTCCGGTGGCTACCGTACTGGTCCAGAACGGTACGCTGAAGAAGGGCGATATCGTCCTGGCAGGCCTGCACTATGGTCGCGTACGTGCGCTGACCAACGAGCTTGGCAAGCAGGTCGATGCGGTGGGTCCCGCCATGCCGGTGGAGATCCAGGGCCTCGACGGCACGCCGGAAGCCGGTGATGACTTCATGGTTGTCGCCGACGAGAAGAAGGCCCGTGAAGTGGCCAACTTCCGTCAGGGCAAGTACCGCGAGATCCGTCTGGCACGTCAGCAGAAGGCCAAGCTCGAGAACATGTTCTCGCAGATGGGTCAGGAAGAGGCGGCCAAGGTCAACATCGTGCTCAAGGCCGATGTGCAGGGCTCGTTGGAAGCCATCAAAGGCGCCCTCGAGGAGCTGTCCACCGACGAGGTGCAGGTCTCCGTGGTGTCCTCCGGTGTCGGCGGTATCACCGGTACCGATGCCAACCTGGCCCTGGCCAGTGAGGCGATCGTGGTCGGCTTCAACGTGCGTGCCGACGCGGCTGCCCGCGAGATCATCGAGCGTGAAGGTCTGGAGCTGCGCTACTACAGCGTCATCTACCACCTGATCGACGAGGTCAAGCAGGCCATGAGCGGCATGCTCGAGCCTGAGTGGAAGGAAGAGATCGTCGGTGTGGCCGAGGTCCGTGACGTCTTCCGTGCACCGAAGATCGGTGCGGTGGCTGGCTGTATGGTGGTCGAAGGCACGGTCTTCCGTAACAAGAAGATCCGCGTGCTGCGCGACAACGTGGTCATCTACGAAGGTGAGCTCGAGTCGCTGCGCCGCTTCAAGGACGACGTCCAGGAAGTGCGCAACGGCATGGAGTGTGGCATCGGCGTGAAGAACTACAACGATGTCCAGGTCAACGACAAGATCGAGGTCTTTGACCAGGTCAAGGTCGAGCGCACGCTGTAAGCGTTCGGGGAGTCGTTATCCATGCGCGAATTCAAGCGTACCGACCGAGTGGCCGACCAGCTCCAGAAGGAGCTGGCGGTCCTGATCCAGCGCGAGGTCAAGGACCCGCGCCTGGGGATGGTCACCGTCAGCGGCGTCGAGGTCAGCCGTGATCTTGGCTATGCCGACGTGCATATCACCCTGCTGGGGGAGCAAGACCCCGAGCGGATCAAGGAAAACCTTCAGGTGCTCAAGCGCGCTGGTGGTTTCCTGCGTAGCCAGGTGGCGCGTCGTATCAAGCTGCGCCATGTGCCGGAATTGCGCTTTCATTACGATGAAAGCGTGGTTCGCGGTCAGCACCTGTCGTCCCTGATTGAGGAGGCGGTAGCGAGCGATCGTTCGCGCCACGCCGATGATCAGGATGACACTTCCGAGGGTGAAGACGGGGCCAAGGACTAATGGCTCGTCGTCGCCGAGGATTACCGATCGACGGCGTACTGTTGCTGGACAAGCCCAAGGGCATGTCCAGCAATTTCGCATTGCAGCGGGCGAGGCGCCTGTACCAGGCGCAGAAGGCCGGTCACACCGGCACGCTGGACCCCATGGCGACGGGGCTCTTGCCGGTACTGTTCGGCGAAGCCACCAAGTTTTCCAGCCATTTGCTTGAAGCTGACAAGGTGTACCGGACCCGGGTGGAACTGGGTCGCAGCACGGACACCGGTGATGCCGAGGGCAACGTCATTGCCGAGGGTGTGGTGCCCTCGCTGTGCGAGGCGGATGTTGCATCCATGGTCGACAGCTTCATTGGTGAGCAGGATCAGCTGCCACCAATGTACTCTGCGCTGAAACATCAGGGGCGCAAGTTGTATGAACTAGCCCGAGAGGGCAAAAGCGTAGATCGTGCAACGCGACGGATAAGGGTGTATGATGCCCGGCTACTCTCGACGAGCCTTGCCGGGAATGCACCCGCCTTCGAGTTGGAGGTCCGGGTCAGCAAAGGCACTTATGTGCGTACCCTGGCCGAGGACATGGCCAAGGCGCTGGGATGCGAAGGACATATTTCGCAGCTCAGAAGGCTCAAGACAGGCCCTTTCGATGCCGAGGGCATGCTCGATTTCGAGATGCTCGAGGCCGATGACGCCGCCGCACGTGAAGCGCATCTAGCGCCGATCGACAGCCTGCTTCAGCATCTGCCGGCACACCGCCTCAGTGAGGCTGGTGCCGCGGCCATGCGCTTTGGGCGAACCGCCCGTGGCGAGGTGGAGCAGCACGCGTTGGCCCAGATGACGGCCAGCGAAGGATCACTGTATCGACTTTATCAGGGCGAGTCCTTTATCGGGCTTGGTCTGGTGGAGCCAGTCGGGGACATTGTGCCTCGGCGCCTGCTGAGTTCGTTCGTCGCGGGCTCGGGGCAAGACTGACCTCCTCAAGGGGTTGTGGCAGCTGGAGACTGCAAATATGCGTGGTCTCCGACATTCATCATTCAGGCATATTGCTTACTGGAGAGACAGATGGCACTTACCGCCGAACAGAAGGCCGACATCGTCAACGAATACGGCCGTGGTGACAACGATACCGGTTCCCCCGAGGTTCAGGTGGCCCTGCTGAGCGCCAACATCAACGGCCTGCAGGATCACTTCAAGACCAACAAGCAGGACCACCACTCCCGTCGTGGCCTGATCCGCATGGTCAACCAGCGCCGCAAGCTGCTGGACTACCTCAAGCGCAAGGATTTCGAGCGCTATCAGTCTCTGATCCAGCGTCTGGGCCTGCGTCGCTAAGCAGTGCTGACATGACAAGGCTTCCTTGTGGAAGCGGCGTCACACAAAGGGCAGTCCTTCGGGGCTGCCCTTTGTCGTTTTTGGCCGCAGTAGGGGAGGCCAGGCAGGTCCTTTGTCCTTTGTGGTGGCCCTCGCGGGTCTGACCCCTTAAAATAGTGCGCGAGTCAAAACGACCCAAACATCGAAAAGTAAAGGAAGTCGCCGTGAATCCGGTCAAAAAGACGTTTCAGTACGGTCGCAGCACCGTCACCCTGGAAACCGGGCGTATCGCCCGCCAGGCCACCGGTGCCGTGATGGTCACCATGGACGACACCGTGGTGCTGTGCACCGTGGTGGCAAGAAAGGAAGCCAACCCCAGCCAGCCTTTCTTCCCGTTGTCCGTTCATTACCAGGAAAAGACCTACGCGGTCGGCAAGATTCCTGGCGGCTTCTTCAAGCGTGAGGGACGCCCCACCGAGAAGGAAACCCTTACCTCTCGACTGATCGATCGTCCGATCCGTCCGCTGTTCCCCAAGGGCTTCATGAACGAAGTCCAGGTGATCTGCACCGTGTTGTCCACCGATCGCAACCATGATCCGGATATCGCTGCGATGATCGGCACCTCTGCCGCTCTGGCCATTTCCGGTGTGCCGTTCAATGGCCCCATCGGTGCTGCACGCGTGGCCTTCAACGAAGAGCGCGGCTACTTCCTCAATCCCACCGTGGAAGAACTCGAAGGCTCCGAGCTGAACATGGTGGTCGCAGGGACCGAGAAGGCCGTGCTGATGGTCGAGTCCGAAGCAGAAGAGCTGCTCGAGGACGAGATGCTGGGCGCCGTGCTGTTCGGTCACCAGGAGATGCAGACCGTCATCCAAGCGATCAACGAGCTGACCTCCGAGGCCGGCAAGGCCAAGTGGGAGTGGCAGCCTGCCGCCGAGAATACGCCGCTCAAGGATGCCGTCGCCCAGGGCTTCGAAGCCAAGGTCGGCGAGGCCTACCGCATCACCGACAAGATGCAGCGCCAGGATGCCCTGTCCGCGCTCAAGGCCGAGGCCGTCGCGCAACTCGCCGGTGAAGAAGAGGGCAAGTTTGACGCTTCCGAGGTCGAAGGCGCCTTCGCCGGTCTCGAGAAGCGCGTGGTGCGTGCTCGCGTGATCAAGGGCGAGCCGCGTATCGACGGTCGCGACCACAAGACCGTGCGTCCGCTGGCCATCGAGGTCGGTACCCTGCCCAAGACCCACGGCAGCGCCATCTTCACCCGTGGCGAGACCCAGGCGGTGGTCGTCGCGACCCTGGGCACCCTGCGTGACTCCCAGCTGATCGAATCGCTGGAAGGTGAGCGCAAGGACCGCTTCCTGCTGCACTACAACTTCCCCCCCTACTCGGTGGGCGAGGCTGGCTTCATGGGCGGTCCCAAGCGTCGCGAGATCGGTCACGGTCGTCTGGCCCGTCGTGGTGTCCAGGCCATGCTGCCTGCGGAAGAGGACTTCCCCTACACCATTCGCGTGGTCTCCGAGATCACTGAGTCCAACGGCTCCAGCTCCATGGCCTCCGTCTGCGGCACCTCGCTGGCACTGATGGACGCCGGTGTGCCGATCAAGGCGCCGGTGGCGGGTATCGCCATGGGCCTGGTCAAGGACGCCGACGGCTACGCCGTGCTGACCGACATCCTCGGCGACG
The DNA here is from genome assembly GCF_019801675.1 of Halomonas sp. DP8Y7-3. Lineage (NCBI taxonomy): Bacteria > Pseudomonadati > Pseudomonadota > Gammaproteobacteria > Oceanospirillales > Halomonadaceae > Halomonas > Halomonas sp. DP8Y7-3. Next base: position 750,924 of record NZ_JAHVIO010000004.1, read on the forward strand.
AGGATCACCTCGGCGACATGGACTTCAAGGTGGCCGGTAGCGCCGAGGGTGTCACCGCCCTGCAGATGGACATCAAGATCGAGGGTATCGACGAGCAGATCATGGAAACGGCCCTGAACCAGGCCCATGATGCGCGCATCAGCATCCTCGAGCAGATGAACACCGTGATCGCCGAGAGCCGCGCCGAGGTGTCCGACAACGCGCCCTCCATGGCCACCATCAAGATCGACCCGGACAAGATCCGCGACGTCATCGGCAAGGGCGGCGCCACCATCCGCAAGATCTGCGACGATACCGGCGCCTCCATCGACCTGGATGACGACGGCACTGTGCGCATCTATGCCGAGGACAAGAAGGCGGCCAAGAAGGCCATCGACACCGTGCTGGCGATCACCGCCGAGGCGGAAATCGGCAAGCTGTACCGCGGCAAGGTGGTGCGTATCGCCGACTTCGGCGCCTTCGTCAACATCATGCCTGGCACCGACGGCCTGGTGCACATCTCCCAGATCGTGCCAGAGCGTGTCAATGACGTGCGTGATTACCTGAACGAAGGTGATGAGGTGGTGGTCAAGGTGCTCGACATCGACAACCGCAATCGCGTCAAGCTGACCATCAAGGAAATGACCGAGGAAGAAAAGGCGGCTTTTGAAGCTGAGGAAGCCGCTGCCGAGGTCTAATGACGGCAAGCCATCGACGCCCCCGTTGCTGACGCCGCGGGGGCGTTTTTGTGTTACGCCCCTGATCGTCAAGTGCGCAGGGGATGAGGTTTGAGGCAAGCATGAGTGATGAGGGTAGGGGCTCTGGCATGACGACCGTCACCCAGCGACGAGACTGGTGTGCCGTGTTCAGCGTAATGGCAGGTATCTTCCTGCTGGTCACGGCAGAACAGCTGCCTATTGGGTTGCTATCGCAGCTCGCTACGTCGCTGGATGTCAGTGAAGGGCAGGCAGGACTGATGATTACGGTTCCTGGCGTCGTCGCCGCCTTTGCCGCGCCTTTGCTGCCGGTCGCGGTAGGGCGCCTGGACCGACGCTATCTGCTGACAGGCCTCATGCTGGTCATGACCATCGCCAGCGTGCTCGGCGCGCTGATGGACAGCTTCGCAGGGCTGTTGGCGACTCGCGTGCTCATCGGCTGCTGTATCGGCGGTTTCTGGGCCATCGCCGGTGGTTTGGCCGGCAGGCTGGTCGCGCTGGAGCATGTGCCGAGGGCGATGTCATTCATTTTCAGTGGTGTGGCAGCGGCGACGGTGTTGGGCGTTCCTGCGGGCACCTGGCTTGGGGGTGTCACTGACTGGCGTATTGCCTTTGCCGCCCTGGGTGGGCTGAGCCTGCTGGTGTGTCTCTGTCTATGGCAGCTGCTGCCGTCCTTGCCCGCGCAGAAACCGGTTCGTCTGGTAAGCCTGGGCGGACAGCTGAAACTGCCAGGCGTGTGTATCGGTGCACTCGCAACTGCCCTGATCGTGGTCGGTCACTTCGCCGCCTATACCTTTATCAGCCCCATTTTGCAGCGACTCGGGGGAATCCCATTGAGTGATGTCTCGCGTCTGTTGCTGCTGTTCGGTGCTGCCGGTCTGATGGGCAATTTCATTGCCGGTGGGCTGGCGGGCCGCCAGCCGTATTTGACGGTGCTATTGATTCCTCTGGTGCTGGCTGGGGTGGCGCTGGGCTTTCCGTGGTTTGGCGTCACCGCGACCGGCGCAAGCGCGCTGTTGATGCTGTGGGGGTTTGTGTTCGGTGGCATTTCGGTCAGCCTTCAAACCTGGATACTGCGCTCGGCGACCAATCCGGAAGCGGCCACCGCCATGATGGCCTTCGTCTTCAACCTATCGATTGGTCTTGGCGCCCTGTCCGGCGGGCGGGTGGTCGATAGCTGGGGACTGTCGTCGGTACTCCTGGCAGCGGGTGGCCTGTTCTCCCTCGCCGCTTTGCTGGTGCTGGCGACACCCTCACGCGTGGTGGGCCGTCAGCGATCCTCCCACGGGTGAGGGCGTACAACGGCCTAATCTTGCGTGTTTCTTTTCATCAAGTATCGAACGTGAGGAATGCTGATGCTTCCATCCTTCGTGCGCCCGTCCTCCTGGCGAGGCTGGCTGTTGCTGGGGATCTTTGGGGTGATCGTGCTGGCCGGTGTGTGGCCCGTGATCGAATGGATCAACCGGGCCGAGTTGGTGCTGGGCGTCCCCGCTATCGTGGCCTGGAGCTATGTGATCTTGCTGTGCTGCGTGCTGGCGATGCTGCTGGGAAATCGTTTGCTTCGAGAGAAAGGAGAGGATGACGGTGAGCACTGAATGGCTGCCGCTTGGTCTGACATTGGGCTATGTTCTGGTGGCGATGGTGATTGGTCTGGGTGGGCATCGTCGCGGATCCCGCTCGGCGTCAACCCTGGAGGAATGGGGAGTCGCCGGGCGCAGCATGGGGCCGGTCACACTGTATCTGTTGATTGCCGCCGGTAGCGTCAGTGCCTACACCTTCATGGGGGCACCGGGTTGGGCCTATGCCAAGGGCATTCCGGTGTTCTATGTGGTGGTCTATCTGGGGTATCTCGCGCTGGTAGCGTGGTACTTCGGGCCCAAGGTATGGGCCTTTGGCGCCCACTTTGGCCACGTTACCCAAGCCAGCGCCATCGCCGATCGCTATCAGAGTCGAGCGCTTGGTGCTCTCGCTGCGCTGGTGATGGCGGTGGGGTCATTGGCCTATGCGGTGCTGCAGACGGTCGGCTCGGCTTACATTCTGCACGTGATGAGTGGCGGCCTGATACCGGTATGGGCGGGGGTTGTGGTCGTCCTTGGCGCCATTGCTGTGTATCTCACCCTGCGTGGTCAGCGTGCCATCGGCCGCACCAATGTGTTTCAGGGGGTGCTGATGTTCGTGGTGGCCTGGATAGTGGGTCTGTGGGCCACCCATGTCTTTACCGGTGGCTGGCACTTTGCCGATGTCTATCAGCAGGTCCTTGAACAGCGTCCCGAGTACCTGACGCTGCCCGGCGCCGGAGGCGACATGAGTTTTGCCTTCTGGACCACATCGATCATCGTATCCATGCTGTCTTTCATGCCGCCGGTATGGACCCAGTGGATGAGTGCCACTTCAGCGCGCTCCCTGCGTCTCGCTGCCACCTGGCTGCCTAGCTACTACCTGGTGATCCTGCCGTTGGTGACGGTGGGCTTTATCGGCGTATTTGCCCTTCCTGGTCTGGATCGAGCGGACACGGTGGTACTCGAATATGCGATGACGCATCTGCCTGTGGTGCTGGTGGGTCTGCTGGGTGCCGGGACTCTGGCGGCCTCCATGTCGTCTTCGGAGCCCTTTATCCATTCCGTGGCACTGAGCCTGAGTCGCGATGTGATCGCGCCCTGGGCCGGGTGGTCAGATGAGCGGGCGGGGCAATGGGCGAAGCGCCTGGTGGTCGCTCTGATGGCTTTGATCATTGCCCCTCTGGCCATTGCTGAGCCAGGTAGCCTGGTCATGATCCTGCTGATTGGTCTGGGGTTCGCCTCGCAGGTGGTACCGGCATTTATTGGCATATTCTTCTGGCCCAGAGCGAACGCGCCAGGGGTCATCGCGGGTATCCTCGCCGGGTTTATCGTGACGGTGACCTGCATCACGCTGTGGCCGCATCCGCTGGGTATCCACGCTGGGTTCTGGGGGATGATGATCAATCTGCCGGTGTTCGTCGGCGTGACGCTGATGACCTCGCCCACCGACCCGGCGGTGGTCGACCGCTTCTTCCGCCTTGCGGCCCCCTGGTGGACGACGCGTGGCGTGCAGGCAGAAGCGTGATCACGCCTGATGTCGTGTTACCCAGACATGCAAAACCCCCGCCGTTGGCGGGGGTTTTGCTGTGCTTCCACTGTGGTCGACCTATCGATCAGCGCTCGATGGCGAGCGCCACGCCCTGACCACCGCCGATACACAGGGTGGCCAGGCCTTTCTTGGCGTCACGGGCGATCATCTCGTGGACCAGGCTGACCAGGATACGGCAGCCGGAGGCTCCGATCGGGTGACCGATAGCGATAGCGCCACCGTTGACGTTGATCTTGGAGGTGTCCCAGCCCAGTTCCTTGTTGACGGAAAGTGACTGGGCGGCGAAGGCTTCATTGGACTCGATAAGATCCAGCTCTTCATGGGTCCAGCCGGCCTTTTCCAGGCAGCGGCGAGTGGCCGGTGCCGGCCCGATGCCCATGATGGCGGGGTCAACGCCAGCGTTGGCGTAGGCCTTGATACGGGCCAGCGGCGTCAATCCGAGAGCTTCTGCCTTGGCAGCGGAACACAGCATGACGACGGCGGCGCCATCGTTGATGGAGGACGCATTGCCAGCGGTCACGGTGCCATCTTTCTTGAAGGCGGGGCGCATGCCACCGAGCTTTTCCGCGGTGACCTCGCGCGGGTTTTCGTCGGTGTCAAAGACGACCGGGTCACCCTTGCGCTGCGGGATCTCGATAGGAACGATCTGACCCTTGAAGCGGCCTTCCTTTATGGCTGCGGCCGCCTTCTGCTGAGAGGCAGCGGCAAACTCATCCATGTCTTCGCGAGTGATACCGTATTTTTCTGCCAGGTTTTCGGCGGTGATGCCCATGTGGTAGTTGTTGAAGGCATCCCACAGGCCGTCATTGACCATGGAGTCGACCGCTTTCCAGTCGCCCATGCGCTGGCCGGTGCGCGAATTTGGCAGCACGTGGGGTGCCAGAGACATGTTCTCCTGGCCACCGGCGATGATCACCTCGGCGTCGCCCAGCATGATCGCCTGAGCACCCAGGTGCAGCGCCTTGAGGCCGGAACCGCAGACCTTGTTGATGGTCATGGCAGGTACGGCGTCGGGCAGGCCTGCCTTGATCGAGGCTTGGCGTGCTGGATTCTGGCCTACTCCCGCGGTGAGTACTTGCCCCAACAGAACTTCGTCGACCTCTTCCGGCTTGATGCCGGTCTGCGCTATCACGTCCTTGATCACGGCGGCTCCCAGGTCGCTGGCGGGAATGCCGGCGAGCGAGCCTCCGAAGGAACCAACGGCGGTACGACGTGCAGCAACGATCACCACTTCTTGCATGGAGTGTCTCCTGACTTGTAGGGGCTGTCCCGTCAGCATAGGGAGCCTTGTGCAGCGCGGCAATCCCCGGATGCCGGGTTTCTACGGGGGACTTTAGTATAGCTACCGGGTCTGGTTTTGGAGCCGTTGTGGCCAATCGCGCATAGAGGCAAGGCTCCTCTCATCAAGCCAATACGGATGTATGGCGAGGGGAGCCGCCCCGCGGTGACTTACATCGTGGCCTTGGCGGCGAGGCGCTCGATGGTGTCGACCAGCTGGTCTGCATGGGTGATGCCCACCGCCCCTTCCGGGGTGTCTTCTTCCTCCGGGAAGTGGTTGATGTGAATCACCTGCATTCCCGCCTTGAGGCCTGCTTCGACACCGACGGCGGCATCATCGATGACGACGCAGTGCTCGGGGGATACGCCCATGGCCTCAGCAGCGGCTAGGTAGAGTCCCGGGTCCGGTTTCCATACACCCAGCTCGTAAGCGCTGAAGAGGTGATCGCCGAAGTGCGGGGCCAGTCCGGTGGTTTCCATAGCCAGTCGAATCTTGGCGATAGGGCCGTTGGAGGCTACCGCCTTGGGGTGGTCGGCCAGGGCGTCCAGCGCCTGCGGGATACCCGCTATCGGCACGAGTTCCTGCTGCATGCGCTCGGCCATGTTGGCGCGCAGGCGATCTTCCATGATCTGACGCTGGTCGTCAGCCAGCGAGCCGAAACGTCTTTCCAGCTCCTGCACGATGTCGAGAAAGCGGACGCCGCGAAATTCCTCCATGTACTGTTCGGCGGAAAACGGCAGGCCAAAGGGCGGAAAGGTGTCGGCCATGGCACGCGCCAGCAACGGCTCGCTGTCTACCAGGGTGCCGTCGGAATCGAACAGCAGGCAAAGGGGCGGCTGAGTCTGGGACATGGGTTCCTCATTGATGGAGCGGCGACCGCGTCGACGGTCGCCACCAGGATGGTCAGACAAAATCCGGTGCAATCAGACGGGGTATGGTCAGCACGATGTCGGGGAAGACAATCAGCAGCAAAATGACCGCCAGCATGATCGACAGGTACAGCATGGTCGTGCCAAGCGCCTTGAGCAGGGGAATTCCCCCGATCTTGGCGGATATCATCAAGCACAGTCCATAGGGGGGAGTGATCAGCCCTAGGCCGAGGGCCATGACGGCGATGACGCCGAACTGCACGGGATGAACGCCCGCCTGCATGGCCAGGGGCTGGAAGATCGGTGCCATGATGGCCATTGCCGGCAGTGAATCCATGAAGGTACCGATGACCAGCATGACCACCGTCATGATGATGAGCAAGGTGATCGGGTCGGTGATGTTGACGCCTTGCATCAGCTTGGGAGGTATCTGGTAGAAGCTGATCAGGTAGCCGAAGATGGCCGCGCCGACGAGGCTGAAGAGCGACAGCGAGCACAGCCGTACCGTGTCGGTGGACGCATCCAGTACTTGGCGGAAGCTCAGCTCCCGATAGACGATGAAGCCCAGGGCCAGGGCGTACAGCACGGCGATCACGGCGGCCTCTGTCGGGGTGACGATACCCAGCGTGATGCCGCCAATGATGACTACCGGTATGCCGGCAGCCAGCAGCCCGTCCTTGCCGGAACTGGCCAGTTGTCGCCAGCTGGCGCGGGGACGCACGGGTACCTGGTAGCGTCGCACATAGCCGACGTTCATCAGCAGCTGTGCGATGCCGATCATCACCCCTGGCAAGATACCACCGAGAAACAGACCCGCAATGGAGGTGTTGGTCAGCGCTCCCCAGACGATCATGTTGATCGACGGGGGAATGATGATGCCCATCACCGATGATGCTGCCGTCACGGCAACGGCAAAGTGAGTGGGGTAGCCCTCTCGCTGCATGGCTGGAATCAGCACGGTGCCGACGCCTGCGCTATCGGCAGTAGACGAACCCGATACGCCGGCAAACAGCATGCTGACCATGACATTGACGTGGGCCAGGGCGCCTTTGACATGACCCACCAGGCGCATGCACAGGGTGATCAGGCGATCCGTGATACGCGCAGCGTTCATCAGATTGCCAGCCAGCAGAAACAGCGGCACGGCGAGCAACACGAAGGAGTCCATGCCGTTGTACATGCGCTGGAACATGACCCAGTAGGTCAGGCGGGGGTCGAGTATCACCATGCCGACCGCCGTCAGTACCAGCGCCATGGCAATCGGCACGCCCACCACAATCAGCACGCCAAGCAGGCCGAACAGCAGCCACGGCAGGATAAAGAGTGCATCCATGGAGATCATGAGGGCCTCCCGTCACTAGCGTCCTGAGAGGGCGTCTCCAAGGTCACCTGGTGACCTTGCTGCGCATCGATGGATTCCTGTACGGGATCCGGAGTGTTCATGGCAGCTTCCATGGTATCGAGGCCGTCGAGTGCGGCACGGAGCAGACGTTCGATGGCGAACAACATGATGAACACGCCGCAGACCATGAAGGTGGCGTAGACGAAGATCATCGACATGCCGGAGGCCGTGGCGCTGCGACGAAGACCCGAGAGGGCGAACTCCTGGCCGTGCACGACGAAGATCGTGCCGACGGCAAGACAGGCAAGATCACGTATCCAGCGGGTCAGTCGATCGGCGCGGGAACCTCGCGGAAAGGCTTCCAGCACGAAGTGATCCGCATGCAGCACGCCAATGGCGGTGCCGAGCATGATCATCCACTGGAACGCAAACCGGCTGAACTCTTCTGTCCAGTACAGGCGAGGCAGCAAGGGCAGGTTGCGGCTGACGATTTGATAGATGATCAGGGCGATAAAGCCGAACAGCAGGGCCAGCAATACCCAGTGCAGCAGTTTCTCCAGGGCGCGATTGATGCGCGCAAGAAGATCCAGGAAGAGCCTCATGGCTTCATCCTCTTGAGACGGTGGGCACCGGGGCAGGCCCCGGTGCTTGAAGGATCATTACTCGGCGTTGACGATCATCTGGTGGAGCTCGCTCAGCCCCATTTCGTCAATCACTTCGGCGAGCGGTTCACGTACGATCTGCTGCATCTGCTCGCGGTCGAGCTCATGCAGGGTGGCCCCTTCTTCCACCAGCAGCTCGAGTGCTTCGGCATCTTGTTCGAGCTGCACGCCGCGGGCGTAGCTGGCGGCCTGGCTGGCGGCTGCCATGACCGCTTCCTGCTGGGCATCGTCCAGCCGGTCCCAGGTCAGTTCCGACATGGTCAGCAAGCGCACGGTGATGTCATGCTCGGACAGTCCGATATGGGGCGCTACCTCGTGGAAGCGCATGCGGTGGATCCACTCGGCTTCATTGAGCAGGCCATCGATGGCACCCAGTTGCAGACCGGTGTAGATCTCTTTCCATGCCATGACGGTCGGGTCTGTCCCCAGCGCCGACCAGGCGGTGATAAGGGGCTTGGTAGGATTGGTGCGCAGTTTCATGCCATCGAGATCGTCGAGACTTTCCAGCGGCCGGCTGGAGACGATCTGGCGCTTGCCGCCACCAAAGAACGCCAGCACTTTCACGCCGGTTTCGGCGGTGATCTGGTCGGCGATTTCCCGGCCCACGTCGCCGTCCAGGACGGTCTGCCAGTGCTCCTGATCGCGATACAGGAAGGGAATGGAGAAGACATTGGCCGTGTCAGAGAAGTCGGTGATCAAGCCGGGGTTGACGATGGACATATCCAGGGCGCCAGCCATCAGCTGTTCAAACATCTCGGTCTCGTGGCCAAGCACGGAATTTCCCATGATCTGGACGCCAAGATCGACGTCCTGCTCTTCCAGCAGTTCCTTGAACCGGGTGGCGCCCAGGTGATAGGCGGTGTCTTCCGTGCCGCCATGGCCAAAGCGCAGGTCGTAGGCGTGAACCGGGGCAGTAAGACTCAGTCCTGCGACCAGCGTGGCGCCGGCCAGCAGGGTCTGGCCGAGGCGAGTCAGGGTAGTGCGGCGGGAGGGGGCGAGGGCGTGTGTCATGATTACCTCATTTATTGTGGTGTGTATCTGGGGTGGAACCGGTGGAGCCAGTGAGTCGGGAGACCTGCCGAAGCTGTCGCCCGGCGTCTATCCGTCGTTCAGATCGTCTGCATTGACCGGACTCAGTGGGCGTTGGCCGCTGAGCGCCAGGCGAATATTGTCGATAGCGCGCTGTGCCATGGCCGTGCGGGTTTCGTGAGTGGCGGAGCCAATGTGGGGCAGCGCCACCACGTTGGCCATGTGCGGCAACGGAGAGTCGGCGGGCAAGGGTTCCTTCTCGAATACGTCGAGACCGGCTGCATGCAGGGTGCCGTCCTTGAGCGCTGCAATCATGGCGGCTTCATCGACCACCTTGCCCCGGGCCACGTTGACGAAGATCGCTCCGGCCTTCATGCGGGCGAACTCGGCGGCGCCGATCAGCTTTTCCGTTTCTTCGGTCAGTGGCACCGTGACACAGACGATGTCCGCTTCTTCCAGCAATTGATCGAGCTCTCGGTGCTGTGCACCAAGTTCTGCGTCCAGTGCCGGCTTGGGGGAGGCCTTGGCGTAGAGAATCTTCATGCCGAAGCCCAGCGCACCGCGACGGGCGATGGCGGCACCGATACGCCCCATGCCGACCATGCCTAAGGTCTTGCCGTGCACGTCGGTACCGAAGTGAGATTTGCCGATACTTTCTGTCCACTTGCCTTGTTTGATCAGCTCGGCCAGCTCGATGGCGCGCCGGGCGGTACTCATGATCAACAAGAAGCCGGTGTCGGCGGTGGTCTCGGTCAGCACATCCGGCGTGTTACACAGCAAGATGCCGCGACGGGTCAGCTCATCGACAGGGTAATTGTCATAGCCCACCGAGATACTGGCGATGGCCTCGAGCTGCGGGGCCTGATCGAGCAGGGCTGGAGTGATCTTGAGGCTGGCGCCGACCAGTCCGTGGGCCCGTGACAGGGCGTCCATGAATGCAGGGTCATCGGCATCGGTCACGTGAGGCAGGTAGTCGACCTCGAAGTCAGCGCGAAGGCTGTCGAGCTGATCGGCGCTGATCTCGCGAAACACCAGAATACGTCGGGTCATGGGGGACTCTCTTGTCGTTGTCGCGGTTGTTGTTACTGTCGTGGCTGCCAGTGGGGGTGTTGCCGCGAGGATGTCCCAGGCGGCAACGCCACGGCTCAGGCAGGCAGCGCGGCTTCCAGCTGGCCCAGCCGAGCACGACTCGGCAAGCCTTCCATGTCGCCCAGGACTTGCACCTGCGCGGCACCGATCAGGTTGGCGCGCTTGAGCGCCTCACGGGGGTCCAGGCCGTCCAGCATGGCGCTGATGAAACCTACCGCGAAGCCGTCGCCAGCACCGACTGTATCCACCACCTTGGCAACCGGCACGCCGGGTACGGTGAAAGCCTCATCGTGACCTGTGAGACGGCCGCGGTAGAAACTGCCTTCAGGCCCCAGCTTGATCACCACCGCCTCAGCACCCTGGTCCAGGTAGAAGCCTGCGATGTCATGGGCCGTGTCTTGGCCGGTCAACAACCTGCCCTCGGCAAGGCCCGGCAAGACCCAATTGGCATGGGCGGCAAGCTCATTGAGGGTGGTGCGCATCTGCTGCTCGCTGGCCCACAGGGTGGGGCGGAGATTGGGGTCGAACGATACGCTGACCCCATGCTGGCGGGCCTGGCCCAGTAGATGGCGCGATAGCTCCAGACAACTCGCCGATACGGCGGGCGTGATGCCGGTTGCATGGAGGTGCCGCAGCGATGGAATGTCGATCTGGGCTGCGTCCGCCACCGACATCTGGCTGGCGGCGCTGTTCTTGCGCAGGTACTCGACCTTCGGGTCGGCGCCTCCCTCGGCGCGTTCCTTGAACACCAGGCCAGTGGCATGGTCCGGGTCGGTGGTCAGATAGCGGCAGTCGAGACCTTCTTTTTCCAGCGTCGAGCGCAGATAGCGACCAAAGCTGTCGTTGCCGACACGACTCATCCAGCCGACGTTGAACCCCAGTCTCGACAGGCCGATGGCGACGTTGGTATCGGCCCCCGCGCAGCCGCGTGAGAAGCGTTCGACGTCGGCCAGATCGCCAGGCACGTCGGCAACGAACAGGGCCATGGCCTCGCCGAAGGAAAGAATGTCGGGAGTATCGTGGTTCATGATGAAATCTCGGGTGATGAAGAGGTGGCCAGTGGCCGCTGGGTCGATCCTCTCGGAACAAGGGTAGGGGCGAACATGTGGCGACGCGCTGCTGTCGCCTGATGGCTGCTGCGCTGCTTCAGACAGTCAACAGCAGCCTGGCCGATCAGGTCGGTAGGCTGCTCCAGCGTGGTGATGCCGGGATCGGTCAGGTCGCACCACTCTAGCTCGTCGATACCCATCAACCCGATCTCTCCCAGGGGGTAGCCGAGGTATTTCATCCGTCGTGCCACGGCCAGGGTGACCTGGCCGTTGGCACAGAGAACGGCGCAGGACGGATGAGGGTGATCCACATGACGGGCAAGCGCCGCGTCCAGCGCCTGGTGGTCTTTCAGCTCGAGCGCCAGCGTCTGTGCATCAACAGCGCGTGCACGACATTGCGTCTCAAAACGCTCCAGGCGGGCCTGGCGTGAGCTCGCCTGAGCTGGGGGCTCAGACACAAACAGCAGGCGGGTGTAGCCCTGCTCGACCAAATGGTCGATGGCCATATCGATGGCGGTGGCGTTATCCAGGCCCACCTCATCGACATCGACTCCCTTGAGCGAACGGTCCAGCAGCACCATCGGAGTTCCGCTCGCCGCCAGCTGTGCGAGCGCATCGCTGTGGCGGCCCGCCGCATTCACCACCAGCCCTTCGATACGATAGGAGGACAGTAACGCCAGCTGCTGGCGCTCCTGATCAAGGTCGTTGTCGCTGTTGCATAGCATGAGCGACAGCCCGGCCTGTCGGCAGGCCTTTTCCACGCCGTGCATGATGGCGACTGAGTACGGATTGTGGATATCGGCAACCAGCATGCCGATCAAGCCTGAGGGACCTCCTTTGAGTCCTCTGGCCATGGGGTTCGGTTGATAGCCCAAGGCCGTTGCCGCCGCCACGATACGCTCCTGCATGGCCGTAGACAGGCGCTCGCGCTCACCGCTGTAGTAGCGGGACACACTGGTCTTGGAGACCCCGGCTTCGCGGGCAACTTCCAGAATCGTGGCGCGGTGTTGTCGTTGGTTCATGCTCTGGCAGAGTCTCAGGCGGGGTTGATGGCGCGAAGAAGATATGGGTTCAAGAGGTGGCCATGGCGGCGGCGTCACGCCACTCTGGGTCAAAATGGGAACGTTCCCATATGGTGCAAAGCTTAGGCGTCAAGGCGGGCGTCGGGCAAGACGTCAGGGCTTAGACAAAGGTCGGGTGTGACGCGCATCAATGAAAAGGCCCGGCAGCAAGCCGGGCCATGAAAAGCAGAAGTGAGCGATCTTAGGGCAGCGCTGAAGTCATCAGCCGAGCGGCCCAAGGCGACCGCCGCGCAGATCCGAAGCCTATGCGGTATAGCTGAGAAGTTCGAGCAGCGCGCAACCCAATGAATCGTGGTCGCAGGCCTTTATGCGGTGTTTTCTTAGCCGCTGGATATCATCGAGTGGCGGTTGCGGTCGCGCTGGAGGCGGCCGATGACGGTGGGCAGTTGAAACATGCTGGTGATCATGTGGGCGCCCTCAGGGGTCTCCTCTGCATCGGCAAAGCGATTGAGGTGTATCACCGTCATGCCGGCGGCTAGGGCCGCCTGGACACCAACGATGGCATCGTCGATGGCCACGCAGTCCTCGGCGGCGAAACCCATGATGCTTGCCGCGTGAAGATACAGGCAGGGATCAGGCTTCCAGCAATTCGCGGTGTAGCCGCTGAAGAGCCGGTTGCCAAAGACCTCCGTCAAGCCGACGGTAGCCAGGGACGTGCGTACCTTGTTTTCAGGCCCATTCGAGACCACGCCCATGGAGTAGTGGGATAGCGCAGCCAGCGCTTCGGTGGCGCCGGCAATTGGCGTCAGGTCGGTAGCCAGTCGGCGGTTGAGGTTGGCGCGCATGCTGGCTTCGAGAGACTCTAAATGGTCGGGGTCGACACGGCCATGCTGAGCCTCGAGCGCCGCGACGATATTGCGAAACCGCGCCCCGCGAAAATCGCCCATGTAATCTTCGGCCCTGAAGGGAAGGCCGGCTGCAGTCAGGCTGACGGCCATTTCTGCCGCCAGTAGTGGCTCGCTGTCTACCAGCGTGCCGTCACAGTCAAATAGAAGGCATAGAGGGCGGGGCATGGGAGCGACCTCGCGAGTCGTGCAATAGCGTTATCGAACAGTGTTGCAGATTTCCGCGGAGTCTGCCTGTGTTCGTAGGCGAAAACCATAATTTTTGAACACTGTTTTCTCACGCTGCGCATTGTGCACTATTGCGGTGCATGAATGACCGGTTTGAGGGGAGGGGGCGGTCTTGGCTATGCTGATTTGGCGTGATGTTCGACATCTCACATTCGGGGAAGGAGTACCCGTTTGATTTGCCCGCCAGTGAAGCGGGCATCGTCAACGTTCAAGGAGGTAAATGTGAAGGAAGAGACACTGTGGTCCATTGTCGGATCCGTCGCCGCGGTAGGGGCCAGCCTGATGTCGAGACAGGCAGCCGAGAAGACGTATCGCAAGGTGGCGGATGCCGAGCCGCCGGATAATCCTGAGCGGGACGACGTGCGCTGGCGAGACGCGCTGCTTTGGGGCGCTGCCACGGGAGTCCTGGTGGGCGTAGCGCGGGTAGTCGGGCGCAGCGCCGGCAACAAGGCCCTCGCTCAGCGCCGGCGCTCGCGGCACCGTCTGCCTCGACCCGGCAAGTAGACGTTTCGCGGGTGTGGTTGTGTGTCTGGCGCTCAGGGCGCCAGACACCTCCATGATGCCTGGCGGTGCCCCTCATGACGTGACCTTCCTCTGGGCCTGGCCCACCAGCTCCACCGCTTTCGCGCCGCGCATGCAAAAGCCTTGGGCGATGGCGGCTGTCCCAGCCCAAGCCCCAGCCCAAGCCCCAGCCCAAGCCCAAGCCCCAGCCCCAAGTCTCCCGGGAGGCGGATAACGCATTGTCCGCAGAGACGTTCCGGGTGAGCCCTTATTTTCCTGTCTCAGTAGCGCTTGCCCGGGTCGATGCCCCTGTCAGCCAATGGCCTCCCCTCCTGAGAGCCCTCGCTAGTCACTGCGCTGTAGTGCGCCATGTCTATCGCTTGGGCACAGCTATGTCTCAGGGGAAATGATGAGATGTGTTTCACTCGCGGAGAGCTCCAGCGTCCGACAAGAAGGGCGTGCCTTCGAGTTGCCCTGAACGAATGCGCCACCCGCCGTAGGGTCAAGATCGTGTCATGACCTAGACGGCTGGCACCGCGCGCTTCCCCGAGTGGACGAGATCATTTATCGACATGAGTAGAAAGACATGAGTAGACGAGGGCCGCGACGATGACGCCGCTTTGGAAGGCATACCGGTTCGTGCGCCGCGAAAAACGCACTGCCGAGGCGGCCTTGTCTCGGGAGGCGTTGATCGACGTGCTGGACCGTGCCCGGGACCGGGGAATCTCTCTGAACCCGCGACCCTCCGCCGGCATGACGGCGCTAGGCTTGCTGTGCTTGTTGCTCGGGACGTTGGGCTTTGTCATTACGCTGGCGGGGGGGCTTTCCTGGCCGTGGCTGTTGCCCCTGGCGGTGATCGGGGTGGCTCTGCTTGGGTTTGACTTCCATGCCACCGAAAATGTCGCCGCCTTTCTGCGTCAGCTGGTGCAGCGCGCGGCAGAGCTGGACTTTCGCCTGGCCGAGCCGGACGTGGATCTTGGCGCCATGCTGGCGACGCTGCGCGGCAAGATCACCGATTTTCAGCGGACATACTCAGACAATGGCGAGCTGCTCTATTGTCGCAAGGCGATCGATGAGCGTGTTGCGGGTGAGTACTGGGTTTACCGGTTTGCCTATGACGAGGGTACGGACAAGGACCGCCGCACCTACTATCGCAATGGTTTGATCTGCGATCTGCAACATGTCGCGGCGGTGGATCTTTGCAACCTGCGAGAGGGGAAATGGCGCCCGCTGCACCATGGCAGTACAGGTGAGGTGTGGGGAGAAGGTGACTTCGCCCGTTACTTCGTCGCCTGTACGAAAGAGAGCGAGGCACTGGCGGCGTTTCTCTCCGGCGATGTGATCGATACGCTGGTGCGGCTGGCGCGAAGCCTGCCGGACCTCAATGTGCAGGTGACACGGGATCACTTGCTGTGTCTGTCCTGGTCGGGAGAAGACCCCTATGCGCGTCTGTTCGAGCCTGTCGCCGCCAATGGTCCGTCCCTGGCGCCCTTCACCGCCAGCCATGCACCGGGTGAGGATCCCGATGAAGTCTATCGGTCTCTGGAGCGCCGACTGCGTGCTCCGCGCCAGCTGACAGCGCTGGAGCCGGTGTTGGACGCCATTGCGGATATTCGTGCAGACCTGTCACTCGCCACGCACAGAGCGGACAGCAACATTCCGTTGAGGCGGCGCCTGGAAGACGCTACCGACTAAGCCACAGGATGATGGCTGTGGGCTGCGGATCAGTAAGGTACCGTCTGCGCTCTGATGAATCAGCGCCTGACCCGCAGCCGATACTACAACGCCCTCGCCTCCTTGGGAGGCGAGGGCGTATCGATACAGCGGGCTGCTCGTGGTGGTGTTACTTCACCTTGGGGTCCAGCTCTCCGCGGGCATAGCGCTCGAACATGTCGTCCAGGCTGATCGGCTTGATCTTGCTGGCATTGCCGGCAGTGCCGAAGGCCTCATAGCGGGCGATGCAGATATCCTTCATGGCCGTCACGGTCAGCTTGAGGAACTTGCGCGGATCGAACTCTGCCGGGTTTTCAGCCAGGAAGCGGCGCACGGCACCCGTGGAGGCGAGACGCAGGTCGGTATCGATGTTGACCTTGCGCACACCGTGCTTGATGCCTTCGACAATTTCCTCAACCGGTACACCGTAGGTCTCCGGAATCGCCCCGCCGTGGGCGTTGATGACCTGGAGCCATTCCTGGGGCACGCTGGAAGAGCCATGCATGACCAGATGGGTGTCCGGAATACGCTCGTGGATTTCCTTGATGCGCTGGATCGACAGCGTGTCGCCGGTCGGCGGGCGAGTGAACTTGTAGGCACCGTGGCTGGTGCCGATGGCGATTGCCAGGGCATCGACACCGGTGGACTTGACGAAGTCAGCCGCTTCTTCCGGATCCGTCAGCAGTTGGTCATGGCTGAGCTTGCCTTCCGCGCCGATACCGTCTTCTTCGCCGGCCATGCCGGTTTCCAGGCTGCCCAGGCAACCCAGCTCGCCTTCCACGGACACGCCGCAGGCATGGGCCATATCGACCGTACGGCGAGTGACGTCGACGTTGTAGGCGTAGTCGGTAGGCGTCTTGCCATCTTCGCCGAGTGAGCCGTCCATCATGACGGAAGAGAAACCGAGCTGGATGGAGCGTTGGCACACCGCAGGACTGGTGCCGTGATCCTGATGCATGACCACCGGGATATGCGGAAACTCTTCAACGGCGGCAAGGATCAGGTGGCGCAGGAAGGGAGCGCCGGCGTATTTACGCGCCCCTGCGGAGGCCTGCAGGATGACCGGTGAGTCGGTGGCATCGGCCGCTTCCATGATGGCGCGGACTTGCTCAAGGTTGTTGACGTTGAAGGCCGGGACGCCGTAGCCGTGTTCGGCGGCGTGATCCAGCAGTTGGCGCATGCTGACGAGTGCCATGGAGATACCTGAATCTATTAGGGGTAAGGGGCGTGCCGCAGGCACGCCCATGACGTAATCGGGTGGTTAGGCGTCAGTGGCCTGACGTGCCGCTGCTTCCAGGGCAGCGACCGCGGGCAGTTCCTTGCCTTCGACATACTCAAGGAAAGCGCCGCCACCGGTAGAGATGTAGGACACCTGGTCGGCGATGCCGTACTTGTCGATGGCGGCCAGGGTGTCACCACCGCCGGCGATGGAAAAACCGTCGCTCTGGGCAATCGCGTGGGACAGGGCCTCGGTGCCACCGCCGAATTGGTCGATCTCGAACACGCCCACTGGGCCGTTCCACAGGATCGTGCCGGCGCTTTTCAGCATATCGCCCAGGCGCGCGGCGCTCTCTGGACCAATGTCCAGAATCATTTCATTGTCCGCAACCTGGTCGACTGGCTTGGTGACCGCCTCTGCCGAGTCGGAAAACTCGGTCGCCACGACCACATCGGTAGGCAGCGGGATCTCGACCTTGGCCATCAAGGCCTTGGCTTTGCCCACCAGATCGGCTTCGTACAGCGACTTGCCGACGTTATGTCCCGCCGCTGCGATGAAGGTATTGGCGATGCCTCCGCCAACGATCAGTTGATCGCACTTCTCGGACAGGGCGTTGAGCACCTCAAGCTTGGTGGAAACCTTGGAGCCACCGACAATGGCCGTCATCGGCCGTCTGGGCGTGGCCAGGGCTTTTTCCAGGGCGTCGAGTTCGGCGGCGAGCAGCGGGCCGGCGCAGGCAGTGGGAGCAAAGCGCGCGACGCCGTGGGTCGAGGCCTGGGCGCGGTGGGCGGTGCCGAATGCATCCATCACGAACACGTCGCAGAGTGACGCATAGCGCTGGGCCAGGGCATCGTCGTCCTTTTTCTCACCCTTGTTGAAGCGCACGTTCTCGAGCAGTACGACGTCGCCGTCTTCCAGTTCCGGGGCCTGGTCCAGATAGTCGGTGACCAGTCGTACCGGACAGTCCAATAGGTCGCCCAGGTAGGCAGCCACCGGTGCAAGCGTGAACTCATCGGCGGGCTCACCTTCGGTGGGGCGCCCCAGGTGGCTCATCAGCAGGACCTTGGCGCCAGCATCCCGGGCGGCCTTGATCGTCGGCAGACTGGCGCGCAGTCGGGCATCACTGGTCACCTGACCATGCTTGACGGGTACGTTGAGGTCTTCACGAATCAGCACCCGCTGACCCTTGAGGTCGAGATCGGTCATCTTGCGCACGTTCATGTCGGCAGATCCTCGTCTGAACGGTCTGAGAGAGACATCGAGTAGGAAAGAATGGCCAGGGGAAGAGGCATCACGGTAACGCTCGGGGCAACTGGTTCAGGCGCGTGGCCACGTCGAGCATGCGGTTGGCGAAGCCCCATTCATTGTCGAACCAGCACAGCAGCTTCAGCAGGCGACCACCGGCCACCCGCGTCTGGGTGGCGTCTACGATACCGGAGCGCGGATCGTGGTTGAAGTCGATAGACGCCATGGGCTCCTCGGTGTACCCCAACAGGCCAGCAAGCCGGGAGTTGCTGGCCTCCTGCAGCAGGCGATTGACAGCCTGGGCCGAGGTATCGCGCTGCACACAGATCGACAGGTCCATGGCCGATACATTGATGGTCGGCACCCGCACATGCAGGCACTCGAAGCGCTCTGCCAGGTGCGGCATCAGGCGGTTGATCCCCCGCGCCAGGCCGGTATCCACCGGCACGATAGACTGCATGGCCGAGCGAGTCAGGCGCAGATCGGTCTGGTGGTAGGCATCGATCACGGGCTGGTCGTTCATGGCCGAGTGAATGGTGGTCGTGACACCGTGCTCGATGCCCAAGGCTTCATCCAGAATGGTCAGGATCGGCACCAGACAGTTGGTGGTGCACGATGCTGCCGAGATCACCCTGGCGGAGGCAGTCAGGTCGTTGTCATTGATGCCGGTGACGATGGTGGCGTCGACATCGCTCTCTGCGGGCTGTGAGAACAGCAGACGCCGGGCACCGGCAGCCAGATGTCGCTCGGCGGTAGCGCGGTCCTTGAAGCTGCCTGAGCACTCCAGCACCAGGTCGATATCCAGCGCTTTCCAGGGCAGTCGGTTGGGCTCTGCCTCTGACAGCACGCGGATGGGGTGCCCATTGATGATCAGGTGGCCATCGCGGCTTTCCACACTGCCAGGAAAGCGACCATGGGTCGTATCGTAGCGAGTGAGGTAGGTAATGGTATCGAGGCCCGATAGCTCATTGATGGCGACCACTTCCAGGGAAGGGTCATTGCGCTCGATGAGGGCTCGCAGGACGCACTGGCCAATGCGACCGTAGCCATTGATGGCAATACGCTGGGCCATGGGGCTCGACACTCTCCTGAGTGGGATGGACACAGGCGCGAGAGTCTATCTCAAATCGGCCCCCACGTCGCGGCTACTGGCCGCTTGTGGCGTACCCTGAGGCAGTGAATCGTTTCAGCCGGCAAGGCCTGTCAGCTCCCAGGCCAATGGCATCAGCAAGGCCGTCAGTACGCCGGTCAAGGTCATGCCGAGCGATGCAAAGGCGCCGGCGGTGGGGCCCAGTTCAAAGGCACGCACCGTGCCGATGGCGTGGCCGTTGATACCCAGCGCCAGGCCCAGCAGACGCTGATCGCTGATCTTGAACACCTTGCCCAGCAAGCTGACACAGGCCGTTGCGGCGACGCCGGTGATCAGCAGGCCCCCCATCAAGATCGACACGGAGCCTCCCAGGCGCTCTGTCACCCCCATGGCAATAGGGGCGGTCACGGACTTGGGGGCCAGCGAGGCCAAAAGCTCCGGTGGCGCCCCCAGCGACCAGGCGATGGCCAGCGCATAGAAGGCGGCCAGCACCGTAGAGATGGGCAAGCACACCAGCAGTGGTTTCCACAGCGCGCGCACGTGGTGCATCTGCTGATAGAGCGGCACGGCCAAGGCGACGGTGGCGGGGCCCAGTAGGAGCATCAGCCACTGTGCTCCTTCGCGATAGTCCGCGTAGTCGATGGAGCCCCCCTTCAGCAAGGCAGCAAGCAGCAGCGAAGCCAGCAATACCGGGGGACACCATCCCGGCGAGCCCAGGCGCTTGAACAGGGCTATACCCGCGAGATAAGCGCCAATCGACAGCACGATGGCCAGCATGGGCATGCTCAGGTAATCCGTGATGGACAGGCTCATGGGGTATTCCTGAAGGGAGCAGACGGCGTGTCTTGGGGAAGCAGGCGCTGCATCAGCCACAAGGTGCTGGCCACGCTAAGCAGGGTACCCAGCGTCAGCGCCAGGCCGACCGCCAGCCAGTAACCGGCCAGCTGGTCGAAGACCCAGAAGACGCCGACCACGCCGGGCATGATCAGCATCGCCAGCAGCATGATCAAAGGTTGTGCCGCCGCAGCAATGTCGGCGTGCATTCTGCCACGCACTAGCAGGAAGCCCGTCATCAGCATCAACCCTACGACGCCGGGGGATAGTGGCAGCTGTCCGACGCCTGTTGCCAGGTCGCCAGCCAGCCAGAACAGGCAAAGCCACAGGAAACCTCGTAGAACCGATGTATTGAGCGCCGCCATATCATTCCTCAAGTGCGTCATGTCACTGACTGGGGCCAATGGAAATGAGCCATTGTGCCGATAACTGACACCCGGGTCAGCTTTGGGGGCTCTCGTTCGTGATGCTCTTCCGCTACCCTGTTGACGTTGACCTTTACCGACCGCCCGACGGATTCGGGCACGACAGGGAGATGCATGATGAGTGATATTGCCAGCTGGCTGGGCGCCGAGGCAGAGGATCTGTTGACGCACGAGTGTCGTGGAATTGCCAAGGAGCAGCTGCACCTGCCCGGTGCCGACTTTGTCGACCGCGTCATGATGGACTCCGATAGGACCCCAGCGGTGCTGCGGGGCATGCAGACGCTGTTCGATCACGGCCGGCTGGGCGGTACAGGGTATCTGAGTATCCTGCCAGTGGATCAGGGGATCGAGCACTCCGCCGGGGCATCCTTTGCGCCCAACCCCATCTACTTTGATCCCGCCAACATTGTCGAATTGGCCATTGAAGGGGGCTGTAATGCCGTGGCCTCTACCCTTGGTGGTCTGTCGTCGGTCGCGCGTCGCTACGCTCATCGCATTCCGATGATGCTCAAGCTCAACCATAACGAGACGCTGACCTATCCCGCCCTGTATGACCAGACGCTGTTCGCTGAGGTCGACCAGGCCTTTGACATGGGCTGCGTGGCGGTCGGTGCGACGATCTACTTTGGCTCACCCGAAAGCCGTCGTCAGATCGAAGAGATCAGTGCCGCCTTTGAGCGTGCGCACGAGCTGGGGATGGTTACCGTGCTGTGGGCCTACCTGCGTAACCCGGGCTTCAAGCATGAGGGAACGGATTATCACGTTGCCTCAGACCTCACCAGCCAGGCGGTCCACCTGGCGGCAACGCTCAAGGCGGATATCGTCAAACAGAAGCTGCCTGAGAACAACGACGGCTACCGCAAGATCGGCTTTGGTAACACCCATGAAAAGGTCTACAGCGAGTTGACCAGCGATCACCCCATCGACCTGGCCCGTTATCAGGTGGCCAACGCCTACATGGGGCGTGCCGGGCTGATCAACTCCGGGGGCGCTTCGAGCGGGGAGGGGGACCTGACCCAGGCCGTGCGCACCGCTGTCATCAACAAGCGTGCCGGGGGCATGGGGCTGATATCCGGCCGCAAGGCGTTTCAGAAGCCGATGCGCGAGGGCGTTGCCCTGCTTAATGCGATTCAGGACGTCTATCTCGCCCCGGACGTGACAATCGCCTGACGGCGACTGAGAGTGTCAGGCAGACATTGATCTCCTAACGGGCGTCTCTAGCGGCGCCTCGAGAACCCGCCAGTTCCAACAGGGACTGGCGGGATTTTTTTTGGAGGGCTTGATTTTCGTCTTTTGACACCTATGTAGCGTTTAGGGGAAACCCCCTGTCACAACGTTACTGTCGGAGGTGTTCACCATGTTTGGAGATCTCAGGCGTTTCGATGCAGAAATGGATGCTCCATTCCGCTGGATGCAACAGTGGCTGGACCAGGCGTCACCCTTCTCTTCCAGAGCGTTCTCGCCTCACCATCTTTCCACCCCGTACGGGGCAGCGGATATTCGCTCGGTGGCAGCGGATAGCTTTCCTGCCATCAACATTGGTCGTACCGATGACGCCGTGCACGTATATCTGTTTGTGCCCGGCATGGACCCCGCCTCACTGGAGCTGAGTGTGCAGGGCAACCTGCTGACGATCAGTGGTCGGCGCGAAGACGCAGCAGAACCTGCGGATGCGCCCCCGACGCGATACCGACAGGAGCGCTTTAGCGGCGACTTCAAGCGCAGCATCGCGTTGCCGGAAGGAGTCGATGTGGACCGCGCTCGGGCGTCTCACCGTCACGGCGTCTGCGAAGTCGTGTTGCCCAAGCGCGAGGAGCTGAAGCCGCGGCGCATCCAGGTCGACGCTTTGCACTGAAACGACTCGACAGGAGGACATAGCGATGAACGACGTAGCACGCCATGAACCTGCGCCGGTTTCCCAGAGTGGCTCTCCCCATGCATCACAACAGACACCGCTGCCGGCGCGCGACAAAGAACACCTGATGCCAAGGGTGGATATTCGTGAGGACGGGGAGGCCGTCGTGCTCGTAGCCGATATGCCTGGGGTGTCCAGGGACGGCGTGAGTATCGAGGTACATGACGGGGTGCTGTCCATTGAGGGCGAAATGGCACTGTCTATCCCTGATGGGATGGCCTCCCTGTATGCAGAGTACAAGGCCAGTGGCTACGCTCGGCGTTTTACTCTGAGTCCTGAACTCGACACGGATGCTATCGTGGCGAACATGGAGCATGGCCAGTTGACCATCAGACTACCGCGAAGGGCGAGTCATCAACCGCGCCGCATCGAGGTCGAGGCGGCCTAGGTCAGAGCGCCTGTGCAGCGACTCAGGCCCGTCTCTCTCGCTGCCGTGAGTCAGCTCGGTGCGGTTCAATAAAAAGGGGCACGGCGTTCGCCGTGCCCCTTTCATTTTTCGCTCACCACCAGTACGCGCTGTCAGCAGCCACACGCTGAGTGTGGAACCTGTAGCCGGACTGGCTGAGCTAAGCGCTGATGGCCTAGTCGAGCAAAGCCTTGGCGCGGGCCACCAGGTTGTCCACGGTGAAGCCGAAGTGCTTGAACAGATCGCCGGCAGGTGCCGATTCACCGAAGCTGGACATGCCGATGACGTCGCCGTCCAGGCCCACATACTTGGTCCAGTAGTCGCGGTGTCCCGCCTCGATGGCCAGGCGTGCACGCACGTTTCGCGGCAGGACCGACTCTCGGTAGTCAGCGTCCTGGCTGTCGAACACATCGGTGGCCGGCATCGACACTACGCGCACCTGCTTGCCGTCGGCCTCGAGTGACTCGGCGGCTTGCATGGCCAGGGTCAGCTCGGAACCGGTGGCGATCAGGATCAGCTCAGGGGTGCCTTCACTGTCCTTCAACACGTAGCCGCCGCGCTGGATATTGGCCAGCTGGCTCTTGCTGCGGTCCTGGTGGGGCAGGTTCTGGCGTGACAGGACCAGCGCAGTGGGGCCGGCGCTGCGCTTGATGGCATGGGCCCAGGCTGCTGCCGTCTCGACCGCATCCGCAGGACGCCAGGTGCACAGGTTGGGGGTGGTGCGCAGGCTGGTCAGCTGCTCGATGGGCTGGTGGGTCGGTCCGTCTTCACCCAGGCCAATGGAGTCGTGGGTGTAGACGAAGATCGCCTGCTGGTTCATCAGCGCCGCCATGCGCACGGCATTGCGCATATATTCCATGAAGATCAGGAAGGTGGCACCGTAGGGAACGAAACCACCATGCAGCGCGATGCCGTTCATGATGGCGCCCATACCGAACTCACGCACCCCGTAGTGCAGGTAGTTGCCGCCGGGGGCTTCCGGGGTGATGGCTTCAGCGCCCTTCCAGAAAGTCAGGTTGGACGGTGCCAGGTCGGCGCTGCCGCCAAGCAATTCTGGCAGCTGCGGGCCAAGCTCGTTCAGACAGCCAAGGGACGCCTTGCGTGAGGCGATGGTGTCGCCTTTTTGCTGTGCCGCCTCAACCAGTGCTTCGCTGTTCAGTTCGCTAGGCAGCTCGCCCTTCTGACGCCGCAGGAATTCACGCGCCAGTTCCGGGTGTGCCTCCTGGTAGCGTTCGAAGCGTGCTTGCCAGTCCGCCTGGTGCTGCTTGCCGCGCTCGCAGGCATCCCAGCCCTGATACACCTCTTCGGGGATGTGGAACGGCGCATGGGGCCAGTCAAGCTGCTTGCGGGCTGCGGCGACTTCTTCCTCGCCCAACGCAGCGCCGTGACACTCTTCCTTGCCCTGCTTGTTCGGGGAGCCGAAACCGATGATGGTCTTGCAGATGATCAGGCTGGGACGATCATCCTGGGCGCGGGCCATCTCGATGGCCGCCTTGATTTCCTCGGGCTTGTGCCCGTCGACATTGGGCACCACGTGCCAGCCGTAGGCCTCGAAGCGCTTGGCAGTATCGTCGGTGAACCAGCCTTCGACCTCGCCGTCGATGGAGATACCGTTGTCGTCGTAGAAGGCGACCAGCTTGCCCAGCTTGTGAGTTCCGGCGAGGGACGCGACCTCGTGGGAGATGCCTTCCATCAGGCAGCCGTCACCCAGGAAGCAGTAGGTGTGATGATCGACGACCTCATGACCCGGACGGTTGAATTGCGCCGCGAGCGTGCGCTCCGCCATGGCCATGCCCACCGCGTTGGCCAGCCCCTGACCAAGCGGTCCAGTGGTGGTCTCGACGCCTGGCGCGTAGCCGTATTCCGGATGGCCGGCGGTCTTGGCGTGCAGTTGACGGAAGTTCTGCAGCTCTTCCAGGCCCAGGTCATAGCCGGACAGGTGTAACAGGGAGTAGAGCAGCATGGAGCCGTGGCCGTTGGACAACACGAAACGGTCGCGATCGGCCCACTTGGGATCGTCGGGGTTGTGGACGAGATAGTCGTTCCACAGTACCTCAGCGATATCGGCCATGCCCATCGGGGCTCCGGGGTGGCCGGAGTTGGCTTTCTGGACAGCATCCATGGAAAGGGCGCGAATGGCGTTGGCCAGTTCGAAACGGGACGGCATTGAGGGCTCCTCGCCTGGGGCAAAGTGTCAATCTGACGTTGGCGTGCCCGGTGTGGGCGGCGCAGCGGCGTCAAGGCTGAGCGCCGCCAGTCAAGCCCGCGGACAGCGAGGGCGAAGGGGCGGCGCAGATCGGTCGGGGACATATTGTCGCCGGAAAAGGGCGATCCATCAAATGCACGCAGCCTTGACCCTGGCCGTAGCGGCGGCCCGCAGGCAGCCGGATCGCTAGGAACAGAGCGGTCGAGCGTGTAGAATTCTGCTCCGCCAGGTCCGCGCGGAATCTGCACATTGCGCCCGCTCCAGCGGACGCTTCTGTTTCCACCTGCCAGGCCCGCCTGCCGATTATCCTACAGAGGGTCGAGGACGCCATGAGCGAATACTCCCTGTTTACCTCCGAGTCCGTGTCCGAAGGACACCCGGACAAGATTGCTGACCAGATTTCCGATGCCGTGCTCGATGCGCTCATCGCGCGGGACAAGAATGCCCGCGTGGCCTGCGAAACGCTGGTCAAGACTGGTGTCGCCATCGTGGCCGGTGAGATCACCACCTCCGCTTGGGTCGATCTCGAAGATCTGGTGCGCAAGGTGATCATGGATATTGGCTACACCTCCTCCGACGTAGGCTTCGACGGGGAAACCTGCGGGGTGATGAACCTGATCGGCAAGCAGAGTGTCGAGATCGCCCAAGGCGTGGATCGTGACAAGCCGGAGGATCAGGGGGCTGGCGATCAGGGCCTGATGTTCGGTTACGCCACCAACGAGACCGAGTCGTACATGCCGGCGCCGATTCATTACAGCCATCGTCTGGTCGAGCGTCAGGCCGAGCTGCGCAAGCAGGGCTTGCTGCCCTGGTTGCGCCCAGATGCCAAGAGCCAGCTGACCATGCGCTACGATGATACGGGCAAGCCCTGTGCCGTCGACGCGGTAGTGTTATCGACCCAGCATGATCCGGAGATCGATCAGGAACAGCTGCGTCAGATGGTTCAGCGCGAGATCATCGAACATGTGCTGCCGGCGGAGTGGCTGTCGGACAATACCCGCTACCACATCAATCCGACCGGCAAGTTCGTGATTGGTGGTCCGGTAGGAGACTGTGGACTGACCGGGCGCAAGATCATTGTGGACACCTACGGTGGCATGGCGCGCCATGGTGGCGGCGCCTTCTCCGGCAAGGACCCGTCCAAGGTCGACCGCAGCGCCGCCTATGCAGGCCGCTATGTGGCCAAGAACATCGTGGCAGCGGGGCTGGCAGAGCGCTGTGAGATTCAGGTGTCCTACGCGATCGGGGTGGCAGAGCCTACCTCTGTTTCCATCAATACCTTTGGTACAGGCCGTATCGACGATGAGCGTATCGTCGAGCTGGTGCGTGAACACTTCGACCTCCGCCCCAATGCGATTACCCGCATGCTCGACCTGCTGCACCCCATGTATCAGCTGACAGCGGCCTACGGCCACTTCGGCCGTGAACCCTTCGAGGCCAGCTATAGCTGGACCGATACCGAGGGCAAGACTCACACCGAGACCTTCACCGCCTTCCCGTGGGAGAAGGTGGATCGTGCCGATGCGCTGCGGAGTGCAGCAGGGCTGTAATGTGCCCGCTGGTGATAGATTGACGACACGCTAGCCTCCCGCCTGGTATCCGTCATACCAAGACCCGCCCAGCCAAGCTGGGCGGGTCTTTTTTGCTCTGCCAGCGATCGGCAAGGGGCGATATCTCCAGGGCTGGGTGAATAGCTACTGACTGCGAAGAAGATGCTTACTTTCTTGCGTATTCATGTGAGCGTTTCTCCCCTTTTGTGACGACAAGATGGGGGGCAGAGTGTGATTTGGTCCCGGTTCTATTCCTTAGCAAGCATGTCCACAGTAGCCTTCGCAGCCGCCGACTAAACTGACCAGTATCCGGCCAGGTGCCAGCGTCCTCCAGGACAGAGGAACCGCCATCCAAGAGGCCCCGTCAGGCAAATGTGCTGCCTGGTTGCCCACAGCGATACGACAGGGGAATCGAACAAATGAGCCGATACCAGGAGCAGCAGAGGGTCGATACGCGCTATCCCCCAACAATGACATCATCAGTCACGTCATGGTCAGACACAGGTTCAGAGCCATGGTCAGACACATGTTCAGAGCCATGTGCAGCAAGGTCATCTCGCGAGCCTCAGGACGGCTGCCTGGAAGGCGATGCCTATCTGCAGTACCGCGAGTTGTTCTTGACCAAGCTGGCGCTTGAAGTAGCGGCGGCCTTGGCGACATTCCTGGTGACCGCCGCCGCCATCATGATGATGTTGTTGCAGCAGCAGGGCTTGCTCACGGCCGTCATCGTGATTGCCTTGAGTGTTCCAGCATTCGTGCTGGCGACCCAGCGGCTGTCGCGGCTTGCCGGCAATGTTGTCATGCCGACCCACCGGCCAGCCGGGGAGGCCTCGCTATGACGATCGCACAGCAGATATTGCTGGGTATCGCCATTGCGTCTCCGCTGCTGGGGTTGACGTGGTGGGCGGTAAAGCGGAGTGACCGGCACCTTCGGAGCCGCCAGCACGGCGACATCTGAGTCTGCGTGTAGCGCGGGGGCGATGGTGGGGCGGTTGGTGGGGCGGTTGGTGAGGCGATAGTGGGGCAATAGTGGGCGATCGTTCAGGACCTGCTGGTAAAGGCCACAGGTGACAAAGGCCAGCGAGTGCCTGTCTCGAATCCCGGTCTCTAAGCCCTGTCTCGGCTTGTAGTCGCTGCCTGCAATAGCTGTCGTGAAGATGTCGTGCGAGCCAGCAGGTCTGGTGTTAGTGGCCACGGAGGGCCAGTGATGCGCAGCAAGGATATCCGCGTCATCAGCGCCGTCATCTCTGGATGGCGCGCTCTGCTCCCATGGATACTACTGCTGATGTGGTGGCCGCTGTCCGGGGCTGCCATGGCCGAATGTCCCGCGTGGTCCCACGCTATTGCCAGCGAGCAACTTGCCGAGAGAAAGCAGCGGCTCGATGCCTGGGAGCTTGCCTATCGGCAAGATGGTAGCTCACCGGTCAGTGACGATGTGTTCGACCAGGCCTGGCAGCGTTATCAGGAGTTAGGTGTCTGCTTTCCGCTCGCCGTTCCCGACGCTGCAGAGGCAGGCGCCTCGTTGTCTGTTGACGAGACGCTGTCTGGTGATGAGACGCTGTCTGACCAGCAGCTGGCACATCCGGTGGCTCATGGAGGCTTGCGCAAGGCCGAGGATATCCGCCAGGTGGAGCAGTGGCTGGATAGAGTATGCGCGGAGCCTCCGGCGACTGCCAGCGCCAGACCTGTTGCCAGCGAGGACCAGGCATTGTCTCGCGACCCGTTGTTTGACGCCGGTACCGTTGACGCTCTCTCGACTGCCGCCGCGGTGGAGTTGGCAACCTCGAGGGCGAGCGGCTGTACACGAGATATCTGGATACAGCCCAAGGTCGATGGCGTCGCGATGACGTTGATCTATCGGGACGGTCAGTTGGCGGGTCTTGTCAGCCGTGGCAACCGCCATGATGGGCGTCGCTGGACTCACCACGCTGCCATGATAGACGCCATCCCCAAGCACCTACCTGACGCCTGGTCTGCATGGGCCAATGACGGCACCCTGGTGTTTCAGGGAGAGCTGTTCGAGCGACTGTCCCAGCACGTACAGCGGACCCAGGGTGGCAGCGGTGCGCGCAACCGGATCGCCGGATGGCTGGCGCGTGATGCGCTGACACAGGAACAGGGGCAGCGTATCGGAGTGTTCATCTGGGGTTGGCCAGCCGGGCCTGACGACATGGAAGATCGCCTCGCAGGCCTTGAGGCGCTGGGCCTAGGCCTGGTAGCGCAGTACAGCTATCTGGTGTCCATGCCATCTCAGGTTGCCGACTGGCGCGATCGCTGGCATCACACGCCGTTGCCGTTCGCCACCGATGGGGTGGTGGTGAAACGCGGCCGGCGCCCTGGCGCAGCATCCTGGACGGACCAGCCGCCAACCTGGGCATTGGCATGGAAGTATCCGCCACGGGAAGCCCTGGCGGAGGTCGCCGGCATCGACTTCCGGATCGGGCGTAGTGGAAGGATCACTCCGGTGGCACGGCTGGTGCCGGTGACCATCGACGGGCGCACGCTGAGCCAGGTCAGTCTGGGTAGCCTGGAGCGCTGGCGCCAGTGGGACCTGCGCCCTGGGGACCAGGCCGTCATTCAGCTTGCTGGTTTGATCATTCCTCAGGTGAAGAGCGTTGCCTGGCGAGCCCCCCAGCGTGCTCCACTGACGCTTCCAGACCCGGCGGACTATGACTTTCTCAGCTGCTGGCATCCCACGCCTGACTGCTACCAGCAGTTTCTGGCTCGCCTGGAGTGGTTGAGCGAAGCGGCGGCGCTGGATCTGGATGGCGTCGGTGAGGGTACCTGGCGGGCACTGCTGGAGGCGGGGTTGATCGATGACCTGCTCGCCTGGCAACGGCTGACGCCACAGCAGCTGGCCCAGGTCGATGGCATCGGGCCAGTGACCGCGCAGCGTCTGTTTGACGTTTTCTCCCGTACACCTGATCGCAGCTTCAGCCGCTGGATTCGGGCGCTAGGGGCTCCCGCGACGGGGGATCTGGACGAGAGCGATAGCTGGAGCGGGCTGGTCGCAATGACGCAGCGGGACTGGCTGGCTCGTGAAGGGGTTGGAAGCGTGGGCGCGGCGCGCTGGCGCCGGTTTGTGATGCACCCGGAGGTGCAAGCGTTGACGCAGCAGCTGGCGGGGGGCGGCGTGGCGGGATTCGCTGAGTCCCACCCGGTGGATGATGGCGCTACCGACGTGGCAGGCACATTGGCGCAGTAGTGCGCCCTGCGGTCATCGGATCGTCACGGCCACGCCACGCCGCTGTCACCAAGAAGAGACAGGCTTTAGGGCGTCACAGGAGGATGCTCATGGCCACGTCACTGACCGCCCGTACCCTGTTTGTTTCCGATCTTCACCTTGGCACTCGCGACTGTCAGGCAGCGCTGCTGTCGCGGTTACTGCGCCGAGTTCGCCCCGAACGCTTGTATCTGGTCGGAGATGTCATCGATCTGATCGCCATGCATCGACGCGCTGCGCTGCCTGCCGAACAGCAGCGGCTGGTAGGGCGCATCCTGCGCTTGGCCAAGGGCGGATGCGAGATCATCTATATTCCCGGAAATCATGACGCTGCGCTGCGCCAACTCTGTGGCTTGCGCATGCATAGGGTGCGTATCGAGCGTCGTGCGATCCACGAAACCGCCGACGGGCGTCGTCTGCTGGTCAGTCACGGTGACGAGTTTGATACTCACGTACGCCTGGCTCCATGGTTGATGGCCTTGGGTGATGGCATGCATCAGTTCGTGCTTTCGCTTAACCGTTGGTGCAACAAGGCGCGCAGTCTGCTGGGCTTGCCGTACTGGTCACTGGCAGCCGCGGTGAAAGGCCGTATCGGTGCCGCGCAGCGGTACGTGCAGCAGTTTGAGCAGGCCGCGATCCATCAGGCCAGCCGAGAAGGTCTGGATGGCTATGTGGGGGGGCATATCCACAAGGCCGGTTTTCGCGCCCAGAATGGCGTGCTGTACTGCAATGACGGTGATTGGGTAGAGCACTGCACGGCTCTCATTGAGCGTCCCGATGGCAGTTTGGCATTGATCGATTGGGAGGGGCGTGTGATCGAGGCCGAACCCGCGATGCCACGTGCCTGCCCCGAGGGTGCCCTGGCGGGGGCCTGAGAGGGGTTGAGAAGGGTTGAGAAGGGCCGAGAAGGGCGGGCTGTTACCCGCCATCGAGAGGCCCCCGTTCGCTTGCCCGGCCTGACTCAGCGTTCGTTGTTCAGGCCTCTTGGCCGACAGCGGCGCCGCGGCCGCCGGTTAGCTCGCTGGCCTTTGCCAGCGTTCTGCCGGCCTCCAGCAATTCCTCTGCCAGTCGTGGGTCATTGACCGTGCGTGCCATGGCCAGACTGCCGATCATCGCAATCATCTGACCGAGCGCGCGTTTTCGCGCGTCGCTGTCCATCTCTGAGGTCCCGAGAAAGCGCTCCAGAAAGCCTTCCAGCAGGGCGGTGTAGGTGGAGCGTACCTGCTCGTCGCGCTGTGCTACATCGCTGACTAGACAGGCCAGCGGACAGGCCACCTCGTCCTTGTCGAGGGACTGACTCAGATAGGCATCGATACGCGCTTCTCGACTTTCGAGCTGCTCGAGCTCAATGGCCCCACGTCTGGCCGCATGACGAATGGCATTGGCGTAGAGCGATGATTTGCTGTCGAAGTGGGCGTAGAAGGCACCCCGGGTCAGGCCGGCGTCGGCCATCACCTCGTCGATGCTGACGGCATCGTAGCCTCGTTGGGTAAAGCAGCGGGCCGCTGCATCGAGAATGCGATGGCGGGTCTCGCGCTTGCGTTCGTTGCTCCAGGGCATGGGCGGTATCCGGCGACAAAATATGTTGTTGAACATATGGTGCCAGCGGCCATGCTGCAAGACGAGTGAGTACGACTCACACAGCAGACGTCGGCGACTGCCGGCGGTTCCGTGTCTGATAGATAGGGGAGGTTGGCATGGCAAGTGTCTACATAGTAGGTCCGTCGTTCTCGAACTTCGTGCGTAGCGTGATGCTGGTGTGTCATGAGAAGGGCATAGAGCACAGCGTTGGCCTTGAGGCCGATGGTATCTCCGTGGGGCTGCACACGCCCGAGCTGCTTGCACTCAACCCCTTCGACAAGATTCCGGTCTTGCTGCATGGCGAGCGGCGCCTCTATGAAAGTGTTGCCATCTGTCGTTATCTGGACGCCGCCTTTGAGGGCCCAGCGCTGCTGCCAACGGATATCTGGGAGCGTGCCGTGGTGGACCAGTGGTGCAGTGCATTGGCCACCCAGGTGGACCAGGCCATCGTCAGACGCTACTTGCTGGAACTGGTGTTCCCCAGGGGCGCCAATGGCCAGGTGCGTGCAGACAAACTGAGTGAAGCCACCCCGGACGCGCAGAAGATGCTGGGGATTATCGACGCACGGCTGGAGGGAAGAGACTATCTGGCGGGGAATGACTTCACTCTGGCGGATGCGCTGGCGGCCCCCATGCTGGATTACATGGTGGCCACGCCGCCTGCTCGGCCCCTGGTCGAGGCGGTCCCCCGCGTCCGCGCGTACGTGGAACGGCTAAGGGCGCGCCCCTCAGGCCAGGCGGTTCTGGTAGAACCCGTTTTTCCGGGTAGGACCTCGGGCTAGCTCAGTCCCACCAGTGCCAGCATGGCACTGAGATATAGCGGGATGACCAGGGGCGCAGCCAGGGTGGTGATGAGCACCGCCAGCGCGCCTTTTTCTGGGGCGATACCCAGCTCCATGGCCACCACCACCACGTTGGCGGCCATGGGCACGACGCCGACCAGCAATAATGCCAGCGCCATATCCCTAGTTAGCCCGATGGTCAGTTGCAGCAGCACAACGGCTATCAGCATCAGCACTGGCCAGAGGGCGTAGCGCACTGCCACACAGGCGCCAATGAAACGACCGTCCAGCGAGCGCGGCGATACGCGGCCCAGCGTCATACCGATGATCATCATGCCGAGCAGGGTGTAGGTGGCAGGAAACACCGCCATGGCATCGGTGACCTCGGCGGGTACGTGAATGCCAACGCCTTCCACCAGCAGCGCTGCCAGGAACGCGTAGACCAGTGGCAGTCGGACAATCTTGAGCAGGCTGTCGCGCACTGAGAAGCGCCCTCTGGCACTAAGGTAAAAGCCCACGGTGAACTCGTAGAGGGTGACGCCGAGAGCGCAGAACAGATACAGCGTGACGCCCGAGGGCGGCAGCAGCACCAGCGCTACAGGCAGGCCGAAGTAGCCGGTATTGCCGGTGCCCGCCGAGAAGGCCAGCACCGATCCCTCTTCATCTGGAAGCCAACGCTTGCCCAGTAGGTTGACGCCCATTGCCACCAGGCTTGCGATCACGAACAAGGCTGCTGTCAGCGCCAGGTAGGCGGGGGTTGGCCCACCCAGCACCAGGGCTCTGAAGAAGGTCAGCGGGGCGATCAGGTAGACCAGCAGTGTCGCCACGGGGCGAGCATCCACTCTCAACATCCTGGCTGCCAGTACCCCTAATGCGACGAAGGCGAGCAGCGTCCATAGTGGGCCCATCAGTGAGCTGGGGTCGACAGCCATGAACATCATCCTTGAGTGAGTGGCGAAGCCAACATGATGCCCGTTGGCAGTGAGGGTGTCAGTAGACCATTGATGACGCCAGCCACAGGAGTCTTTAGAATTTATGGTTATCAATTTCTCTTTTTTTATATGAAAGAAATTGAAGTTCACTCGCGAAACTTTCATTGGTGGTCACGCGGTGGAGTCGTCACAATGGCGGACATCACATGATCGGGCACCCTGTGGCGGTGATCCGCCACTCGCGATAAGGACCACTGGCTATGAGCGCACAAGAGCACCCGTTGGGCATCAGCTTTGAATTTTTCCCTCCGAACACCGATGCCGGGCGGGAGAAATTGATGCGCAACAGGGATCTTCTGGCCGAGCGTAACCCGCGGTTCTTCTCCGTCACCTACGGCGCCGGCGGCTCGACGCAGAACCGTACCATCGCGACCGTCAATGCCGTGCGTGATAGCGGTATCACCACCGCGCCGCACCTGTCGTGCATCGGCAGCGAGAAAGCCCAGCTGCGGGATCTGCTGACAGACTACAAGGCACAGGGCATCAATAGCCTGGTGGCGCTGCGCGGTGATCTGCCCTCGGGTATGGGGGGGATCGGTGAGCTGCGCTATGCCAATGAACTGGTAGAGTTCATCCGGCAGGAAACCGGGGATCACTTCGAGATCGCGGTGGCCGCCTATCCCGAGTCGCATCCTCAGGCCCCTAGCTTCGAGGCGGATCTCCAGAATTTTGCGCGCAAGATGAACGCCGGAGCGAACCTGGCGATTACCCAGTACTTCTTCACTGCGGACGCCTATTTCCATTTCGTCGAGCGAGCGCGCCAGCTGGGCGTGGAAGCGCCGATCATTCCCGGCATCATGCCGATCACCAACTATTCCAAGCTGGCGCGTTTCTCTGACGCCTGCGGGGCGGAAATTCCGCGCTGGATTCGCAAGCAGCTGGAAGCCTACGGTGACGATAGCGCGTCTATCGCGGCCTTTGGTGAAGAGGTGATCTCGCGCCTGGCACAGCGGCTGCTGGATGGCGGCGCTCCCGGCCTGCACTTCTACACCCTGAACCAGGCAGAGCCGACGCTGAAGATCGTTGACAATCTCGCCGGTCATTGACTGTCGGGTTGCCCTTCGGCGCTCATATAACAACAACGCTGGACCCTTGGCCCGATGCGGGCCACCACGATAACAAGAACGAAGGCCTCGCCATTGGCGGGGCCTTCGTCGTTGGTGGGCCTCATGGCCCGTCGCGAGTGGCCAAAAGAACGCCCCGCCAGATGGCGGGGCGAGGTTAGTTGACGTCACATCGGCGCACTGAGCGTGTATCAGCCAGTCGTGGCACTTCTGGCGCCACCGCCGCTGGCGCGCTGCATGAAGAACAGGCCGATGGCAATGGCAAGACCCGCCAGGTCGGTGATGATGCCGCCGTAGATCAGGCACAGGGCGCCCACCAGCATCACCAGGCGTTGCCAGGCCTTGACCGGGCCAAAGAACCAGGCTTGTACGGTAGCTGCCAGCAGCACGATACCGATGGTCGCAGTGGTACCTACCCTGAGGATCTGCGCCCAGTCGCCTTCCATCAGCATGGCCGGGCTGTAGAAGAACATGAACGGCACGATGAAGGCCGCCAGGCCGATCTTGAACGAGGCCACCGAGGTCCCCATGGCGTTGTCACCGGAAATGCCTGCTGCGGCATAGGAAGCCAAGGCCACGGGCGGCGTGATGGCAGACACCACGGCAAAGTAGAACACGAAGAAGTGGGCGACCAGCGGCTGAATGCCGATATCGATCAGGCCGGGGGCGACCACCGATGCTGCCACCGCATAGGCCGCCGTGGTGGGCATGCCCATGCCCAGCAGGATCGAGATGCACATGGCAAAGAACAGCGCCAGCAGCTGACTGACGCCGGCCAATCCAAGCAGCAGGGAGGAGAAGCGAGCACCCACACCGGTCAGCGCGATGACCCCGACGATGAGGCCGGCGCAGGCACACACCGCGATGATCTGGATCGACATGGTGCCGGCCAGGCTCAAGGCGCGAAGGATGGAGCGTATTCCCATCTTGTGCGGCGACAGCCAGCTGACGACAGCCGCGGAAGCGGTGGCCAGGGTGCCGGCACGGATCACCGAGTAGCCCATGAACAAGGCCACGATCAAGATGATGATCGGAGCAAACAGATAGACCTGCTTGATCAGCGATGAGAACTGGGGAATTTCTTCCTTGCGCATGCCACGCATGCCCTTGCGGGCCGCCTCGAAGTCAACCATGAAGTAGACGGAGGCAAAGTACAGGATGGCAGGAATCAGCGCCGCCACCGCGATCTCGGTATAGGGAATCCCGGTGATCTCGGCCATGATAAAGGCCCCTGCACCCATGATCGGCGGCATGATCTGGCCGCCAGTAGAAGCAGCGGCTTCGATGGCGCCGGCGCTTCGTGCGGGGTAGCCGACTTTCTTCATCAGCGGAATCGTAAGCGAGCCGGTGGATACCACGTTGCCGGCACTGGTGCCGTTGATCATGCCCATCAGGCCAGAGGCAAAGATCGAGACCTTGGCCGGGCCGCCGCGCGCACGACCGGCACCGGCGAAGGCAAAGTTGACGAAGTAGTCGCCGACCTTCGACGCCTGCAGGAAGGCGGCAAAGATGATGAACAGGATGATATAGGTCGATGACACGGCGGTCGTCGGCCCCAGAATGCCAGCATCGGTGTAGACCTGGCTGAAGAAACGTCCGAGTGACAGCCCGGGATAGCCGAGGAAGCCCGGCAGCCAGGGGCCCATGAACACGTAGGCCAGGAAGATCGCCGAGATGACGACCAGGGCCAGGCCGGCGACACGGCGGGTGAGCTCCAGGATCAGCAGCGAACCGGCGATGGCGGCCCAGCTGATACCCATGGGGGCAAATGAGGTGCCGGTCGAGGCGCGCAACGGACTGTTGAAGACCACCAGCAGGTAGCCTGCCACGGCGGCGGCACAGACCATCAGCACCACGTCAGCAAGCAACAGCTGATGACGCGCCTGGCGAGGAATCCATGACAGCGCGATGGCCCCCAGGGTGGCGATGATCAGGGGGGCGCCGTAGTGCCAGTTTTCGATGGCAGGATCGATGCGCATGGCGCCGCCTGCCATGGTCTGCTGCATCAGCACCGTCTGCAGCAATGCGTAGGCGGCTGGCACCAGCAGGACCAGAGCAATAATGCTGGCCCAGCGGGGGGCGCCATCCTGGCCCTCCTCAACGAAGCGGGAGCCGGTATACAGGCCAAAGCCGAGGATCAGGGCGCCGGCGATATGGATAATGCGGAACGACCAGGTCTCGATGGGATAGATATTGAGGGAGACCAGGTGAAAGACGGTATAGGCCACGGCCAGAATGCCGAATAGCCACCACTTGCCGCCTTCGAACAGACGACGATTGGGTTCGACGGCTTCGTCGTCGACGCCCGAGGCGACGATGGGTTCGACCGGAGTGTCGGTCGCCTGCTCGTCGCGGGGAGAATCGGGGGTGTGAGTCATGGAGCGATACCTTGGGAAACGAACGACCGGCCAGTGCCCCGCCCGCAGCCTGGCTGCGGGCGGGTAATAGCGTTACTGCTTGACCAGAGACGGATCGATCTCGTAGCCGTTTTCTTCGTACCAGCGCGCGGCGCCGGGGTGGAACGGCAGCACGGTGTTGTACTGAATGTTGTCAGGGATGGTGGTGGCGGCACTGCGGTGCACGTCCAGCATCTTGTCGTTGTTTTCCATGGTTACCTTGGTGACCTCGTAGACAAAGTCTTCCGGCAGGTCACAGCCAGCGATGGCGAAGTTCCACATGGACACCGCACGGGCATCTTCCTCGAGGGTCGTGTAGGTGCTGGCCGGGATCTGGAAGGCCGAGACCGGGAAGGCCTCGAGGATCTGCTGCTGCTCTTCCTCGGTGAATTCGATGATGTTGACGTCCGTCTGCACTTCGAGCTGGCTGACCGCAGGGATCGGAATGCCGGCGGCAAAGGCAATCACGTCGAGCAGGCCGTCCTGCAGCTGGCCGCCAAGGTCAGACCAGCCTCCGTTGCGGCGATCAAAGTTGACGCCCAGCTCTTCCAGAATGGCCGGGAAGTAGGTGTCGGAGGTGGAGGCTGCCGGGCCGAAGCCGATACGGGCGCCGTCGGGAATCTCGGAGATTGAGGTGATGCCGCTGTCGGACAGGGCGGTGATGGAGAACGGAGTCTCGTACATCGGGAACAGGGCACAGACGTTGTCCATCTGGATGCCAGGGGCCAGCGGGCTCTTGCCGTTCACTGCGTCGGAAGCCGGACCCATGGTGGTCAGGCCGAAGGCGACATCGCCACCGTGTACCAGGGCCAGGTTCTGTGTCGGGCCGCCGGTGACTTCGCCGCCACCGGACAGACCGAGCTGGTCAGCGACCAGGTTGGCCCAGCCGGAGCCGTAGACGAAGTAGGTGCCGCCTTGGCTCGCGGTGCCAACGGTGAAGCTCTCAGGCCAGTCTTCGCGATCTGCCTGAGCAGCAGCGGAGACCAGCAGGGTGCCGGCAAACGTGGTGGCGAGGACGCCGGTGAGGAGGCGAGTGGAGGTGCTCATGCAATGTCTCCCAATGCGATGGACGTTGTGATTATGGGTCGTGATGACGGTGCTGCGATCTCAAGCGTAGTCAGAGATGACGAAATGAGATGGCAGTTGGCCGTCAGTCGGTCAACGCAATAAACATCGCAAGGGGTGTGCCTTTTTAACAAAAGGCTAATAAATTCAAGTTTTTATGATTTTTTATTTAGACAATAGTCGAAAACGCTGTGACGCCTCATGTCCGATATCTCGCACGGATGGCCGAAGTGGGTGTGCGGAAATCCGCATGTTGGCCTAGGCACGGCACGTCCTGGCGGCGTAGTGATCTACCAGGACGGTGGCAAGGGGTCGGGACGGGGTATCCTGCAGTGCTTTTCAGTTCCGCTTTCTGGGTCAGTACCGCTTTCTGAGTCAGTACCGCTTTCTGAGTCAGTGGCGCTTGCCGGGATCGAGAATGCGCACTGGCTGAATCTCTTCTGCCGCTGGGGCGTCGTGTTCCTGATTGACCCGTGTCGCCAGCTCCTCGAGCACGTCGTCTTCGATCGGCAGCTGCTCGAAGAAGTCACAGCTGACGCATTCTCTGTAGCGCACGCCGTTCTGCTCCCAGGCGCGGATGCGGTCCATTTCAGCACAGCGTGGGCAGACCACGCCGGCGATGAAACGTTTCTTTACGGTCATCGTTGTCTCCGTATAGGGTGACGCCTCCGCCAGATGCGGAGGCGTCGATGGTCACGGGTATCAAGCGGCGCGAATACCACTGTGGCGTAGCAGCGGTTCGATACTGGGATCGCGACCGCGGAAGGCCTTGAACAGGTCCGCGGCGTCACGGGCTCCACCCTGCTCAAGGATTTCGCGGCGGAAGCGAGCACCGGTCTCGGCGTCAAAGGTGCCGGCTTCCTCGAAGGCACTCCAGGCATCGGCGGACAGCACTTCTGCCCACTTGTAGCTGTAGTAACCTGCCGCGTATCCGCCGGCGAAGATGTGACCGAAGCTATTCTGGAAGCGGTTGAAGTCGACTCTGGGGACCACCGATACCTTCGCTCGCACGTCATCCAGCAGCGCCTGAATCTCCGCCGCGCTGGGCGCCGCTGGTTCCAGGTGCAGGCGGAAGTCGAACAGCGACAGCTCTACCTGGCGCAGCAGACCCATGGCGGACTGGAAATTCTTGGCTGCGATCAGCTTGTCGAACAGCTCGTCAGGCAGCGGCTCGCCGGTCTCGACATGTCCAGAGATCAGGTCAAGCCCCTCACGCTCCCAGCAGAAATTCTCCATGAATTGGCTAGGCAGCTCGACGGCATCCCAGGCAACCCCATTGATACCGGAAACATCGGCAACGTCCTGGCGGGTCAGCATGTGATGGAGACCATGCCCGAACTCATGGAACAGCGTGGTGACCTCATCGTGGGTCAGCAGTGCCGGCTTGTCGCCGACCGGGCGGGTGAAATTGCAGGTCAGGTAGGCCACCGGCAGCTGCAGCTCACCGTCGCGGCGACGGCGGACACGGCATTCATCCATCCAGGCTCCGCCTCGCTTGCCCTCGCGAGCATAAAGGTCGAGGTAGAAGCCGGCGATGGGGGCGCCGTTTTCATACAGCCGGTAGAAGCCCACATCTGGGTGATAGGTGGGAGCGTCGCTGTCGCGCTCGACCTGCACGCCGTAGAGCCTTTCCACCACGCTGAACAGGCCTTGAACCGCCTTGGGGGCCGGAAAGTAGGGACGCAGCTGCTCCTGGGAAATGGCGTAGCGCGCTTCACGCAGCTTCTCGCTGGCAAAGCCGATGTCCCAGGGGGCCAGAGCCTCCAGACCCAAGGTGTCCTTGGCGAAGGCATCCAGCTCGCTGAATTCCTGCTGGCCCTGGTCCAGCGCGCGCTCGGCCAGGTCGTCGAGGAAGCCGACGACCTGGCTGGGGCTGTCGGCCATCTTGGTGGCCAGTGAGTAGTCGGCGTAGGTCGCAAACCCCATCAGTTCGGCCATCTCGCGACGCAGTGCGAGGGTTTCTTCCATGATCGGGGCGTTGTCATATTCGCCGGCATTGGGCCCCTGGTCCGAGGCACGAGTGACGAAGGCGGTGTACACCTCTCGGCGCAGTTCGCGGTCCTCGGCATAGGAAAGCACCGGGAAGAAACTGGGGAAGTCGAGGGTGATGCGATACCCCTTCTTGCCCTTGGACTCAGCGTTGGCTGCCAGTGTATCGAGGGCGCTCTGGGGCAGCCCCCCCAGACGGCTGTCGTCCTCGAGGTCCAGCGACCAGGCCTGGGTAGCATCCAGCAGCTGATTGGAGAAGGTGCTGGATAGGCTCGAGAGGCGTGAGCGGATTTCCGCCGAGCGCTGCTTCTTGTCGGCCGGCAGGTCGACGCCTGCCAGGCGAAAATCACGCAGTGCGTTGTTCACGGCGCGTTGCTGGGCGTCACTGAGGGTCGCGAAGTCTGGACTATCCTTGAGCGCCTGCCAGGCACGAAACAGCCCTTCATGCTGGCTGATCCAGGTGCTGTAGGCGGAGAGCTTCTCGAGACAGCCATCGTGAGCCTCACGCAGCTCAGGGGTGCTCATGGTCGAGTTGAGGTGGGAGACCGGCGACCAGGCCTGTGCCAGGCGATCGCTCAACTCCTCCAGTGGCGCCGCCAGGCTGGCCCAGGTGGGCGTCGCTTGCTCGGCTTCAGCCACCAGTGCTTCGACACCGTCGCGCAGCTCCTCAAGCAAGGTGTCGACCGCCGGGGCGACATGCTCAGGGCGAATCTCACCGAAGGGCGGCAGGGTGTGGCGTTCAAGCAGCGGGTTGCGGGACATGTGCACCTCTCGAATTCGACAATGGTTCAGTAAATGCGGGCGACTGTCGCCTGTTTCAATGTGCTAGTCTTGCGCCCTTCGTTTTTCTCGATGTGGACACCGAAAGACCATGAACCAGACGCTGGAACGCTGGAGTTCGCGCCGCGCCTTTATCCTGGCCGTGACCGGGGCCGCCGTGGGCCTCGGCAATATATGGCGCTTCCCCTATATCACCGGCGAAAACGGGGGAGCTGCCTTCCTCTTGCTGTATGTGGGGTTTGTGGTGGTGCTGGGCCTGCCCGTGATGATGGCCGAGATCATGATCGGCCGGGCCGGACGCAGGAGCCCGATGCAGTCGTTGGCGGAGCTGGCACGCCAGCGTGGCACCTCGACTCACTGGAAGTGGCTTGGTCTGTTCGGGGCCTTTACCGTCTTCTGTATTCTGTCGTTCTACTCGGTGGTGTCCGGCTGGTCCATTGATTTCATGGTCAACGCCTTCAGCGGCGGCTTTGCCGGCGAGAGTGGCCCGGAGATCGGCGCTGGCTTCGACGCCTTTCTCGCAGACCCTTTGCGCATGACGTTCAACCAC
Organism: Halomonas sp. DP8Y7-3; assembly: GCF_019801675.1. Lineage (NCBI taxonomy): Bacteria > Pseudomonadati > Pseudomonadota > Gammaproteobacteria > Oceanospirillales > Halomonadaceae > Halomonas > Halomonas sp. DP8Y7-3. Next base: position 791,727 of record NZ_JAHVIO010000004.1, read on the forward strand.
ACCCTGTTTTTGGTCATGACCATGGTGGTGGTGGCCGCGGGTGTGGCCAAGGGGCTCGAGCGTCTCAACAACCTGCTGATGCCTGCGCTGTATCTGTTATTGATCGTGCTGGCTGGCCACGCCGTGACCATGGACGGTTTTGGTCCCGCCATGGCATGGCTGTTCACACCGGATTTTTCGGCGCTGACGCCGATGGTCTTCGTCCATGCCATGGGCCATGCCTTCTTCACCCTGGCGGTGGGAGCCTGTGCCTTGATGGCCTACGGCGCTTACATGCCTGACCATCAAAGCCTGCCCGGTGCCGCCGGTGCAGTGGCGGTGCTGGACGTGCTGGTCGCGCTGCTGGCCGGTATCGCCATCTTCTCGGTGGTGTTCACCCAGGGCATGGATCCTGGCGAAGGCCCTGGCCTGGTCTTTGTCACACTGCCGGTGGCCTTTGCGGATCTGCCTGGCGGTGCCTTCTGGCTTGGGTTGTTCTTCCTGTTGCTGTTGCTGGCGACCTGGACGTCGTCGATCAACCTGGCCGAACCGATGGTATCGACCCTGGTGGGATGGGGTCTCAGTCGTCGTCTGGCGGCATTGGCGGTGGGCATCTGCGTGTGGTTGGTGGGGCTATTATGTGTGCTGTCGTTTTCTACCTTGAGTGACGTCCACGTGATTGGCAGCATGAACTTCTTTGGCGTGGTCAGCACCATCCCGCCCGAGATATTCCTGCCCCTCGGCGGCCTCTTGATCGCCATCTTTGCCGCGTGGGTAATGCCTGAGCGCGAGGCGCTGCGGGCGCTGGATGCTGGTCCCAACGGCTTTCGCGTGTGGCGCGCGGTCGTTCGCTGGATATCCATTCCGCTGGTGCTGGTGGTGCTGTTCAGCAGCCTGCTGTAGCCGCCGCTGACCGTGTTGTCCTTGTACGAGCCACGCCTCACGAATAGCTGATAAGGAGTGCCGAGCATGACCGATAGTAACCACAACGCAGCGTCTGGCTCCCCCGTGTCGTCGCCCGCTCCCGGTTTTCCGGTGATCCGCTCCTGGCAGGGCAAGGCGCCGGTGCTGGGGGCGCGGGTCTACGTCGACCCCCAGTGCATGGTGCTGGGTGACGTGGTGTTGGGAGATGACTGCTCGGTGTGGCCGATGGCGGTGATTCGTGGTGACATGCACCGCATCCGCATCGGCTCCCGCACCAGCGTGCAGGATGGCAGCGTACTGCACATCACCCATGCCAGCGATTTCAATGCGGGGGGCTGGCCCTTGACCATCGGTGATGAGGTCACCATCGGGCACAAGGCCGTGCTGCATGGCTGCACCTTGGGGAATCGGATCCTGGTTGGCATGGGGGCCATCGTGATGGACGGGGCGGTGGTCGAGGATGAGGTGATCATCGCCGCCGGCGCCGTGGTGCCGCCCGGCAAGCGGCTGGAAAGCGGATACGTCTATGCCGGCAACCCGGCCAAGGCATTGCGCCCCTTGAAGGACAGTGAGCGGGCCTTCTTCCCCTATACCGCCGGCAACTACGTGAAGCTCAAGGATCAGTATCTTGAGGAAAATGCAGCCGGTTAACGTCGGTGCCGCAACGAGAGCACATCAGAAAACGCTGCCAAGGCAGCGTTTTTTTATGCTCATGTTCATTCCAACCAATTGTTTCTATTGAACTGCCGGGCGATAATCTGGTCATTTATCCAGTGCTGTATGTTTTTCGAGGAGCCTTCCCGGCATGGCCAACTTCCGCACCCACCTCAGCGTGGCCGCCGCCGGCGGCGCGGTGCTGGCCCATGGAGGCTGGCAGGCGGGGCTATGGTCGGCGCTCGATAGCCTGCCGATTCTGGCGCTGACCACCCTGGGTGGGATTTTGCCGGATATCGACTCGGACAGTTCCAAGGCCATCCGGCTGGTCTTCAACCTGCTGGCGGTGCCTGCGGTGGTGGCCGGGGCGGTGATGCTGCAGGAGCGGCTGAGCGACGGCACCCTGCTGTTGGTCTGCGGAGGTATCTATCTGGCGGTGCGCTATCTGGCGGGGGCGATATTCGCCCGCTTCACGGTTCATCGTGGCCTGTGGCATTCACTGCTGGCAGCGTCGATGTGCGGGTTTGCCACGAGTGCCATCAGTCATCGCTTGTTTGCCCCGCCTGATGCCATGGCCTGGGCCCACGGGGCGGCGCTGACCATGGGGTTTGCCATCCACCTGTTGCTCGACGAGCTGTACAGCGTGGACCTGGATGGGGCGCGCCTGAAGCGTTCCTTCGGCACCGCTTTCAAGCCGTTCGACTGGGGCGACCCTGGCAATTCTGTGGCGATGCTGTGCGTCACCTTGAGTCTTGCGCCTTGGCTGCCTTCCTGGGATGTCCTGCAGGGGTTGCTCGATCAGGGCGTCGCACTGGTGTCATCGCGCTGGCGATAGTCATCTGGCTTGAGCTCATGTTTCTTGAGCTTGTCGTACAGCGTCTTGCGCGGCAGTCCCAGATGCTCACACACGTCGTTGATCCGGCCATGATGTCGTGCCAGCGATTGACTCAACAGCTGCTTTTCGAAGAGTTCGACCTGGCGGGGCAGGGGAAGCTCGCCGCCGTCACTGCCGACGCCTTCCATCAAGGCGTCGAGGCGATAGTCGCAGGTACTGCCGAGCAGCACGTAGCGCTCCGCCAGGTTGCGCAGCTCGCGGGCGTTGCCGGGCCAGTCGTGGGCCAGCAGCACCGAGACTCCAGGCGCGTCCAGGGGAGGCGCTTCCATGCCGCTGCGGCTGGCCGCGACCGCCGCGAAGTGCTGAAACAGCAGGGGAATGTCTTCGCGTCGCTCACGCAGGGGCGGGATCGACAGCGTGACGACGTTGAGGCGGTAGTAGAGATCTTCCCGGAATTCGCCCGCTTCGGCGGCCTCTCTCAGGTCGATCTTGGTCGCGGCAATGACCCGGATATCCAGCGCCACAGGCGTGTTGCTGCCAAGCCGCTCCACCTGCCGTTCCTGCAGCACCCGCAGCAGCTTTACCTGGAGAGCCAGCGGCATCGATTCGATTTCATCGAGGAAGACAGTGCCCCCCTCGGCGTGCTCGAACTTGCCAATACGCCTTTCCACGGCGCCGGTAAAGGCGCCTTTCTCGTGTCCGAACAGCTCCGACTCGATGGTGCTTTCCGGCACAGCGCCGCAGTTGATGGCGACGAAGGGCCTGCCGCCCCGGGCGCTGCGTTCATGAATCGCCCTTGCCACCAGGTCCTTGCCGGCGCCTGTCTCGCCGAACAACAGCACATCGGCTTCCACTTGGCTGATGCGTTGCACCATGGAGGATAGCCGTTTGATGGCCGGCGTGCGCCCGACCAGGCGGGGGCCGGGTGCCGTCTGCTGGGCCTCCAGCTCCGCCTTGAGATAGCGGTTCTCCAGGCTCAACCGGCGCTTGTCGATGCCGCGCCGAACCACCTCACTCAGTCGTTCACTGGGGAAGGGCTTTTCGAGAAAGTCCCAGGCCCCCTCGCGCATGGCTTCCACCGCGGTGGACACGTCGCCATGGCCGGTAATCAGCACCACGGGAAGGTCGGGATCACGCTGGCGAATTTCCTTGAGCAGGGCCATCCCGTCCATGCCAGGCATGCGAATGTCGCTGATCACCACGCCAGAGAAGTCCTTGTTCAACGTGGCCAGGGCCTGTTCGGCACTGGCGAAGGGCTCGGGGTGGTAGCCCGCCAGCTCCAGGGTCTGGCCAAGGGTGACCCTCAGGTGCTCCTCGTCATCGATGATCATCACGGGGGGGGCATCAGACATGGGGCGGCTTCTCTTGGTAGGGCATGGAACCGGGAGCCGGGGTGCTGGCGGCCCGCGGAAGGTCGATGGTAAAGCGTGCACCGCCCAGTGGCGAGACGCTGGCGGCCAGCCGTCCCCCCAGATCATCAATGATTCGGGCAGAGATGGACAGCCCCAAGCCAAGTCCGGCACCGGGTGCCTTGGTGGTGTAGAAGGGTTCGAAGACCTGGCGTCGTTGTGGTTCCGGAATGCCGGGGCCGTTGTCATCCACTCTGATGGTAATGCTGTCCTCGGTGGCCGCGACACCGAGGACAAGCTTTGGCTCGGCGACGTGGGCCATGGCTTGCAGCGCATTGCCGATCAGGTTGACCAGCACCTGTTCCAGCCGGACCAGGTCAGCCAGCACCCATGGTGCTTCGTCGGGAAGGTCGAACACGACGTCGACATGCTGCTCGTCCAGACGTGTCTTGAACAGTCGCAGCGCATAGTCAATGCAGGCACGGGTGGACACTGGGCTCGGTGGCTCCCCGCTCTTGCGTGAGAATTGGCGCAGCTGGGCGCTGATGTCGGCCATGCGTCCAGTGAGTTCAATGATCTCGCCCAGATTGGTGTCGACCGTGTCCAGACGTTCCCGGGCGAGAAAGCCTCGGGCATTCTCTGCGTAGGCGCGAATCGCGGCCAGCGGTTGGTTCAGCTCATGATTGATACCGGCAGCCAGCTGACCGAGAACGGCCAGCTTGGCCGCCTGGATCAGCTCGTCGCGGGTCTGTCGCAGGGTGGCTTCGGTGCGCCGGCGCTCATCGATTTCCGCGGACAGACGCTGGTTGCTGGCGACCAGATCCTGGGTGCGGCTGGCGACGTTGCGCTCCAGTTCATCTCTGGCCTTGGCCAGGGTGGTGCGTTCCCGTTCAGCAAAGGCCTCGCGCTCGCGACGAAGTCGGTGCCGTTGCCAGCCAACGCCGCAGGCCAAGGCCAGCAAGCCATACAGCCCCCCGCCCATCAGCATGGCTTGCCACTGGGCGTCATTGACCGGGCCCATGGGCTTGAGAATATGCATCTGCCAGCCAAGCGTCGCAAAGTCGCGGGTAACGCTCAGATACCGTTGGTCGGCCAGCGGGCCTTGGGTAAAGCCCACCAGGCGTGCCCCTTGGTCCAGCTGGTCGTGGGTGAACAGGTGGCTGGCGGTCAGCGGCTCGTCGGCGTAGCGACGGGATGAGCGCAGCTGGTCAAGGCGCTCGGGGCTGAGAGGATCGAGCGACGTAAGTCTCAGTTCTGGCTGGCTGGACATGAACACGATACCGTTCTGATCGACCACCAGCAGGCTGGAGTTTGGGCCTTGCCAGCTGGCTTCCAGCGCGTCGACGCGAATCTTGACCACCATGACGCCGGCGGGGGTCGCGTCCGGTGCGGTGTCATCCAGCCAGACCGGGGCCGAAAAGTAGTAGCCACGATCCATGGAGACTACGCCGAGGCCGTGGAAGCGGCCATAGTGCCCGGCAATGGCATCCTGGTAGTAGGGGCGAAAGCGGTAGTTTTCGCCGATGAAGGTATCTTCGCGGTGCCAGTTGCTGGCCGCCAGCGTTGTGCCTTCGGCATCGAGCAGGTAAATGTCCGACACCCCGGTGGTACTTCTGAAACGATTGAACAACCGGTTGAGCGGCATGGCGTTCTGGTCGTCGGGTGCACTCAGGTAGCGCTTGACCGTCTCCCGCGTGGCGAGAAGTTCTGGCAGATATTCATGGCGGGACAGGTAGCCGGTGAGGCCGGTGGCCGATAGCCTCAATTCGGTTTGCGCATCTCGTTGCAGGGTGGTCAGGGCGCGCTCCCTGGCGATATCCGCACTTTGCCAGATGACCAGCGCCAGGCCGAGGATGAGCGCGGCCAGCAGGGCCAGGGTCAGCGGACGCCGGTGGCGTGTCTTATGCCCGCTCATCATCGCCTAGAGTGACCGTCTCGGAGGCATCACCTGGGCCCGTCTGAGCGCTCGCTGCGCCCGCGTTTCGGCGCGTTCCATCTCGAGCAGGCCTTCCTCGACATAGACCAGGTGTTCGTGGGAGCGTGCCTGGGCATCTTCTGCGCGGCCCTCGAGAATGGCGTCGAGCAACGCCCGGTGCTGGGTCATGAGCCGCGGGCGCGACTCGGGCTTCTCGAACAGGTGGGCCAGGTTGTCCACGATGCTGCGCTCCAGCAGGTGGAAGATGCCGCGAATCGTGTGCAGCAGCAGGACATTATGGGCGGATTCGGCGATCGCCAGGTGAAAGGCCGCGTCCGCCTTGGCTTCGCCCTTGGGGTCCTCGCCGAGAAAGGCGACCTCGAGTTCCTCGAAGCGTTGGATCAACAGTGCCTTGTCCGTGGGTGTGGAGCGCAGCGCCGCATAGTAGGCGGACAGGCCTTCCATGGCATCACGGAATTCCAGAAGATCCAGGTGGAACTCACCGTGTCGCGACAACATTTCCAGCAGCGGATCACTGTAGCCGCTGTTCAAGGATTCCGTGATGTAGGTGCCACCACCCTGTCGACTTACCAGCAGCCCCCTGGCAGCCAGTTTCTGGATGGCCTCTCGCAGAGACGGACGCGATACGCCAAAGCGCTCAGCCAGCTCGCGCTCGGGAGGCAGTCGCTGGCCTGGCGTCAGGCTGCCTTCAAGAATCAGCGCCTCGAGTCGTTCGGTAATCACGTCGGCCAGGCGTGGCTGGCGCACGGGTTGGTAAGCCATGTGGGCGTCACTGGTCTGTGAGATGTGTCCAGAGTGTACCGCTTAGAAATTGGTATTACCAAAAAATGAGCATGATGAGACGTCATACAGTCTGTGGATACTTGCTAGCAATTCAATAGCTTGTGGCGCCGTTAATTTCCTGTAATACCAAAGTATAGAGGGATTGCTGGGCAAAAGCCGGCAACAGGTTTGACACTGTAGTGGCGCGACTCTACTGTGCCTTTATTCGGCGTTGTCAATTGGTTTTACCAATTTACCCAATTCGCGGGGTAGGCCTTGTGCCACCAGCGTCCGTACCTGACTTGATAGGCCTTTTCGGCAGCTCTCTGTTGGCTATGGAGCATGGGTCAAGCTAGGGCGGGGAACAATAAACGACAGCGCCTGCCGTGCCTGACCCTGAGGACCCCACCATGACCGCCGTCAAGTTATACCCTCCTCGACCCGACAAGGTTTACTTGTTTGGGACCTGCCTGATCGACATGCTGTATCCCGAGGCCGGGCTGGATAGCCTGCGCCTGCTGGAGCGAGAAGGCATCGAGGTCATCTACCCCCAGGACCAGACGTGCTGCGGTCAGCCGGCCTATACCTCGGGGTATCACAGTGAGGCTCGTGAAGTGGCGCGGGCTCAACTCGACCTGTTTCCCGGGCCCTGGCCCATCATCGTGCCGTCCGGCTCCTGTGGCGGCATGATGCGAACGCACTACCCGGACCTGTTTGCGGGAACCGAGGACGAGGCGAAGGCCACAGAGTTGGCGAGCCGGGTCTTCGAGTTGACCGAGTTCCTGGTGCACGTCTGTCACCTGACGCTTGACGACAGGGGCGCCCCGGAAAAGGTGGCGATGCATACCTCTTGCAGTGCGCGTCGTGAGATGGGCCTGGCTGACACCGGGCCGGCTCTGTTGCAGCGCCTGGGGCATGTCGAGTTGGTAGAGCAGGAACGAGCCAGCGAGTGCTGTGGATTTGGTGGAACCTTTGCGGTGCGCCATCCAGAGGTGTCCGGCGCCATGGTCGAGGACAAGAGTCGTGCGCTGGAGGCCGCAGGCGCGGATCACTTCGTCACCTCGGACTGCGGCTGCTTGATGAACATCGGTGGCCGCCTGGCTCATCGCGACAGCTCGCTCAAGGGTGAGCATATCGCTTCCTATCTGTGGCGGAGGACCTCATGAACCAGCCGGTACAGACGTTCACTCCTCAGGCGTTTCATCAGCAGGCCCATGCGGCGCTGGAGAACCCTCAGATCCGTGCCAATTTCCGCAAGGCCATGGATGGACTGATGGGCAAGCGGCGCGAGGCGTTTTCAGATTGGGATCTGGAGACCTTGCGCCAGCTTGGCGCCAATATTCGCCTGCGTGCCCTGTCCAAGCTGCCGGACCTGCTGGAGCAGTTGGAGGCGAACTGCGAAGCCAACGGTATTCGCGTGCATTGGGCGGAGAATGGCGAGCAGGCCTGCGCAATGATCACGGAGATCTGCCAGCAGCATGGCGCCTCTTCGGTGATCAAGGGCAAGTCCATGGTGTCCGAGGAAATGCACCTCAATGCTCACCTCGAGCAGGCCGGTATCGAGGCGCTGGAATCCGATTTGGGAGAGTACCTGGTCCAGCTCAACGAGCAGACGCCCTCGCACATCATCATGCCGGCGATTCACCTGAATACCGATGAAATCTCCGACATCATGCATGACCGCACCGGGACGGAACGCACCCGGGATGTCGATGCCATGACGGCCGCGGCACGTGCCCAACTGCGCGAGCGATTCATGGCGGCAGATGTCGGGGTATCCGGGGTCAATTTTGCGGTCGCCGAGACAGGCACATTGTGTCTCGTGGAAAATGAAGGCAATGGCCGTATGACGACGACGGCGCCGCCCGTGCATATTGCGGTGACAGGTATCGAAAAGGTGGTGGAGCATCTCGCGGATGTTGCCCCGCTGTACGCATTGCTGACCCGCTCGGCGACCGGTCAGCATGTCACCACCTACTTCAACATGATCAGTTCACCGCGCAAGGCGGGTGAGCACGATGGGCCCAAGGAAGTGCACCTTGTGTTGGTGGACAGCGGACGTTCGCGGATCTATCAAGATGACGAGCTGCTGGATACGTTGCGCTGCATCCGCTGTGGGGCCTGCATGAACCACTGCCCGGTCTACACTCGGGTCGGTGGGCATACCTATGGCACCACCTACCCAGGGCCGATTGGCGCCATCCTCATGCCTCACCTGATGGGGCTGGAAGCCACCAAGGACCTGCCGTCGGCATCGAGTTTGTGCGGTGCCTGTGGTGAGGTCTGCCCGGTCAAGATCCCCATTCCCGACCTGCTGGTGCGGTTGCGTCGTGAAGCGGTCGGTGACGGAGTCGGTAATGTGCCGGGAGCCGGCGTCAAACGGTCGCGCAAGGAAGTGGCCGCATGGAAAAGCTGGCAGTGGCTGGCGACGCATCCCAATGCCTGGCGCGGCGCCAGTCTGATCGCCGGTAGTTTCAGGGGGCTGGCACCGTCTCACCTGGGGCCATGGACGGAGTACCGCACGGCTCCCAAGCCAGCAAAGTCGTCGCTTCATACGCTGATCAAGCGTCACCGCAAGGAGCAGGATTCATGAGTGCAAGAGACAGTATCCTGGCTCGCCTGCGAGATCGCCAAGGCAGCGCTCTGGTGGCACCGGAAAGTGACTTCGCTGTCGTGACAGGGCGGGGCTGGTCCCGTGAAGAGCGGGCGGAGCGGTTCACTCGCTGGATTACCTCGGTGCATGGCGAGGTGGTCCGCTGCAACACGGCGGATTGGACCGATGCGCTTGCAGGTGTGCTGGCAGAAAAGCAGATTCGCCGGCTGGCGCTGGGGCGACAGCATCCGGTGGCCCGGGCCGCGCGCGATGCCCTGGCAAGCCACCAGGTGGAGCTGATCGATGCCGATCGCGACATCGAGGCCTGGCAGGAGGAGCTGTTTCAGCATGTCGACGCGGGGCTGACGTCAACTCGTGGCGGGATTGCTGAGACGGGTAGCCTGTGGCTATGGCCCGACGCCGACGAGCCGCGCCTGCTGAGCCTCGTGCCACCGCTGCATATTGCGGTGCTGGATGTCGACGCCATCGAGGATACGTTGTTCGATGTCATCACTCATCAAGGGTGGGCGAGTGGCATGCCGACCAACGCTCTGTTGATTTCTGGTCCCAGCAAGACGGCGGACATCGAGCAGACCCTGGCCTACGGGGTGCACGGCCCTCGCGAGTTGGTAGTTATTCTGCGCGACGGTTGACGCACCGATACGCGAAGAAAGTACGACACTACCGAGTCGGCCTGCGCGGATGACCCTGACGTTTGTCATATAAGTTGGCTATAGTGTTGTGCTTCCGATATCGCATAGTTGTCGGTGCACGGAGTGCAACCCGTTACATGGAGGCAGGCATGTCGAAACAACCGCTGGGCGAAAAGCGCCCGATATTCCTTTCCTTTTCCCCAGTGGTGCTGGTCGGCGGACTGTCGCTGGCAGTGTTGCTGGCGGGCTGTCAGGAAGGAGCGGACGGAGAGTCCGCGAATGATGGCCAAGCCAGCTCAGCTGCCCAGGGCCGCTTTATCGAGGCGCCGGAAAGTGCGGCCGGCGAACCGATTGAAGGCGAGCTGACATCGCAAAGTGGCGTCAACCTCAACAATGGGTCACGCTTTGGAAGCCACTGGGTCTGCGGCAGCGAAGGTGCGGGTGAGCTGTATCAGCTGGATTCGCCGTTCGCCGCCACGCTCTCGGTCTATGACGAACGTGGCCGTTGGCAGGGCGGGGCGGAAAGCTCTGAGCAGGCGCCGGCATCGCTGCTGTTGGGGCCCTCAGAAGGTTGCTCGCTGGTGGTCGTCAACAGCACCGACATGTCCGGCTTTGGTCCCTATGCATTGACACCTTCCCAGCAACAGGGCGCCGAGTCGCTGACGGATGGAGAGGCTGTCGTCGGCGTTCTGGGCGAAGAGACGGCCAGTTACCCCATCAGCCTGGACGACACCCGTCAGGTCACTCTGACGCTGGCCGGCGCGTCCAGTGCCGCGCTGGTACTCGAAGGCAACGAAGCATCCCACAAGGCAGCCCGCTGTGGCGATGACCAGCAGACGCTGGAGGCCTTCCTGACGCCTGGCGATTATGAGGTGCGTCTGGTGCCCGGTCAGCCGGTGAAGGAGCGGGTGGATGTTGCCTGTGAAGATGACTTCGTCAGCGTGGGCGGCGGCTATCGTCTGACGATGGAACAGGCTGACCTGTCGCGTGGCGAGCGCAACAGCGGTCCGCTGCGTTCTGGTGACAGCATTACCGGCACGCTGGATGACGCCTCTTCCAGCAACACCTACGAGCTTTCTATTGCAGAGCCCACCAACGTCACTCTGTCGCTCAGCTCAGATGACTTCGATACGGTTCTGCAGGTGCGCGGCGGTCAGACCAACATCGATGTCGATGACACTGGCAGCGGCACCAATTCCCTGCTTGAAAGCGTTCTCATGCCAGGCGACTACCGCGTGGTGGTCACTGGCTATGGCGGAGAGTCCGGAGCCTATGCACTTGAGCTCGACACGACGCCGTTTGATGGCGAGTTGAAGAACGAGGGCGAGCTCGTGCCTGGCGAATCCGTGCAGGGCATGGCGGGTGGTATGCAGCCCAATACCTACACCCTGACCATCGAACAGGCCTCCGAAGTATCGATCGGAGTGTCGTCCTCGGCGTTTGATACCCAGCTCTATCTGGAGGGCAACGGGGTAGCCTTGAGCGATGATGACGGCGGTGGTGGCACCAACTCCCGCATCGATACCGTGCTGGAGCCGGGCAGCTACCGGGTCGAAGTCAGCAGCTACTCGGGTTCGTCAGCCGGGACCTTCCTGCTCGAGTCCAGCGTCAATGCCTTTGACGGTGAGTTGCGAAACAGCGGCGAACTGCAGTCAGGCGAGACGGTGCGAGGCATGCTGGGAAGCAGCGGCAGCAATGGCTACACCTTTACGCTTGATGAGGCGGCTGAAGTGACGCTGGAACTGAACTCCAGTGCCTTCGATGCCTTGCTGGGCTTGAGCGGAGGAAGTGTCGACACCAGTGACGACGATGGCGGTTCTGGCACCAATTCGCGCATCCATGCCGTACTGGAGCCGGGTACGTATCAGGTGAACGCGCAAAGTTTCAGTGGCAGCGGCAGTTATTCACTGAGGCTGACACAGCAGCCGTTCAGCGGCGATTTCCGCACCGGTGGTGAGATTCGCACTGGCGAAACGGTGTATGGCCAGCTTGAGGTCAATGGCGAGCTGACCTATACCCTGGTCGTCGAGGAGGCTGGTGTGGTCAGCGTCGAGACCCAGTCGGAGGCCGTGGATACCCTGCTGGAGCTCGAGGGTAATGGCGTCTTCTTTCAGGATGACGACAGCGGCAGCACCGACCTCGGGTCATTGATCGAGACCACGCTGGAGCCTGGTGAGTACCAGGTCTCGGTCACCGGCTACGGTGGCAATGGCGGCATTGTTCGCGTCGATGTCAGGCCCTGATAACCGGTGCCAGGATAGCAGGCCTACTTGTGGAGGGCGGGGCTGCGCCTCTGCGCGACACAGGCCTGCTGACTAACCCCGAAGCGCCAAACGCCACTCTCAGGAGTGGCGTTTTTGCATCTGAACAGCTGCAATACTAGCCATCGGACAGGGAGAGCATCATGACGGCCATTTCCACCACACCCCCCAGCATCTCCATGGACTCGCTGGTCGAGCGATTGAAGCAGCATCTGCCGGAAGCGCGCCTGGTCACCGACCCATTGCGACGCCTGGCCTATGGGACGGATGCCAGCTTTTATCGGCTGGTGCCAAGCCTGGTGGTGCGGCCGCAGACCGAGCAGGAGCTGCGCTCTGTGATTGAGGCCTGCCGCGAGGGGCACTGGCCGATGACCTTTCGCGCGGCCGGCACGTCATTGTCCGGGCAAGCCATCACCGACGGTGTATTGATTCAGCTCGGCCGTGGTTGGCGGGGTGCCGAGGTGCTCGACAATGGGGCTCGCATCGACCTGCAGCCCGCTGTCATTGGTGCCAGGGCCAACGAATTGCTGGCGCCCTTCGATCGCAAGATCGGCCCTGACCCTGCGTCCATTGCCAGCTGCATGATCGGCGGTATCGCGGCGAATAACGCATCCGGCATGTGTTGTGGCACCGCTCAGAATACCTATATGACGCTCGACAGTATCCGCGTGGTGCTGCTGGATGGTGCTGTGCTCGATACCGCTGATACGGCCAGTGTCGAGGCGTTCCGCAAGAGTCACGCGGTGCTGCTGGACGGGTTGGAGCGGCTGGCCGCCGGCGTGCGTACCGATGTCGAACTGGCAAGGCGTATTCGCCACAAGTACCGGCTCAAGAATACCACCGGCTACGCGCTGAACAGTCTGCTGGATTACCGTGATGGCGTCGACATCCTGGCCCACCTGATGATCGGGTCTGAAGGGACTCTCGGTTGTATCACGCGCATTACGTATCACACCGTGCCAGAACCACCCCGTCGTGCAGCGGCCATGATCTTCTTCCCCGACCTGGGCAGTGCCTGTCGTGCGACCATCGCGCTCAAGGGTACGGGGGTGGCGGCAGTAGAGCTGATGGATCGTGCCGGACTCCGCGCGGTGGAGCGGCAGCCAGGGATGCCCGAGCACCTTCGTGATCTGCCGTCAGGTGCCACCGCGCTGCTGGTGGATGTTCGTGAGCAGGATGGCGACACCTTGGCTGCGCGTATCGATGACGTCAATCAGGCCCTTGAGGGCATCATGACGCTGGAGCCTGTCACCTTCACTGAAGATCCCGTCAGCTACGCCCTCTACTGGAAAGTTCGCAAGGGGTTGTTCCCGGCGGTGGGTGCCGTTCGCGACCTGGGGACGACGGTGATCATCGAGGACGTTGCCTTTCCGATCGAGCGACTGGAGGAGGGCGTTGCCGCGCTGACCGCCGCGTTCAAGCGGCATGGCTATGACGATGCCCTGCTGTTTGGTCACGCGCTTGAGGGCAACCTGCATTTTGTTTTTCCACAGGGCTTCGAGCGCGCGGGCGAAAAAGAGCGTTATCAGGCCTTGATGGCTGACGTCGCCCAGCTGGTAGCGGTTGAGTTCGGTGGCTCCCTGAAGGCGGAGCATGGCACAGGGCGCAACATGGCCCCCTTTGTCGAATTGGAGTGGGGCAAGGAAGCGTATGACCTGATGTGGCAGATCAAGGCGCTGTTCGATGCGGACCATCTTTTGAATCCCGAGGTCATGCTGACCCGAAACCCAACCTTGCACCTCGAGAACTTGAAGCCTCTACCCGAGGCTGACGCCATCGTCGATCGCTGCATCGAATGTGGCTTCTGCGAAGCGGTGTGTCCCTCCCGGGAACTGACGCTGACACCCCGCCAGCGCATCGTGTTGACGCGTGAGCGGGCCAGGCTGGCCAACCTTGAGCAACCCACCGATGCAGACAGGGAGCGGTCGGAAGCCTTTGGTCGGACAGCACTTTATGACATCGATACGTCCTGTGCGGCAGATGGTATGTGTGGTACCCGTTGTCCCGTCGGCATCAATACCGGCGAGCTGGTGCTTGCCATGCGTGAAGAGCGGCATGTCGGCAAGCAGCAGTTGGCGAGACGCATCGGACGGCATTTTTCCGGTGTGACCCGAGTCGCACGAAGTGGCCTGCGAGGGGCAAGCGTCGCAAGGGCGGTGATCGGCGACAGGCTGATGGCGACGGCAAGCCAGGGCTTGCACCAGGTCAGCAACAAGAGGATTCCCCAGTGGATTCCGTCGATTCCCGCGGCTGCCCCCATTCGCGTGTTGTCATCCGTGGCCCAGGTGGGCGAGGGGCGCGACCCAGTGGTGTACTTTCCCTCCTGTGCTACGCGAGTCTTCGGCGCAGACAAGCGCGACAGCAGCGCGCGGGCGGTAATGGAAGTGGTGCTGGCGCTGCTGGACAAGGCCGGCTATGACGTGATCATTCCTGAAATGCCGGGTCATCTGTGCTGTGGCATGCCCTTTTCCTCGAAGGGAATGGCAAATGAGGCCACCCATAAGGCGAGGGAGTTGAACCGAGAGCTCTTGGCAGCAAGCCATAACGGCAGGGTGCCGATCCTCTTTGATACCAGCCCTTGCAGTCAGCAGGTGGAGCAGCACCTTGATGCGCGTTTGAAGATTCAGGAGCCGGTCGCGTTTGCCCATGACTATCTGCTGCCTCGCCTGGACATCGCCCCGGTGGAAAGCAAGGTCGCCGTTCATGTGACCTGCTCCAGTCATCGCAAAGGCCTGACTGAGGCGTTTATCGCGCTGGCTCGTGCATGTGCCAAGGACGTTGTCGTTCCAGAGGGCATCAGCTGCTGTGGTTTTGCGGGCGACAAGGGTTTACGGGTGCCAGAGCTGACCGCATCGTCCCTGCAGGACCTTGCGGGGCAAGTGGTGGGCTGCGAATTTGGTGTCTCCAATTCGCGAACCTGTGAAATGGGGATGACCGAGCACTCAGGCCTGACGTACCACTCAATCCTGGAGCTGCTTGATCGTGCCAGCCAGCCGAGGGGCGTCAACTCATAGCACACTTCTGCGCGCGCCTTTATGGGTAGAGGTGCGGCTTGGCGCCCCGATAGAAGTCGCCAACGGAGTGTAGATAGAGCGCGTGTGCAGGAGCGTATGACCGGGTGTGTGACAAAGAAGAGACAGGGCGATGAACTTTTTTGATTCAGGCTATTGCCAAGCTGCCTCGAGATCCGTAAAGTACGCATCCGCTGCCGGCGACGAGCAAACGTCACAGGCGGTGAAGAGTGGTAAAAGTAGTTGATTTGAAAAGGCTTTCTGAAGCTTCTCGGAAAAATCACTGCTTGACGAGCAACGAGAAATCGGTAAAATGCTCGCCACTTGATCGGGGTCGCCGACAGGGCATCGAAAGATGCGCTGAGGCACGCTTCGCTCTCTTTTGAAGTCTGCAAGCATCGCTTGCGGGACGCAAAAGAAAGCGCTTGACGAAACGCTTCGATTCTGTAGAATACGCCTTCCTCGCAGGGCGCTGAGCAAAGCGCTCGGCAACAGCGAGACGCTCATTGAACTCACTAGAGTCAAGAGCACGCTCTTTAAAAATTGATCAGGTAATTCATGTGGGCGCTTGCCGATGAGTCAGTGACAATGTCACTGAAATATCAAGGCAAGCGACTCGTCAAACGAGACGTTTGAACCTTGAGCCAAGTTTGGTCCGCTTAACGGACTATCAGACTTTAAACTGAAGAGTTTGATCATGGCTCAGATTGAACG